>JAJFLU010000039.1 GCA_021772515.1 Opitutales bacterium
GCACCTGCACCTCCGACCAGCTACATAGGCCGATTCTCGGTGCAGCCCGAATAACTGTCCTCGCAACCGAAAAAACCCAACCCAAAACCTTCCCCATAAACCCACCAAAAAAAGTGCGAAAGATTCTGGACACTACCCAAAAAAAGTGCATTTATTTGAAAAAAAGCTTGCTATACGTTCGTATATGTGTTCTAATACTCACTATTATGAAAACACTGACACACATTACGACTTTTATTAACCCAGCTATTTCTGCAAGTTTTGCAGAGTCAGAAAATGGCTTTAAAGCGATTTTTAGCGGAAGCGATCCGCCCTAGGCTAGCCCTTCGAGCACTTGACGGAAGTGACTGGGCTTTCCACTTCAACTATTGCCCTTCATCGGACGAAGGTGTGGCCGAAGTAGTTTAGGAGCCAGATTTCTTTCCAGAAGCGGTAGCGGCCTTGGGAGGTGATTTTGCCGTGGTCTTCGTGGAGGTGACGGGGGAAGAGGATGCCGAGATCGGTGTTGATGCGCTCGAGGATGCGTTGCTCGTCGTTCATATCGATCAGGGGGTCGTCCTCCCAGGGGAGGAATTTTTCGTCGGAGGCTTCGAGGCGTTGCGTGTGGCGTTGGAGCAGTTTATCGAGCGAGCGGGTCCAAGGGTTGCGATCGACCTGCCAGGACTCGGGGTAAAATCCGCCAAAGGGGAGAAAATAGTTGTCCGTGATGACGCGCATGCCGTCCCTTGCCTGCGAACTGAGGATGTGGCAGACGGAGACATTTCCGCTTCGGTGGGGCAGGAACATGATTTGCAGCCGGATGGTTTTATCGGCGTTTTGGTAGATGGAGAGGCGCAGGATGATCGATTCGACGATCTCCGCCCGCAGCGCCATGATGCGTTGAAATCCCTCTTCGCGGAGCCATTCGCGGAGGCCGATGAAGCGCTTTTGGGCCGGCCATTCGTCCCCCGATTCATTTATTTCGAACTTTGGGAAAAGTGGGACCGGGCTTTTGCTGAGGGCGGCTATGGCCAGCCAGTTATACATGGTCTCCAGCAGGAACCAGGCCAGGAAACCGCATATGGCAAGCACCCAGAAGGGCCGTGTGGTGAGTTCGAGAAGGTAGGTGATATAGGCGAGGCCGAGGGATAGCGTTATCCACCGCAGCCAGCGGTTGAAAATTGCTACGATGGGCGAGGTCGAGAAGCGGTCGATGTAGAAAATCAGACAGGCCGCCAGTGACAGCAAGAGCACCTGTTGGAGCAGAAATGGTGTATTTTCATTCATCGGAATGCTTTATCCAAAAAAAACAATAATTTTTCCCTGTCGCGGCGTGGTGGCTTGAGAGTGATCCTCCGGGCAGGGTTTTGGCTGGAATTTCGGTTTTCTTTTAACCGACCGAATTCCTTCTTTGTTAATAGAAATTATAGCCTCAAGGGCATGATGACGCAGAGAAAATTATCGTTTGTGCGGACGACACCGGGGCTGAGTTCGTCTTTGAATTCAAAGATAATTTCGTCCTTGGTAACGGCTTTGAGGGGGTCCGCCAAAAATCCGGGGTTGAAGGCGACAGAAATTTCGGGGCCATCGAATTGCACTGCGAGTGACTCATGGGACTGGCCATACTCGGGGCTCGATGCGGTGATCTCCATGAGATTATTTTGGAGTTTCATCTTGATCGAGCTGCTTTGATCGGTGGTGACAAGGGCTGCCCTGCGGACACAGTCGAGAAGCAACTCGCGCTCGACTTTTATGCGCTGATCGGTCTCCTGCGGGATAACCTGCCGGTAATTGGGATATTTGCCCTCGACCAATTTCGAGACGAGGTAGGTGCTCCCGATCAAGCCGGAGGATTCATCGTCGTCACCACCGTGGAGCTCGAAGGCGGCCTGCCGGTCATTAAAAGCGATTTTCACGGAATCGCCACGGCCGAGGATGCGCTCGAGTTCCGCCACGGTTTTGGCCGGGAGAATGAGGTTACCGGCATTGCCCTCGGCAGTTTCCAGCTCCTTTGAAATTACGGCCAAGCGACGGCCATCAGTAGCGGAGAGAGTCAGAGCCCCATCCTCGAAACTGAAGTAGATGCCGTTCATAATGTAACGGGTTTCGTCACTGCTTTGGGCGTAGGAGACGCAGCGGAGCATTTCTGCCAGATCGCTTTGGGAGAGGTTGTAAACATGCTCGTCGGTAAAACTCGGGAGGGAGGGAAATTCGTCTTTCTCGATACCCATCATGCGGAAGAGGGAACCGCCGGAGGCGATTTTCGCCTGGTGGGTGGAAGAAGTTTCGAGGTCCACATCGAGATTGGGGAGCTCCCGGATGATGGTTGCGAGTTTACGGACCGGCAGGGTGATGCCACCGGCATCGGCAACTTCGGCTTTGATTTTGCAACGGATACCGAGGTCGAGATTTGTGGTGGTAAGGGAAATAAAGCCCTCCTCCGCCTCGATTAAAACATTACTTAAAATCGGCATTGTGGCACGAGTGCCAACCACGTTGAGAACTTTGGCTAAGCCGCTGGAGAAATGATCGCGATTGATTTTGAATTTCATGGTGTGTCAAGTAACGAAAGAATTAGGGCATTTGGGAGGTTTTTGACAACTTTTATATATATACATGTATTAAATATTAAAGTACTCTATTATATATATACTCTGTGAGTAATTGATACAAGCCGTTTAACTGCTTATTCTCCAACACCTTGTCTGCGTGTTTCAGCGTGTAAAATGGTTGCGGTTGAATGTTTGTTTTTAATGCTTCTTAATAAGTAGTGTTTTGTTGGTAGAGTATTCACAGGGTATTATTCAGTTACTAGCACCTGTTTTTGAAGGTTTTTTCGAGCGAAAATGGCGAAAAAGGCCGTAGAAAATATAAATCAGGAAAATCGCGGCAAAAGCAATGGAATGAAAGAGGATCATCGTACTCAGACCAACAAAGAGATAAATGAAGGTCCTAAAACGGGTTTTAGTATCCCATCCGATGTTTTTAAAACTCGGGTAACGCACGGCGCTTATCATTAAAAAAGCGATCAGGAGAAGCAAAATGGGCAGAAAGAATGTCCATATACGAAGATCGAAGCGATTGAGGACGAGGACGATAGAGGCAATCATGCCCGCCGCGGCAGGCACAGGAAGGCCGTGAAAGTCCTCCGTTTCCAGAGGTTTTTCGCCTTGGACCAAGGGATGGGTGATGACGTTGAAACGACTCAGCCTGACAGCGGCGCACAAGAGATAAATAAAGCCGATCAACCAACCCACCTGACGGAAATAGGGAAAGCTTTCTGTCGGTGATAAAATGAGGAAAAAAACCATCAGAGCCGGAGCCATCCCAAAGGAAACAATGTCGGCGATCGAGTCGAATTCCTTTCCGAAGAGAGATTCCTTGCCGCCCAAACGGGCGAGGCGCCCGTCCAGTGTATCAAAGATAACCGCAAGGAGAATAAGCCAGACTGCCTGGGTATAGAAGCCTTTGGTTTCTAACAGGTTATCCGCAGCATATTTGGCCTGAATGCAGCGGATAACAGCCAGATAACCGCAGAAGAGATTTCCCGCAGTCATCAGGCTTGGAAGGATGTAAATACGACTCGCCTCAGTCGCATCGATGCTCTTTACGGTCGAGCTTTCTCCATCTCCATCTTGTTCGAGCATAGGATTTTTAGTGGTTTTTGGTCAGAGATTCGAGGTATTTCCAAAATGAATGATGCTGCTCGACCAACTGTTCTTCCGACATGGGCAGCTTGGTCCGGACGACAAAGTCTGTGAGCGTATTTTTGTGCAGGAGGTAGCGGATATTTATCATCTCACATTCGGCCTCGGACTCGACCTCGAAATAAATCCGAAATTCTCCAGCCCGGAGGCGGTAAAAGGTTTTGCCCTCCCGGTGAAACTTGCCCAAAGGTTCGCGTGGATGGGCCAGTTGTTGGGGCGTGAGATTACCGAGCCGCTCCACCGACTCCATCTGTTCGATGATTTCCAGCTTATTCAGCTCCTCCATGCTTTGCTTGCTGAAAGTGATTTGGTACATCGATAAAAAATGAGCTTAGAAATTATGCAGGACCGGTATATTTGCAGCCCTACCCTTAGAAAAATACCGTGTTATCTACTCTTAAAAACAGGTGATCTGCAACTTTTAAAACATCCATCTGTTTAAGTTTGCAAAGGTTTGCCGGATTAACTGGCTCATTCCAAAAAAAGGAGTAAATAAATTTAATGAAATACCAGAACTTATTCAATACCATGATGTTAACCGTTGCTGTTGCGGCATTTTCGACCGGATTTCAGTCTGTTGCCGAAGCCGAGGAGGACTTCAGTCCGCCCCACGGACGTTTTATGGAAAAGTTTGATACCGATGGTGACGGAATCATTTCCAAGGAGGAAAAGGAATCCGCTCGCGAGATAATCCGGAGCCGTTTTGAGGAGTCGGGCAAAAGCCATAAACGTGCGCTGGAGCGATTTGATCTGGATGGCGATGGGGTGCTCTCCGATGAGGAAAAAGAAGAGGCCCACAATTTTTTTATAGAGCGCCGGGAGCAATTCAAGCGGGATCGGTTGGCTAAATTCGACGCGGACGGCGATGGAGCGCTCTCCGATGAGGAAAAGGCGTTGGCGCGTGAAGACCGTATGAAAAAAGGAGGAAAACACCACGGACAGAAAGGCGCCAGACATCACGATCGGGTAAAGCGGTTTGACAGCGATGGTGACGGCGTACTCTCGGAGGCGGAAAAAGAGGCTGCCCATGCAATGAGGGAGCAGCACAAGGCGGAAATCCTCGCCCGATTTGATACCGACGGTGATGGCGTGCTCTCGGAAGAGGAGAGAAAGGCTGCCCGTTCGGCTCGTGCCGAGCAATAGAGGAAGGGATGGATAGAATTTAGGGGTAAAATAAGACAATTTCTAGTGGCCGGTTTTATATTTCCAATCAGGCTAGAAAGAGAGGCGGCCGGGTTTTTTGCCTGGTCGTCTTTTTTTTCACTTTTTCCTCGGGAATTTTCCCGTAACTGTTTGACGCCAAAGGTATGCTTACAAAACGCCTTAAAGGGGTTTCATTCCTTATTTGGCGGTAAAAATCGCTGTGTTTTTGATAAGGAATTGCACACCTTCAGCGTGCGAAGATGTTGTGCGACAGAGGGAACCCCCGGGTTGTGCCCGGGGCTGGCGAATGGCACACCTTCAGCGTGCAAGGCCATCTCATCAACTTTCTGAATGGTAGAAACGGTTATTGCTACCTGACCAAACTACGCTAAATACAAACGCGTCCCAATGGCTTAAAAGGGCTTTTTGCTTTAATTGGATGAATTCCTTCCCTATGAATGATTCCTATTGAATATCTTTTCTTCCAAAAACTCTCCTTTGATGAAATTAAAATCGCATCTTTTCCGGTCTGTATTTTCCATATGGTTATTTTGTATGCCGTTGACGGTGAACGCTGCGGACGGAGCAGGGGGCGTGGATGTGCAATTTTCGGAACTGATAAAGAGCCTTTTCGAGCGACCGGTATTTGGTGATTTCACCTATGGGAACCTGCTTTGGAGTTTTGGGATAATATTGCTCACCTTTGCCTTCCGCAATATTCTCACCCGGTTGATATTTAATCGATTGAAGAAACTGGCGGCCCGCACCAAGGCGGATTACGACGACCGTATGCTCGAGGCCCTGGAAAAGCCTGTTTCGCTGTTTTTTCTTTTTCTGGGCATCTATCTGGCCATTTCCGTTCTGCCCGTCGAGGACGAGGTATTTAACTTTTTCACGCTTCTGTTCAGGGGATTGAGCACATTCCTGGTTTTCTGGGGGATACTGCGTTTTCTCGATGTGTTTGCCGATATTTTGATAAAAGTCAGCGATGTAAAGGGGAGCACGGTGGGCGCTTTTGTGCCGTTGATAAAAAAAGCGACCCGTGTTTTCGTAATCATCGTCGGCGTGATAATGGTCATCGATAATCTTGGCTACTCGGTGGGAGGGATTTTGGCCACTCTGGGTCTGGGCGGCGCGGCTTTTGCATTTGCGGCCAAGGATACCATCGCCAATCTCTACGGATCTTTCGCCCTTGCCCTGGACCGCCCGTTTAAAGTGGGTGACTGGATAATGATCGGCAATAAGGTGGATGGAGATGTCGAGGAAATTGGCCTGCGCTCGACCAAAGTGCGTACCTGGCCCAAGACGGTGCTCTCGATTCCCAACAACATTCTCGCCAATGAGATGATCAATAACTGGTCCCGAATGCCGAAACGGCGGATCAAGCAGGTTGTCGGGGTGGATTATGGCACAAAACCCGAAACTATGGACTTTCTGGTGGAGGATATCAGGCAGTTGCTGAGGGAGGACGAGGGAGTCGATCAGGAGTTTATTCTGGTCAACTTCACGGATTTCGGGGAGAGCTCGCTCAATATACTGGTTTACTATTTTACCAAAACCACGGCCTGGATCGAGCACATGAATGTCCGGCAGCGTGTGAATTTGAAAATAATGAACGCCATCGATGCCCGCGGATCGAGCATCGCTTTTCCGACCCGGACGGTTCATCTGGAGGGGGAAATTCTCGAAAATCTGGCTCCCGACGGCAAATTGCCCGGAGATATCGGCCCCGACCTGCCGCATTGACGGGGTTTTTACAGGGTTGCGCTATAAGATCGTAAGGTGTTGATATTCAATCAATAAGTGACGAAGAGGAAGAGCAAGACAAGGAGGAAGATTTTTAGGTTTCAGGCGAAACGGTCTTCGGTGAAGGGGTCGGCGGTGTTGGAATATCCGCGAATTTCCCAGAATCCTAGCTGGTCTTCGGCCAGAAACTCGATTTGCTTGACAAATTTTGCCCCTTTCCAGGCGTAGAGTTTGGGCACGATTATGCGGGCAGGGCCCCCGTGTTCGCGGGTGATGGGTTCGCCATCGAAGTGCGTCGCGACCAGAACATCGTCGTCCAGCAGTTGATCGAGGGGAAGGTTGGTGGTGTAATCATCGTAGGAGGTGAAGAAAACGAATTTCGCTTCTGGATCGGGGTCGGCTCTCTCGTAGATTTCGGTAAAGGGGACCCCTTGCCAGCGGCAGTCGTATTTGCTCCAGGTGGTGACGCAGTGGAAATCGCTGACATCCTCGACCTGTGGCAGATCGTTAAAGTCCTCCCAGGACAGGTCCATGGGATTGGCGACGAGGCCACCGATTTTCAGTTGCCATTGGTCGAGCGGAATATCGGGCTGAAACCCCAAATCGAGGACCGGAAACCCTTTGGTCAAGTGCTGACCGGGGGGGAGCCTGAGTTCGGTGGGTTTTTCCAGCGCGGTAAACCCCTCGGCCACCCGCTTTTCTGCCCAGCGCCTTTTTGCTTCAATATATTTTGCTTTTAAATCCATTTTTCCGGTATTGGCGATGCCTGAAGGTTAGGTAAATTTAGATGGCCAACTTTCTCAAGTTTTACCCCGAGTAATCTAAGCTGTAGCCTGGCCGCTATGTATTCAATATCTCCGTAGCGTTTCGTATCCAGGCATTTTTGTAAGAGGGGTATCGCCGATTCGGGGTCCTTTGCGAGCAGTGAATTCATTGCCCCATAGTAGTATAGTTTACATTTTAGCCGGCTTTCCTGATCGGGATCCTCGAGTTTTTCTTCGGCCTTGGCCGAGATCGTCTCTTCATTTATTTCTCCCAACTGGAAACGGGTCTGGATGGAGAACCATTCCGATATTTCCGCCCCGCCCTCTCTTTCCTCTTCGAGGCGTTTTTCGTAGTGTGCCCGCAATTGCTGATTGGCCTCTTTTTCCAATCCCTGGCGTGTGCGGACAAACCACGACCATAATTGTGGATAATCCTCAAATTCATATTTCCGGTAGAGGTTTCGTGTTTTGTCCAGATCCTCGAGAGCCAGTTCGTCCCGTCCATGAATCAGGTGGATTAAACCCCGTACCAGGTAAACGTCGGGATATTGGCGGTTAATCTGGAGAGCTTTGTCAAAATCGTAAATTGCGGCTCTCGATTGGCCTTTGAGCAGATGGACTTTTCCCCTCACAAATAAAGTGCGGTAGAGACGTGGATTTATTAATAATGCCTTGTCAAAATCTTCTAACGCGCCCTCAAAATCTCCCAGGTACATTTTACAGAGTCCGCGCTCCGAAACGGCAGCGGGGTTATTCGGCTTTCTTTCAATTATGGTGGTGAAATCCTCGATTGCGGCTTCGTATTCTCCGGTGCTGAACTTTAGGCTTCCGCGTCTGTAAAGGGCCAGATTGTGCCTGGGTCTTAAGCGAATAACCTCGTTGAAATCCTGTAACGCCCCGTCGATATCGTTTTTCATTTGGTGCATAACACCGCGTCCGTAAATGGCTGTGACATCTTCGGGATCGAGTTCCAGCGCTTTTTCGAAATCAAAATAGGAGCCGTCGAAATCCCTTGTTCTGCTTCTTGTAATGCCTCGCTGGACATAGGCATCGGAATTGTAGGGATCCGCGCGAACGGCCTCATTGAGATCCTGGAGGGCACCCTGCAAATCTCCCATTTTACGTAAATCCCGGCCACGTTTTACGAGCCTCTTGGACCGTTCTTCCTTTTCGGTATCGATTTCATCCTGTGCCGCAATTTCGCAAGGGATCAGGTAAAACAGGGCGAACATGAGAGAGGCGGACCCATATATTCCAAGCCTGGGCATTCGCCGCCATGTTAGCAAAAGCCTTTGGGGTATGTTGAAACTGGAGCCCTTCATAATTCGACCGATTGGAGGCTTGAATACTTATTGTGTTAAGAACCGCCTGGCAAGTCCGATACTACAATTGTAGTCATTCCAAACAAGTTTTTTCAACTCAGGCTTTGAAGAAAACAGCAAGGTCGATTTCCTTCGAGATCGAATTGCATCAAATATTTTCTAATTATTAGCCAATTTTGTAAAAAACTTGTAAGAAACTTGACATTCGCTACATAATTGCAGTTATAGCATTATTTCTCGCTAATAATGCAGTTTTATGTTGCCTGCACAGCCCAACCAAAGCCTGATTGACGGGGTACGATGTCTTAAAGCTCTTTCTCTTGCAGGAAAATCCCTCGGAGCGGTCGAAGTTTCCCGGTTGTTGAAAATGGAGTCGACCAAGGCCCACCGCCTGCTCAAGACCCTGGCTCACCTTGGCCTCGCCCACCAGGGGGGGAACCGAAAATTTCAGGCCGGCCCGGGCCTTTCCGTCCTGGCTGCCCAAAGCCTGTTCAACGCGCCCTTATGGCATACGATGCGCGAACCGCTCCAGGATTTACAAAGTCAATTACCTTTTGAGGTAGAACTTGGAATTAGCTGGGAGGGCGTGGTTTTCAATTTTTTCCGCAGTGAGCCCGAACTCCGCGCAAAATGGGCAATGGGCCGCATGGAATTGGAGTCGGCGACGCGGTCGGGCATCGGGCTGGTCCTACTTTCCTGTCTTCCTCAGGAGAAAGTCGAGGCGGTATTCATTGGCCGTCCCGTTCCGGGGTATCCCGGAGGTTTGCCGTCGCTGATAAAAACCCTGCGTGAATCAAAGAGCCGGGGTTATGCCTTTGTGCCCTCCGCGAATTCGAGCGAAAATTTTTCCTTGGCGGTCGCCCAGGAGGATAAATCGTATGCCATCGGATTGTCAGGAGCCATCAAGGAAGAGGAGGTTCCCGATTTGGTAATGCTATTACGGCACACCCTGCATTTGTTACGCAGCCCCCATGATTAGAACCTATTTAATTTCTTAATTGATTGCACCGCGGTTCGCCTTGGGTTTGACTCTTGTCATGGTAACGATAACTGCGAAATATGAAGGCGATCTCCGCTGCTCCGCACAACATGGGCCCTCCGGTTCCCTTCTCAGCACCGATGCTCCATTGGATAATCAGGGCAAGGGGGAGGCATTTTCTCCCACCGACCTCTGTGCGACATCCCTCGGGACCTGCATGACGACGATAATGGGTATTCGGGCCCGGCAGCTCGGCATCGATATTTCCGACGCGCGTTTCGAGGTGAAAAAAATCATGTCCGCCGACACGCCGCGACGGATTACGGGTTTACCGGTTGAATTCTGGATTCCCGGCAGCCACTCCGAGGAGGTCAAGGCGGCTCTCAGACATGCGGCGGAAACTTGCCCTGTTAATTACAGCATCCACCCGGACATCGACAGGCCCATAACCATTCACTGGATCGACGAGGACTAAGGCGGGCGGCGGAAATTGTGACGGTCCGCTTATACCAGGCAGGGGGATTTGAGGATTGCTGGCGGCATGCCCTTGAGCCGTGGTTTCGGCGTCAGGGGCGGGAATCCGCGCTGGCGGAGCGGCCCATCGTGGTGGTAACGCCCTCGCAGGCCTATGCGGCCTTTCTCAAAAGCCATTTATTAAATGCGGGTCTGCCCCTTTTCGCGGTTCATTTCTGGAGTCCGGGGAATCTTCGCGAATTTCTTCTCGCGGGGAGAAAATATGGCGGGCGAATCGCTTTTCGAGAGGAACTGCGCTTCCTGATGGCGGTCGCGGCGGGGGAAAATTCGGGGGAACCTTTACTGGAGGCGCTCGAAGAGGATCCCGATGAGTTGGTCCGCACTATCGATCTGCTCAAGGCAGGCGGTTACGACAGTAAGTCACTGGATGGTAAATTATGGGCTGAGACCGCCCATAGATTGGAAAAACTTTTAACTGCGTCCGGTCTGGAGACGACGCAGGAACTGGATTGGCGTCTTTCGGAAGTAGAAGCGAGAGAGCCCTCGAGTAAATTAATTTCCTCGATACTGGTGACGGGATTTTCAGCCCAACATTGGTCCCTTTATCCACTGTTGCTGGGGGGGTGCCTCCATGCGGAAGAAGCCTTTTTTTGCCTTCCATTGGCAAGGGAGAACCTGCCCGAGCGGGCTTGGTTGGGAACATGGGAGGAGCGTTTTGGGGAATCCGGATTGGTTCCCGAAGTGGATACTGAGGAATCCTCACGCTATGCAAATTTATGCTTCAATTTTTCCATGGATCTACCGGGAGCGCCTGAAAAATCGGCCGTGGATTTTCATCTTGCGGGCAATGTGCGCGAGGAAGCCGAAACCATTGCGGCTCGGGCCTGCTCCTACCTGATCGATGCGGGGTGTCGGCGACTGGGGATTCTGGTACCTTCCGGTTCTATTTTGGGGAGGGAAGTGGCCTCGATACTTGCCCGCCTGGAAATTCCCTTTCTGGACAGCCTCGGTTTTTTTCCGGCCCAATCGTCCCGGCAAAGCCTCTTAAATCGCTGGTTGGAATTTCAGCGGAATCAGAGCCTGCCCTCCTTTCATTTTTTTCTTCAATTGCGGCAGAAATTCGGGATGGATTCCCCTGGATTTACGCATTCGGCGGAGAGGGAGTTAAAGGAGGCGTTCGGCATTTTACTGACCGATCACATCGATGTCCTTCGTTGTTGGCTGAAAGAGAAACTTCCCGGCGGAAAGGGTATTGAAGCGTTGAACCGTTGGCCCTCTCTGCCGGAACTGGCGTTGTTCGCCGAATTTTTGGAGGCCTCGCTTGACCCGCTTGAAAAACTCGGCTGGGGGGGAGACCTGGAAACACTTGCCGTCCGAGCGGAGCCGCTGAAAAACGCAACCCCCCGTCCAATAAAGCGCGCAATTTTTCTGCGTTGGCTGGGTGATATTCTGCAAACCCCCGGGCGGACCCGCCATTCCTGTGGGAGAAATCCCTTTTCGCCGGTGCATCTATTGACCTATGAACAGGCCGTCGGTCAGGCCTTCAGCCATCTGATATCAGGGGGACTCAATCAGGGTCTGTGGCCGCCCGAACCTTCGGGTTCGCCGTTTTTATCGGAGGATCGCGTTGCAATTTTGAATAACCGAGTGATCGAGGAAGGCACACAGGGGGAGGGCCATACGGTAGTTGCGGATAATTTTGGCCTGCTGCTCAGTCCGAGAGCTCGGATTCAAATGGCCTGGGACGGGTTTAGGGGATTGCTTGAGTCTGTCAATTGCCGCCTTGCCGCGACCGCCTCCCTGGCGTCGGAGGGCGATTTCCATAAACCAGCGCTACCGAGCGAGCTTTATTTGAAACTATATCTGGCGGATCGTGGAGTCCATCTGGAAGAAAAAACCATGGTAGAACTGGCCGAGGCGACTCGGCAGTGGCTTCCAGAACGCGACCGGAATCAGTCATCGATCACCCCGCCCGCCCGTGAACGCCTGCATCGAGCCCATATTGCCCGGAGAAATCCTGAGGAACCTTTCGGCGAGTTTGAATTTGCCTATCGGGAGCCTCCGCCGGGGGGGTTAGGGCTGTCCTGCAAAGCCTGGGAAACGGTAATCATGCGGCCTGCCTCGGTTTGGTTGAATGGGGTTTTGGGAGTGCGCAAAACCGTGGATTTCAATGAGCCGCCGAATTGGCCATTGGCGACGGGGATTTGGGTCCACGAATGGCTCCGGATCGGCAGATCAAGCGGTACCGAGGCGGAAGAAATTCCGTTCCGCGCCTATCCGGCGGAAGGTGTCTGGGCCATACAGGTAGCCGCCAACGCGGAACGGATGCGCGAGACCGTGGATTCAGCTTTCGCGCAATCGGGGAGGACCCTGCCGGATTGGTGGGAATCGGGGTGGTCTCAGGCGCTTCGCACGGCCCGCAGTCTGGCGGAATCGCTCGATTCGCTGGAAGGTTGGCCCCTCGCGGCGAGCGAATGGAAATTGCCGCCGGAGACAGTCGTAAATTTTCCCCGAGAGGGGAGCATTCCCGTATCTGGTCGCATCGATCTGCTGTTGGGCAAAGAGACTGAGTCGGATAGAGCACCGGTTGGGTCGATTCCGCTGTGGGTTATCGATTTTAAAACCGGAAAAAATAAACCACTTAATCTCAATGAGTTGCAAAAGGGCAAGGGATTGCAGATCGGCCTCTACGCCCTGGCGTTGCAGTCCCTTGGCAATGTGCAGGTAAATTTCAGTCTGCTAAAACCGGGCGGCAATATTTCCGATCAATTAACACTGGAAGATTTGCAGGTATCTGGACTCAATAACCTCTGGATCGGTCTCGGCGCGGCGCAGCGCAGCGGGGTTTTGGGTATGATCGGGGAGGTGAGGGCGAAATTTGGGGCATCGACCGATTACCCGATTGCGACCTTGCCCATCGACCCCGAGGTGTTGCGAGCAAAATGGGAAAAAACCCACCCGCGTCTTCCTTTTTCAACAAATTTCTGAAGATGGAAGCACAATCGTCAGAACCGCAGCCACCCCCTATCGATCAGGTTTCCCGTGACCGTTTTGCTCTGGAAATCGATCGCAATTTTTCGGTAATAGCCCCTGCCGGAACTGGTAAAACTCGCGCCATAATCGACCGAATTGTCCACTTGGCCAAATCCGGCTTTGCGGGAAGCGGCAAAACGATGCCGTGCTTAGTAGTGGTTACCTATACGAATAAAGCGGCTGACGAAATGCAGGTTCGCGCCCGTAACGAATTATTGAAGGCTGGCGGTGGGACCGAGGCTGTTGGTCGGCTGCGAAATGCTTTTTTCGGAACCATCCATAGTTTTTGCGGAGAATTACTGCGGCAATTTGGTCCCGAAGCCGGGCTGCCCTCGAATTTCGATATCGTGGATGACGATCAGGCGCTTTGGGGGGAATTTTTTAGAAAAACCGACTCATTTACCTCATTTTTAAGCGAGGAAATTCAAAAAGGACTGATGCGGCATGTCCCATTGCCCAAAATTCTTGAATTGGCCAGGAATTATCGATTGCCGGTCGGGGAGTCGGATAATTGCCCCGCGCGACCCTATCCCCGGCTGCGATTGGAGCATTTATTGAATTTCGAGCCTACCAATAAGCGGGCCTTGAAGGGCATTTCCGAAGGCAAGGAACTTGTCGAAAGCTGGTTGTCTGAACTGGAAACCGGTGCGGGAACGGATTATCTTCCGCTCCCCGAATTCACGAAAGGCGGGAAAGATTTTCAAAACCGATGGAAAGCCAGTTTCAGGCCGCTGCGGGATTGGCTGGAAGAGGCGACCCTGGATTTGGTCGGTGAGATTGCTCGGCAGTACCGGTGGTTTCGGGTCTCGACCGGGCGATTGACCTATGACGACCTCATCGACTTGGCTTTGGAGCTTGTTCGCGAAGAGGCGGCGGGGCGGAGGATTCGGGGGTTTGGCTACAGTATTCTTCTGGACGAGGCACAGGATACCGACGCCCGTCAATTTGAGGTTTTGACAGAGGTTGCGCGGTCACCTGCGGCGATTGGGCGATGGCTGGAGAGTAACGAGGACCCGCCCGAACCCGGACGATTTTGCATGGTCGGCGATCCTCAGCAATCTATCTACGGGAGTCGTGCCGATTTGCCGACCTACCGGCGTATTCACCGGAACCTTGTGGAAAATGGAACTGCCGATGCGCTGGTTTTTTCGGTCACATTTCGCTGTAGCGAGGGCATCGTGGGGGCCGTCAACGAGTTTTTTCCCAATATTCTGATCAATGATCAAACCGGCGACTACTCGGAGCAGGCAGATTTTGTCCCGCTATCGGCCAAAATAGATGCCGGTGCGGGGCAGGTCGCACGTATTCTTTTTACCCCATCCGCAAAATTGGTTTCGATAAAGGCGGAACATGCGCGAGCCCGTGAATTTGCCCAAACATTTGCGGAATGGTTTCAGACCCAGGCGCTCGATGATTTCCAGGCAGGTGATCTCTCCGAGGTGGCCATTCTCTGCCCGCGCAATGATTGGTTGCGGACGCTGGATCGGGCGTTCTCGGAGCGGGGAATCACTACCCAATTGCATCCGGGAAGCGGCACGCAGGGGGAGAATCCGGCCTATCTGTGGTTGACCGCGTTGCTGACGGTGATTTCACAGCCGGAAAATTCGTTTGAGATCGTGGGGACGCTGCGGGAAATATATGGGATATCGGACCACGATTTGGCCGAGTATCGACACCGGTGGCAAAAAGATAATACGGGGAAGGCTTTTCAAATACTCGTTCCGATTGGGGGGGCGGGAGTTGTGGCCGGGACGCTCAATGAACTTGCCAGAATCCGGGGGGAAGTCGCGGGAAAAACGCTTCGGGATGCCGTAAGTCACTTAGTGGAGACAATCTGTTTGCAAGAACGGCTTTCGGTTTTACCGAATTTTTCAGAAGAGGAGATATCGGGGGTGTTTGAGGAACTTCAGGTTGCTGCGGCCCGAGCGGAAAACGACCGGCTCTCTTTGGATGAATGGGCTCTTACCCTGGCCGGGCAATTTTCCAAACGCACCCGTGCCGGGCCTAAAAAACGGGGCCATTTGCAATTGCTCTCCTGCCATATGGCAAAGGGACTGGAGTGGGATGCCGTAATTTTACCATTTTTGCACCGCCGGGTTCGCTATGGAAAAAGCAATTATCCGACCTTGCGGCAGGCGGGCCCCACCGAAAATCCGCGGCTGGCGCTCGATAGTCAGCATAAGTTTGGATCCCTTGAAGCCAAGGTGGCAGAGATTCAGAGTTTTGAAATGGAACGACTGCTCTATGTGGCGACGACCCGTGCCCGGCATTCACTGGTCCTGATTGATGATGGGGCATTTTTCCCAAAATCGGGGCATTCATTTGCCGAAAAACTGCGAATATTGCCTGATGGAGCAAATACTGAGGCCTGGTTGAAGCTTCCTGGCAATTTGCGAAAAAAGACGACGAAAGTGGAAGTTGAAGAGTCAGCCGGAGAAGTGACAGTTCCGATGCGGGAAACGCTGGATGCCTCCTGTTTTGCGGACGCCCAGGCAAAGGCGGGCAATTTCATCCAGCGGATTTTGCCCAGCAGCCTCGCCCATTGGGAGGGAGCGTCGGTATCGCGGGATGAACCCGAGCCGTTGTTGGGGCACGAGTTTCCAGAGGAATCGTTGGCCAAGGATGGGGCGGCCTACGGGAATTGGTGGCATGAAATGATGGAGAAAACGCCCTGGCCGGGGAGCGCGGATGATTGGAAAAATCATTTCCTGGACTCTCTGAACCATTGTCCGGACAAAGAGAGGGGGGCCGGGGAAATCGAGCTTTTCGGCAACTCCGAGTTGGCGAAGAAACTGGCAGAACCCGGCTGGGTGATCCACACGGAAATCCCTTTCCTCTGGCAGGCCGACAATGCAACGGCCTACGAAGGAATTATCGATATGGCGGCCCGTGATACCAACGGCGGCGGCAGTCGGTGGTTTCTTGTCGATTGGAAAACGGACCGAATGGAGGAGGGTAAATTAGCCGAAACGCTCAAAACACGCTATTCAAAACAAGTCGGAGTCTATGCCCAGGCGGTTCAGTCAATCTACGCCGAACCAGTAGAATCCTACCTCTATACTACAGTTGGTGGATTTTCGGTTCCGGTAGACAAATGAACTCAAAAATCGATCAACAGTGGCCGCGTTTTAGTTTTTCGGCTTGGTAGATGGCGGCTAGGGCGGCGAAGTCCTCTTCCCGGCTGCTGCTTTGGATGTGGTGGTCGTATTTTGCCTTGGCCTTCATTTCCATATGGGCGGTTTGCAGGCGGCGCTCGATTTCGTCGGAGTCATCCTGCCCGCGTCCGACGAGGCGTTCGCGTAATTGGGGGAGGTCTTTTGGAGAAATGAAAACAGTGGTGAGCTTGCCCGCCAGGATGGAATCTTTTTCCGCCGCCAGGCGAATGGTATCGGCGCCCTGAACGTCGATACTCAGGACCAGATCGATGTTTTGTGCGAGTTTGTTATGGATTTCATTTTTGAGAATTCCGTAACGGTAAATATGGACATTGGCATCCTCGAAAAACTCGCCGTCCTCGACACGTTTTTCAAATTCATGGGGGCTTAAAAAATAATAATCTTCACCATCGATTTCACCATTTCTGGGGGGCCGGGTGGTTGCTGTTACGACTCTTTGAACTTCGGGGTGATAGGTTTTGACCATGCGTTGGCAGAGGGTGGTTTTTCCACTCCCCGCAGGGCCGGAAACTATCAATAACAATGCAGTTTGCTCCATCTGACGAGAGTCATGCGATTGCTGGAATTTCGTCAATCAATAACTGAGGGCGACGACACACAAAGCGAGCCCATAGGTGGCAAAGAATGAGCCCAAGGCATTTGCGCGGGTTTTGCGGGCAAAGAGCCAATTGAAAAAATCGCGGAGTTTGAAGGGAATCGTTCCGAGATAGAGGGCCAAAACGATGCCTGCGTAAACAAATACGACCAAAAAGAGGCGGCTGACCTGTGGTTGCATGAATGCGGCATCGAGGAGAACTTTGGCGGTTAAAAGCCAGAGAATTGCGGCTCCCCGGACGGCCAGGAAATCACGGACGAAGAAGAAGGAAAGCACACCCACGGCCAGAAAGAAAACAAAGAGGAGCGTTTTGTAATTTCCGAAATCGGCAGCGCCAAGCTGAGTCACGTGGTAGAGAAACCAACCTCCCCCCAAGCCCATTGTAAGGATGGCCAGGGGGGTGGAACGCAACGATTTTTTGGCGAATTTTTCAACCAAATCTCGCTTAAAAAAAAGAATGGCAGCCGAGGCCACCAAAATCAGTCCGGGTATTAAAGTAGCAGTGAAGAGTGACATATTTCGGTTAAAAAGAAGAAATTTCTAGTGCGCCAGGAGATGGGATTTATCAACCTTTGAGTCTGAGGTGTCGGGGTTGAGAATTCCCCGCAATGTGCTCACCGAAGCCCCTTCGATGTGGAGATTGACGAGCTTGCCGGCGAGATCGCGGTCTCCGGGGAAAACTGCCTTGCGATTTCCCCTTGTTCTCCCTGCCAGAATGCCCTCGCCCTTTCGCGCCGGGCCTTCGACCAGAACCTCCTGCGTCGTGCCGATGAGGGAGCGGTTTCTGACCATAGAGCGTTCGGCCAGGATTTGCAGGAGAATCTGGTTTCGCTCCTCCTTGACGGCCTGTGGAACCTGATCTTCGAGATCCGCCGCCGGGGTGCCGGTTCTTACGCTGTATTTGAAAATGTAGGCCATCTCGAAACCGATTTCCTCGAAAAACTCCCGGGTAAGCTCGAAATCCGCCGCACTTTCACCGGGGAATCCGACGATTATGTCTGTCGAAAAATACATATCGGGCACAATGGCGCGCAAATCGTCGATAATCTGCCGGTAACGCTCGCGGCTGTAGGGGCGGTTCATGGCGCGTAAAATTCGGTTGGAGCCGCTTTGCAAGGGCAAGTGGACGTGCTCGCAGAGTTTTGGAAGATCCCGATAGGCCTCGATCAGATCCTGCTTGAAACCCCGTGGGTGGGGCGAAGTGAAACGGATTCTCTCGATACCTTTTACCTCGTTGACGGCTTCGAGTAATTGCACAAAAGGGCTTTTCCCATTCAGAAAAGGAATCTCACGCCGTCCGTAGCTGTTGACGATTTGTCCCAACAAGGTGACTTCCCTGGTTCCGGCGGCGGCCATTTCCTCGATTTCCTCGACGATATCGGTGATGGAGCGGCAGCGTTCCCGGCCCCGGGTTTTGGGGACGATGCAAAAGGTGCAATTCATATTGCAGCCCTGCATGATGGAAACAAACGCGCTCACCCTTGGTTCCTCTACATTGTGGGCGCGGATTGTATTTTGGGAGCCTTCCTCCTCGTCCAGATCGACGATGGTTCCCGGCGTGGGCCCCCTGCCCTTCATGGATGCGATGATATTATCGAGGTGATCCGGCACGCGGTGAAATTTTTGTGTGCCCACGAGTAAATCGAGATCGGGGAGCCGGTCGACGAGCTCACGGCCCCGGTTTTGGGCCATGCAGCCGAGGATGCCGATGACGAATTCGGGGTTGGTTCTTTTGTTTTTCGCCAAATAACCGGTTTTGCCAATGGCTTTTTGCTCGGCCTGATCGCGGACCGCACAGGTGTTGAGCAAGACCACATCGGCCTCCTTTTCGTGGCCAACGATGCTGTAACCCCGGTCGCGGAGCATGGCAGCGACGGCCTCCGAATCCCGCTCGTTCATCTGGCAGCCGTAAGTTTTTAAATATACCCGGTTCATGAAATATCGATGTGAAGTAAAAAAAGGGCTGAGCGAGTCAGGTCAACGGATTTATGAAGACACCCTCCTGGCGGGCAATGCTTCGATTTTTCACTGTTTAGTTTAGTAGATGGATTTTTTTGGCGTTCTGGACCGGTTGCGCATGGATTTCTTGGCCGGAGGAGCGGGTGTTTTTTTGGCCGGAGGAGATGGTGTGGTGGTTCGTGGTTTTGTTGCAGCCGGTTTACGGGAGGCAATTTTTTTCTTTGCGGGTCTGGGTGGAATGCTCTTTTTCGCGGCAGGTTTTGTAGGTTTGGGTTTGCGGGCCGTTTTTTTGGTGACGGACGCTGTTTCTGGTCGAGGTTTTCGAGAAGGCCGTCTTGGGGCAGGTTTTGCGCTCTTCTTCCGGGGTGGCGGTTCTTCCCTTGGTTTCCTGGCGGGGGTTTTTCTGGGCGCGCGAGGTTTTCGGGCTTTTTTCTCTGTGGACTTTCGGATGGCCGCCCTGGTTTTCGCCATGTCCGCAGCGGTTGCCTGGTGAACGGGAATATGAATCTGTTCGCCGGGGGGAATGGGTATGATCAGTGGTGGAGGTATCGGTTTTTCGCTTAAACGCTGGGGGCGAATCACCATTTCGGTGATAATATTACCGCGTGGATTATTGATGATGCTTTCGACCGCCTCCGCGACAGCTTCAATGTCGATAGCGCTCTGGGGTTGGTGGCTTTTTTCGGGAGCCCGCCTCAAGGCCGCTCTGTCAACGACATTGGTCTGGGGAAAAATCGAGGTTACTTTGACGCCGAAATCCCGGCATTCTTCGAAGAGACTTTTACCCATCCAGCGCAATCCACCGGCCGAGGCAGCCCCGGCAGGACCTCCCTTTGCGAGATCGGCGGTCGAGGGCGCGATATTGACGATAAAACCCTGAAATTTGGCCAGACTTGGGAGGGCGAGGCGGGTCAGTATCAGTGGGCAAAGCAGATTTACGCGGAGGACCTTTTCGAGTTCCGCCAGGCTTATTTTATCGAGAAAGGCCGTGGAAGGGTAAACTTTGGCATTATTGACGAGCGCAAAAATATGGCCTTCCTTTTTCAGGATGGCTTCGACCTTTTCCGTAATATCCTCGGGGTTGGCCAGATCGCAGGGGGTCGGGACAAAGTATTCGTGGCTGTAATTGGTCTGCCCGTAGCTACCGCCCAACCCGTAAACGCGCATGCCGATATTGACCAGCCTGCGCGAAATTGCGAGGCCGATACCGGTGGCTGCGCCTGTGACAATTGCTATGTCCATGTGTCGATTTGATCCGGTTTTAAATAATTTTCCAAGAGCCCGCGGAGGGTATCGGTTAATTCTCGTCGTTCGCTTTCCGCGCTGCTGACAATATTACCCTCTTTTTGGTAGGATTGATACAGGATATCGGTGTCGGTTCTCATTTTTTTTATTCGTTTGAAATAATCGGCATTCATGCGAAACACCCCCAAACTGGCATCGCGAATCTTTTCTGGCGGAAGCGTGGCGAATGTGGTTTCAATCAACTTTTTGTAGGCATCTTCCCAGCCGGGAAACCGTAAAACCGGATCGAAACAGAGGCGCACGGGCCAACCCGCGTCGAGGGCTCGCTTGGCGGCGGCGATTCTTTTTTGGGTTGGGGGAGTTCCCTGTTCATAATTTTTGGCTACGATTTCGGGTGAAAGGGTCCAGGCCAGAATTGCTTCGGGATGCGGTTGAATTCCCTCGAGAGAGCCAAAGTTGGCGCTTTTGGTCCGTATTTCAATCAGCAAGTCCCTTTCATTACGACTGAATTCGATCCACTCCCGGCAAAATGGGACAATCGATTCGAAAGCGAGGAGATCGGTATCGTAAGAAACGGGTAAATAGAGGGGTGTCGTGGGGTCGGGCCGGTTTTGGATCGCCTTTTGAACGGACTGGAAAAAATCCTGCAAATTGACGAAAACGACGATGTTTGCGGAGGGATACATGCCCTGCAGATAACAGTAGGCGCAGTTGTAGAGGCAGTTGAGAATGAGGGTGTTGTAGTAGAAATTTGGGAGGCCGAAATTCTGGGCGTTTTCGCTCCCATGATAGAGCAGCTTCCCCTTTTCGACCGCCAGAATGAGCTTCATCCTTTTTTTTTGCGAAGGGAAATCCTGTCCGGGCCGGGCGAAAACCTCTTTGTAGTTGTCCACCTCGATTTGGGTCGCCTTGGGAAAACGGGCCAGGATTTTATCCGTCAAGCCGTGCCCACGGGCCTCTTTTTCAACATAGATATGGGAAAAATTATTATGCCAGGAGTTCATTCTTGATTGCTTCAAAAATCCGGTTGCGGGAGGCCTTGTTGTCGGCTTTTTGCGTCAGGAAGGGCCGGATAATGTCCAGATTGACGTTTTTTCTTAAAATGTGGCCGCGCGCCCAATCCCGCAGTTGATGCCGTTGGGTGGCCGTCAAACGCAAACTCATAGCCAATTCGTTGAGGAGGGCATCATCGGCAGGAAGGAGGGGATCGGTTTTTTCGTGACAGAGGTTTTCCGAGAGTTGGAGAACATGGGCAATCTCCTTTATGCGGGACTCGACTAGGGAAATCATGGTCGATTTATCCATGGGCGCTTTTTCCAAATGGTCGGATACCAATTTCAGGCAAATAATGCGCGGAACCGGCAAAAAGGCCGCTGCCGCCGTGAAGAATCCGCTGCCTTCCATATCGACGAGGGAATTTTCGTCGTTGGGGATTTGTTCCTTGGTCACCGGGTGGTCGTGGGTGGTGAGAGAATTTTCCGGCAGAGATAAATTCAATGCCATTTCCGGGTAAAAATGGCGGTTTGTGGCGTGGTCGGTTATTTTGTTAATCGCAAAGAGTGTGCCGAGGGGAATTTTGGTATTGGGGCATCCGGCGAGTCCGAAATTTATGGCCACGGTTCCCTGCCCTGCCCCGGCGGCATCGTATTTTCCCAGCATCCAACCAGTTGCGGCTGCCGCCTTGGTTTTACCCGTGCCGCAGACGGCGAGGCAAATGTCGTCACCCAGATAGACCGGCAAACGCCTGGAAAGGGGGTCTTTCTTCAACCCGAAGCACTGGATAATGGGCCGGGCTTCCAGGTGCAGAGCTGTAATTATGATTTTCAAACGATAATGGTAGAATAATTTGAGCTTGGATCATATTATCTCTTTATTCAGGAAAGTCCCCTGAAAAAATTGAATTTCTTACAGGATAAGTCGCCCAGGCGCAAGAAGATGTCACCGATGGGGAACATAGAATTAATTTGGGTTCCGGTGTTATTTGTAAGACCGAAGCTTGACTTTTTATTAGTACCTATTTAGGTTCTATATTGTAACAAAACTGGAACAGATAATTAGGGCCAATGCCAAAAAAAAATGGAATTCCGACCGTACGGATAAATGTAACGGTTGATCACGTAACAAGCCAGGTGGTTACAAGGATGATGAAAGTTGGTTTTCACGGACAATCCAGATCAGAGGTTGTCGCTTGGATAATAAAAGAGTGGATATGGCATAATCAGGATGCTCTTTCAAAAGTTGGGGTCGAATTACATAAACAAGATTAGAAGAGGAAAAAAATGATTTTAACTTACGATGACATTTTAGAAGCACGGGAGAATGAAGAGATTAAGATCGAACCATTCGAACACGATCAAATTGAGGCGGCCTCTTACGATCTTCGCATCGGACCACAGGGGGCAACAACAAGTGGGAAAAAGTTGGTTAACCTTGAAGAACAAGGATTTATCGTGTTGAAACCAGGTGATTTCGGTCTTCTCATCACACTGGAAGAATTACAATTAAGTCCACAACATGTTGCGCGCTTCGGTCTACGGTCAAAATTTGCTCGCAAAGGCATAATCGCAACAACTGGACCCCAAATAGACCCCGGGTTTTCTGGACGCCTCATTGTAGGTGTAACAAACCTGACACCAAAAGATGTCACATTTTCTTATGGTGATGATTTTCTTACGGTTGAATTTCATCGATTAAAACGACCAACGACGCATCCGTACATTGGGGCTTATCAAAATGTAAGCAGTCTGAGGCCAGAAGATATTGAGAATATCACCGAGAGCGAAGGGGTTGCTTTTTCTGAAATGATAACAATGTTGGGTTCCCTGAGCAGCAATGTTAGTCAGCTATCTTCCGATGTTGAGGCATTTAAGATAGAAATATCCACTTTCAAATGGGTCATGGGAATGGGCTTTGCATTACTCGGTATTTTAGTCGCCGTAATGGGCTTAATTTCCTGATCAAAAGCGTTCTTCCAAATCTGAACTCAGCACATTGTTCCGAGTGGACGCTATCAAGGTTATCGCGGGAAACTTTGGAATCCTTTAAATATTTTCTATGGTTGCTAGTTTCCGCTTTTTTAGCGACCAGTTTAGCTGGTATCCGGTATCCGATTATTAAAACCATTACCCCTGTGAGAGAAAGCATAAGGGTAGATGGCTCCGGGATGGCCTGAATATTGTCGACTCCCACTGTTGCGGCTATCGTTTCACCTGAAAATGCCGGATTTGTGGAGGATAGGAGGCGTAATTCTGTGACTCCGGCAAATGCCTGCTCGAAAGTTGCGGTTCCGGAGAATTGGGTGAAATCGCTGGCGGTAAAATCGAAGGTCGCCTGCTGCCAGCCGGTTCCGGGGGTTAGGGAAAATCCCTGGTTCGAGCCGAAAGTGGATTCGGCGCCCGCGAGGGCCAGCCGAAAAGTGACCGGATTTGAGCCCAGGTTGTTGAGATCGAGACTTATCCCCGTCACACCCGCGCCGAAAAAATCGCCCGTCCATTGGTTGATATTAAAAGAGACGAGCTTGCTGCCCGCCCCCATGGTGCCCGATGAGCTCAGTTGCAGAAAGGCGTCGGGCGACTCAGTGGCGTCAAATGGCCCTCCGCTGGAAATATTGACCGGCGCAAAGGGGCTGGAGGCATTTCCGATGGCCCAATTTCCGGTTGTGCCGTCAGAAAAGTCATCGATCTGGCCGAGAAAAATGGCATTTACGGGGTTGGCTGCAAATATTGAACCGAAAAGGGCGACCCAAAAGAATGAAATGAAGGTGCGCTTACTCATCAAAGAGGTTCGACAATCAGTCTGATAAATCGCCTGGAGCCGCCTACGGTATCGGAGACCGTGACGGTGCGGGTGGTGGCACCGGCAGTTTCGGAAATTGTTCCCGTTCCTGTGGGAATTACGCCGCCCGAACTTCTGGCCAACTCCGTCCAGGAAATAAGGTCTGAGCTGATTTCTACGATGTAGAGGAGGTCATCGGCTCGGGTATCGCGGATAAAGTCGATGGAGAGGAAGCCATTGGAGTCGATGACGGGGGTTGGCAGTTTGTCTGGTTGAAATAGCCTTGGGTCGAGGTCAAAAGCGTATGCCAGCAGGTTGCTGATGCCATCTCCGCTCCGGTCCACATCGTCACCACTGACTTCGGGCATTCCCAGTTCGTCCTCGTTGAAATAGAGGTCCTGCCAACGCTCCCGGTTGGTTGGCTGAGGGAGGGCAAATGTCACCGTGAGTTTCGGGCGATTAGCTGAACTGCCATTTCTGCTGTTAAACCGTTTAACGGAAACTGAATTTCCTTCCTCTCCTATCAAAATCCATCCGAAATTAGTTGATTGAGAGTTCGACCAAGCTTGAACGTCTGCAATCAAACCTGCAGAAGACCAATCAGCGAAACCGGTTCCAGAAACACTGCTTGTGGCGGAAGCTTGCTGTATAAAGTCACCGCCTGACGAAGACCAATTATTTCCATTGAAAAATGCATCATTCCAAGTTGCATCGGCTCCTGATTGGGCAGGAACACCCAGTCCTCCAGATGTTCCAGAATTGGAACTGCCCTCTCCCCAATCTCTTGTCAAGCGGTGGAGAGAGTAATTGTGCGGCCCAGAAGGATCTCTATCTACACGGATAGATAAAGTCACACTTTGAACTATTGAACCATCTGGAATCGAACCACTTAAATCAAAGGCGATTAAGGTTCGTCGGAAGTTGTTGAACCTGCGAATCCGTCCTGAAAAAAAAGTTGGACCGGAGCCGTCGCTATTATTGCTCTCCGAAAAGATGGTGTTATCTTTTGCTGGTTCGAGGGTGACGGTGTCTGCTGTTGCTTGATTCCCGGGAAGGAGGAGGGCTGATAGCAAAAGGAGGACTATTAGTCTTGGAGACATAGGTGTTTGCTATTGGGGTAATGGCAGGGCAGAAACGGGAGCCGGGGAGTCTGCGCATATATATATGGGTATATGCAGGTTTTTGGCAATCTTATAGGGTAGAAGAGTTGCCCGGATAAATTATTCCAAAAAATCCACTTTGCCGAGGATTAGAATTGTGGCTTAATTTTTCTGTTCCGTTTTGAAAAAATTGATTTGTAGTGATTCGAGCGATTCGTGGACGGGGACTCCGCATTTTAGCAGCCTCTCATGGGAGTGATGCCCGTGGGAGAGGAGGATGCAATCGATGCCGAGGGCTTGCGCGATTTCGTGGTCGTGCATGGTGTCACCGATTAAGAGGACTTTTTCCGGCGGCGCGCCCAGATCTGCCATGCATTCGCGGCCTTGGTCGATTTTTCCCTCTCCCATTTGTCTATGATGGCCGAAGAGACGTTTAAAAAATGGGGAGAGGCCGTAGAAATCGACGATTTCTTCAAGCGTTTGCTGTGGGTAGGCGGATAAAATGGATTGCTCAAATCCGGCCCGCTGGAAATTGGAGAGCGTTTCGTGGGTATTGGGATGCAGGGGGCATTCTTCCCGGCGTTTCTCGTAGGCATCAGAAAATACCTGGTTGATTGCCGGAAAATCTTCCTCCGCCAAGTCGATACCGAGGCGCTCGTAGTAAACCGAGATGGGAAAATCGAAAAGGGCATGGTGAATTTCGATGTCGATGTCGGGTAATTGCCGGGCGCGGAGTATAATATTGGTGCAATCGATGCATAAATGGATGTCGTCCATGAGGGTGCCGTTCCAATCCCAGAGAATATGGGTGTAGGGCAAACCACTGCCGTTGGTAGAATTCGGATCGTGGTTTTGTGGAAAACTATTTAGTGTCGGCGACATTAGATAAATTATCGATAGGTGAACATTTTTTCACATTTTTAACTTGATGTAAATAAATTTTTTGCCAAAATGAGCCAATAATTTTGCAGACTTATGGATTTTTCCTCACATATTTACTCTTCAAGTTATCAATAAACCGTTCAACCAAGATCATTTATGGCAAAGCAAGCTCTCAGTAAAACCAAAACATCGGCAGCCTCGGAAAGTAGTGGCAATAAAACGCTGGATTTGGCGATTTCGGCGATAAACAAACAATTTGGGGAGGGGGCCATCATGCGATTGGGCCAATCCGCTAAAATGAAAATAGATGTGCTTTCGACGGGATCGGTGGCGATCGACCTGGCCTTGGGGGTTGGCGGACTGCCCCGTGGGCGCACCTGTGAAATTTATGGCCCTGAGTCCTCGGGCAAGACGACGCTGTGTCTGGGTCTAATTGCCGAAGCCCAGAAAAATGGCGGCACGGCGGTATTTATCGATGTGGAGCACGCGCTTGATCCCCGCTATGCCCGCGTGCTCGGTGTGGATCTGGATAACCTGATGATTTCCCAGCCTGATAACGGGGAAGATGCTCTCAATATCGCCGAATCGCTGATTCGCTCCGGCGCAATTGATGTGATAGTGATCGATTCCGTGGCGGCCCTCATTTCCAAGCAGGAACTGGGCGGCCAGATGGGTGATGCCACCGTGGGATCACAGGCAAGACTGATGAGCCAGGCCATGCGCAGGCTCACCGCAGCCATCAACAAGACGAGATGTGTCTGCCTTTTTACGAATCAGATTCGGGAGAAAATCGGAGTCATGTTCGGAAGCCCGGAGACTCAACCCGGTGGACGGGCGCTCAAGTTTTTCGCCTCGATCCGCATGGATATCCGGCGCATAGGGGCGATTAAGGAGACCTCCGGCAAGGTAATCGGCAACCGGACGCGGTTAAAAGTTGTCAAAAATAAGGTCGCCCCACCCTTCACCCAATGCGAATTCGACATCATGTATAATGAGGGCATTTCCAAGACAGGATCCATTCTGGATTTAGGTGTGGAGCATAAGATTTTGGAGAAGAAGGGCTCCTGGATATCCTACAACGGCAATCTTATCGGCCAGGGGCGGGAGGCATCCAAGGCACATCTGATGGAGAATCCGGATTTGGTGAAAGAGTTGACGGCCGCGATATTTCAAAAAGTGGATGTGCACGGCGGAAGCGTTTTGGGCGAGGGAGCCGCTGATTGAGCGGAGCGATCGGGGTATTTTCTAACCTGACCGGAATTTTCCTTTTCTCAACGATAGAGACACCTACGCAGACAACAGACGCACGCTGGGAAGGCGGCAGTTTCCCCGCCAGCCAGATGGGTTTTGCAGTGATGGCGGGCGCGTATTGATCGTCGATTGATTGCGTAGCAGGAAATACAAAATGCAAAACCATTGGGTTGCGCCCTTGGCAAATAAACATAGGTTTTGTTTTTCAGCATGCCATTTGATGAATCCATAGTCGCCCTTTCAACACCGACCGGTGAATCCGCCATCGCCGTAATAAGGGTAACTGGAGGCCTATGTCACCAGCTGGTAACTTATATCTTCAATAAATCTTCTCCTCAACCAAGGAAGGCGACGCTCGCCGATTATATTGATGAAAATGGCCTAATCTTGGATCAGGTAGTTTATCTTTTTTATGCAGAGAAGGCCTCTTATACGGGAGAGGAAATGCTTGAGATAAATTGTCATGGCAACCCTCTGATTATCCAGAAGATTATCGAGGATTTGTTGGCAAGAGGCTGCCGGATGGCCGAGCCGGGTGAGTTTACTAAAACCGCGTTTCTGAACGGTCGAATTGACCTGAGCCAGGCCGAGGCGGTAATCGATTTGATTCAGGCTCGCAGCGAGAAAGCGCTCGATGTGGCTCGAAAGCAATTGGATGGGGCGGTTGGCAAAAAAGTTAACCAATTGATAGATAAGCTATTGGAAATTATCGCAGCCATTGAGGCCTATATCGATTTTCCAGAGGAAGATCTGCCCCCCGAGGGCGATCCGGGCCCGGTCAGTGAAATGAATGCCCTGGTCGAGGAGATGAACCGGCTTGTCAGCACAAGTCACTACAGCACACTTTTGCACGAGGGAGTCCGGACGGCGATCGTGGGCGCGCCCAATGCCGGAAAGAGCAGCCTTCTCAACGTTCTTTCGGGCGAGGACCGGGTGATCGTGAGCCGAGAGCCCGGAACGACCCGGGATTTTATCGAGGAGCCAATCATGGTGGGTTCGTATATTGTCCGGCTGATTGATACGGCGGGTATTCAGGAGCCCGGCTCCGAAATCGAGCGGATGGGGATCAATAAGGCCATTGAGCAGTTGGACCGGGCCGATTTTGTTTTGGTGGTGTTGGATGGCACGCTCCCCTGCCCTACCCTGCTGTTGGAGCAAAAGGAAAAATTTCCCGAAGGGCGGGTCATCGTGGTGGAAAATAAAATCGATTTGCCCGATCAAATGGATCACCGGAGCGTATTGACGGATTTTCCGCACTGTCAGGTATCGGCTTTGACAGGCGAAGGTATTGAGAAACTGAGAAAGTCCTTGGCGCAGAGTTTGGAGACTGGACTCGATGTGCCCGATGAGGGCCAGATTGTCGTTAGCGCACGCCATGCGGATGCGTTGAAAGACGCCATAAAAAGCGTGATTGAGGCGATGAACAAATTGGGGGAAGGCATTGCTATTGAATTGGTAGCCAGCGACTTGAGGAATTCATTGGATGCCCTGAGTCGCATCACGGGAAAAATTGATAACGAGAGAATGCTTGATAAGCTGTTTGGAACTTTTTGCATAGGAAAATGAGCGAAGGTACGGATTTCAGCTATGAAGTGATCGTGTGCGGGGCGGGTCATGCCGGATGTGAGGCCGCCCTTGCCGCCGCTCGCATGGGCGCGAAAACGCTGCTGCTAACCGGTAATGTGGATACGGTTGCGCAGATGAGCTGTAACCCGGCAATCGGAGGACAGGCCAAGGGGCATATGGTACGGGAAATTGATGCGTTGGGTGGCGAGATGGCTGTGAATACGGATACTACGGCCATTCAATATCGGCTCTTAAACGCATCGAAAGGCCCCGCAGTGCAAGCCCCGAGAGCACAATGCGATAAAAAGGCCTATCAATTTCGAATGAAGCATACCCTTGAACTGCAACCGAATCTACATCTGTTTCAGGCCATGGTGACCGGATTGATAATCAAAAAAGATCAGGTCGAGGGAGTCGAAACAAACCTGGGAGTATCCTTTTTTGGGCAAACGGTAATCGTCACGACGGGGACATTTCTGCGGGGTTTGATGCATATTGGGCAGACCCGGAGCGAAGGCGGCAGGATGGGGGACTTTACGTCAAAAGGGCTCTCCCACAGTTTGATTGAAGCGGGAATTGAGCTTGAGCGGTTGAAAACAGGAACTCCCCCGCGTGTATTGGGAGGGAGCATTGATTTTTCAGAACTTGTTGAACAAAAAGGAGATGAGAAGCCCGTATTTTTTGCGTTTTACGATACAAGGGGAGAGGAAGATTTGTTCCACGTGGAACATTTTGGGCAAATAAGACAAGGGTGGCAGCCCGGAGATGCCCAGGTATCCTGCTGGATGGCCTATACCAGCAATGCCACAGAGCATATTGTGCGGGAAAATTTAACAAGGTCTGCTCTCTACAGTGGTGATATCGAAGGATCCGGCCCAAGGTATTGCCCGAGTATCGAAGACAAATATGTGAAATTTCCCGATAAGGATCGGCATCTTCTCTTTCTTGAACCGGAGGGACGCCACACCGATGAATGGTATGTGAACGGCCTTTCAACGAGTCTTCCCTATGATGTTCAGCACGATATGTTGCGTAGTATCAAGGGCTTGGAAAATGTGTCGCTACTTCGACCCGCCTATGCGGTGGAGTATGATTTTGCGCCGCCGACCCAGATATTTCCTTCTCTGGAGTCGAAAATTGTGGAGAACCTGTTTTTTGCGGGTCAAATAAATGGCACCTCCGGTTATGAAGAAGCGGCGGGGCAGGGGCTAGTAGCGGGGGTCAATGCGGTACTTAAAAATCGCGGCGAAGATGCTATGGTGATTGGGCGGCAGGACGCCTACATCGGAGTTCTCATTGATGATCTGGTGACCAAGGGGACGAGTGAGCCCTATCGGATGTTTACGAGTCGGGCGGAATACCGGCTACTGCTGAATCACGGAAGCGCAGAACTTCGGCTTTTGAAATATGCGGAACGATATAAACTATTGGACAACAAACGGATAGGTAAAATTCGCGAGAAATTGAAACTGGTTGAAAAATGGACTGTCGCGCTTGAAGCGGGGAAAACTACAGGGGGGACTTTCGGGGACTGGTTACGCCGGGGAGGTAGCGAGGATACCCTGCCGGGTGAGTTTTTACGGTTGGGGGAGGCGACCAAAAATGAAATACTCTATCGCGTTCGCTACAGGGGCTATCTGAACCGTGATCTAGGTCAAATTTCCAGGTTTAGTAATCTGGAACGAATAAAAATTCCATATAGTTATGATTATCAATTAGTTAGGGGATTGCGAGCGGAGGGTGTCCAGAAATTGTCACAAATCAAGCCTGCGAACCTTGGACAGGCGAGCCGCATCAGTGGGGTGAATCCAGCCGATATCAGCATTCTCATGGTGGCGCTTGGGACAAAGAGGCGGGCAGTATAATTATTCATTTCGGCAGGTCGGCAGGGAGATATATCACTTAAAAGTGACAAACACGATAAGTGCTTAAATACCAATATAATAGCCGCATTTAAAATAGTGGAGAAAAGAGATAAATACGAACAATCTGCGTTGGTCAGACGCCTTGATTTATCCCGACAATGCGGGGAGTTTTTGGCGGGAAAATCGGATATTGTTCTGGAATTTGGCTGTGGGCATGGGCATTTTTTAACCGCATACGCGCAGGCACACCCCGATCGCTTTTGCGTGGGAATCGATTTGCTGTCACGGCGAGTTCGTTTGGCGGGGGAAAAAAAGGATAAGCGTGGATTGGATAACCTGTTGTTCATCAAGGCTGAAGGGGAAGAATTTCTCGATGCCCTGCCCGAAACCGTGAGCCTTGAGCTTGTCTTGCTGCTGTTTCCCGATCCCTGGCCGAAAAAACGCCATCACCGGCGACGGCTTCTACAGGGGCAATTTTTAGACAAATTGGCCAGACGGACGAAAAAGGGAGGGAAGTTGTTCTTTCGAACCGATCATGTGGAGTATTTTAAGTGGACAACGGAATTGGTGGAGGGGCAACCCGAGTGGAAACTTGGAAGGGAGGCAACTTTGCCGTTCGAGGAAGGAAGTTATTTTCAAAATTTGATGGACTCGTTCTATTCGCTTGCGGCGGTTAGAGAAGATTCGTCCAAATAATGAGGGCGAACTCAGTGAGGGCCGTAAGAAGAACGAGGCTGTAGATAAACCAGGTAAAGCCATCACTGGCGAACGGTCTGGATAGATGTTGCGGGTTGGTCGGTGGCAGGGAATGGGGCGGTGTGTCCTTATCAAACACACTTTGGACATGTCCGGTGAGATCTCTCGGTTGGTCCATAGGTGAATTTATTCGATTGAAAATGCCAATTTTAACCCTCTGTTGGAACATGTTGAAACCCCACAGAGGGATTGGCAAGAAATCGCCGAATCATTATTGCCAATTCGGGATTGACGCGTGAGGTATGATGCTTCATCTGATTATACGGATCGGGAGTACTATATCCAGCACAGGTTGATGAGCCGGTTACGACAAACCTTATATTTTCTGCCAATTTTCGCCACCGCCCCTATGGCACAAGCCGCCGAGGGCGCTAAATCGGTTTCGCCGTATGCCTATCAGCTAACGGAAATTTACGGTTTGCCGGTAACGAACTCGATGGTGACGAGCTGGGTATTTTCACTGAGCATAATTCTCGTATTCCGAATGGTGGCCCGGAAGCCCAAGCTAATTCCGACAAGAGGGCAGGTGGTTGTGGAAGGACTGATCGGATCTGTTTACGAAATTGTCGAGCCGGTGGTGGGCAAGCACATGATCAAGCATACCTTTCCCCTGTTGCTGGGGTTTTTCACTTTTATCCTGTTTCACAACTGGAGTGGTTTGCTGCCCGGGGTTGGCACCTTTGGGTTTTATGATGAATTTGGGCACTTCAATTATTGGTATCGGCCCGCCAATGCGGATTTGAATATGACCGTGGCTTTATCGATGGTTTCATTCGTTGCCTGGCTCTATTTTATTTTGAGGTATGCAGGATTGAAAGTCATTCTTTTCGACCTGTTCGGGAATAAGGCCGATAAAAAGGATGTTCCGGCTGCACTATATTATCTTTTTTTTATTATTTTCTTTTTGGTCGGAATTATAGAGATTATTTCCATCCTTTTGCGTCCGGTCTCACTTTCTTTCCGACTTTTCGGTAATGTATTTGGAGGGGAGAATTTGCTCACGAGCATGACTGGACTAGTGCCTTATATTGTTCCGGTACCGTTTTATTTTCTGGAAATTTTGATCGGCTTGGTACAAGCCCTTGTATTTACCATGCTGGTTTCCGTTTATATCGGGTTGATCTGCAATCACGAAGGGGCAGAGCACGCACATTAGAAAAGTGGACTATTTGCTCAAAATGGAATGAATAAAAAATTTCAACCAGGAACCCCTCTCCTCAGCCGAAAAAAGGCTTGGAGTTGGTTCATATCTCATGAAAACAACGTAAATAAAGAAAACTTAAACCAATACAAAATATGATTCATTTATTAGCAGAAATTTACGGCAGCATTCAAGGTGGCTTGGGTTGTCTCGGTGCCGCCATCGGAGTGGGTTTGGTCGGCATGAAAGCCGCTGAAGCGGTGGGTCGCAATCCCGATGCTTCTGGGAAAATTCTCCTCCAAGCGATTCTTGGAATGGCATTGGCCGAAGCTGTGGCTTTTTACGCCATTTTCTTCAAAAACGTCGGTTGATAAACATTTTCTCCGCTCTGGAGAAAGGCCTCCTAAAACTTAATTAGAAATGCGAATAAACAATATTCTCGCCGTGATAGACACGGCCGCTCACGGTGGTGCTGAAGTTACCGGCAACCCGATTGTCGATTTGGCCAATGAGTTTCATGTTCAATGGCCGTTTTTGATCGCGCAGATCATCAACTTTTGCATCGTCGCCTTCATCCTCTACCGGTTTGCCTTCAAGCCGATTCTGGCCACGGTTGACCAGCGGCAGCAAAAAATTGCCGAAGGTCTGCAATATGCGGAGGAGATGAAGGCCAAGTTGACCGAAGCCGAGAAAAAGGAGGCCGAGACACTCCGCAAGGCCCGAGAGGAAGCCAAGAGCATCCTCGAGGAGACGCGCCAGAGCGCAAAAGTTTTTCTGGAAAAGCATTCCCAGGAGGCCATTGCGAAGGCGGAGGAGATTGTGCAAAAAGCAGAGCAACGAATTGAACACGAGCACAAAGCGATGCTTTCGGAAGTGCGGCAGGAGATCGCCCGCCTCGTGGTGCTGACCACCGGCAAGGTGCTGCGGAAGGAGCTTTCCTCCCAGGACCAGGCCGTTTACAGCGAATCAGCCACCAAGGAGCTGGCCACCACGGAGTCCTGAGCGCAGAGCGAGCGAATTTATCATGGCCAAGGTCGATAAATCACAGAAAAACTTTGCCAAAAAGCTGGTCCAACTGAGCCTGGAAGATGGCGCAGTATCATCGGACAAGGTGCAGGCGGTATTGGGGGCATTGGCTGAAAAGCCGCCGCGACATTTCAAAGCCCTCCTCAAACTGTATATGAACCTCATGAAGCAGGAAATCCGAAACTCCCAGGCGATTGTGGAGTATTCGGGGCAAATCGGGGCGGATACTCTGCAAGGTCTTCAGCACCGACTAAGCGCCCGCTACGGACGGACCATCAGCATCTCGACCCGTGAAAATACGGAACTTATTGCGGGGCTTCGCGTGAGCGTGGCCGACGATGTTTACGATGCCTCGGTGTCCGGCCAGCTCGAGACCCTTGCCCAGAGTGTAAATTAAACCGACCAGCTAATTTATTTTATTTTATTAAACCACCACCCTTTAAAAATAATTACAAACGGCTATGAGCACAATCATCGATCAGATTCAGGAAGAAATCACTAAATTCGAATCGAAAACGGTAAGAAAAAACACCGGTTCGATAATCCAGTTGGCCGATGGAGTGGCCAAACTCGACGGCCTTTCGGAGGTCATGTATAATGAGATGATCGAGTTTCCCGGCGAGGTATTCGGGATCGCCTTGAATCTGGAAGAAGATGAAGTGGGCGTGGTTATCCTGGGGGACCCGAGCAAATTGAAAGAAGGTGATGAAGCCAAGACCACCGGACGCCTGCTTTCGGTGCCCGTGGGCAAAGAGCTTCTCGGGCGAGTGGTGGATGCCTTGGGTCGGCCCATTGATGGCAAGGGACCGGTAAACGCGACAGAATATTATCCGGTTGAAAAAATCGCCCCCGGAATCATTCCCCGCAAGGCGGTCAGCCAGCCGGTGCAGACGGGGATCATGCCCATCGATTCGATGATCCCGATCGGGCGGGGCCAGCGGGAACTCATCATCGGCGACCGGCAGACGGGGAAGACGACCATCGCAATCGATACGATTATCAATCAGGCTGGCATTAACAAACGCGGGCTGGAAAGCGGTGATCCGTCATTTCGGCCCATCTATTCCATCTATGTGGCGGTAGGGCAGAAAAATTCGAATGTCGCCCGCACGATCAAGGTGCTGGAAGAGCATGGGGCGATGGATTATACCATTTTAGTATCCGCGCCGGCTGCGGATAATCCGGCCAACCAATATCTGGCCCCTTATTCGGGCACCTCGATGGGTGAGTATTTCATGGAAAACGGGATGGATGCCCTGATCGTTTTCGACGACCTCTCGAAACAGGCGGTTGCCTACCGGCAAATATCACTGGTACTGAAACGCCCGTCGGGCCGCGAGGCATATCCGGGGGATGTCTTTTATCTGCATAGTCGTTTACTCGAGCGGGCGGCCCGCATGAATGAGGAAAACGGCAATGGTTCGCTGACCGCGCTGCCGATCATCGAAACACAGGCGGGCGATGTGTCGGCCTATATCCCTACCAATGTCATCTCGATTACGGATGGGCAGATATTTCTCGAGACGGATCTGTTCAACCAGGGAATCCGCCCGGCGGTATCGGTGGGGTTATCGGTTTCGCGTGTGGGATCGGCGGCTCAGATCAAGGCCTGTAAACAAGTCGGCGGCACGATCAAGCTGGAATTGGCGCAGTATCGGGAGTTGGCGGCGTTTGCACAGTTTGGCTCCGATCTGGATGCCCGCACGAAGGCGCAACTCGAGCGGGGCGCGCGAATTGTGGAAGTTTTTAAGCAACCGGCGTTCAGCCCCAAGCCGATCGAGATTCAGGTGGGTATTTTATGGGCGGTTCAAAACGCTCATTTCGATGATATCGATGTTAAAAAGATCGTCGAAGCCTGCGTGAGTTTAGAGGACTATTTTTCGACCCGAAAAGAGGAGCTGATGAATAAAATCCTCAAGGAACAACAAATTACGGATGAAATTGAGGACGAATTGAAGATTGCTCTTGAGGACTGGAAACGGACATTTGCGGCCTGAGGATGTTTGTAAACAATTATTAAGTGATTTGATCGGAAACTGATAAGATGGCCAATACCCGCGATCTACGCCGCCGCATCAAGAGCGTCAAAAACACGGCTCAAATTACTCGTGCGATGCAGCTTGTGGCCGCATCGAAGATGAAGAAGGCGCAGGATTTCGCCCTCGAGGGGCGGCCCTATACCGAACTTTTGGCCGAAATGATGAGTTCGTTGGGGGATCGTTTGATCGACTACAAGCATCCCTTTCTGGAGGGACGCGAGGTGAAAAAACGGGGGATTTTGGTGGTCAGTAGCGACAAGGGGCTCTGCGGGGCGCTCAATGCCAATCTTTTCAGGAAATTAGTGACAATCGAAGGGCCAGCCGGATATGTATCCATCGGGCGCAAGGCGGCGCAATTTCTGAGTCGTTCACAGCGCGAGCTACTGGCGGATTTCACAATCAGCGACAAGGTGCAGTTTGCCGAAGTGCGGGTTGCCGTAGAATTCCTGATCCAGAGCTACCGCGAGGGGAAAATCGATACACTGGAGGTGCTTTACACCCATTTTATCAACACGATGGTGCAAACTCCGGTCATTTTGCCACTGCTTCCCTTTGCCGAACTCAAATCGATTTTGCAAAAAAAGGATCAGGAAGCGGGGCGCAAAAGCGCATCTGACGATGCCCGGGAAATTCAATTTGAGCCGGGCCCGGAGGCGATTTTGGACGAACTGCTGAACCTTTATATCAAGCAGCAAATTTACCATGTTGTGCTCGAAGCAAAAGCCTCCGAACACAGCTCGCGGATGGTGGCCATGAAAACGGCCACCGATAACGCCAAAACACTGGTGGACGATCTCACTCTGGATTATAATAAAGTCCGACAGGCCGCCATCACGCAGGAAATTCTGGAAATATCCGCCGCCAGTTTCGCCAATTAACCACTATTTAAATCCAATATATTTTTAATTATTAATCCCTTCCCCAAAGTATCATGAACAAAGGAAAAATCGTTCAGGTTATCGGAGCCGTCGTCGACGTGAAATTTTCTGCGGGAGCCGTACCCGAAATCTATAACGCCATCGAGGTCAATTTCAAGTTGCGGGAGCAAGATGCCCGCCTCGTGCTCGAAGTGCAGCAGCATCTCGGAGATGGGTTGGTGCGCGCGGTGGCTATGACCTCGACCGAGGGGTTGGTGCGCGGCGGTGAGGCGATCGACACGGGGTCGCCTATCACTGTGCCGGTGGGCGATGGGGTTTTGGGCCGAATTTTTAATGTAACTGGCGATGTGGTCGATGAAAAGGGACCGGTCAACTACGATAAGCGTAACCCGATTCACCGTGCTCCGCCGACGTTGATCGAGCAGGACACACGGGCCAATATCCTGGAAACGGGGATCAAGGTGATCGACCTGATCTGCCCATTTATCAAAGGGGGCAAAGTGGGCGCGTTTGGCGGCGCGGGCGTGGGCAAGACGGTGGTCATCATGGAGTTGATCAACAATATCGCCAAGACCCACGGCGGGTATTCGGTATTTTGCGGGGTGGGGGAGCGCTCGCGTGAGGGCAACGATCTTTACCATGAAATGTGCGATGCGGGTGTTATCGATGTAGAAAATCTCGCGAACTCGAAGGTGGCGCTGTGCTACGGCCAGATGAATGAGCCTCCCGGCGCCCGTATGCGGGTGGGTCTCTCGGGGCTGTCCATGGCCGAGTATTTTCGGGATGAAAAAAATCAGGACGTGCTCCTATTTATCGATAATATTTTCCGTTTTTCGCAGGCCGGTTCGGAAGTATCGGCTCTCCTCGGGCGTTCGCCATCGGCAGTTGGCTACCAGCCGACATTATCTCAGGAAATGGGGATTTTGCAGGAGCGCATTACCTCGACAAACAAAGGATCGATCACGTCGTTTCAGGCCGTTTATGTGCCTGCGGATGATTTGACCGACCCGGCGCCGGCCAATACCTTTGCCCACCTCGATTCGACCATCGTTCTGGAACGCCGCATCTCCGAACTCGGCATCTACCCGGCGGTTGACCCTCTGGCCTCGACCTCGAATGCGCTCGATCCGGCGATTGTGGGCGAGGAGCATTTTTTGGTGGCGCGGGGAGTCCAGCAGGTTTTGCAGCGCTATAATGATTTGCAGGACATCATTGCGATTCTCGGAATCGATGAACTTTCACCGGAAGACAGGCAAGTGGTTTTCCGGGCTCGCAAAATCCAGAAATTTCTTTCACAGCCCTTCAATGTGGCCGAGGTGTTTACGGGAGTGCCGGGAAAAATCGTTTCGATTGCGGAAACGATCCGGGGATTTAAAATGATTCTCGACGGAGAACTCGACGATATTAACGAGAACGATTTCTACATGAAAGGCGGAATCGACGAGACGATTGGCGCCTAAAAAATTACCTGCCATGCCGCTAATTCTTGAAATAGTAACCCCCGAGGAGAAAGTTTACAGTGAAACTGTGGACTCCGTGGTGCTTCCCGGAGTGGAAGGGGAGGCGGGGATTTTGCCCGGCCATGTTCCCCTGTTGACCATGCTCAAGCCCGGTGAATTGACGGTTTCGAAGGACGGACAAGAGGTGGTATTGGCGGTGGATAAAGGGTTTGCGCAGGTTTTAGGTGACAAGGTATCGGTTCTTGCGGAGGGAGCGATCGATATTGCGGAGATCGATCTGACGGCGGTCGATGAAGCTCGTGAAAGGGCGGAAAAGGCTCTGGCAGAAGCTCGTGCGCTGGGAATGGATCCCGCCGAAGTCGAAAAACTGGAAACTATCGTGCGCTTTTCGCTCGTTCAGAAACTGGCCAAGAACAGGCGGCTTTAGTTTGCCGAACGCGCCTTGTGCCGGTAGAAAATGCCGTTGGTTGGTAGGGAAACTATGCTGCTGCCTTACCTCATGCTTGTTTTCGGGGTTTTTGCCGGTTCGACATCGGTTATATTTCTAAAATTGAGCGAGACCGATCCGGTGCTGCTTTCGGCCTATCGGCTGCTTGTGGCGGGGGTCGTTTTGCTGCCCTGGTTTATCCGCGATTTCTGGAGGCGGCGCAGTGATTTTGGGTGGAGGCATCTGCGGCGGACTTTCTGGCCGGCCTTTTTTCTGGGAGTGCATTTTATTACCTGGATGATTGGGGCACGGTTCACACCCGCCGCCAACTCGACCCTGATCGTCATGATGGTGCCGATTGTGATGCCTTTTCTGATGTGGTATCTGATGCGTGAAGTCATCAATCGGCGAGAAATTTTCGGGACTCTGCTATCGATCATCGGGGTGATTCTACTGGGGGCGGCGGACTACAGATTCAACCCGCAATACGCCTTTGGCGATGCCCTCAGTTTCGGCTCGATGATTTTGCTGGCACTTTATATGGCCTGTGGGCGGATGAATCGCGATTTCGCCTCGCTGTATCTTTATGTGGTGCCGGTTTACCTGATCGGGGGGATAATTTGCCTGATCGTGGCCGCCGCCGGAATCGCCACCGGGCTGGTTGCGCCCTATCCTGTGGGGGCGGATGCGGGAAGGGAAATTTTACTGATTCTCAGTATGGGCCTGGTTCCAACCGTATTTGGGCACAGCATTATCAACTATTCCCTGAGGCTTTTGAGGGGGCAAACAGTGGCCATATTCAGTTTGGGGCAGTTTATTTTCGCCGGGATATTGGGGGCCATGATTTTGGGTGAAATACCCTCGGGCGAATTCTATGGGGCCAGTTTATTGACCGTGGCAGGTGCCATTATTGTGATTCGGGCAATTCCGGCTCAAATAAAATCCTGAATTTGAAAGAATAGGGGACGAAGAGTGAGAGGAAGACGAAGAGGAAGATTTTTGAAAAAAAGGCCGGAGTTAAGCCGGTTGTGGGGGTGGCGCGAGGTATTTGCGGTTGAGCAACCGCCAGGCGATTATGAAGAAAGCGGTAAGCGGGATGGCCAAGACCATTCCGAGCAAACCTTTGAGGGCGGTGCCCCAGAAAAAGATTGATATGATGACCGCGAGTGGATGGAGGCCGGTTTGCTTGCCCATGATTTTCGGTGTGAGGAGGTAACCTTCGATAATTTGGACGGCAAAGAAAACCAGGAGGGTTAACCCGAGGAGCGCCCAACCTCCCTGCGGTTGGAAAAAGGCAATCGGTAAAACGGTGGCCAAGCCTAGAATCGTTCCGAGATAAGGGATGATATTGAGGATACCGATGAGCAAGCCGAGCAAGAGGCCGAATTTCAATCCTGCCAAGGTAAACCCGGTGGCGAGTAAAACGCCCATGATGACACCGATCAATAATTGGCCTCTAAAAAAAGCGACGAGGATACTGGCGAATTCACGGACGAGAAAGACGAGGTCTTGGCGGATCCCTTTGCTCAAGAATTTCATTTCGTTTTCGAGGTCACGTATGGGATCCCGGTCGGTCATCAAAAAATAAAAGAGGTAAATCGGGACAATGGCGACAGCGGCAGCCATGCCGAATAGACCGAAAACCCAGGCACCGGCCTCACGAATGACCGGCAGGGAAACGGCGGCCATCTGGCGAATGCCTTCGAGAAGAGTGTTGAAATACTCCTTAACCCAATCGAAACGAATATTTTGCAGCAAATCAGGGAATTTGTTGAGCAAAAACCCCTTGGCATTTTCGAACAGGACGGGCGCCTGTTCTACAAAATCCATGAGCTGGGAAATCATGGCTGGCACAATGAGAGCCAAAAAACCGCAACCGGCCAGCAGGACCAAGGCATAGAGAATAACAATGGAGAAAGTGCGACTGAGTTTGAAAACCCTTTCCAGCCATCTGACGAGAGGCCGGAGCATGAGGGCGAGGATGCCCGCGGTAACCAGAGGCCAAATAACCCCGGAAAAGAAAGCGACCACCCGCTGGAGAATGAAAAATACCAGAAGGGAGAGCGAAACAATCAGAACGACGGCCAAAAAGGATAGAGCGGCGCCCACAATTTTGCGCTGGACTGGACCCAGCAATCTTTCTCCATTGGCAGACATGTTCCGGCAGATTGGCAGGCAATTTTGGTTAGGTCAAATCCTTTGGGGGGAGAGGAAGAGGATGGATGGGGGGAAGAGGATGCGTGATGCAGGATGGTGGATCGGGGATGGGGAGGAAGAGGAAGATTATTGGTTATTTAGGGGGTTTTTGGTACTAATTATTATTAATTTTTGATTTTTTAGCGAACGCAGCCAACGCAGCCAACGCAGTCATTGTTAAACCTTTTTTTTGTGCTAAACTATGTGCATGAAAAATTTTAAACGACGGGGCCGAGTTTGGCAGCATTTTTGGGGCTTCGGTGGGTTTTCTTTGATGATCGCCAAACCGGATGGGAGATTAGGCGGATTTTCAGTGATGTTTACCGCATCTAATAAATGGACTCTGTTCCTGGTGGAGGCCTTAAAACGCTTTACTTTTCCACCCCGGAGGGTCATTGATTTTACTTGGCTGGATTATTTGGGTGCGAGGCTTTCCGCCTGTGCCCCAACGATGTCTCAATGAACCCATTTCGACAGTTGCTCCAATCCTCGTTGGGTAAAAAATACCTGATGGCTCTGACGGGTGTCGTTTTGGCGGGATTTGTTTTGGGACACATGGCCGGAAATGTGCAGATATTTCTGCCGCCGGAGTATATCAATACCTACGGGCATAAACTGCAATCGCTACCGGGGGTTGCTCTATGGGGAATCCGGGGTTTTCTGCTCCTGTGTTTGGCGGTTCATGTCTGGCTGGCGTTTGTGCTGACGATAGAAAACCGACTGGCCCGGCCATTGCGATACGAGGCCGAGGACACCGTTGAGGCCACGATTTCTTCGCGTGCGATGCCCTACACAGGGCTGATCCTTTTGTTTTTTATCATTTTTCATATCCTGCATTATACGGTGCGGTCGGTTTACGATTATAGTAACCTGCCCTATGATCTACACGGAGAGGTGGTGCACGATATTTACGCGATGATGTATCTGGGGTTTACCCATTGGTGGGTGTCGATTTTTTATATCATCGCGATGAGTTTGCTCTGCATGCACCTCGCCCATGGGGTGTCGAGTATGTTCCAGACAATGGGGGTGCGTAACGATAAATGGCGGCCCTTTCTCAATAAAGCGGCTTTGGCCTATGGCTGGATCGTTTATCTGGGATTTATCTCGATACCGATTGCCGTTCTGCTGACCGAGTACGGAGGCCTCCCGATTCTCGACAAGGAACATATCGAAGCGACCCAAACCTTGGCTAAAACTTTGACCCTGATACACCCTTGATATGAACCTCGACGCTAAAATACCCGAAGGACCGCTGGCGGAAAAGTGGGATAACCACAAGTTTCGGATCAAGCTGGTCAACCCCGCCAACCGGCGTAAATACCGGGTGATCGTGGTGGGGTCCGGTTTGGCCGGGGGTTCGGCAGCGGCCACCTTGGGGGAGTTGGGCTACAATGTGGAGTGCTTTTGCTACCAGGATAGTCCAAGAAGAGCGCATAGCATCGCGGCTCAGGGGGGCATCAATGCATCCAAGAATTACCAGAATGACGGTGACAGCGCGTATCGGCTTTTTTACGACACGATAAAAGGGGGCGATTATCGTTCGCGGGAGGCCAATGTTTACCGACTGGCCCAATTGAGCGGGAACATCATCGACCAGTGTGTGGCTCAGGGAGTGCCATTTGCGCGGGAATACGGAGGATTGCTGGCCAATCGCTCTTTTGGCGGGGCTCAGGTTTCGCGCACTTTTTATGCTCGTGGGCAGACCGGCCAACAACTTCTGCTGGGCGCCTACAGCGCACTCAGTCGGCAAATCGGCTTGGGACAGGTGAAAATGCACAACCGCCATGAGATGCTCGATCTGGTTTTGGTCGATGGCCATGCCAAGGGAATCGTGACGCGCAACCTTGTCAACGGTCGGATCGAGTCCTGGAGCGCGGACGCGGTCATCCTGGCGACGGGCGGCTATAGCAATGTCTTTTTTCTCTCGACGAATGCGGCAGGTTGCAATGTCACGGCGGCTTTTCGGGCCTATAAACAAGGGGCGGGGTTTGCCAATCCCTGCTATACGCAGATACACCCGACCTGTATTCCGCAAGCCGGGGATCACCAGAGCAAATTGACTTTGATGTCCGAATCCCTCCGCAATGACGGGCGGGTCTGGGTGCCGAAAAAAGCCGAGGATTGCGGCAAGGACCCACGGAAAATTGCCGAGAACGAGCGGGATTATTATCTTGAGCGCAAATATCCGAGTTTTGGGAACCTTGCCCCGAGGGACATCTCCTCGCGCTCGGCCAAGGAAGCCTGCGATGATGGCCGGGGCGTGGGGCCCGGTGGGCGTGGCGTTTATCTGGATTTTACGGATGCCATTTCGAGGTTGGGCCGCTCGACCATCGAGGAGCGTTACGGCAATCTTTTCGAAATGTATGAGCGTATCACCGGGGAAAATGCCTACGAGCGCCCGATGCGGATTTACCCGGCCCTTCATTACACAATGGGTGGCCTGTGGGTGGACTATAATCTGCAAAGCACGATACCCGGTTGTTTTGTTTTGGGTGAGGCCAACTATTCGGACCACGGGGCCAATCGCCTTGGAGCCAGCGCTCTGATGCAGGGTTTGGCCGATGGGTATTTCATCATTCCCTATACTATCGCCAATTATCTTGCGGAGGCAGGGGCCGGAGCGCCCTCGACGGAAGCTCGGGAATTCAAGGAAACGGAATCCCGGGTGGAGGAAAAACTCGGACTGCTTTTGGGGATCAACGGGAAACGCTCGGCCCGATCCTTTCACATGGAGCTTGGAAAGATTGTTTGGGAACATTGTGGAATGGGCCGGAATGCCGCCGGTCTTCAAAAAGCGTTGGAATTGATACCGGATTTGAAGGAAGAATTCTGGAGCAATCTGAAGGTGACGGGAAAGGATGAGGAGTTGAATATCGAACTCGAACGAGCCGGACGGGTGGCAGATTTTCTGGAATTTGGCGAATTACTGGTGCGGGATGCCCTGGATCGCGATGAGTCCTGCGGTGGTCATTTCCGCGAGGAACACCAGACCGAAGAGGGCGAGGCGATCCGCAACGACGAGAAGTTCACCAACGTTTCTGTTTGGGAGTATCAAGGCGAAAAAGCCCCTCCGGTGAAACATAAGGAAGAGTTGAAGTTCGAGAATGTCTCCCTCTCCGTTCGCAGTTATAAATAAATAATGAGAAAAGAAATTTCCAAAAGCACGCATAGCATCGAGCAATGAAGTTGAAACTGAAAATATGGAGGCAGAAATCCGTCGAGATGGAAGGAAGTTTGGTGGATTACCAGTTGGCTGATGTTTCGCCCGATTCCTCTTTTCTGGAGATGCTCGATCTGCTCAACGAGCAAATGATCTCGGAGGGGGAGGAGCCGGTGGCGTTCGACCATGATTGCCGGGAGGGGATTTGCGGAACCTGTTCCCTGACCATCAACGGAATTCCACACGGACCGCAAAAAGCCACCACCACCTGTCAGCTGCATATGCGGCATTTTCGGGACGGAGAAACCATCGTCATCGAGCCGTTCCGGGCGCGACCATTTCCGGTTATCAGCGACCTTATCGTAGATCGGGCGGCGTTTGATGGGATCGTTCAGATTGGAGGTTTTATCACGGCTCGGACCGGGAGCGCACCGGACGGGAATGCCATTCCGATCAGCAAGGGAGTTGCCGATAAATCAATGGATGCGGCGGCCTGCATCGGCTGTGGCGCCTGTGTGGCGGCCTGTAAAAACGCCTCGGCGATGCTCTTTGTGGGGGCAAAAGTGGCACACCTGAATCTCCTGCCCCAAGGCGCGGCGGAAAAAGACCGACGGGTGCTCAGTATGGTATCGCAAATGGATCGGGCCGGTTTTGGCAATTGCACCAATTTCGGGGAGTGTTCAGCCGTTTGCCCAAAGGAAATCCCCCTCGATGTTATCGCCAAAATGAACCGCGATTACGCCACGGCCTCGTTGAAAAACATATTCAGCCAGGTCGGATAAAGGCCGATTTTATTGAGAATAGTCGTTTCGCTCTGCGGGGTTTTCCGAGTAGTATTGGACGAATTCCCATTCGAATCCCGAGCGATCGTAGAAATAGATCCGCTTGCGGTGGGGATGTGGTTCCGGGACTAAACCCTCTTTGTAACCGGCCTCCTGAAGGCGTTGTTTGATCGAGTCAACGTCGTCGACAACATAACCGAGGTGGTTGACTCCGAATTCATCGTAGGGGGTGCGATTTTGTTCTTTTTCATTCACGACACCCTGCAGCGCAATGTAGCTGGAGTCGGTGCCGAAATGCACCCAGCGGGCTCCCTGGGCCGTTTTCCCTCCGCCGCGCTCCTTGAAATGGGGGAATGCCGTTGATAGAAACCGGATGGCTTCCCCGATATCATTCACAGTGATGTTGGCGTGTTCCAGTTGGCATTTCATCGATATATCCTTTATTGTTTACCTGAAATATTGAGGCTTCCTGCCAGTTTAAAAGTAGTTTCAGCCAGTTCATCTACGCGCGATGCGATCTTATCGTCGATGATGCTTTCGCCGCCATCGGCCCCCGGACCGAAATCGCTTCCCGTTGCGTAAACAAACCTTGGAACCACCAGGCACCGGAAATCGAGCATCAACTGATTGGCAAGTGACATTGTTGACATATAGCTGGAATGGCCACCCGCCGCCGCCAGAAAACCGACGACCTTGTCTTCCCACGCCTTTCCGGTCAATTCGATGAGATTTTTTGCCGCCGCATTGGCGTAATAGTTGTAAATCGGAACGGCCAGAAGAACCGCATCCATTTCGGTAATCCTCTTCGTCAAATGGATCACATTGGAATCGCCGTAGGCGGATCCCCCGTCGCAAAAAGGAAGCTCAAATTTTTGTAGATCAATGAACTCAACCTCGGCTTGCAAACTCGAAAGGCTTTCAGCCGCTTGTTGGGCGAGAATCCTGGACCGACTCGATTTGTTTAAGGAACAACTTATTACTGCTATTTTGTGTTTCATTTCTATAAATAATTAGTAAAGTAAATCCTTTATTAAGTCCTTGCTTGACTTAGTCAACATTTTTCTTTACAAAATAATAATGAAAATAACCCCGCCAGGCTCCACCACCGAGCAAAGCACCCGGCGGGCCATTATCCAAATGCTCAAAGAGCGGGGATCGATGGCTGCCAAAAGCATTGCGGAACAATTCGGGACAACAACGATGGCGGTGCGAATGCATCTTTACGCCCTTGAAAAACAAAAACTCATCTTCAGTAACGAGGAACCACGGCCCCTCGGGCGTCCGACCAAGATGTGGGGATTGACGTCTGAGGCGGACCGGTTTTTCCACAACGGGCATGCCGATTTGGCGGTAAATTTGATCCGCAGCATGGGGAAAACCTTCGGGTCTCAGGGGATGGAACGCCTGTTGGCGACTCGAGCCAAGGAGCAGGTCGATGACTATCGGAGCGAAATTTCGGAAAAAGACGACTTGGGTGATCGGGTGAAAGCCTTGGCCGAGATTCGCACCGCAGAAGGCTATATGGCCGAAGTCGAAGAGCAGGCGGACAAATCTTTGCTTTTGGTGGAAAACCATTGTCCCATCTGCGAGGCGGCGTCCTCCTGCCTGGGAATGTGCGAAATGGAGCTTGATGTTTTTAAAAAATCGCTCGGACCAAATGTTGAGGTGGAACGAACCGAGCATATCCAGGCTGGCGCCCGCCGCTGCGCCTACCGAATTGCGAGACGCTCAACCCAAACCTAATCTACTCGACCCGGCGGTAGTTGAGCATGGTGAAAAGGAAATTCATTTGCGCTGCGGAGAAGTCTTCGGCGCTGAAATAGGTCGGGGTTCTTCCCACTTCGGCGGGGAATTCAATGGTATTGCCGAACATTCCGCGAACTTCGACTTTTTCCACCATGGACTTGATTTTTAAGGCGGCTCCACTCCTGCCAATGAGCACTCCGACGGCGCTATTTTCATTTTCAAAGGTGTAAAGATCGAACTCTTCATCAACAAGGTAAACGCGCGACGGTTTTTTCTCTTCAAGGTGCCACATCATATTGGAAAGCGCGCTGGCATTTGGGTGAAGCCGGCCATCGACATTAAAGATACGGGATCCCGGCTGCCACAAATCCTTAAACGGATCGAGTGCGTAACCAGGGACAAATATGCGTTCCACCTTCCCGGATAACAGAACGAGATAATATCGCACGGTGGCGGCAGCGTCGATTTTTGCATCCTCAATCGGGTAAACAGGCAGGACGTGTTGATAGAAATTAAAGATTCGTGAGGAGCCGACTCGCGCCTGAGATTGCCAAATCGTCTCCTCATCCGGCGAGTTGTCCCTCAGCCAGGCAAAATCTTCATTTAACCGTTCATGGGGTTTCACTTTTGCGAAATCATCATCAAAACTGAAAACATCGGCTTGACTGGATATGCCCGCAGCGAGGATTTCCCGACCCTTCTTTCGATCACCATTGAGATTAAGATTGGCGACAACGATTGCCGATTCGTCGCCCACTTTTATGGCTTCATAAGCCACCTTCTGCATACCCAAATAATCTTCCGGGGAGCTTAATATCGGTTCAATTTCCTTTCCGGAGGAATTCGGGGTTTTCTTCAAACTGAGAGCGGAAAGGGTGCGTTCTGAGTAAACCGAGGGCCAAGGTTCCCAGGCTCGCACGACGCCCTTAAAACGGTCAACTGTTTCCCCAACATATTGAGACCAGAGCTCCGCGTCTGCGGGTAAAAGCGGCAGGTCGAGGGGAAAATCCTTGGGTTGATCGACGGCCCATGCCGGGGCCGGACCGAGAACCGCGAGCACATTTACCCCCAGGCGCTGGTAAACGGTGTTGGCAAGGTCTGCCCTTTCAAACACCTTGCTATCCGGCTCCGGGGCGGCGCTTTTCCATGAGAAATTTCGGATATCCCGCACCCATTTAAAGCCCAGCGCCTTGGCCACTCCGATTTCTTCCGCCCGCTCGCCAATGTGGGCAACCTGTATTCCAAATGGCGAGTCCGGGGCCGGTTTACTGGGTTCAACGGGCACCCGCACGCGGTGCAAAAGCGCCTCCGCTGGGAGGGAAACCGGTTTATCCTCATCCCCCCAGGCCTGAAACAGCAGGCGATAAGACCCGAACGGGGGCTCGTCGAGATCTTTCAAGAGAACCGTGCGGCTAATCGGCTTGCTGCCGGTAATTTTCAGCGGATGGAGGGGGTATTGCCGCCCGTCGATGTCGAATAAAGTTCCGGTAACTTCCCTCGCCAAGGTGAGCGCACCATAGACCGTCACCCGCACGGCCATTTGCTCGCCCTCGAAACCAATACCCATCGGGTTGAGCGGTTGGGCCACGATTTCAACCGGCCCGGTGCGAGCGAGCGGGCTCACGACTTCGGCTTTTTCCACCTGCAATCCGTCAACCCAAACGGGTTCTTCCGAATGGGAAACCACATGGGCCAAATAGTAGCCGTCGATATCGATTTCCAGGGGCACGGTAGTGCTGTATCGTTTCCATTCCTTGTTGATAACCACCCTCTGATGAAAAGGATAGATTTTTGGATTGGCCAGGGGCGGAGCCAGAATAAGACTCAACCTTTGCCCTCGAACGCTTCCTTTGAGGTAAAGGCTGAAGGTGTATTTTCCATTGCCCTTTCCGGTAACAGGCGCCGTCAGGGAAGCCCCCGCACCGGCCCATTTTAGAGAAGGAATGCCTGTCGGGCCAATCTCCAGACTGTCGGAATACCTGAAATCGGCATTGAGTAAAACCCAGGGCGCATGGACTCCATCGGGAAATGAACTGGAAGGCAGGAGGTTGGGAGATTCTTCCCGAATTACCGGCAAAACCGAACCCTTTTTTGTGCGGTATGGCTCCAGGTAAAAGGCATCCATTTCGATATTGGCCTCCTTGTCGATTTCCACATAAAATCGCGCTTCAGGGTCATCCGCAGTGGCCTGCACGACAACTTCGCCGCTCGACCAGTCGAGAGGGCAGGGGATCGGCTGCTCGAAATAGATTTTCTCGGGATCAGAACCGGAGCGCAGACCAATGGTGATGGTGGTGGGGTTATCGCTGCGGAGAGTGAGCCCCATCCGCAGGACTCGACCTTTTTCTATGGGGATTGGCCTATACTCGAGAACGGCGGCGGTGCGGCCCGGCGAGACCACCTCCATCCGCAAAGCCTGTTCACCCTCGGGCACATCGTCATAAACCGTCCCAAAATAAACCACGGCGCCCGGTCCGGAAACATTTGTCCAGCCCTCCGGTAATCCGCCCAACAAATCTTCCAAAGGCCCCCGCACTGCAATAAAACGGCTTTCAAAATTTTCCTCCGCAATGCGCGTTGGGCCAAGTGTTGGGGGAGGCACCACGTTTTTCTCTACAGCTTCCTCGATTTCAACTTGGGCCATAGTTGTCTCCCCCGGCTCCTGCCCTGCCAAAAACCAGAGCCCTGCTCCCCAATGAAGCAACCCGACGATCAATAAATATCGCAATAACGCTGAATATCTCATAACTTGAGGAATACTATTCTCATAGGGGGTCGCTGCTCCATAAACAAACCTATAATCATCCACGCTCGGCGATGGCGGGTCTTTTCACGATCTCACCCGCTTTGTTTTTTCCTTCAAGGTCAATCACCTTGACTGACTGTCGCCGAATGAGTTCCCTAAAATCTCGATAGATGATTATCCGACGCGATATCGAAAGACCGGAGGAGGACTTTCCGATGGCCCCCATGATTGACATGGTATTTCTCCTGTTGGTGTTTTTTATGTGTGTGAGCACTCTGGCTCAGGTTGACAAAGGGGCTCCGGTCGAGCTGCCGGAATCCGACCGAAGCGGGACTTCCGAAGAATTGGGCAACCGGGGCATTCTTTCTCTCGACAAGGAAGGCGTCGTCTATGTCGGCGGGCTACCGGTCAGCGAGACAGACTTGCCCGCTCTTCTACGTGAGTCGCTGGCCGAGAATCCCGACTTGAAAATACAGCTCCGGGCGGACCGGCAAACCGCCTATTCGGATATAAAAAGAATCCTCAAAATCTGTGCGCAGGAGGGAGCCTATAAAATCATTTACTCCACCTATCAAAACAGGATGTGAGGCCCACCCCATCGTTGTTCAACTAATGATTTTATCGCAAAAAAAACCGTCTTTCAAACCATCCATCCCCATTGCGCCGATGATCGATGTGGTTTTTCTACTGCTGATATATTTTATGGTTTCGGCATCTTTGCACCGGCAGGAGGCGGATATATCCTTTCAGCTTCCGGGCCTTGTGGAGCAAAGTGAGCCCTTGGAAATGCCCGACGAGCAGGTGATCGAAATCAGCGATCAGGGCCGAGTGGTGGTCAATGATTTCACCTACGATCATCCCGGTGCGCCTCGTTTTATCGAATTGGCCTCGATGCTCAAACGCTACAAGGCGGCCAGCGATTCCACCCGCACGGAGGCCCGTGTAACGATTGCTCCCGAGCCATCGGTGACCCACCAGACCATTGTCAAAGTCATGGATGCCTGCGGGTTGGCAGGGATCGAAAATGTCAATTTCGCGCTCGGCGACGAGGAAGCCAGTGGTGGTATTTAGGGTTGCCGGAACCTTCTGTTAAGTTTCTGGTCGTTGGGTTCTGAAATTATTGATAATTGTAATCCCTTTTCGACCTCTTCTATAATGAAACTTCGTGCGACTGGATTCATGGTCCTATTTTTGGCATTTCAGACGGGACTTTACTCAACTCAGGCTCCCCGGCTCGTGGTAGTCATCAGCATCGATCAATTACGCTACGATTACCTGGAACGGTTCAGCGACCATTTTGGGGAGGGAGGATTCAACCTATTCCTCAAAAGCGGGGCAAATTTCGCCAACACCAACTATCGACATTCAGTTACTGCGACCGGAGCCGGGCACGCGGTGATCCTGAGTGGGTCCCACGGGAATTCAAACGGGATTATTAGCAATCACTGGCTGGATCCGGAGACGCTGGAGGATATTTACTGTGTTGCCGACCGGACCGCCATCATCATTGATGCGGATGACGAGGCGGAGGGCCGCTCCCCGCGCAACTTCATCGGTAACACCGTGGGGGACCAACTGAAATTGGCCACAGCAGGGCGGTCGCGCGTCATTTCGGTCGCGCACAAAGACCGCAGCGCAATTCTCATGGGAGGCAAGCTGGCCGATGGCGCTTTTTGGTTGAGAAACGGAGATTATGTAACCTCCGATTATTATCAAAAGATACTTCCCAAATGGGTCGAGAAATTCAATAAGCTCGATAAAGTGGAGTCGTATTTCGGCCAGAAATGGGAAAAATTACTTCCCGAAGAAGCCTACGCCAGTCAGGGCGCTGACTATTTTTTGGGAGAGCGAGCCACTCTGGGGTTGGGCCGGACATTCCCTAAAACCTTTGATGGCGGGGCGGCCAGTATCGGCGAACAATTTTATCATGCCTTTTTCTATTCACCATTCGGCAATACCGTTCTGGCTGAATTTGCCAAGGCGGCTGTCACAAATGAAAAACTTGGGCAGCGCGAGGAAACGGATCTGCTCTGTATCGGATTTTCAGCAAACGACGCGATTGGGCATCTCTACGGCCCCGATAGCCATGAAGTGCTCGACATCACCGTGCGCACTGACCGTGTTCTGGAGGATTTTTTCGGTTTCTTGGACGAAAAACTTGGATTGGAAAATTGCACCATTGTCTTGACCGCCGATCACGGCGTTGCCCCTCTGCCAGAAAAAATCTTGTTGGCCAATGACCGATTTCCTGCGGGTCGAATCGACGAAAAGGTTGTATTACAGGACGTAGAGAATGCCCTCGTCGAAGCCTTCGGTCCTTTAACCGGAGATAAATCCTGGGTGGAGGTCTCTTATGACCAGATTTACTTTTACCCTGCTGCGTTGACAGAAAAACATTTGGCATCCGGGGAGGTGGAAAATTTTGTGCAAGAATACCTCGAAAAAAAGGAATTCATCCAGGCGGTCTATACACGAACGGAATTAGAAAAAGGGGAAGTGACCGGCAAATTGGGGCATCAGGCCCTTTTGAGCTTCCATAAAAACAGAAGCGGGAGCGTGTTTTATCAGCTAAAGCCATTTTACGTAAGAATGCCGGAAAATGGCGCAAACCATAGCTCGCCCCATAGTTATGATACCCATGTGCCCCTGTTTTGGTATGGTGTCGGTGTGACGCCCGGAACCTACACAACTTCGACCGGGGTGTCTGATCTTGCTCCAACCCTCAGTTATATGCTGGGGCTGGATGCGCCCGTTCTCAGCACGGGTCGGATACTTTTTTGATTAAATTAATTCGACTCCGGTAGGGGCCGCGTAATGAGATCCTTATACATTTCCCAAAAACGCGGAAAATCGAGGTCGAGCATTACCTGAACCTCGCCTCCGACACCTTCCGAGCCCTCGAACGGGACGTAAGTGCCACCATAGGAAGGCCCGAAAACGGTGCTTACCTCGACATTGGCGATTTCCGAAGCCGTCACAAAGGAGGGATCAATCAGGTAACCCGCCGCCAGGCAATCCCAGATATACACCGTTGCCTTTGGGTTTTTATGAAACCAGGGCCAACCCTCCCCCAAATCGTAGTCGAAAATCTCGGTCAATTCCGTCTTCGCTGCTACAATTTCGTCAAAATGCTTTTTCGTGAGAGTGGCGTGGTTTGTGATATCGAGGCCGAACATGATTTTTTCCGGGATGTCGGACTTCAGTACCGCCTGGGCAGCCTCCGGGTCGAACCAGAAATTAAATTCCGCAAACGGGGTTACATTTCCTGGGACGCGCGCATTACCGCCCATGAAAACCAGGCTCTTGATTTTCGGCCCGAGATCGGGGCGCAGGTTTAAAAGCATGGCGATGTTCGTCATCGGCCCGATAGCCAGAATGGTCACCTCACCGGGATTATTTTCGATGGATTCGATCAGAAAGGAAATGGCATTTTCCTTGCGCGGCCTCGTTTTGGCAAATTGCCCTCCGAATGGTGGCTTAATGTCTTCCGAAGCCTCGAAAGCCCCTTGAAAACCGAGTTTCCCCCATTGTTCCTCCTGTCGGCGAGCCCTCTCCACGGTATTGACGAGGGGGGATTGAGCGCCGATGTAGAGCGGGATGTCGGTCGCATCCATCAACTCCATAACATGCAGCATGTATTCGGCGCCCTGTTTTGCGTGGTGATTTCCGGCCACGACCGTAACCCCCAACAGGTCGAATTTTTCGGGGTAGCGGAGAATCATCACGAGGGCGGCGGCGTCATCGTTGAAAACCGCCGTATCGGTGTCGAAAATGAGTTTTGTGCGGGTTTCGGCCCTGCCGCTATTTTGGACCGCCAATAAAAGCAGAACAGTTGTGAGTATAATCAAAAACCTTGGGTTCATCGTATCGAAACATAGGAATCAGCCGGGGTTCGTCAAACCTCTTGAATTTCGGCCCAGGGACGGTAGGCTTTATCTTTCCAAATCCAAACCAATCGGGAGAAAGCTATGATGAAACTATTTAAACCAATATTCCTTTGTGCAATTTTGACCGGATTCCTGTTTAACGCAGTGACCGGTGAGCCCAAAAAATGGAAGCAGGGTCAGGGCTGGGGCTGGGTCTGGGGTGAGGAGGATGAGGTCGGCGCTCTCAACGAGATGACTTCCGAGATGATTCTGAAGGCGGTCGGTTTGGTGAAAAAAGGACAGGTCCACGATCTTGGCATTACCTACGACCGCACTTCGTTCAAATGGCCGGGGCATTCGCCGGGGGAAATTATGACTTTCCGCAGTCCCGAGGGCGTGCAACGGCAAAAAGATTTAGACTTCACCTTACCCGAAAACGGCAATGCCTCGCTCACCACCTGGCATAGCTGCGCCCTTTTTATCAATGATAATGTGGCCACTCAAATCGATGGCCTTGGGCACGCCGTAACCGGAGAGGACAACCACTGGTATAATGGATTTACGGAAGCGGAATGGGGCGGAAATTTTGGTCTGCGAAAAGCTGGTGCCGAGACGATTCCCCCCGTGATTGCGCGAGGTGTGCTCATCGATGTGGCGACCTACAAAGGGCTGGAGGCGCTTCCCGGTAAATATGTGATCACGGTGGAAGATCTGCAAGGCGCTCTCGATATGCAGGGAACGGAATTGCGATTCGGCGATGTTGTGCTGGTTCGCACCGGGGTCTTGCGATATTGGGGAGAAACCGGGGCGAATCATGAAAAATTGGCCGCTCACGACTCGGCAGGGATGCAACTACCGGCCGTCAAGTGGCTGGTCGAAGAACATGGCGCAATCATGGTTGGCTCGGACACCTCGAGCCTGGAAATGATGCAACCCCCTCCGCCCGGAAGCGACAGCTTTATGCCGGTGCACAATTACCTCCTGATCGAACAAGGAGTCCACATCGCGGAATTTCACTACCTCGAAGACCTCGCGGCAGAAAAAGCCTACGAATTCCTCTACATCGGAGTAACCAACAAAATAAAAGGCGCCACCGCCGGTTTCGCCATGCGGCCTCTGGCGATTTATTGACCTGTTTTTATAAACTGATCATAAGTGATTGGAGAGACAATTTGGAAATTCTAGCGTTGATTATTACTCGGATTTGAGGTAATTTCTAATAATTAAATTTTTCAGAACAAATGCTGCCTTTGTAAAATGAGTACCGTCGAGGAAATAGAAGCTGCCATTGAGAAACTACCCGAAAATGCTCAGCGGGAGTTGGCGCATCGCTTGGATACCCGCCTTTGGGATGTCTGGGATGGCGAGATAAAGGCAGATGCTGAAGCGGGTCTTCTCGACCATCTTGTGCCCGAAGTTGAAGCTGACATCGCAAATGGCCTGGTAAAGCCGCTCGATGAAATCCTCGACAACGCCTAGATTCAGAATTGCCGTCCTGTTTCTTCTGCTCCCGGGTTTCCTTTTGGGGGAACCGGTTCTTTTGATTGGTAATAAATCGGATGATACTTTGACTTTTGTGGATGCGGAGACTCTTGAAATACTGGGCGAGACCACCACGGGTCAGGGGCCTCATGAAGTTGCGGCTTCTCCCGATGGCAAATGGGCTTATGTGGCCAATTACGAGGGGCCCGGCGACAGTCTTTCTTGGTTCCTCGACACTTTCAGTGGTACCTTGCGGCGGGGATGTTGAGTTTACCGGCGACGAAGTAGAGCTTGGTGATTAAGTTTTCGGTCGTACGATAGCCTCTGGCTTTGTGTTTGGTGGCGCTGAAAGCCCGGTTGAACTCTTTCATGGAGGCATTGTCAAAGTGAGATTTCCAGCGGGCGAGGAGTTCATCAAGGTATTTTTCGAGCTTACGGCCAGATCAGCCCATGGGCTTGAGCAAACCCCTCCATGGTGCTTGCACCTTGCGGTAATAACGTTCCAAATAGTTCTTCCGGGTTCTTCCTTTCTGTAAAGCATTACACGCCAGTACCACCGAAAACGTCGAGGAACCTCTTTCTTTGATTGATGTCGTTAAACGCAAAGAAGTTGGGAAAATCCCGTTGAAACCCTACTTTGGGCCGCATGGGATAACGGTTTCCAAAGATGGGTCGAGAGTTTATGCCACCTGTGAGAGGAGCCAAAGCGTTGTCGAGATTGATACCCTTTCGCGAAAAGTGGTTCGTTCGTTTCCCACTGACCAAAGGGGAACTCATATGCTCGTTCTCTCGCCGGACGAAAAAAAGCTATTCACGGCGAATATCGGTGGCGGTAGCGTATCGGTGATCGATTTGGAAAAGGGGGCCGTATCTGCGACCATCAAGACCGGCAAGGGTTGTGAGGGCATTGATATTACACCGGACGGAAAGGAAGTTTGGGTTTCCAATGCCCGCGAGAACACCCTTTCGATCATCGATTCCTCAAGCCATAAAATAATGGCAAACGTCCCATGTGGGGACTTCCCCATCAGGGTGAAAATCGTGCCCGGTGGCGAATTGGCTTTGATCTCCTGTGCCGGGAGCAATGACCTGGCGGTTTTCAATGTTGCCGAGCGCAAACTCATCAAACGTATATCCACTGGAACCACACCGGTCGGAATTCTCGTCGAGCCCGATGGGCGGAGGGCTTTTGTTGCCAACACACGCAGTAACAAGGTGATCGTTTTGGATCTGGAGTCCCTCGAAATTGTGGGTTCTATTTCTGCGGGAAATACTCCCGACGGTTTAGCTTTGGCAACTTCCGACTGATTGCTCTATAAAGCGGAATATGGGAGATTATTCTGAGAGCCGAATAAAAATCAATGGATGTGAAATCAGCCTCAAGCGAGGTGGCAGCGGCGAGTCCATGCTTTACCTTCACGGGGCTGCCGGGGCGGGTAGCTGGATGCCGTTCATGGAAATCCTGGCCGGGTCGTTTGATCTGATTGTTCCCGAGCATCCCGGGTTTGGAGCCTCCGAAACTCCCGACTGGCTGGATAATATTCACGATTTGGCCTATTTTTACCTCGATTTCCTGAAAGAGCTCGATTTGCGCGATGTCCACTTGGCCGGAGGGTCGCTGGGCGGTTGGACGGCTCTGGAATTGGCGGCCCGCTGCACATTTCGACTGAAAAGCCTCACCGTTTGCAGCCCCGGTGGAATTTATGTCAAAGGGCTGCCACTGGAGGATGCGTTTCTCTGGAATGCCGAAGAAAGCATTCGCAATCTTTTCCATAACCAGGAAATTGCCGACCGGTTGCTCGAAAGGAGTCAAACTGAGGAAGAGAAGAATGTCGCGATGAAAAACCATTTTACGACTGCGAAACTTACCTGGTCGCCGCGCAATCACGACCCGCATCTCTATAAATGGCTGCACCGGATCGATGTGCCAACGCATATAATCTGGGGTAAACAGGATAAACTCCTGCCGGTCGAATATGCCGAGGAATACCGCAAACTTATTCCCGACTCGAGGGTGACGCTTTTTGACGAATGCGGGCATCTTCCCCACACCGAAAAAACCGCCGATTATTGCAAGGCGATCGTTGATGCCATCGGGGAGTTTACCGCATGAAGTTTTTTCTTTTCCATCTGATGCCCTATGCGGATCTCGATCCCGATTGCGCCGCCCGCCATAACACCTCGTGGGTCACTTTGCCCAACAGTTATTATGATCCGGAAAAAGGAGCCGCCCTCTACAATCGCTATATTGATGAACTCGTGCGGGCCGAAAATCTCGGATTTGACGGCATAGGGGTCAACGAGCACCACCAGACAGCCTACGGCATGATGCCCATACCGGGTGTCGTTGCCGGCGCCCTCGCGCGGCAAACCAAGCGGGTGAAGATCACCGTTTTGGGGCGGGCTTTGCCGCTGTTGAACAACCCTCTCACGGTGGCGGAGGAATACGCCATGCTGGACAATATTTCGGGTGGCAGGCTGATCGCCGGATTTGTGAGGGGAATCGGGGCAGAATACCATGCATGGGGGGCCAACCCCTGTGAGTCGCATGCCCGATTTCACGAGGCACACGATCTGATAATTCGCGCATGGACGGAGCCCGGTCCTTTTCCCTTCGAGGGAAAGTATTATCAATTTCGTCATGTCAATACCTGGCCGAGACCTCTCCAGAAACCTCACCCGGAAGTCTGGATACCCTCTCAAGGCAGCCAGGAGACCATCGAATGGGCGGCCCATCCCGACCGCAAGTATTCCTACATGATGACCTTCAGCCCAGCGGTTAATGTCGCCAAATATCTCGATATGTATCGCCAAGCGGCCTTGGATTACGGCTACACTGCCTCCAATGAAAAACTTGGGTGGTCGATCCCGATTTATGTCGCTGAAAGTGATCAATCGGCGGTCGAGGAGGCCCGCGAGCATATTGAAAACTTCCGCAATCGTTTCCTTAAAATGCCTTTTGAAATGCTCATGCCTCCCGGCTACACTTCGCCTGCCTCATACCTGCGTATGAAAGAAGCCAAGTCCTCCATCTTCGCCAAACAAACCATCGAGAAACTCATGGATTTGGGCATGTTTTTATGCGGCAGCCCCTCCACGGTGCGGGATCAGCTCATCGCCTATAAGGGCAAACTTGGATTCAACATCCTTTTGCCTTTGTTGCAATTCGGCACGCTCCCGGCGGATTTGACGGCAAAAAATATGGACCTCTTCGCCCGCGAGGTCATTCCGGCCCTGAGAATATCAGGCGATTCGGAACAAATTTCCTGACCGCAACGGTTTACTCGAACCGGCGTCGTTTTTCCCAAACTTGCGGATTTAGGAGGTTGGGCGGTAGTTCGTCGCGATAAATCATCAGCAATGCATTTGCCGCAGTTGTGCAGGCCTTTTGCAACATTTCCCGACAAGCGCCCGCGATGTGGGGGGTCGCGATGACATTTTCCATCTGACACAAAGGATTGTCCGGCGAGGTTGGTTCGATGTCCCAAACATCCAGCCCTGCCCCCGCCAGTTGTCCACTGCGCAATGCCTCGGCCAAATCCTCCTCCACCACGATGGCGCCACGGGCGACATTGACGAGGTAGGCGCCCCTTTTCATCTGGGCGAGGGTTTCGGAGTTTATCATGCCCTTGGTTTCCGGCAAAGAAGGCAAATGGAGGGAAATAAAATCAGAAACCCTGTATAAATCGGCCAACTGTCCAACGAGTTCCACGCCCAGCGCTTTAGCCTTTTCGGCATCGATAAAAGGGTCATAAGCGATAACCTTCATCCCGAAAACATTGGCGATTTCGGCCACTCTGCCACCGATTCTGCCCAATCCCACCAAGCCAAGGGTTTTCCCGGCCAGCTCGAAACCCATTTGATTTTTCACTGAGGCCCATTGGCCCGCCTTCATATTCGCGCTCGTTTGGATTATGGGTCGGGCCAAGTTGAGAATCAGAGCGATGGCCATCTCCGCCGTGGGTTCTGTCGGAGCATCGGGAGTATTCAAAACACAAATTCCGTAATCGGTAGCCATATCCAGATCTACACTGTCGTAGCCGATGCCCATCCGAATCAAAACCTTGAGTTTTTGGGCTCTTTCGTAAGTGGCGGTTGTGCTGGCGGGGAAAACGGCACCGATAAACGCGGCGTCGGCCTCCTCAATTTCGGCTAACCGGTTTTCAGGGTTCGGATTCTCCCTCGGTCCGATGAATTCGGTTGTCTCCGCCAGAAGGTCGCGGGCGTCTTGATGCAGGCTCAGGTCGTACCAAAGTTTATACATTTATTAAAAAAGTTCGCTATTGAGGATTATTGTTAATCGCCTCCCGTTGAAACGAAAATAAAATCCTTCCTCCTAAACCGATGAAGGGTCAATCGCCGATTTTCCACGTTTTGAGCTCCTCGACTGTTTTCACGTAAGGTTTCAGCGAAAACAGGAGAATTGTGGCGGACAGCAAATGTGCGGTTACTCCGACGCTAAAGAGGGAATATCTCAGCATTTGCAAATCCATGAAAACGTGCTCGGTCAGGTATGCGATGGCAGTGGGTCCGATACCCAGACCGATAATGTTAATGGCAAAAAGATAAATGGCGGAGGCCTGCCCGCGCATTTGGGGGGGCATCATTTGCTGAATGGCGGCGGCGGCGCAGCCGAAGGGCATGGCTCCTGCAAAGAGAGTCGGAAAAAGAAATACCAGCGACCAAATGGCCGACGGCATGAGAGGGTAAAGCGCGCCAAAGGGCAGCCAGACCACAGCGGCAATCAAGATGGCCAGCATACTGGCGCTTTTATATCCTTTTCGAGTCAAATAATCGGCCAGGCGACCGCCGAATAGCACACCCAATGCGCCAGCCGCCATCGTTACCAATCCATACCAGAGCCCTCCCTGCCCCGGAGACCAGCCGTAAGTGCGCCCAAGAAAGGCCAAATCCCAAAACCCACCGGAATAGGCGGCCACTGACAGGAAGGCTACGCCGACATTATGGCAAAAAACCGTTTTCCAGTTTCGGCGCAGGTATTTAAGGACTTCATTAACCGGCACATGCGAGATTTTGCTCGCCCCGGCGGATGTTTTACGGGTGGCGATGCCGCGCCGAACCGGTTCCTTGACCGTCCAGAGCAATGAGGTCAAAATCAATCCCGGTATGCCGATCGCAAAAAAAACGATCTGCCAGGGTCTTAATTCTCCCAGATATGGCAAGGCCGCTCCGGGGTTTGCAGCGACCCAACTTTCCGCCCATTGAAGAACAATAGCGCCCCCGGTAAATGCGGCCCCCGAACCGAAATAGATACCCATGGAGTAAACACTCAGAGCGGTGCCCAGTTTGTGTTTGGGAAAATAATCTGTGATCAGGGAAAACGCCGAGGGGGAGAGCGTTGCCTCGCCCACACCGACTCCCATCCGCAAAATCAGCAAATGCCAGAAATGGGTGGCCACTCCGCATAAAGTGGTCATCAGGCTCCAGAGGGCCACTCCAATGGCAATGATTCCTTTGCGATTTCGAGAATCGGCCAACCGCCCCATCGGAATACCGAATAGAGTGTAAAAAATGGCGAAACTTAACCCGCCAATATAGCTCACCTGAAGGTCTGTCAGGCCCAGATCGGCTTTCATTGGCTCCACCAGAAGAGCAATTATCTGACGGTCGACAAAGGAAAAAATATAAAAAATCATCAACACCCCGACGACATACCAGGAATAGCCAATGGGAGGGTAGGGAGGCTCCTGAGGACCTTCCACGGCATCATCAGAAACGCCGTCGAGTGAATCGGTTTCTATTTTCTCCTTTTCTTCCATCATAGCCAGTTGGGCAGCCACGCCATTACATTTCCGAAAGAAATTATCTCGCAGCGCCCACAACGGAGCATTCTGGCAGCCCCGGAGAAGTCAAGAGCCGAGCTTGCCGGGTGTTTTTCTGAAATCGGAGGAGGTTTGTCAGACCTTGGCAATCAGTGCGCAAACGGCTCCCGATGGATCTTGAATGACGCACATACTGGAGCCATCCATATCGCGTGGAGGGCAAACTATCTTGCCGCCGCGATCCTCGCATTCCTTCATCGCGGCTGGCAAATCCTTGACGTTAAAGTAAATCAGCCATTGCGGGGGCAGGTTGGCGTTTGAGCCGCTGGCATGGCATACCCCGACCGCAGCATCCACGTCTCCGGGCGATTTCATCACATAATCATCATAATCGCCCATGGAGCAAGCCTCCACCTCGAACCCCACCACGGAACAGTAAAAATCACGAAGCTCATCGGCAATCCCCGTAGTTAAATCAATCCAGCAAATCCCACCAATCTCTTCAGAATACATGTCGTTGTGCTCAAATAGAATCTTTGTTTCCTAAATTTTCTTCGAGGCATAGTGAAATAGCCTCGCGGATGCGCCTTTGGAGAGTATCGAGGGATTTTGCTTGCGTGTGGCATCCTGGAAGCACTGGCACACTTGCTATAAGATATCCCTCTGAATCCCGTTCGATAACAACATTGAAATTTCTTTTCATTTGCGCACACGGTAGCTGTCGAACGACCTGTTGGCAATATCCATTCCTTCCGGATAAGTGAAAAATTACCAAATAAAGTGAAATCAGGGATTGACAGCATGTAGATACGAGCCATAAATACACCAAATGGTGTATTATAGAGAATTGCCGATTGATGACGCTTTTTTTGCGCTGGCACATCCTGTCAGGCGTGAAATTCTGGAACGGCTTTCCAAACGGGATTTATCCGTGGCGGGAGTATCCGAACCGCTTGAGGTGTCGCCCTCGGCCATGACGAAGCATTTGCATATTCTCGAACGCGCGGGGCTGCTATCGCGGACAAAAAACGGGTGCGTTCATCGGCTTCATTTTGAGCCGGAACCATTGAAAAAGGCGGCAGACTGGTTGATGAAGTATCAAATTTTCTGGAGTGGCAATCTGGACTCTCTGGACAATTATCTCGAACAATTGACGAATATAAAGAAGCAAGATGGAAATTATTAAAGACGAATCCGAATTAAAACTGACGATCCGAAGAACTTTTTCTTATCGGAGGGAACTTGTATTTGAAACCTGGACAAATCCGTCGCACTTAAAGCAGTGGTTCAGCCCGAATAAGGAAATAAGATTAACTATCGCCGAGGTAGATCTATGTGTCGGCGGTTCGTACAAATTTGGGTTTACGCAACCGGATACTCCACTGCATGTAGTCAAAGGCGAATTTAAAACCGTCATTGCGCCAGAAAAACTCGTATATACCTGGGTTTGGGATCCACCCATTCCTGAAGCGGGAAAAGTTATGCTCGTTACAGTAGATTTTATTGATAAGGGGGATTCCACCGAATTTGTGCTAACCCATGAAAGACTTTGTGATTCCGAGGTATTCGAAAAACATAAAACAGGATGGTGTGGCGCCATAGATCGGCTGGACGAACTATTTAAATCGAGATCAAGTTAATCGTATGAATAAAAAATCGATACTATTAGGAACAGTGGCCTATGTGGCAGCAACCTTCCCCTTGGCGATTATCTGGCATATAGTTTTATTCAAACCGCTATATTTATCATTTGGATATTTTGGCGAACACCCTAATTTTCCACTAGGATTTCTTTCGATGTTGATACAGGGATTCATTCTATCCTATGGATTCTCGATAGTCAAGATTACTGGAAGCTCGGCGATTCGCGGCTTTAAATATGCGGCATTTATGGGAATCTTTTTTTGGACATGCCATGTAATTGCAGCCGCAGCCAAAAATTCTCAAAGCGATACCGCCTTATTTTTTGTAATGGAAACCCTATACTTATCTTTTCAATTTGGAATTTACGGATTCTTAATTGGAAAGATATTTAAGAACACTTCAACACAACAATAATCATCATAAACAAGGAATATAAATGAGTAAATCAACGGAATTAATTCAACAATATAACGAAAATTTTCAATCTAAAGATATCGATAAAGTAAGAACCTTACTGCATGACGAGTTTACTTTTACCGGCCCCATGATGCAATTCGGAAATCCCGATGAATTTGCCAACGCCATGAGGGAATGGGGCTTTGATTGTCGCAATGAAAATGTCCAATTCGTGTCTGAGGGGAATAATGTGGTCCAGATTTTTGATTGGATAGTAACGGCTCCCTTTCAGGTGACCATTTCCATGTGTGAGTGCTTCGAAATTAAGGATGATAAAATTTTATCCTCAAAACTCTTTTTCGATACAGCCAAAATGCCCAAAATGGAAATGGAAGCCTGACAGTCTTCTTTTATGTTAAATTTAATACCAAAGCAATTCTAAAAGGGGGTTTGAAAAATCGTTCTTGGATATCGTTATTTCACTCGACACTATTTTTTGTTAGCCTAATTTTTATCCACGAGTTCACCTTCTACATAACGATGGATCATTCCGGAGATTAAGGTTTGGTAAGGTATGCCTTGTTCCATGGCTTTTTTTTGAATGCCTTTAAGGTCGTGATCGTATAAGCGTATGGTTATTCGCCTGTTTTTCCGGAAGGTGTTTTTAGCTGCTTTGGCAACTTCTTCAATTTCGACTATAGAGGGGGAATGCAATGTGATATTTCCCTCTTCATAGGATTTCAGGATTTGTAGCTCTTCATCATCCAAATTCAATTTACTAGTTCTTTTCATTTTTATATTCTTGAGTAGCTTTTCGGCTGGGAATGATTGTTTTCAGATAGACTTCGCTTTCACTTTTTAAGTGTGGGATCAAATAAACGTATTCGTCGACAACGACGAAGTAGATTTTTTGACCAGGGTATTTCTCCTGGTTGGGATGGTCGGCCACTTTCCAAAGATCACCCTGGGAAAGATGAAAAATAATTTCTTCAAATGAAATCCCACGTTTTTTTTTGAGTTGATTATTCTTTTTTGGGTTCCATTCGAATTTCACAAGAAAATTGTATGCCTAATAGATGCACAAAGTCAATACATTTTCTTGGGATAATGGAAAGTCCATTCCATTGCGTACAATCAACCAACAATCCTTTTGGGCTTGAGGCTTCTTTTTTTTCGCTGCCGCTCAGGCCGATGTCTCAATGGGGAGACTTTGCTCTGCTTCGACACCTGGTTTTTTCACAGGGAGGAAGAGTTTGAGGAAAACCCAGAGAATGCAAAACGGAAGAATCAGGAGGACGAGGGCAAACGACATGAAGAATCCTTCTTCGCTGGCCATGGCGATTTCCATTTTGTAAGTGGTGAACCCCCGTAGGCTCTTGGAAAATAATTGGCCGCCTATGACGACATTCCACCGCATGGCGAGCACACCGATCAGAATCAGAATGCTGCTGAGGAAGTAGATCCACTCCCGGGCTCGAGCGGCGATGTCTTTTTTGAAAATCTGGGTCAATCCGAGCAAAACAAGGGGCACGCAGCTTCCCAGAAATCCTTGAATGACGATTATGCTGACAAAGAGTTTCCCCGTGGCCAGGGTCTTGATAATGTGGATGGACTCCTCCGCTTCGTATAAGCGGTGTACCCAGTCCAGAGATTCAATGGCGGCGGCGACGATTAGGGTGTAGAAAAGGAATTTGGCGGTTGCATCCAGACATTGCATATCCATTGGCAGGCGTCGGGCCTGACTTATGACCATAAACAGAAACAGACACAGGGCGATCCCCGATACGATTGCCGAGAAGATGAAGATGATGGGCATAAGGACATTTCCCCACCAGGGGTTTGCCTTGACCGAACCGAAAATGAAGCCGACATATCCGTGTAAAATGAAGGCCGATGGAATCCCTATTATCGTGACCACCCGGCCAACACGGTCATCGAATTTCAATGATTCTTCCGAAATATCGAGTACGCCGAGCGTTAACAGGCCATAGAACCACCTTTTCAAGCCTGTCGACGATCTGCTCCACAAGACGAAATCTTTGCGGTAGTCGAACCATAGCTCGAGCAGGAGGACGGCCATCAGATACCAGGCATAAACAAAACCGAATATGGCCATGGGCGAGGAGAGATGCGGGGTGATCATCACCTGCAAGCTGCGCTCGGGATGCCCGAGATGAAATAAAAGGGGCAGTGGGGCCGCCAGAAGAAAGGCGAGAGAGGTTAACAAAGCCAGCCGGTAGGTAGGCTCGAGCGCCTTTACATTAAAAACACGGACCAGCGAGGCGAGAATGAATGCCCCCGCCACCAATCCGGTAATGTAGGGGTAGAGGACGATGAGGTCGCCCCAAAGCAAACTCAATTCGTTGGGATAAATATAGCCTTCAACTCTTTGTGAAAGAGCTTCTGTGGCCGCATTTTCAAATTGGGATACCATATTATCTCACCTCCTTGTCCATGCCCGCGTAGAGGACTCGCGGAGAGGTTCCGAGGTGTGGTTTGAGGGTTTGCACTTTATTTTTTTCGATAAAACGCCCGATCGGATCATTTTCTCCGGGGTTTTTCAGATCGCCGAAAATCCTTGCCTCCGTGGGGCAAATCTCGACGCAGGCCGGGAGTAAACCACGCGTAATGCGATGGTAGCAGAGGGTGCATTTTTCGGCCGTCCCTGTCTCGGGATGCATGAAGCGGCAGCCGTAGGGGCAAGCCTGGATGCAGAACCCGCAACCTATGCAGTAATTGGGATCGACCAGTACGACGCCATCGGGAGCGTCGAAGGTCGCGCCCACCGGACAGGCCTGAACGCAGGGTGAGTCCTCGCAGAGGTTGCAGAGTTTGGGCACATAAAAGGATTTTAAGATCTCCTCACGGGGGACAGTAGTGTGAGGAAACCCGTTGATGCCGCCATTGGGTGAATCGACAAAAGTTTCACCCCGCGCGGTAGTCGAGCCCGGTTTCCGCCTCTTGATGATGTAGCGCTCGACCCAGGTGCGGAAATAGGTAGGGCCATGGGGGACTTTATTTTCCAACTCGCAGGCCTGAACGCACATCCCGCAGCCGATGCATTGCTCGATGTCGATAGCCATGAGCCATTTGTGCTTCGTCGGATCGTAACCTTTGGGGGCCGGCGTTTTGACCAAAAGTTTCCTGATCGCCCCCCTCGCTTTATTCGCGGCTGCCAGGCTGACAAACCCGGCAAGCGCTCCGCTGGCGAGAGACATGAGTTTTCGTCTGGAAATTGATCTTTTCATGGTTACTCGTTTGGTTGGTGCGGGGTGTGACATTCCTTGCAGCCCTCTCCGTAATGATCATCCTCGGGTATTTGACGGAGCCACGGGGGTTTGCTCGGATCGGACCTGTGGCAGCGCAGGCAGCTATCGTCATCGATTTTTATGAGGGAGGCGTCCGGGTTCATGGCATGATCTACGGCCGGTCCATGACAGGTTTCGCACCCCAGGGTGTTGTGTTCAAATTGAGCAACCTGCTGCAACACCTCCTGATGGCATTCGCGGCACGATTCCTGGCCCGCAAATGTCAAAGGGCGGTTGGCGTGCTCGGTCAGGGAAGCTCCCCGGTAGAAGCCGTATTGGCCGAAAGATTCCGGGGTCATATAGTACCTGGCCACGAAATAACCTACAACGATGGCCAGCGTCAGCAAAACCAGCCTGACGAGCTGTGGTGGTAATCCATTCTTACGAGGCATGATTTCCAATTTTTCTTTCAAATGGGGGGGATGGGGTGTTTTTCTAAGGTCGGTCCAGAATCGAAATATCATCCACCCTCCCGCTAAATTATGATTTTTCAGATGATACGTTATGCTCTGTGTAATCAGTTTCTGAAAGATACGCTCAGGAGACTTTTGGTTCAACAAAACATTAAAATTGTTAATTAAACACTAACCTGATATTAAATTTACTAATAGAAATGCCGATTGGAGAGTGCCCCGAACTAGTGTGTAAAATGGAGGGCCAAGGCATATATAATGAGGAATAGCAGGATCAGGCCCAAACCGAAGAAAAGATAGCCGAAAGCGCGGGCGATCGCTTTCCAGCGCTCCCATTCGTCTTTCACCCGAAAATCGTCGAGCCTGCCCTCAGCCACCAGTCGATCATACCAGCGTTTGCGCTCGTGGATCATTTCAATCTTGGGAATGCGACCGGAAAAGATAACCGTGTCCATGGGAAATTTTTCAATCCGGAAATGGGTGTTGAAAAAGTGAAAAGTGAAGATGAAGCCTGCCGCCAGGAGGGCCTCATCCGAATGCACAATGAGTGCGACATTGATCCACCAACCGGGCAGAAATGAGGAAAAGAATTGGGGGAACCATAAAATGAGACCCGAAAGGCCGATGATCGCTACACCCCAGAAGACGGCGAAATAATCGAATTTTTCCCAGTAAGTCCAGCGGTCAAACTGCGGCTGTGGGCCACGACCTGAAAACCATTTCAGATGGGCCACCAAATCCCTCCAGTCAGCCATGCTGGGGACCATCGAATCGGGACCGAAAATAGCGTTCCAGGCTCTTTTCCAGGGGTTTTCACCTATGGAGGCTTTTGAATTGCGATTTTTCAAAAACCATTTCCAGACTTTTGCTGCCAAACTGACCAGATGAAGCCCGAAATACAGAAAAGTGACCAAGGCGCCAAAGTGGTGCAGGGAACGGGCCACCTCAACTCCACCTATGAGATCGAGGAGGACCTGTGCCCAATCCGCATAGTAAAATTTCAGAGGCATTCCGGTAAAAACCAGAAGGAGAAAACTGGTTACCACGAGGAAATGTAGAAAGCGATCGAAGGGAGTGAATCGGGTGAACCATTCCTTCTCCTCACGGGCCAGCAGTCTGGAGCGGCGGAATGATTTGGAATCGCCGATGAACATGCGGGCGGCACGGTAAAACCAGGCGACGGTGTGCACGCCGAAGACCAGGAAAACTCCGGCCAGGAGAGTAGTCATAAAGAGGAACGCGAGGTGTAGTTTGGGGTAATTCTCCGCATCCAGGGGATCGGCGTGGGGCTTAAAACCAGCAAAGCGTTGACCCGCTCCCGGATGACATCTGGCGCAGGTGTTGACAATATTTACCTCGGATAGTTTGGAGGCTGGATCGATGGCCGGAAGGACATCATGGGCGCCGTGACAGTCGAAACAGGCGGCCACTTCGGGGGCCTGGTTGGGGCGGCCCAAGGCCATGGCCTTGCCGTGGTAGGTATCGCGGTAGTGGGCCAGCCGGTCCTGATGGCATTGGCCACAACGATCATCGCTCAAAGCCTTGTAATCGTTGGCATTGGTCGATTCGATACCGTGGGCGGTATGGCAGTCGGTGCAAACGGGGCCTTTTTTTCCACCGTTGGCCAGCAGAACCCCATGCACGCTTTTGCTATAAGTTTCCTCGACGCCGAGATGGCATTTCCCGCAGGTTTGGGCGATGTTGGCCTGGTTAATGGGGGAGTCGGGGTTAAGGCTCCGGTGAATATCATGCACCCCGTGGCAATCGTTGCAAGAAGGAGCCACGACCAAACCCATTTGTAAAAGACCCCGCCCATGTATGCTTTCCAGATACTGAGATTCCACGTGGGGAAATTTCATACGGAAATCTTCGGTTATTTCCGGGTTTTCATGACATCGGGCGCAGGTGAAGGGAAGGTTCAGCTTGAAAACCGGTGAACTCAAATCGTTCACTGGCTGCATATAGTGCGAACCGTGGCAATCGGCGCAGGAAGCGGCTGAGGTTGCGCCCGTTTCCCGGCTGGCCCCGTGGATGCTCTGGCCGTAATCTTCTTCGACATCCTGGTGACATTCGGCACAGTTGACCGGTTCCAGTTTAGAGGCATGCCCCATCTTTTCGATATCGAGGTGGCAATCGACGCAATCGAATATCCCATGCACCGAATCGTCGAATCGGTCGGCTTCCAGTTTCAGTTTGGAAACCTTCAACCCTGTTTCGATAGCAGAGGGTGGAGAATCGCCATGACATTGCAGGCAACCATCGGAGGGCAATGTGGCAATCGCTCCATTGAGGCTGTACGACAAAGCGACAAAAACCGGGGCCAGTCGGCTCATCAAGCCAACCGGTCGGCGAAAGAGTTCGCTCTGGGAACTCATGGTTTTCCTTTTCCTATCCCATTTATGGCCGCTGGTATTTGCGGCTCACGGCTCCCTCGATCTGGAGGGAGGTTGTATTTTTTCCCATAAAAATTGTAATTTTCATTGCAGGGTGCCGTTGTGACAGTCGCTACAGGTCAGCCCGAGGAAATCCCCGTCGGGATGTTCGAACTCAAGGCCTTTGGGTGCAAGCTGGTCGAGCTGCTCGCCACTTCCCTGGGCGAGAATGGTATGGCAGGCATTGCAATCACCGGCCCTTACCGTGTGTTTGCCATCGGCTGCATTATGCTCTTCGTCATGGCAGCGAAAACAACCCTGCCAATTCTTGTGTCCGATGTTGTCGGGATAAGCCTGCCAATTCGCTTTCATCTCGGGAAAAAAATTGTTGCGGTAGATTTGCTGGACAACCTCGATAGTCGCTTTGACTCGCGGGTCTTCGAAATAGCGAAGATCGAGTTTAGTGGCAATCTGCTGCATGGCCTCCTCCTCGGTTGCATAGTCGCCAGTAAGCACTTCAACCGCTGTTTTTTTAATGGCCGGGAGGGTGCGATCCAGAGAGCCTATGCTGAGGGCTAGATCGACGGAGTCGTTGGGGGTTTTGAAGATGTGGGCGGGGCGGTTATGGCAATCCATGCAATCCATTCTGCGGATGGCCGATTCCTCCGGATCTCCTTCAAAGTCTGCGGTGCGGTAAACGGTTACCACCTCCTGGGGATCGGTCATCCGCACCCATGGTATGTTTTGATGTTTATCATCGGTGGCGTAGTATTCGATCTTGTTGGCCACGTTCATATGCCAGTGGATTCCCCCGATGGGACCCTGGGTGGCATCGCCGCCACCGACTTTGAGAGAGAGGCGAACCGAAAAGGGTGTGTTCTCCTCGTCGGCCAGGAAATGGTTGTAGGTGCGATCGAGATTGCCCACGTACATACGGGGCCAGTGGCATTGTTCGCAAGTTTCCTGGGCGGGTCGGAGGTTGGAAATCGGAGTCTCGATGGGGCGTGGATACTTGTCAAAAGCGGTGGCGTAAACCTGGTAGGTACCGCTGATTTTCGCTTTGACATACCAGTTGGCCCCGGAGCCGATATGGCATTCCGAACAGGAAACGCGGGCATGGGGAGAATGGGAATAGGTGATGAATTCCGGTTTCATAACCTCGTGGCAGGCCTGGCCGCAAAATACCACCGATTCGGTAAAATGGTAAGTTTGGTAGCTGCCGATGGCCGTGAGCAGCAAAAATATACTGGCGCCTGCGGAAAAAAGGTAGAGATCCTTTCGGTTGCGCCGCCGGCTCAACTCGATATCCCGAGGAGGCAGTTCACCGTGCAGGGTGGCCTTGGCGATTCGGTGTTTACGGAATAGCCAGCCAGCCACAATGAGGACTCCCCCAATAATGAGAAAAACGGGAGCCACCAAGTAGGCCAAAATCCCCATATAGGGATTGCTGCCGGGGGTGAGAACATCGATCGCGAAGATAAGCAAAAAGGCAAACAGGCTGCCAAAGGCGACAATGATTCCGCACAGGCTTATCCAGTTGCGAAAAAGAGATACGCGGGTGATGGTTTGCTTTTCTTCGGGACTCATTTCACTCCCTTTCCATTTCTATAATGCCACAGCAATATCGTTGATTCCTGTAAATTTTACAGGAAGTCGCTTTAGTGAAGACTTGAGAAAAGAGCGACTACTCGAGGAAGGAGCGGACATGGCCTACCAAAGCCTCGATCTCCTCATCGGAGAGTTTTTCGGCGAAAGGCTTCATTTTGACCTTTTCACCATCTTTAACACCGTCTTTGGTGGCGGCAAACAGCTCCTTATCGGTAATTGATTCCTGAAACTCGGCCGTGGTATAATCTTTGAGCTTCAGCTTTATACCAGCCTTGGTTTTTCCCTTACCGTCCGCCCCGTGGCATTTGGAGCAATGCGTTTTCCAGTTTTGACCCGCCTCTTCAGCCATAGACTGCAAAGGCATCCACATAAGGCCGAAGATAATTGCGAAGATAATAACCAATAATTTCATCCGTCGGATCCTTTCATCCCGTCCAGGGATTTGCTTGGAAGCCGCAGGCCGTATCTGGCAGGCCGTTGGCTTTGTTTTCTCTTACGAGCCAATATAAATCAGCCCAAATGGAAAGTCAAATGCCCGGAAGACGATTTTTAAAACAAATTTTCCAAACACAAACACACCGATCTCTTTCGGTGAAACCTACCTCAATCGGGACGCGAACGACCCGGAATAGGTGATCAATATTTGTAGTGGGAAGCTTTGTAGGGGCCGTTGACGGGCACACCAATATAGTCGGCTTGCTCCTGAGAAAGCACGGTCAGTTTTGCGCCAATTTTTTCCAGATGCAGCCGGGCGACCTCTTCATCGAGTTCCTTGGGCAGAACGTAAACGCCGGGGGTGTATTTTTCCAGACTCTCCCAGAGATCGACCTGCGCCAACACCTGATTGGTGAAGGAGTTGGACATGACAAAGGAGGGGTGGCCTGTGGCGCAGCCGAGATTGACCAGCCTTCCTTCCGCCAGCATAAACACCTGATGCCCGTCGGGGAATGTGTAGCGGTCCACCTGGGGCTTGATGGTTTCTTTAACGACTCCATCTTCGGTATTCAGCTTCTCGACCTGAATCTCGTTGTCAAAATGCCCGATATTGCAGACGATTGCCTGGTCTTTCATGCGGGCCATGTGGTCCGTCCTGATAATATCCTTATTGCCCGTCGTGGTGACGTAAATATTGCCTTCTGGGAGGGCATCTTCGAGAGTTTTTACCTCAAAACCCTCCATCGCGGCCTGCAGGGCGCAAATTGGGTCGATCTCCGTTACGATAACTCTGGCTCCCTGAAACCGGAGCGCCTGGGTGCAGCCTTTGCCGACATCACCATAACCGCAGACGACGGCCGTTTTCCCCGCGATCATGACATCGGTAGCGCGCTTGATGCCGTCAATCAGCGATTCCCGGCAACCGTAGAGGTTGTCGAATTTCGACTTTGTGACTGAATCGTTGACGTTGATCGCCGGGATCAGAAGGGTGCCCGCTTCCTGCATTTGATAGAGGCGATGGACGCCCGTGGTGGTTTCCTCGGAGACGCCTTTCCACTCCTTGACCACATTTTGCCAGTGGATGGGGTCCTCGGAATTAACCTTTTTCAGCAGATCCTTGATGACACCCTCTTCGATGCTTTCTTGTGGCTCATCTACCCAACGGCTCCCATTTTCCAATTCATAACCCTTGTGGATCAGGAGGGTGGCGTCCCCTCCGTCATCGACGATAAGCTGCGGTCCTTTGCCATCGGGCCAAGTCATGGCCTGGTAGGTGCACCACCAGTATTCCTCGAGGCTTTCACCCTTCCAGGCAAAGACGGGAACCCCGGCGATGGCCATGGCGGCGGCGGCGTGATCCTGGGTGGAAAAAATATTGCAGCTGCACCAGCGGACATCGGCGCCCAAGTCGCGGAGAGTTTCGATGAGCACGGCTGTCTGCACGGTCATGTGCAGCGATCCCATGATTCGGACACCGCCCAATGGCAGTTTTCCGGCGTATTTCTCCCGTAGGGCCATGAGGCCGGGCATTTCCTTTTCGGCGATGCCTATTTCGCTCCGGCCCCATCCGGCCAGGTTGATGTCCTTGATTTTGTAATCCTGCGCTACTTCAGTTTGTGTACTCATAAATTAATAAATAAAAATAATTATTGGTTAAAAAATCCCTGAACCCCGGAATGAATTATCGTCGGGGTTGTTAACCCAGTTTCTTCAAAAGTTCGCCGGTCCGGTTGACCTGTTCCCAGGGAAGATCGGGTTTGGTAAAATGGCCATAATGGGTGGTTTGGCGGTAAATGGGTCGCAACAGGTCGAGATGCTCGATGATATCGGCCGGTTTGAAACTGAAAACCGCCTTGACCGCAGCCGTAATTTTTTCATCGGAATACTTGCCGGTTCCGAATGTATCCAGCAATATGCTGGTGGGCTCCGGATAACCGATTGCATAGGCAACCTGCAGCTCGACGCGCTCGGCGAGACCGGCGGCGACGATGTTTTTCGCGGCCCAACGGCACATGTAGGCCGCTGAACGATCCACCTTTGACGGGTCTTTGCCGGAAAATGCTCCCCCGCCGTGCCGTGCCCAGCCTCCGTAGGTGTCTACAATGATTTTGCGTCCGGTCAACCCGGCGTCACCCTGCGGCCCACCAGTGACAAATTTACCGGTGGGGTTGATAAAATACTCGGTATTTGCCGTGATGATCTTTTTAGGCAGCACCTTGGAGATTACCTTTCCGATGATGAAGTCGGAGATGGTCGAGTGTTTCGCATCGGCGGTATGCTGTGTGGAAACCACCACGCTGGTGATTTCGACTGGCCCCTTTTCGTTGTAGGCCACGGCGACCTGCGATTTACAATCGGGCCGCAGCCACTTCTGCTTTCCCGCATGGCGCAGTTTGGCCAGTTCCTGGTTGATACGGTGCGCGTACATGATTGGCGCAGGCATCAACTCACGGGTTTCGTTGCAGGCAAAACCGAACATGATTCCCTGATCTCCGGCTCCCTGTTGGGCGGTTTTCTTTCCCCTGGCCCGCTTGGCGTTTACGCCTTGGGCGATATCCGCGGATTGTTGGGTCAAATGATTGGAGACGAAAACCGTATCGGCATGGAAAACATCATCATTATTGGTGTAGCCGATATCCCGAATCGCTTGCCGGACGACCTGCTCGTAATTCACCTCGGCGCGGGTGGAAATTTCCCCGGCCAGAAACACGCAATTGCTCTTAACCAGTGTCTCGCAGGCAACCCTGCTGGCGGAGTCTTGCGCAAGGCAGGCGTCCAGCACACTATCGGAAATATAGTCGGCCACTTTGTCGGGATGGCCCTCACCCACAGATTCAGAAGAAAAAATAAACCGCTCAGACATAATTGAAAAGGCGTTTAATATCGGTCCATTTTTAAATAGTTCAAGGAAAACATCATCACCATCGGTATGGGAACCTATAATCGGGAAACCATCGCCTGCCGCTCGACAATCAGCTCCTTTGGTAAACGGTCGTATAGTTTGAGGAATAGTGCCTCGTGATCGAGGGTCTGCAGGCTCAACCGTTTCTTGTCCAGAGCCATCAATTCGTTCCATTGCTCCTCAGAAAAATCGAGCCCCCGCAAATCCACATCCGTGTAGCGTGGAACCCACCCGATGGGGGATTCCTGTGCGCCTCCGCAATCCAGCGAGCGCTCAACAATCCACTTCAAGACCCTCATGTTTTGTCCATAGCCGGGCCAGAGGAATTTCCCTTCGTCATTTTTGCGGAACCAGTTGACATGAAAAACCCTCGGGGGCGCCGGCAGGCTTTTGCCCAAACGCAGCCAATGCCCGAGATAATCTCCCATATGGTAGCCGCAAAAGGGCAGCATGGCCATGGGATCGCTTCTCAATGCGCCCATCGTGCCCTCGGCGGCGGCAGTCATTTCAGAGCCCATTGTGGCGCCGACATAGACTCCGTGGTTCCAGTTGTAGGATTGGAAGACGAGGGGCACATCATGCATCCTGCGACCGCCAAAGATAAATGCGCTGATGGGCACTCCTTTGGGGTCCTCCCAGGCGGGATCAATGGTCGGGCATTGCCCGGCAGGAGCGGTAAAACGGGAGTTCGGGTGGGCCGCGACCCGGCCACAATCGGGCGTCCAGTCATTACCCAGCCAGTCGATGAGGTGGGCGGGCGCTTCATCGGACATCTCCTCCCACCAGACATCGCCGTCGTCGGTCAAGGCGACATTGGTGAAAATCGCGTTCGAGAGCATGGAATCCATGGCATTCGGGTTGGTTTCATAGGAGGTGCCCGGGGCAACACCAAAAAATCCCGCTTCGGGGTTGATGGCGTAGAGCCGTCCATCCTTGCCCGGTTTGATCCATGCGATATCGTCTCCGACAGTGGAAATCTTCCAACCCTCCATCTCGGCGGGTGGGATGAGCATGGCGAAATTGGTCTTGCCGCAGGCGCTCGGAAAAGCCGCCGTGACGTAGGTTTTCTCTCCCTTCGGCGACTCGACACCGAGAATCAGCATGTGTTCGGCCAGCCAGCCTTCATCCCGCGCCATACAGGAGGCGATGCGCAATGCCAGGCATTTTTTACCCAAGAGGGCGTTACCGCCATAACCGCTGCCATAGGAGAAAATGGAACGCTCCTCGGGGAAATGAACGATGTAGCGGTTTTCCGGATTACAGGGCCAGGCGACATCTTCTTGACCTTCGGCCAGGGGCATACCCACGGAATGCAGGCAGGGAACGAAAAATCCATCATCTCCCAAAGTTTCCAGCACTTTGTCTCCGATCCGCGTCATGATCCGCATGTTGACCACGACGTAGGCAGAATCGGTCACCTCGACCCCGATATGAGAGATTGGCGACCCGATGGGGCCCATGCTGAAAGGGATGACATACATGGTGCGCCCGCGCATGCAGCCTTCGAAAAGGCCGTCCAGGGTGCGGTGCATTTGATCGGGGTCGGCCCAGTTATTCATCGGTCCGGCACCGGACTCATCGGCGCTGCAAATAAAGGTCCGATCCTCGACCCGGGCAACATCGCGTGGATCCGAACGGCAGAGGAAGCTGTTGGGCCTTTTAGCCGGGTTCAAGCGGGTAAACGTTCCCGCCTGCACCATTTCTTCGCAGAGAATATCGTTTTCAGCTTCGGAGCCGTCGCACCAATGAACCTTGCTTGGTTGGCAGAGTTCGGTTAATTTTTCGACCCACGAGAGGAGGGCAGTGTGATTAGTTTTAGACATTTTATTTGTGTTATAGTATTCGCCGATTTATTGAAAAAGACATTCTTCCATAAATTTTCCTGGCGAATAGGCAACTCTTTATGGAATTTCTTCTACGGGTTAATAGAACCTATCTCAAATTCGATGATGATGATGCAGAGAGCAATTATATATTTTGAGCAAGGCGCGACGGGCCTGACCGGGCTGGAAGCCCTGTGGCCCCGTCGGAACGCCGCTCAAAACCATAATTGCCTCTGTCCGAAGGATTTGTGCGGCACGCAGGCACCTGCGGCGTTGGTTTGCACCCGAAGGGCTTCTAGCCCATCGTGGTGCAAATCCGCCTGGCATCTGCCCCGTGGCGCTACAAACATCATTCATCCGCGAATTTGAGATAGGTTCTAAACAGAAGGGACAAAAAACCTTGGATTTTCCCTTTGTGCAAATAGACTCCCGAAACCATGATAGAAGCGAAAACCGATATAATCGTGCGCTATGCCGAAACCGACAAAATGGGCGTTGTTTACCACAGCAACTATTTTACTTGGTTTGAAATAGGGCGGGTGCGTCTGCTGGACGATATTGGGCATTCCTACTTGAAACTCGAAAACTCCGGGTTTCGACTCCCGGTTCTGGAGGCAACGGCGAAATTTATCCGCCCGGCCTTTTTTGACGATCGACTGGTCATCCACACCACGATTCGGGAAAAACCCAAGGTGCGAATGCAGATCGAATACGAGATATGGAGAGAGGAAACCATTCTTTGCACCGGCGTCACCCGGCACGCATTCGTCAATGAACAAGGTATCCCAACCCGACCGCCGCCTCTCTTTATCGAGCAAATGGGACCCTATTTTAGATAGGCTTTATTCTGTTAGATCGCGGATGATTTTTTTAGCTAATAATTCGTTTATCTCACGATGGCGGGGATCGTCCCTTCTAAGAATAATTTATATAGATCTTTAAGGTGTTCTTTTAAATCGCCCAAGTCCTCACCTTGGGTCCAATGGTCTGGATAGTCGTTGAGAAATCCAAGATACATTCCATCAGATTCCTTCCAATAGGTGTATTTTGTTTTCATGGAATTTTTTTATATGTTTCTCGAAAAGAGTGAAATTTAACCGACGTTTTGGTATTCTAGCTCCCGTCGCTTTCTTTTCGGTAGATGCGGCTGACATGCCCCACGACATCTGCGGTGCTTCTGTTTTCCGTGGAAACACCAGTTCCAGAACGCATATAAATCGCATTTCTCTGTTCGAGAAGATCCCGTATTTTTGCCGCTGGATCATCCACATGGAGGAGGGGGCGGTTTTCGTTGCGCGAAGTGCGTTCTAAAATGGAATCGACGGAGGCAAAGAGGCAAACCACGACGCCTTTTGACTTCAGGAGGTCCAAAATCTCAGGCTGTAAAACGAGGCCGCCACCGCAGGCAACGACACAGCCCTGAGGCGGATGCCCCGTTTCAACGAATTCTTTTTCCATCTCCCGAAAGGCGGTTTCTCCTTTTTGGCTAAAAATATCATTGATTGTCATTCCCGATTTTTTCTCAATTTCCGAGTCGGAATCCAGGAAACGCAGATTGAATTTACGGGCTATTTTACGACCGATGACGGACTTGCCCGTGCCCATGAATCCGACTATATATAAATTTGTTTTCACAGAAATGAAATTTGAACCTGACCCAAAGCCGGACTGGATTCCAGCCTTCTTTCCACCAAGCAGAGAATAATCCATGAAACTGAGACCATTTCAACCCCAAGACAAAGATGGGGTTATCGCATTGATCGATGAAGTCCTGAGGGAATACGGGGATAAAGTTTTTTTGGAGGACGTGGATAAAGACCTGTTGGATATTGATGTGCACTTCGATGCCAAGGGGGGAGCCTTCGTCGTTTTGGATAATAATGGTGAAATTGTGGGCACTCACGCCGTGCTACCCCTGCCCGAACGACCGGGGGTGGCGATTTTTCGGCGGCTTTACCTGAGTCGAAACTGCCGGGGGAAGGACTACGGGAGCCAATTGATGCAGTGGGCTTTGGATTGGGCGAGGGAAAACGGATTTGCGCGAGTCGAGTTCTGGTCGGACAAGCGTTTCCACCGGGCGCATCGGTTTTTTGCCCGGTTTCATTTCAAAACAACCGGTGAAGAGCGGGTGATGAACGACAGTTGGGCTCCCTATGAAGAGAAATTCTTCTATCAGAACCTAACCGATGGCGATTAAATGGGAAAATCCTAAAAAATGGACTTTCGGGGCAATATTCTTGCCGATATTGAGAATACCTGTATCTTTAAACCATGCAAAACGATGTTGTAGAGGCGACCATCAAGGGAGTGATGCCCACTTCCAACGGGTGTGCTGTCTTTCTTGGCCCGGAGTATAAAACCTTCGTTATCTATGTGGACCAATACATTGGCGGGGCGCTCTCGATGGCCATTAATGAGGAAAAAAAGGACCGCCCCCTCACCCACGACCTCGTCAGCAGCATTTTTCAGGGCCTTGAGGTCGAAATGGAACGCGTGGTCATCAATGACGTGAGCGACAGCGTGTATTTCGCCCGTATCATTTTGAAAATGGAAAACGAGCTAGGCAGCAAGATTGTGGAAATCGATGCCCGTCCGAGCGATTCCATGGTTTTGGCCATTCAAGCCAAAAAGCCCATCTTTGTCGCCAAAAAGGTGATCGACCAGGTTGACGATATGACCGAGATCCTCGAGCGCATTCTCAAACAACAAAATTAGCGCAGGCTTGGATATTTCAGCAACCCAAGGCGCTTCCCGTTGCCTTCCCCCGGCTATCACAGCGACAGGCAACCAGCCTATAACCGCTCTGGCGCCCATGCAGGACGTGACCTCGCTGCCCTTTATGGAGGTGATCGCCTCGCGGGGGTGCCCGGATTACTTTTTCACCGAATTTTTCCGGGTCCACGTGCATTCGCGCCTCGAACCGGATATTCTGAAATCGGTGATGGAAAACAAGACTGGCCGCCCGGTGTTTGCTCAGATCATTGGCGAAAATCTTCCCCATATCGAGCGAACCGTCAAAGAATTGCTCCAATATCCGGTGGCGGGTATCGACCTCAATCTTGGGTGTCCGGCCCCAAAGGTTTACCGGAAAAATGTCGGCGGCGGGCTTCTCCGAGAACCTGCCCGTGTAGATGAAATCCTCGGACTTTTGCGCTCTGCCGTGAGTGGCCTCCTGACGGTGAAAATGCGAATCGGTTTCGCCGGGGATGAACACTTTGAAGCCCTCCTTGACCTGATGAACCGGCATTCGGTCGATTTGCTGAGCCTGCATGGACGCACGGTCAAGGAGATGTATCGGGGCGAGGCGCATTACGATTACATAAAAAGAGCCGTCGATGCGGTGCGCTGCCCAGTGCTGGCAAACGGCAATATCACCTCTGTCGCCAAGGCGGTGGAAGTTGCCGATTTCACCGGCGCTGCCGGGCTCATGATCGGGCGCACCGCCATCCGCAATCCCTGGATATTTCGCCAGATCCGTGAGGCGTATTCACCGGACGCTACGATTTTCAGACCAAGTCTCGGGGATGTCCGCGAATATGTTGACGATCTTTACGGAGCTTTTTTGAAACCCGATCAACAGGAGATACATCAAGTCAATCGGATGAAAAAATTCCTCAATTTCGTGGGGCAGGGGGTTGATCCCGAGGGTCGGTTTCTGCACGAGATGCGGCGGACCCGGACCCATCGGGAACTCATGGAGGTTTGCGATCGCTACATGGTGGAAAACGGAAATGCCGAAAAACCCTTCCCCGATGAGCCGTATCAAGGCGTCACCGCTCGGCCCAACCGCGAGTCTCCGCCCTCGGGGGAAGTCGCGGGCGCTTTGCGGGCGAGGTAGTTGCGGAGGCATTTGGCGGTTAAAGATTTTTCCGTTTCCAGCAGGTTCTCGGGTGGTCCGGCAAAAAGGATTTCCCCCCCGGCCTCACCTCCCCCGGGCCCAAGGTCGAGCACCCAATCGGCAAGCCGGATGATATCGAGATGATGCTCAATGATGATGATGGTGTGGCCGCCGTCGCGCAGTTGGTAAAGAAGATCGAGAAGATTTTGGATATCCGCCCAATGCAGACCGGTGGTCGGTTCATCGAGCAGATAAAGGGTGCCCCCATCGGAGCGTTTGCTCAATTCGAGGGACAATTTGATACGCTGGGCCTCCCCTCCTGACAGGGTGTTTGAGGGTTGCCCCAGTCTGATGTAGCCCAGCCCTACCGCCTGTAAAGTGGACAATTTAGCAATGATTTTGGGCTGGCGCCGAAACAAATGGCAGGCCTCATCGACCGTTAATTCAAGCACCTCGGCGATGTTTTTACCCTTGAAACGGACCTCGAGGGTTTCCCGGTTATAGCGGCGACCCCGACAGCTTGGGCACTCCGAATAGACATCGGCCAAAAAAAGCATATCGAGTTTGATAAGGCCGTCGCCCTTGCAGCGTTCGCAGCGACCCCCGCGCACATTGAAGCTGAATCGGCTGGCCTTGTAGCCGCGCACCTTGGCCAGCGGACATTGGGAAAACAACTTCCGCAGCGGGTCGAATAGTTTGACGTAGGTGGCCGGATTGGATCGTGGGCTGCGGCCAATCGGACTCTGGTCAACGAGCACCATTTTGGTAAAAAATCCGAGCCCTTCGACATCCTCGTGCGCACCGGGAATGACCTTCGCTCTGTTGAGTTCAAAAGCGGCGCGTTTTGCCAGAATTTCATTGACCAGCGTGCTTTTGCCCGAGCCGGATACGCCCGTTACGCAACTGAGCAATCCCACCGGGAAAGCGGCGTCGATGTTTTTCAAATTGTGGCAGCGCGCCCCCTTGACAGTCAGCCAGCGATTTTTTGGCGGCAGGCTGGCGGCGTTTTTTTCGATTTTCATTTTCCCGTCAAGGTAGAGACCTGTGCGGGAACCAGTGGATAGTCCGGCGCCCTCAGGAGCGCCTTCGTAAATTATTTCACCCCCTTCCTGACCGGCTCCGGGGCCAAGTTCGATCAAGTGATCAGCCGCCAGCATGGTATCCTCATCATGTTCCACCACGATGACGGCGTTTCCCCGATCGCGGAGATCGATCAGGGAGCGCAGAAGGCGGTAGCTGTCCGCCGGGTGCAGGCCGATGGTGGGTTCGTCGAGGACGTAAGCGACCCCGGTCAAGCCCATGCCCAACTGAGTGGCCAACCGAGCTCTTTGCGACTCCCCGCCGCTCAAGGTGGTGTATTGCCGGTCCAGGGTGAGGTATCCCAAACCCATTTCCTTGAGGAAAAAAAGCCGTTCCCGGAGCCCTGCGAGCGCCTCATGGGCTCGTCCTGAACCGCTCTCCAAATTAGCAAGTTGGCCTGAAAAGTTCTCCCCTTCCTCAATCGTCATGGCCATAAATCCGGGGAAATCCTGCCCCTTTAACCGCACGGCCAGGCTTTCCGGTTTGAGCCTGCTGCCACGGCAATCCTGACATTTGCTGCTGATTTGGTAAGCCATGAGGCGTGCCTTGAGCCCATCGCTGGAAGTGGTTCGCCGGGTTTCTTCAAGCTCGGCCAAGACCCCGATAAAAGGCATCAATTCGGCCTTTTTGTTTCCACCCGTCAGCTTGAAACTGAAGAGCCGCTCTCCGGCCCCGTGGAGGATGGTTTGGCGAACCTCATCGGATAGGTCGTTCCAGGGAATCGTGGGGTCGAAGGGCAATTGAGCGGCGAGTTGCTTGAGGATGGCGTTGCGCTTGATAATCATTCGCCGGGAACCGATCCTCCACGGCTTGATGGCCCCCTTTTTGACCGGCAAATCCGGGTTGGGCACCACCAGATTGGCATCGAATTGCAAAGTTCTACCGATACCGCCGCAGGTTGGGCAGGCTCCCGAGGGGTGGTTGTAGGAGAAAAATTTGGAGGTCACGGGTTCGTAAACCCGACCGCATTGGACGCAGGCCAGATGTTGGCTGACGGCGAATTCGCGCCAGGAGTCGGCCCGTTTGTCCTGCGCCAGGATGATTGCCCTGTCCTTTCCCTCGCGAAAAGCCAGCTCCAGGGAATCGGCGATGCGGCTGCGCTGATCAGGGCCGAGCACCACGCGGTCGATGACAAGCTCGACGGTTCGTTCGCCCGACTGAGGCTCGATCAGATCGGGATCATCGAGGTTTTTTATCTGCCCATCGATACGCACGCGATTAAATCCCCTGGTGCGCATGCGGGGCAATTCCTCCCGCAGCAGAGCCGATTTTGCTTTCAGAACCGGGGCCAGAATGACAATTCGAGCGCCATCGGGTTCGAGAAATATCCGGTCGATACAATCATCCACGGAGCGCCGTTCGATGGCTCCGCCGTCGATTGGGCAGAAGGCCTGACCCTGCACCGACCATAGGAGGCGGGCATAGTCGGCGATTTCGGTCACCGTGGCCACGGTGCTGCGGGGGTTGGCCGCGCCTCCCGTGCGCTGCTCGATTGCGATGACCGGAGAAAGCCCGTGGATAAAGTCCACCTCGGGTTTTTTCACCTGGTCGAGCAATTGCCGCGCCCGGGTCGAAAGGCTGTCCATGTATTTCCGGTAACCCTCGGCATAAAGAGTGTCGAAGGCGAGGGACGACTTCCCCGAGCCGCTGACACCGGTAATGACCACGAGGCGCTCGCGTGGGATGCGCAACTCGATATTTTTCAAGTTGTGCTCACGCCCCCCCTTGAGGTGGATGAAATCCGCTTTGCGACTGCTCTTGTTCATCAAGAAAAAAAATTCTTTGGCCGGAGTATATTTTTCATTTGGGAAGAAATTTACAAGAACCTATCTTGAAACTTCCTCCAACACAGCGCCGAGGCCCATCAAAATACCGAACATTGATCGAAACGTGTTGAAACCGGGAAATTTTTGTTTACATTATTTGTAGACGAGGCAGTTTATCCGAATTTCACAATCGATGAAGCTCAACTCAAAACCCATTCTTTATGTTAAAAGAGGCTGTTCCTGGTGCCGGGAAGCCCTCAGCTTCTTTTCGCAGCATGGTGTTGAACTGGATGTCCGCGATGTCGAGATCAGCCCGCAAAACATGCAGCGGATGATTGAAGTTAGCGGCCAAATAAAAACACCCACCATCGAATACGGTGAATTTGTGGTAGCCGATTTCAGCATCGACGAACTGCACGACGAAATGGAGCAAGTCCCCGAAATCAAAAAAGAATGGGGTCTGGGCGACGACGACGAGTAACTCCGCCTTGGTTAAATAGCGGCCCGGGCGCGAACATAAGCATGAAATCTTTCTCTTCCTGTGCCTCTTCGTCTTCCTCTATTTTTATTTAAGTTGTTGTTATTAAAAGAATAGGGGACGAAGAGTAAGACCAAGACGAAGAGGAAGATTAAAAAATCGGCCTTAAGTACGCTACATCCGGTTTCTCGATTAGCTTTTAGGCGCCGGGAAGGGGAAAACTGTCTGGATGCCGGCGATGGTTTCCTCGGTTGTGTTATCGCCGGGAACGCATTCGAATCCCACCGCGCCATTCCAGCCGAGCGCCTTCATTTCGCGCCAGATCGAGTGCATGTTGATCTCTCCAGAACCGGGCATGCCGCGACCCGGCACATCGGCGATATGGATGGCTCCCGCCCGATCGATGGTGCGCCGCAAGCTTGAGATGATGTTTCCTTCGTTGATCTGCTGATGGTAGAGGTCGAAAACGAATTTCAGGCGCGGATAATCGATGCGTTTGACCAGTTCGTAGGTATCGATTGCGCTGCGTAAGAGGTAGCCCTGGACATCTTCCTTGGAAAGCGGCTCGATCAGCAGATCGACATCGACTCCTGAACCGGCGACCAATTCGGTAACCTTTTTCACGCCTACATCGAGGTTTGCCCAGCGCTCGTCATCGGTCAACGGGCGGGAGTGGGGAACGACGATTCCGCCGTGACCCACTTCATCGGTTTGCAGAAAGAGTGCCTTGATACCCGTTCGCTCGGCCATATCCAAAGATTCCTTGAATTGCTCGAGCACCTTATCGTGGTCGGCGGCGTCGCAAAGGGAACCGCGTCGTGAACCGAAAACCGAATTGACGTAAATCCCGTTGTCCCTGGCCACTTGGGCCAGAAGGTCGATATCCTTGTCTATCCAGTCCCAAAAATCCACACCGTCAAAACCGGCCTTGGCCGCGGCAGCAATTCGTTCCTCGACGGGCAGTTCATGCCAGAAAAACTGGTATTTGGGAACTCCGGCGATCGATTCAACCATAGCAATATAATCCATATCAAATGTCCTATCTACGTTTTTTTAAGGTTTATTCCGCCTCGGGTGGGTCAAACCCCTTTTACCCGATGGTTGTCGGGCAGGGAGGCTGGAAAGAGACGGAACGCTCCGCCCCCGGGAGTTTTTTAACAGTAAATGCTCCCGAAAAGCTTGGGCTATGAAGGTGGAGTATTCCAGCAAAGGTTCCTCCTAGTCAATGCCTTAAATTTTGCGCGATTTTTATTTGTTTGCCTCATTTGCGGGAGGGGGGAATGTTTTCAACAAAACTGAGTTGGGATTATTTAGACAAAAATTGTTATTTTTATTATTATTTCCGTATGAAAGCAGATCTTGTTATTCGCAATGCCAGGGTGGTGGACCATGCCGGTGAATTTTTTGGTGGAATCGCCGTGAATGGAGAGAAAATCCTTCTCACCGGCACGAATGAGGCTCTGCCGGAGGGGAGAAGGGAGATCGATGCCGAGGGGCGCTGCCTCATGCCGGGAGTGATCGACCCGCATTGCCACTTGGGGGTCAATTACCCCTACGATGAAGATATGCGGAGCGAAAGCGCCCACGCCGCACGCGGGGGGTTGACCACATTTTTCCTCTATATTCGCAATAAGGAGCCTTCCTACATTCCCTTTTACCATGACCGCCGGGCGGTGGGGGAGGCGAATTCCTGCATGGATTTCGGTTTTCATTTTGGCATCCAGCGGGAGGAGCATATCCATGAAATCCCTAAAATCGCGGAGGAAACCGGGGTGCAGTCGTTCAAACTTTATTTTGGCTATGAGGCGGAAAACCCGATTGGTATCGTTCCGGCGACGGATGGCTGGGTTTACGCGGCCATGCAGCGGGCGGCCAAGCTTCCGCGCGGCAAGGTATCGGTCCACTGCGAAAACACGGCCATTGCCACCTGGTTGAAAAAAGAACTCATGGCCACGGGAAGGCAGGATCTGGGGGCATTTACGGAATCGCGCCCGGCTTTCTGCGAGGAGGAAACCATTCGCCGTATGATATTCCTGTCGGAGCTGACCGGCTGCCCCCTTTACATCGTTCACACCACCATCGGTATCGGCCCCGTTTTGGGCGCGGAGGCGCGGGCTCGTGGCGTCGATGTGACGATTGAAACCTGCCCGCACTATCTCACGCGGACGGCCTACGACAAAGACCTCGACATGCGGGCCAAGATTTCCCCACCCCTCCGCGATGAAAAGGAGAAGGAAATGCTCTGGGAAGGCGTTCTCAACGGAAATGTCGAGAGCCTGGGGAGCGACCATGTGCCCTTTTTCCCGAAAAAAGGTGAGGATTTATGGAAGGAAAAACCGGGCATCGTCTCCTTCCCCTGGGAATTGCCCCTGATGCTCTCGGAAGGCGTTCACCGGCGGGGATTATCCCTTTCGCAACTGGTCGCCATCAATTCCTACGGCCCGGCCAAGCATTTCGGTTTTTACCCCGAAAAAGGCTCCCTCAACCCCGGCACCGATGCCGATTTAGTGCTAGTCGATCTCGATGAAGAGAGAGAAGTCGTCCACACCGGCAACGGCACCTGCATCTATACAGGCATGAACCTAAAAGGCTGGCCCGTCATGACCATCTCAAGAGGCCGCATCATCTACGAAAACGGCCAAGTGGACGAGGACGCTTTTGGGCAGGGGTTGTGTGTCAATAGGCCGGGACGGTAGCTCCCAATCATCAACATCTTCCTCTTGACTTAACTGGAAACTCTGAAATCGGCAACACGCCTTCTTGAGAAAGAAGGTAATTATAAGCCATGTTAATTCAGAAAAAACAAAAACAATGATTAAATTTCTCATACCTGTAATTTTATCTGTATTTTCTTTAATATTTTCCTCCTGTGTATCAAGAGGTCCAATTTCATCGGAGCGGGACGAAATGATTCTTTTCCAAAAAATACCTTTGGAAAATGAAAAAATAATATTTTCAAATAAAGGATATTGGTATGAAAACCAGTTTGGGTACGTAAAATTTTTTAAAAACATAAAAAACGGTATACCAGGAATTACCCTATTAACTGAGCAGAACCTATATTTTTACATTTGGGAGGTGAGATCAGAAAGATATATTCAAATATTGAACATTCCCTATGAATATTTTACACTCGTTGAACTTAAAAAAAATGGAAACAGTCGTTTACTTGTTATTCAAGCAAAGGATAAAAAGCCACATTCTTTCTCATTCGATGTTGGACTAGTAGTGGCTAAAAAGCGAACAGAAGAGGCTTTTGAATTCTTAAACAGGAAATTTGAAGCTCTTAAACAACCAGAAATAGATTTTTCGGAATCAAATTAGGACACTACCAGAAAAAATATGAAATATGAACGTTGACTCCTATTTTCTTCCTATCACAGACTTAACTGCTGCCTTGGCATCTTAGTTAGCAGGGTTTATCTCTTGGGTGGGTTCCACCAGCGGCAAAACGACGAGGGATTTGCCAGGTGAAGAGGCAGTTTACATGGAGCTTTAGAGGCCCCGCCACCAAATACAAGCACTATTCGTACTTCCTGGTCAGTACTGAAATTCGGAGGCTTGCATCCAAAGATAGCGTCTAGGTCTCCTGCTGCTTTTACTTTTCTGATGCCGCCTTTGTCGTATTTTACCACTACCGGGCGAATGTAATTTATACCTTCTTCATTCACTTTGAGGTCTTGGCAGGCAAGTGTCAGCGAATCGATGAAGGCTTTTGTATCGAAGATTTCGACGATATGTGGTCCCAATTTTTCCTCTATATGGGCTTGGTTAACGGTGATTTTTGAGCAGCAGAACGCATAGCAGGGATTGTGAAAGGTTGCACCATAGTTAAAGTGGCCCTGTACCGGCGGCAGATCCCGTCGCTCGCCTGTTTTAACGTTGATCGCTACTTGTGGGACTTGACCATGGACCAAGAAATTTGACTCGCCCTCACTTTTATCTTCCTTGGATGCTTCCTCCATTTTTCGGTACGAACAAACCGTACGAAGGAGTACCTCGCCGTTTTGCAAGAGCGCCTTTGCGTACTGGCGTTCGCGATACGCCTTTAGCATCGCTGCGGGTGGGGTTCCGTTCACATCAACCATCAAACTATTACTCCTGTTTAACTATATGTATCTAATCATTACGCCGAGATGATTAAATAACTCCTTGTTCTTAATATCTATATTGTCAAGAATATTCGTGATCCTTTACTTGAGATTGGGATCGCAAGGTGTTTCTTGAAATGGCGCAAATGATATGTCTATGATCGGCGCACGCTGAAAGTGCCAGTTCCTCACCTCAATAGTAGGGTGGCTATTTCCAAAGAATAAATGAGGAATGAAACCCCTTCAGGGTTTTGATATTATTATTTGTAACCGTGTCCAGGGGTTGCACCCCTGGCTGACGAATGTTGCCCCTTCAGGGCATTTTGGGTACGACTAAATAGAGGTTGCGCCCTGGTTTCGCGAATACGGCTCTTTTATGGCATTTTCTCACGGGCAGACGAATGTTGCCCCTTCAGGGCATCGTATGGTCGACGGCTAAACAGATTCAATGCCCCTGGCTGACGAATATGGTCCTTCAATGGCATTTGACATGGAAATGTTCCGAATGATGTAAAAAATACTACTGTGGACAAAGGTATCAACCTTATTTTTGTGACCGTTGCCCCTTCAAGGCGTTTTGGATGCAAAATTAATTAGGTTTGGCTTAAACAATAAAATCGATCTCGGTCATACAGAAAATTCATGAGGTAGCACATGCACGCTGAAGGCGTGCAATTCGTCAGCCCAGGGTGCAACCCTGGGGGTCCCGGTACATCCACCACACCCGTTGCACGCTGAAGGCGTGCTATTCCTTATCAATAACCTGTCGAAAATGGTCTTTCGGGGCGTTTTGGAGGGAGACGAAGACGAAAAGGAAGAGGAAGAGTTTATTACGATTTATGATTAATCGTATAACGTGGTGGTGGTGGGGATGTTGTCTTTTATTAGGCCGGCTCGGTTGGAGATTTGGGTGGCTCTTTGGCGGGCTTCTTTGAATAGCTTTGGCTCGTCTAGGGTGGTTACTTTTCCGTTTTTGTAGAGGGCTTTGCCGTCCACCCAGGTCTCGGCGATGGAGGCGGGGGAGGCGGACCATACGAGCGCCTGCAGGGGGTCGAGATAGGGCACCCATTCGAAGTGATCGAGGTCGAATAGAACGAAGTCGGCTTTTTTACCTTTTTCGAGGGAGCCGATCTGATCATCCCAATTCAATACCCTGGCCCCCTCGATGGTGGCCATGCGGAGGGCCCGGCGTGCTCCCACCTGGTTGGAATCGACACGGGCGTCCTTGAACAAACCGGCCACCACATACATTTGGCGCATGAGGTTGAGGTTTCCCGAGGCGGAAACGCCATCGGTGCCCAGCCCGACGCTGACCCCGGCATCCATCAATTCGGGGTATTTGCCGATTTTGGCGGCCCCTTTGCCCAGTTTCAACGAGGAGGAGGGGCAAAATGCGATCTTGGTGTCATGCTTGGCCAGGAGGGCGATTTCGTGGTCGGCCACGGCAACCCCGTGAGCGATGACGAGGTTGTCCCCCAAACCGCCATTTTTCTCGATGCGGGAAATGGGCCAGAGGTTATGTTTTTTTTCGCAGACATGGGCCTCCTCGATGCTGGTGGCCAGATGGTAGGTGGTCCCGACGCCGAGTTTTTCCGCCAAGGCCCGCGCGCCGACATGAAGTTCGAGCGTGCAGGGCTCCTTACCCTCGATATTGACCCAGCAGCGAATTCTCCCGTTGGCCGAATTATTCCATTCTTCCACGCATTCCCCCAAGGTCCGCAATGCGACCTCGGTGTTGGGAAAAAAATGATGCCGCATCATCTCATCGGACCAACCGTGGGGAATGTGCTCGGGCGGGTTGTCGGCGGCATGGCGACCGGTGATGCCGCGAATGCCCACTTTTTCCATGGCCCGGACGGTGATGCCGGGATCGTTTTGCGCGCCCATGTCGAGCAGGCAGGTGGTGCCGCAGCGGAGCATTTCACCCGCTCCCAAAAGCACGCTGACATATTCATCCTCGGCCATTACATGGGCATAAAACGGCTTGGCCCAATGGAAAACCCATGCGCGGGTGTTCAGGTTGTCGGGAAAAACTCCACGGGAAAGGGTTTCCGAAAGATGCACATGGGTGTCGACAAAACCGGGGCAAACGCCCTTGTTGGAGCCGTCAATGATTTCATCAAACGACTCACGGCTGTGTCTCCCGAGCACATCGGCGGCGGGACCGATGTCCTCGATGCGGTCGTCGTTGACCACCATTGCAGCCGGTGAAAAAACGGTGTCTTTGGCATCTACGGTGAAGGCAAAGCTAAGATTTTCGATTAAAGTGCGCATGGCTGGTGGTGGATGAATATTTTAACCACGGATAAACACGAATAATTTAATAAGTATCAGGAATTTGGAGGAGGTGGTCGGTGTTGGCGTAATCGGAGAGGAGTTCGGAGCCGGTTTCTGTGACTAGGACCATATCCTTGTTTTGGAGCCCGAATCCGTAACCGGTTTCGTAAACGAGGGGTTCGATCCCGAGAACCATGCCGGCTTCGAGAGGGGTGTCGGAATACATTCCCAAATACGGCTCCTCGTGCAAATGCAGGCCGATGCCATGCCCGACAAAAGAGATGGGCGGGAGGTCCAGGGCGGAGAGTTTGGTTATGAAGGCTTCGTAAATGGCCCGCGAACTCTGGCCCGGTTTTATCATGTCCAGGATCTGGTATTTGCACTCGACCAAATGAGCCCAGATGCGCTCGGCGTGTTCCGGCGGTTTGCCCACTACGGCGGTGCGGCAGACACCGGCATGGTAGCCGCCGATGATCGAGAAGATTTCTACCCGGCAGACGTCGTTTTCCTTTAAAACCCGCTGGGTCGGCCCCACATTGGGAAAGACACTGCGCTCGCCGGTGGCCACAATCATCAGCTTGAAATGCTCGGCCCCGGCGGTGTAAACCCCTCTGGTCAAGGCGGATGCGATATCCATTTCGGTCATTCCCGCCCGAACGGCACCGTAGGCATCGGTGATGGATTGGTCGGAGATGCGCGAGAGACGTCGAAGGAGGTCGATTTCTTCTGGGGTCTTGATTTGACGCAAGCGATTATAGAGCCCCTCGGCGGCTGCAAATTTCGCTTTTGGAAGGAAAGAACCGAGACGGGCAAAATCGCCCGCAGGGAGGTAGTCCATTTCGATTCCGATGCGGCCTCCGTCCAGGCCCATGTCGCTTAATAATCCAGCCAACACCGCCATCGCGTCATCGGTGAATTCTCCCCAGACGCGAATTTCGGAGCCCTCCGGCGCATGGTTTCGCACCGTGCTCTCCTCCATATCGACGGTCACAAGGGCGGTTTGGCCATCATTTTTAACCACTGCCATCGAGTGCCTCCAACGCAAAATAGGCTGGGAGGGAACCACAAAGCCGGTGGTGTAGGCGAAGTTTTCCGGAGAGATGGCGATCAGGGCGTCGAATCCGCCTGCGATCATGGCTTTCCGTTGTCTATTAATAATATCTATATTCATTTCGTAGCAAGGCAGCCTCTAGCCAAGGAAAAATTTGACCATCTGACCAGAGTTAATTTTTTTGTTTGTATAGAATTAAACATTCAGGTAGCTACACCCTCCCCATATTCAAACCCCGACCAACCAACCAAACTATTTAACCAAAGAAAACGATTATGAGTATTGAAGGAAGAGTAGCATTAGTAACTGGAGCGGGGCAGGGAATCGGCCGTGCCATCGCCCTGCGCCTGGCAAAAGACGGCGCGACGGCCGTGATCGCCGATTTGAACGAGGAAACAGCGGCATCTGTGGTCGCGGAAATCGAAAACGATGGCGGCAAAGCGTTTGCTGTTAAAATCGATGTAGCGGATGAAGACAGTGTCAATCAGGCGGTAGGGAACATTATCGAACGGGCGGGACCGGTATCGATTTTGGTCAACAACGCGGGAATTTTTCGCGATACCCCGGCAATGGAAGTTTCCATGAAGGAGTGGCATTTCAACCTCGCCGTCATGCTGACCGGGCCACTGCTTTGCGCCCGCGCGGTGGGGCCAGGAATGATCGAGCAGCGTTGGGGGCGCATCATCAACATGGCCTCATTGATGAGTTTTGTGGCCTACGGGAGGGATGTTGGCTACTGCACCACAAAGACGGGGCTACTCGGTTTAACCCGCTCTCTGGCCGCTGAATTGGCAGGCCATAATATATTGGTCAACGCGATTTGCCCCGGCAATATTATGACATCGATGCTGGAAGAGACTGGGCGTTTGGTCGAGCTGCGCGATGGCATGGAACCGGGCCAGTTTATACGGGATCGCGCCAACGACATACCCTTGGGCAGGCTCGGCCAGCCAGAGGATATCGCCAAAATGGTATCGTATCTTTGCAGCGAAGATGCCGACTATGTAACCGGTCAATCCCTGCACGTGAACGGTGGTCTATATAACACCTGAGCAATTAATTTTCATTTTTTTCCTAATAAAACTGGGATATGAACGTATATACAGTAGGAGATGCTTCATATTTTTTTCATTTTAACACAAATTAACGATGCCAAATAACAATCTTTCAGAATACAACGCCGAATTTTTGGTCAAGTTGTATCGCGACATGGTGCTGATCCGGCGGTTCGAGGAGCGCGCCTCGGAGCTTCGCAATGCCGGGCACATCCCGGGGTTTCTGCACCCCTATATCGGGCAGGAGGCGGTTGCGGTAGGGATTTGCGCGGCCTTGGGCAAAAATGATTTTATCGCCAGCACCCATCGCGGGCACGGGCATATTCTGGCCCAGGGCGGCGACCCAAAAAACATGTATGCCGAACTTTATGCCCGGCAGGACGGATACAACAAGGGCAAGGGCGGCTCCCTGCACCTCGCAAACGTCGATCTCGGCATCATCGGGGCTAATGGAATCGTGGGCGGCGGCATTCCACTCGTGGTGGGCGCGGCGCTGGCCATCAAGCGGGCCAATGAGGCGGATTACCCCGGTTCGGAAAAATGCAAAGGGGGAGTATCGGTGGTATTTTTCGGTGACGGAGCTTCTAACGAGGGCTCCTTCCACGAGTCCCTCAATCTGGCCGCACTGTGGAAATTACCGGTTATATTCGTTTGCGAAAACAACCTCTACGGGGAATTCACTGCTCAAGATAAGCACCAGACGATCAAGGATATCGCCTCGCGCTCAAGTTCCTACAACATGCCGGGACTGATTGCGGATGGCAATGATGTGCTCGACGCATTTCACGTTATGACGACGGCGGTTGAAAATGCCAAAAAGGGCAGCGGGCCGACTTTGCTGGAGTGCAAAACCTACCGGCACCGGGGGCATTACGAAGGCGATATGGCCCATTACCGCCCGAAGGAAGAAGTGGCATTCTGGATGGCCAAGGATCCGATTGAAAACTTCGGCAAACGACTCATAGAAAATTCGCTAATGAAGGAGGAGGAACTACAAACTGTGGAGGCAGAGATTGAACAAGTGCTGCAAGATGCGGCGAAATATGCCGAAAACTCCCCCCATCCAGAGGCGAAAGATGCCCTCGAGCATGTTTTTGTGGAAACCTACGGAGGGAGGGCATTGTTATGAGCAGCCGGAGAATCAGTTATTCACAGGCCATAAACGAAGCTCTCAGCGAAGAAATGGAGCGCGATCCCTCGATCCTGATGTTGGGGGAAGATGTCGCCGAACCGGGCGGTGTTTTTGGAGTGACCAAAGGACTCTACCAGAAATTTGGGGGCGAACGAGTGCTCGACACGCCAATATCTGAACAGGCTCTTGTCGGCGCTGCCTTGGGCGCTTCACTTCTTGGAGTTCCCACGATCACGGAAATCATGTTCAGCGATTTTGTCACCCTGGCCATGGATCAGTTGGTCAACCAGGCGGCGAAGTTTCACTACATGACGGGGGGACGCACCAGCGTTCCGATGTTGGTCCGGATGGTGACCGGCGCCTCCGGTGCGGCTTCGGCACAACACTCCCAGAGTCTCGAGGCGTGGTTTACCCATACGCCGGGGCTAAAGGTGGTCACTGCATCCACGCCGTATGAGGCCAAAGGGTTGCTCAAAAGCGCCATTCGCGACCCCGATCCGGTTCTGTTTTTCGAGCACAAATTACTCTATAACGGCAAGGGCGAGGTTCCCGAAGAGGATTATACGCTGCCGATCGGTGAAGGAACTGTGGCCCTGGAAGGCTCCGATGTCACCATTGTGGCCTATTTGCACATGGTGCCCAAATCCTTGAAAGCGGCGAAAATACTCTCAGCGGAAGGCATATCGGTAGAAGTGTGGAACCCTCGCAGTTTGGTGCCCTTCGACCGCGAAGGCCTGAGACAGACCCTGAAAAAGACCGGTCGCCTGGTCGTCGTACAGGAAGCGCCCAAACGAAGCGGATTCGGAGCGGAAATCGCCGCCATCGCCGCCGAAGAATGCTTCGATCTGATAAAAGGACCGATTCGTCGGGTGGGTGCGGCCAACACCCCCATACCCTATGCTCCCGTGATGGAAAACCTGGTAATTCCGGGAGTTGACGATATTGTGGAGGCGGTTCGTCGGACCATTTGATAAGTTAATTGACAGACAGGAATTTTAAATATGGCAGAAACAGTAAAATTACCCAAGTGGGGTCTCACAATGGAAGAGGCGACCATCGTCGAATGGCTTGTCGGAGAAGATGAAGCCGTTGAAAAGGGCGAAATCATTGCCGAAGTGGAGGCCGAAAAGGCCAACATCGAATTGCCTTCGCCCTGTAGCGGGGTGGTGGCAAAGATCCTTGTTCAGGACGGGGAATTGGCGGCAGTGGGCGATCCATTGATGATAATTGCCGCGACCGCCGAAGAGGCTGCCGGTCTCCGCGAGTAGTTGCTGGCCCTCAGCCGGTTCCGTTTCGTTTCGTTTTTCAACTATGAAAACCTACCAGATACCCGTCGGTAAAGGCGTAGAAATTCCCGTTACCGAAAACTTTTTCGACATCGTAAATCCGTCCAATCACGAAGTGGTGTCGCGCATTCCAAAAATGACCGCCGCTGATGTGGATGGGGCAGTGGTGGCGGCAAGTGCTGCTCTCGACAAAACCGATTGGGCCTGCAACGGCGTATTTCGGGCAAAAGTCATGCTCCAATGGGCCGACCGGCTGGAGGCGAATATCGAACCCATTGCCCGGCAGTTGACCCTCGAAAATGGAAAATTGATCGGAGAGGCGAGCTATGAAGTCACCAGCCAAGTCGGCGTAATTCGCTACAATGCGGGATTGGCGCGGACGGTCAGCGGGAGGGCACACTCTCTCGGCAGCAACTCTTTTGGGGTAGTGGCGCGTGAGCCGATGGGTGTGGTGGCGGTCATTTCACCCTGGAACTGGCCCGTGACTCTGATGATCCGCGATATGGCTCCGGCTTTGGCGGCAGGCAATGCCATGTTAATAAAGCCCGCCTCGCAAACCGCCGGGGTGAGCCTGGATGTGCTGCGCCTGTTGATCGAAGAGACGGATTTGCCCCCGGGTATTGTCAATGCCATTGCCGGGTCCGGCAGTGATGCCGGGCAGGCCATTGTGGTGCATCCGGGCATCGACATGATCGCTTTTACCGGAGATGGCTCGACGGGCCGCAATATCATGCGTGACGCCTCCCAAACCCTGAAAAAACTGTCCCTCGAACTCGGCGGAAAATCGCCCATGGTAGTCTGCGATGACGCCGATCTGGACAAGGCCATTCCGACCCTGGTGAGCGCAATTTTCACGACCACCTCCGGCCAGATTTGCACGGCACCCTCGCGCCTTTTAGTCGAACAGGGAATAGAGGCCGAACTTGTCGAGCGGCTTAAAAAAGCCGTATCCGGGATACGTATCGGTGACGGCCTTGACCGAAATTCGCAGATGGGTCCCATGACGACCCGGGACCAGTATGAGAAGGTGCTCTCGTTTATCGAAATGGGCCGCCGAGAAGGCAGACTGGTGGCGGGTGGGGAACCATTGCAGGCCGACCATCTGGCCAAGGGAAATTTTGTGTCCCCCGCCATTTTTACCGATGTTCCCGATGATTCGGCGCTAAATCGTGACGAGATTTTCGGCCCGGTTCTGGTTATCAAGACCTTTGAAGGGGACGAAGAAGCCATTGCCCTTGCCAATGATACCGAGTTTGGATTGGCCTCGGCCGTTTTTACGGAAAATGTCCACCGCTCGTGGTGTATCGCCCGCGGGATCAAAGCCGGGACTGTGTGGGTAAATACCTACAACCGCTTTTATCCGGAGGTCGAAGTCGGCGGTTACAAGCAGAGCGGAATCGGGCGCATGGCGGGTATCGATGGGCTGATGGAGTTTACGCAAACCAAGTTCATCAATTTCGACAGTATTCCGCAGCAGGGTTGAATACGCCTCATGCGGGGTTCTATTTTGTCGTTGTCCCGACCGTTTTTGCCTGATTGGGTAGGGGGACTGTTTCGGTACTCAGCACCGGCAGTGAAGAATTAGGAACCGTGACTCTCGACATAGCCATTGTATTTGCCGTTTTGTTTGTTTCGGTAATACTTTTCGCCACGGATCGGCTGCGCCATGATGTCATCGGGTTGATGGTCATAGTTGCCCTCGGATTGTTCGGGATTTTGAAACCGAAGGAACTTCTGGAGGGGTTCGGCAACCAGGCTGTGGTGACTATCGGGGCGATGTTTGTATTGAGCGCAGCGCTCATGCGAACCGGTATGGTGGCCGCTTTGGGGGCAAGGTTGACCGGTCTTTCGCGGGGCAGTCCGGCGCGTTTTCTCTTTCTGACGATCTGTTCGGCATGCGTCTTGTCGGCATTTGTCAATAATACCCCGGTGGTGGTGGTTTTCATACCGGCGGTGCTGACGGTTTGCACAAAACTGGATCAAAGCCCATCGAAATTCCTCATGCCCATTTCCTTCGCCTCGATGCTGGGCGGAAGCTGCACATTGATCGGAACTTCTTCCAATATCCTGGTTTCATCACTTTCTGAAGAGGCGGGATTCGGAGCGCTGGGGATGTTCGAGTTTTCCAAAATGGGCCTATTGGTGGTGGTGGCGGGGATGGTCTACCTCCTCCTTTTTTCACGCCGATTTTTGCCCGAACGCATAACTCTGGCCTCCACCACGCCGATCGATGCGGTCAAGGAATACGTTACCCAAGTGCGCGTCGGCAGGGAATCCCTCCTCGTCGGCAAAATGCCCCAGGATACTTTTCTCGGGTCGAGCGGTATCTCGATTGTGGAATTGATCCGGGGCGAAAGGATACGCCGTCTGGACAAGCAATCCGTATTGGAAGTCGGTGATGTGCTCCTGTTGAGGGGAGATGTTAATAAAATCCTCGAACTCGACCGGCAGCACCAAATCAGCATTACACCCGAAATGGCGAAGGAAGAAGGCACCATCAAGAGCATCGAAATGTCTCTGTTCGAGCTGATGATCGCCCCGGAATCTCCCCTCATCGGGCGCACCTGCAAGAACGCCGGGCTGCGCGCCCAGTACGGGGTTTCCGTGTTTGCCCTGCAACGCCGGGGCCGCCACCACCAGCGGGAAATAGCCGACCTCGAACTGCGAATGGGCGACATTTTGCTGGTTCGCGGGCCGATGGACTCCCTGGACGAACTGCGCCACAGCAATGCCTTCATCCTTTTGGAAGGAGTGCATGAGGAGGTGGTGGAAAAGCACCGGGCACCCCTGGCGTTGTCCATTATTCTTGGAATCGTGGCGCTGGCGGCCTTAGGCATTTTCCCCATCAGCGTACTTTCCCTGGCCGGGGTGGCCCTCATAATCGTGACCCGCCTGCTGACCCCGGGGCAGGTTTACCGCTCGATCGACTGGACGGTTCTGGTGCTCATTGCCGGAATGATCGCACTCGGCGATGCCATGGGTAAAACCGGCGCCCTCGACCTCATTGCCAACATCCTCCTCTCGTGGGTGGGCAGTCTCGGAGCGCATTTTACCCTGTGGATATTTTATTTTATGACCGCCGCCCTGAGCCTGCTCATTTTAAACAAACCTGCCGCCGTTTTGATGGCCCCCCTCGGGATGATTCTGGCCCAGCGGCTCGGGGTCTCACCCATGACGTTCATCATGGCGGTCGCCTTTGCCGCCTCGACCGCCATGGCTACCCCCATGGGCTACCAGACCAATCTCCTCGTTTACGGACCGGGAGGCTATAACTACAAGGATTTCCTAAAATTCGGCCTCCCCCTCAATATCGGCATCGGAATCCTCGTCTGCCTCCTCCTCCCCGTTTTCTGGCCCTTTTGAAAAGGGCTTTAACCGGTTTGTTAAGGTGAAGGGAAATCCGGCGGTTTGCCGATCCAGTATTGTGGGGGGATGAACTTCCATTTTAGCATTGGGAGGGCGACGGGTTTCAAATGGGGTTCGGCGATGAGAATCAAACGGTCTTGGGGCCGCAGTTTATTTGCCCACGGGGCGAGGGCGCGGGGGTCGCGGTTTTCCCGGTAGGCCCGATAAACCTGCAAATCGTCCCGCTCCATATTGGCCGGTTCGAGGCCGAGGACATACTTCCAATGTTTTTCCGGGAAGGTGTAGAAAAAATTTACAAAAACACCCATCGAGTTGGCGTAAACCAGGCCGTCCTCGCCGGGCAGCCATGTATCGAAGGCAGGGGTCTCTTTGAGATAAGCGATCGCGATGGGAGCGTTGACGGACCAGCGATTGTTCTGGTTAGCGCCGAGAGAAACAAAAAAGGCCATACAGAGGAGGAGTGAAAAGAGCAGCCTTTGCCAGGATTCTCGGGCCACCCTGTCCTCGAGTAGGCGGTGTAATTCGAGAGCAAACCAAAAAATTAGCGAAGGCAGGCCCCAATCATACCAAAATCGCGCCACTTCGAGACCCAATATCCAGCCGAGCACCCCGAGTATGAATGCGGGGTGGGACAGTGAAATGCCCTGCCAATCGCGATTGGAGAGCCGCAACAGGAGGAAAAGGGAGCAAAAAAGGACGATTGGCACGCCAACCGGGTTGGATTTGAATTCGCCCACGGGATTCTGCAACGCCATGTCTCCAAAAATCGCCCGGTAGAGGTGCTGCCCTTGATACAAAAGATGATCGATCGGGTGCAGTGTGAGAATCGCCCCCGCCAGGATGCCCACCCCGACCGCAGCGCCGAACTTGGCCGCAGCCCGCCAATTTCCGGAGAGTGTCACCGCTAAAACCGGCAGCGCCAACAGATACCAAGTGCCATGAACCCACACCGAACCCGCCACCAATAGGGTTATGAGAGGAAGTATCAGCCTGGGCCTTCGTCCATCAGCGAGAGGAGTCCATAGGGCCAAAAGGGCAATCAGGGAGAAAATGGAAAACGAGAAGGAACGGCCCGAAAAAAGCCGGAAAATAAAATCGAAATCCAATAGGCCAAACAGGAGCAGGCAGGCCAGCCAAGCCTCGGGGCGGCGAAAATAAAAGAGTGGTATCCAAGCCGCCAGGCACCAGGCAAAACACACCGAAAAAAGAAGAAGCCCTTCCTTTTCGAGTGAAAATAGGGAACAGGCAGTTGATAGCAAAACACGCCAACCCGGTTGATAATGACGCTCGAAATCGACTTCCGGTCTCGTGGCCAAAATATCATTCCAGGACTGGCCGGAGGTAATTTTCGCGGAAATGGCGAGGGCGTCATCCAGAGGCGCGTAACCGTATTGCAAAATGTAAACCGGAAGAAAAAAAACAACGGAGGCGACCGCCACCAGCACAACAAGAGGTATCCTTTGGCTCAATGAGGATTTCCAGTTAGGCGCAGTGATGTTTTTCCCTGTTTCCACGTCCCGAGACATTGGGGCAACCCTATTTTCATGGCCCTTTAAGGCAATCTCAAAAGATGGTAGAGTGGTTGCCAAGGGCAGAATCCTCGTCTTTTATCCTCTCAGCGAAAAATTCTACTATTCTGGAGCGCGGCAGTCCGGCTGCGGCTTCAACCCCACCGGAAAGCCCAATGGTTTTTACCAGGAGCAGTCTTTTTAACAAAATATTATTCCCGCTCAATCTGCTGGTATTCGCTTTCCTGTCGCTACCCGCCGACGGAGCCACCATCATATACCGATGGCCCTGGTCGGGAGTTTTTCAAATGGCCCTGGGTCTTGGCGCGATAACGGCCATCATCTGTTTCCTCTTTGAACAAAACGGAGAAAAGAACCGTGTTTCCGGATTTTCCCCGGCGGTTTTTCTACTCCTGGCCGCCTTCGGGCTGTCCTGTTTTTTTTCCGATTTCACCGACCGGGCAGCATTCAGTTTGGTTGTTCCCGTATCGAGCCTGGCACTCGGTTATCTGGCCCACTGCTTTGTCTCTGTCTCCGATCAGCCAGAAAAAGCGGCCTGGCGTCTCTTTCAGATTATCGGGCTGATCGCTTTTGTCCTATATTTTCGCAGTTTGGCGCTCTGGGTGGGGACTGTTTTGGGAAAGGAAACCGATTTTGCGAATGCGGTAAATGAGTTAGTCGGATATGGCTTGAGAACCGTTAATTTCCTCCAAATTGCCAATGGCCATCCCTTTGGGCATCCCAATTATACGGCCGGATTCTCACTGCTGACATTGCCTTTGGTTGTTTCTCTGGCGCTTTCGGGCAAAGGCCGATCCCGAATTTTCTGGGGTTTTGTTTCTCTTCTCGGATTGGCCACCCTATTCAGCAGCGGAAGCAGGGCGGGAACGCTTGGGCTGGTTATCGCATTGCTGGGTGCGGCTGTAATTTACCTGAGGGGAAAGGTGAAAAATCCCCGGCATCAGGTTCTCGGGGTCGTGGGGGCGATTTTCCTGGCAGCCGTTATGGTTTTTTCGCAACCCCGAATACGGGCCACGGTTGGACATCTGGTCAGTGGAAATGGTCTCGAACGTGGCGATCAGGAACGTTGGAATTTGTTGACCACCGGGTTTCAAATGGGGGCTGAAAGTCCTTTGTGGGGAAATGGACCGGGCACAACCCCAATAATTTACCCGGCCTATTGGGAGGGGACCGGCAGCCTGTCCAACGCCTACCAATTGCACAGCACTCCATTGCAGGTTTGGGCCGATCTCGGAATTTTGGGGATTCTGGGTTGTGTGGGACTGCTGCTCGCGTTTTTTCATTTTTGGCGGCGTTTCAGCATCTTGCCGGAATCCGCAAAGAGTGGAAATCTGCGTCTTTTGATTCATGGCAGTGGCTTGGGGGTCACCGGGTACTTCGTATTCTCTCTCACCGATTATCAGCTCGATGTGTATTTGATGGCCGGACTTTTGGGGTTATTTGCGGGAATTTTTTCAGGGTTGGGAAAAAGAAAATCGATAGTTGAAGAAAACTACACACTTCTTCTGAAACGTGGCCCAATTCGTTTGACCGTCTGCCTCGGGTTGGTGGTCATTGGTTCTATTTTCGAATGGAAGCAGATTAATCTTTTTCGGGCTCGAAGCGCGTCTCGGGAAGCTCTCTCGGCCTGGCAAAAAAATGATGGGAACTCCTTTCTCGAAGCGATCCGATTGGCGGAAAGATTGGCCCCGGAGGAGCCGTATTTTCACAATTACCACGGTTGGCTGGCAGCGGAAGCGCGGCAGGGGGGAAGGACGCTGCTTCCCGATAATATTTTAGTGGAATCAGCCATGCAGCGGTGGGAGCATTCCATCGAACTTTTTGAGGCCCAGGAATTTTGCCACTACAATCTCGGCTGGCTTCATCTCGGGCAAAATCCCGACCAATCGGCCCACCACTTCCGGCGTGCCGCGCAAATCAACCCGGGGAAACGCGGGGTCTATTTTGGCCTTGCCCTGGCGCTCAAAAAAGAAGGGTTTCCCAATGCCGCCAATCGGGCTCTGGCCCTCGAATGCTTGTCGCATCCAACGTTTGCCACTCTTCCCCTGTGGGAGAGCCCAAATTTTCAAGCGGTGGTTCCAGAGGTGAAAAGGCATCTTTGGGGGTATTATCGAGAGATTGCCGCCGTCGAGGGATTAGATAAAGAGGCTCACCAGAAAATGCGCGAAGCCGAGGCGCTTACCCGTTGGTGGTGGGGGGAGCCCTTTGACAGTGTGGCGTTGGCCTCCTCGCCGAATGCCCAGCTCGGTTGGTGGGGGCAAATGATCGAGGGGGTCGAGCCGGAGCGGGATGATTTTTGGCAGAATCGTGCCTTGGCTGCTCCCATTGTGTTGGCCTATCTCGCGTGGAAAGAGCCCGATGAGGGAATATCGCGTTTGAGCGCTGCCAAACTGCTGGCAATGAAAGAGTTTTTACCCGAAAAGGAAGGAAACTCGCTGATGACCTATCTGGGCCAACACGGGAAATCCTACCCGCAACTGATCCTGGAGTCCCGGGTTGAATCCGCTCTTCCCCTCAATATCTATCGAAATACCCGGCTTGCCTTTGGCCTGATGGGGCATAACCTTGATGGACCCAACCCGGAAGATTTTTTCTTCTACGAACAAAATTTACTCCTCAAAATTACGCAAGTATGGCTCTATCCCAATCGTGGTTATCTTCCCGGTCCCGCGATGAGGTTGTTTTTGGAGAAATTACCTGAGAAATGACAATATGACGGAAAAAAGATCGACGAAAGGGCAATTGGGGTTGTTCGCGGCTATCGGTATGGCCTCGTTCATTGCCGGGCGATGGCTTGTGTCTGCTGATACATCCTCCTTTCTCGTTACGAAGGTATCCTACTGGGCATTTGCGGTTACGTTTCTCTGGCTCTGTCGACACGTAGTAGCTCTCGTGGCTCAGAAAATACGCAATAATTTTTCTGCGGGAGATTTTCTCAAAAGCAATTGGGGCCCGTTAGTGGCAATCCTGCTGGGCACGATATTTTTGCAGGTTCACGATGGGGCAGGGTTCAAAGTCATTGAAGACGAAGTTGTTCTGGCCAGCATCTCGCGACAAATGCACTTCGATCGCGAGGCTGCGGTACCGGAGCGAGGGCATAAAATTCTGGGTGTTTACCAGACATTGGATTCCCATGTGGACAAGCGGCAGTTGTTTTATCCGTTTTTAGTCAGTGTGGTCCACGATTTGACTGGCTACCGCCCCGAAAATAGTTTTTGGCTCAACCTGGCGCTTACGCCGGCCTTTTTATTGCTGCTTTATTGGATCGGGCTCAAAATTGGGGGCAAAGGCTGCGGGCTGATTGCCGTTTTGTTGGCCGTTTCGACACCGGTTCTGGCCACCGCAAGTGTCGGAGGCGGGGCGGAAATGCTCAATCTGGTGATGCTGTTGATGAGCTTGCTGTTCTCGATCCGATTTCTTCAAAATCCGGATAGGAAAACGCTCTCGGCGCTTTGTTTGAGTGGTGTTCTATTGGCTCAAACACGCTACGAATCCCCCATTTACCTCCTCGCTATCGGATGTGTGATCATTCTCGGTTGGTGGAGAGGTCGCCGAGTCGTTACCAGTCCCGCCCTTTTCCTGAGCCCGATTCTCCTGATGCCGTATCTCTGGGTTGGCAAAGCCTCTGCCATGCATGAGCAGTTTTGGCAATTGGACTCAGAGGCGGGCATATCCCGGCCCTTCGGCACCGAGTTCGTGTCGGAAAATTTTGGGCGGTTGAAGGGACATTTTCTCGATATCGGCATTAATCAACCCAACAACCTTCTCCTGGCGACCCTGGGATTGGTTTGCCTCATCGGATTCGGATTGGGGTTTTTGAGAAAACTGCCCAATTTAAGACAGACCGATGCCGTGCAAACCGTGCTTGGAGTTTATTTGGCGCCGATTGCGATATATCTCGGGCTGCTCCTTTTTTACGCCCATAGCAGTGTCGATCAACCCACGGCTAGCCGACTATTGCTGCCCCTTTACCTTCCCTTGTTGTATTGTTCGTTACTGGTTGTCTTTAACGAAAAAGCCAGCCGGTGGCTTCGCGGCGGATTTATCGCGTTGAGCCTCATTCAATTTATCGCGGTAGTTCCGACATCCTCTCGACATGTTTACGCGGATAGATATACACCCGCCGGGGAAGTCGAATGGGCATGCCAGTTTATTGAAGAAAATGAAGGCAGGAATTACCTCATGATCGCGACCTATGATACCCTCTGGATTGTCCATAACGAAGAGAGCATATCCATCGAAAGAGCTAACCTGCGAAAGAGCCAACTGGAATTACAGATGCGCCTGCAACCGGACAAGGAATTACTGGTTTTCCAAACGATGGGCTACGATCCCCTGACCGGCTACGAAGAAGAACTCGACCCCATTCCTCTGGGTGAAGAATTTGTCCTCGAACCCTTGGAGCAACAATCTCTCTCCCTCTTTGATTTCGTCCGCATCAGCCGAATTAAATCCATTCGATTAAATCCAAAAGAAAAAATCCCCCTACCCAAAATGGAAACCGACGCCATCAGCCCAGTGGATCCCACCTTCAGTCTTTGGCTCAAAAATCTGCCGTGAGGTAGTGCCAATTAGGCATCCACTTTTTCATGCGTGGTGTGATGCCTTGGGTGGGCTATGGATTATCCCCAATAATCCATCAATCGAGAGGTCTTCATCAATAAGCGGCCAGTGGATACCGTATCCCGAAGGGGAGATTTCGAAATTATTGCGCTGATCGGGAGTCGCTGCCGTCAGTCTCTTTGATATATCATTCAATGAAAATCCATGGGGATTGCCATCAATGGTTAAGAAAAGCCTATCCTCTTCAAAAAGAATGTCTTCTACGTTGTGAATTTTGTTCATCGATTATGCCTCTTTTGAAATAATTCCCATTGCTCCTCAATATAATAGAAATGTTCAAATAATACACGCCTAATTTCTCGACGATCTTTAGGCGACATATTAAAAGCATATTCCTCTATCAGGTCGAAGTTTTCAATATCCAACCAATATTTGCAATCACTCTCACCTTTCGAGCAATGAACATGGATTGGCTCCTTGCCCTCATTAGCGTAGAAAAATACACGCCATCCAAAAATCTGGAGAATTGTAGGCAAATTATTCTTCTTCGGCTTCCTGCGCCATGTCGGCTAATAAATCCTGGGATTGTTCGAACATCTTTGACCACTTTTTCTCTGCCGCCATCTCTTGCAGAATTACAGAAGCCAGCGCGTCCTGCTCATTTTCAGGAAGTTTCGAAATCTCGGATAATGCGCGTTCCAGGAGTTCAGTCATGGCTTGGAAATTCGGGGGTTTGGAGAGACCGAGACTGGTTCCCAATGGCTTTCGGATGAAATATTTTAGCGACCCTACTCTTACTTGTCGGCTGTCGATCTACAAATAATACGGTAGATGATTATTCGCCTGCGATCAATCCCAAAAACCTGCCGTGAAATTCACCCGTGGAAGCGGAGTTTTCGGAGGCCGAACCAGGTCATTTTCAGGAGAATCAGGCCGTGGCGGAAGCGGGAGATGTTGGTTTCTCCGTAGGTGCGGTCACGGTAGCGGACGGGGATATCGCGGATTTTCAGATCGAGCAGGGCGGAGCCGAAAAGCAGGTTGAAATCTCCAAAGGGGTCGAAGTCGCCGAATTCTTCAATGCGAATCAGTAATCGTTGGTAGTCCGTCCTGAGGAGCATTTTGGTGCCGCAGAGGCTGTCTTTGATCGGTTGGCGCAAGACTGCTGACAGAGCGATGGCGAAAAATTTGTTGCCCAGGAAATTAAGGAAACGCATGGCCTGTTTTTCCATGGGGTAAACCAGACGGCTGCCATTGGCGAATTCCGCACTGCCGGCGGCAATGGCATCGAAAAATTTGGGCAAATCCTCCGGCGGCGCGGTGAGATCGCCATCCTGGATGACCAGTACATCGCCACTGGCTTTTCCAAACCCGGTAAAGACGGCGTCCCATTTGCCTTTGCCGGGCTGTTGGCAGAAGGAGACTTTGTGCGGGCCTTCGTAGGCGGCGGTTTCACGTTGGATGGCCTCCCAAGTATCGTCCGTGCTGTTTCCCTCGACAAAAATAACCTCCGTGCGTTGGCCGAGGGTGGGAATACGCTCGAGGGCGGCTCGAATATTGCCCGATTCATTGCGGGCGGGCACGACTACCGAGCAGGAAATCTCCGAATCGAGAGAAGGTTTTGATTTTGGGCGGGCAACGATAAAAATGGTTGCCCCCAAATGCCGAAACACGGGCAGGCGAACTAAAAAGCGATTATAAAGCCCGTTTAGAAGAGGGATGCGGAAAGGAAGTAACTGCTCGGCGCTGGTGGTGATAACTTCCCATCCTGATAATTCGAGAAGGTTCAGGAGGTCGCCCTGTGATAGCCAATTGCTCGGTGGCTGACGAACAACGGCACCGATTCCTTGCCCGAGGACGAGTAGCGGGTGCCATAATGTGTTCAGGGAGGAGATATAGAGACGAGTGCGGGAGTGGGTGGATTTATTGAGATTTTCCAGACATTTTTGAATATCTGTCAAGTATCCGGTCAGATAGCTGGCCACAATGCAGTCGAATTTCTCTTCGATAATGGTGTCGTGCAAATCGCCTTGACGAAACTCGCAGCCTTGGGTGTCGGGATTGGTTTTGGCGATCATTTTATCGCTGATATCCACCCCGAGACCTCTTGCTGGTTTTAGCGACTTGAGTAAATCGCCCGTTCCGCAACCCCATTCCAGGACCGAGGAATTTTCGGGGATGTGGTGACGGTGAAGAGCCGCCAACTGCCGGTGAAAGCCGCTTTGCCAACGGCGGGGGCGAGAGTCATTTTCCGCGACCCAGTCAAAAAATTTACGATAATCAAACATGGATGGATAAATTAGATGGTTATTGCTACGCGGGATCGTCGGATTGTTTTTGTAAAACAATAATCATCCGCAGGGCGAAGAATTTCATAACTAATTGAGGAGTAATTTGCTCCAATTTCATCAATATTTTCAGTAATTCGGCGGGAATTAATTGCGGTTTGCTCAAGCCACCGGTCAAAGGATAGGACAAAAAATCACGGTATTCCAAAGAGACCAAGTTAAAACCCATTTCTGCGAGGGCAGCCTCGGTCCATTGCCGGTGGTTTAAAAAAATCGATACGGCCATACCCATGTTGGCGAATTCTTCATCTTCATTCGCACCGATCTTGTTCGCCAAATTGAACGGGGGGGCCAGTTCGGCAGGGCGTATTGGCTCGTGGTGAAAGAGCCGATAAAAAATCAGCCCGAATGCAGTGGCGGCAGGTTCGCATAATACAATACGCCCTCCGGGATTGAGGACTCGAGCCGCGCTGCGGAAAAAATCGAAGGGGCGGCGCAGGTGGTGGAGGACATCTGTTGCCAGCAGGGTTTCCCATTTCCGCCCGGTGGCCTCCAATTCGTAACAGGAAACCGCCGAGTCAACATAGGGCGTTTTTACGATGTCGCTGGTGACGATGTCGGGGTAAAAATTTTTGATCGTACCTATGCCAGAACCGAGGTCCAGAGCCGGGCCGCCTGAAGAGTGTTTGACGAGGCAATCAAAAAGATCGCGATAAAAAGCCCGCACGGCCGGGGACTTTTCCCATTTAGCCAGGCTCTGCCGAAGCAAATTCAGGTCATAAGTGGCTTCTTCGCTCACAGGTTGCTCCTCAAATCGGGCCGACAGGATCAGAATCGGCCTCGGTTTCACCCTCAGAGACGGGAGTATCTTCGCCCTCCGGCTCCTCTTCCGGCGCCGTTTTTAGGCTCTCGAAATATTCCGCGTTAGGATAAAAACGGACGATTCTACCTAATTGGAGGGGAATCAAACGCCTTTCCACGACAGTTTCGATATCGAATGCGGGGCCGAGATCATAGTTTTCGACGATGTCCACCTCGCCGGTTTCGCCGTTTATATCGACCAGTTGAAAGGCATAAAAGGCATTGTAATTTCGGTGCAGTTGGTGCCGTCGAATATTGTCTGGTTTTTCGGCAACCCGGTTGATGGAGGCCGAGGAGATGCCATGCGTTATGGCCAGAAGTGGACTGCGGGAGGTGAAAAAATAATCCTTTTTCGGATGCTCGCGGAAAAACTGCAAAATAATGTCGGCCTCAACGGCCGGTGTATATCGGCCCGCGTATCGATGGTTGGAAGCCACCGGCACGGTTACGAATACTATGAAAATCAAGGATAAACCAATGAGGTAATTCAGGGCATCCCGTTTTTTCACCTGAATATAGACGGCGCCTGCAGATAGCAGCAGAAACATGATAATGATCCCGTAGCCCGACCGAATTAATGCCAGGAGATCCTGATCCATGAGGTGGAACCAGGCGGAGTAACCAAGCAGGCCGCAAACCGTCAAAAGAAAGGGGCCCGACGAATGCTGAACGACAATCGGCGCTGCAAGAGCCGCCACCAGTAGTAAAGGAAGGCAAAAACGACTGGCCACGGGGTCGGTCAATTGGCCCCAGTGATAGCACATAATCAGTGCAAATGAAGTCAGCACAGCCAGGGTAAAAAGAGCCAGCACCAGCCGAGGGGCGTCATCCTGAACATATCGCCGCATCCGGGGCAGGGCAACGATCAGAAAAAAGACCAGAGCCACCAGCCCGAGCACCGAGAGGAGAATGGAATTCGAGTTAGTTTGGCCGAAATGAAAGAGGTATTTTCCCGCTTCGGAGAGATTTTCGCCCAGGAAGCCTGTCCCGAATACCTGGTCTTTGTGGGTATCTTTCAGTTGCCAAAAACGCGCCTTGGACATGGATACCGTAAACTGCATGGGAAAACAGACCAGCATCAAGGGGGCAAAAATAACTGGCCAGGGTAGCAGAACTTTTCCTATTTTTTGCCAGCCGATGAGGACGATAATTCCTATCGGCAGGACAAAAATTACCGATTCATAGCGGGTTTGGGTGAGAAGGAGGCCCGCATAACAAAGGGCTGTCAATGAGATGCCGTCGAGCTTTTGCAAGTAGCGGCAGGCCAGGAGCATCACGGTCAGAATCATGACCATATTCAGAATTTCGAAGTGTGCGCCCGTGGTATTTTGCGCCAAAAGTGGCAGGCTGGTCAGCAGGAGGACACTCAGGATTCCGCCACGCCCGCGCGTGGTCGAGACCAACTTATTGCCGAGGATATAAACCAAGGTCAGCAAAATCGGCGTCAGGAGTATATTCAGGATAAAGCCATTTTCCGGCCGATAACCGGTGAGATCATGCAAAAGGGAAATTAGAAAAGGATGAAAAAAAGGCCTCTTGTCCAGATAGGCTTCAATGATGCGAAAACTGCCCTCGTAATCATTGGCAATGCTGGGTACGAGGACGGCTTTTTCAAAATGCATGGACATCGAGGTGCCGAGGAGCACCACTTCATCCATCAGTATTTTGAAGCCAAAGGGCTCCTGCAGGAAAAGAAACCCGGTGCAACCAACGATTACGAGGCCGGGCAGAAGCAGGTTTTTGGGCTGGCGTAATAAGTAGTAGATCCAATCGCCCCGGATTCTGAAAAGAGAATACCCAAAGATGGCGAAGGCGGTAAATAAAATTGGGTACCCGGCATAGGTGACAAATTGGGCCGCCCAGAACAGATCCAGGGCAAAAAAGCTGAAACTCAGGGCAATAAGCACCGAGAGGGCAAGAAGGACCGGTCTCATCAGCGCGAGAAAAACTTGTTAAAGTGTTATGGGATAACCCACTAGCTGCTTAATGTGTAAAAAAAAACCGCCTTCCTTTTTTAACAAAGGGAAGGCGGTTTTTGAAAACGATAATGGTTAAATTAGAAATCGTAGTTGATGATACGGCCGTTGACGGTCGCCTGCAGGCGAGTCGTGTTAGTGCCGAGTGTCAAACCGGTGTAGGTTTCGTCCGCAACGGTAGCGAGAACGCTGATATGCAAGCCAGAGCCTACGATATCGGAGTAGTCAACCGTGGAAACACCACCATCAAGCATATACTGCTGGGCAGCGGAAGCATATTGACGGAGGTTGTTGGTTACCGCTTTGTCTTGAGACGTAGCGCGAACTTTATTGAATGCCGGGATAGCCATGGCAGCCAGAAGGCCGATGATGACCACAACGATCATGATTTCCACCAATGTAAAACCTTTTTTGGCAGTATTTTTATTAATCATATTATATTCTCCTATTGTTGGTTCTTTCTTATAAGTAAACTCCCCATATTTTTTATAGGGTCTCTTATTACAAATATATTTATCGATTTGCCAAGCATAAAATTTAGATAAATGTAAATTTTTCATCAATTTTGGCCCTAAATTCCACTTTTTTCCATAAATATGGCTATTTACTCGCTGAAAATCAGTTGTCGTCGAGTTTTCGAATCACTTTGGCAAATATCATTTTGCCACCAGCGGATGGAAGAATACTCAGAACCTCGACCAATACCTGTTCGCCGAGAAGCTTTTGGCCGTCGTTAACCACCACCATGGAGCCATCGTTGAGAAAACCGATAGCTTGTCCCGGTTCCTTTCCGTGTTTAACAAGTTCCACTTCCAGGGTCTCCCCGATGTTCAACTCGGGGTTTAGGGCTTTGGCCAATGAGTTAATGTTGAGCCATTCCACATTGTTAAACTCAGCCAGTTGGGCCAGATTGTAATCGGTGGTCATCAGCCGCGCCTTGAGGGAATTGGCGAGAAATATCAGCTTTGCGTCAACACTTTGACCCTTTACTACGTCACTCTCATGGATTCGCAGGTCGAGGTGCTCCATTTTCCGCAATTTGTTCAATATTTCCAGGCCTTTGCGCCCTTTGCCCTGCCTTTGAGGATCCGTGGAATCCGCGATGCGGTGTAGTTCGTTCAATATAAAACGGGGTATCACTATTGCATAGCCAAGGAATTTACTGGCGCATATACCGCCGATCCTCCCGTCGATCAGGACGCTGGTGTCGAGCACAACGAGGGGCACATCAACCCCGTGGGGAACGAATCTGACATAGGGGATTACCAAATTGAACTCATCGCGCCCACGCAGCGCGATGACCGCACCCAGGTACATCATGATGAGGAACAAGGCCAGCCGCACCATGAACAATGTCTCCGGGGCGCCGTTTTCAAAGAGTGGTGATTCTGAAATAAAATAGGCGATCAGCCAGCCCACGAATAGCCCAAAGGTCATCGCGGAGAGTCCACGGAGCGAGAATCCTTTTAAAAAGATATCCACCAGAACGACCAGAGCGCCAATCCCCAGACCGGTGAAAAGGATCAGGTAAAGTGAGTCCTCCCAATCTTTGTTGCTATACCACACGAGCCAACTGCCGAGTAAGCAGGTCGTTAAAAAGAATACTCTAATGGTAATGATCGTTTTGTTCATATTTTGGAGAGGGAATCAATGTCCCCCAAGTAATGACTACAGAAAATAATCAATCGGCAATGTTCCAGAAATACAATCAGATTTATCCGATTATGTTTATCCTACCATGACTGTTGCCCAAAAGCAATTTGCGGTTTCTCAGGCCCATTTGCAGGCAATCAGCCCACCAACCACCATAGAAAAAATGGAAGAAAAACAAAGGTCAGCATGACTCCGTAAAGGATTAGCAGGTGTTTGTCGGCGCGTTTTTGGACGGCTTCCTCTATCTCATCTTTCATGAATAATAATTGGGCGCTGGTGATCTTGTAATGTTTTTTTAAAATTCAATACGTAAGCGATTTTCATAGGCAGCACCAGTATTTTTAGAATTGATAGAGAGATTTTGTCATAGCTCTCCGAGTCAGATTGCGATCCTGAATAGCCTTTGGAGTTTGAAATTCTCGACATTTTCCGACAATCGTTCTTTTTACTTTTTCAATTGTTGTGTTCGAGCAAATTACCATTCTAGCGCCGGGTCTCATGGGAGCCTCATTGGCTGCTTCCGTAAAGGACAGGCAGTTGGCTCGCCGTGTGGTAATATGGGCCCGCCGGGCGGAGACTCGTGTGGCCTGCTCGGAAGCCCTCTGGTGCGATCAGGTTTTCGCCACCCCGGAGGAGGCGGTCGGGGAGGCCGATTTGGTGATTGTCTGCTGCCCTGTTGAAGCGATTCACCCATTGGTCGTGCGGATTTCCGGGCATATCAAAACCGGAGCCGTCGTGACGGATGTGGGCAGCACCAAAAGTCTCGTGGTTCGCCAATGCCACTCCATCATGCCGGAGGGGACGGCGTTTATCGGTTCTCACCCCATGGCCGGTTCCGAAAAAAGCGGGATGGCCCATGCCAGCGGGGATTTGTTTCGTAGTAAAACCTGCTTTGTCACGCCGCTTGTTGACAGCCACGAAGGGTCCGTCGAGGCGGTTCTGCGATTCTGGAGAGAACTGGATATGGAGGTGGCGACGGTATCGCCCGAAGGGCACGATGAAATTGTCGCCAACATCAGTCATTTGCCGCATATTTTGGCCTCTACGCTTTGTTCGTTTCTATCCACCAAGGATCTCGAATGGCGAAACTTCGCGGGAAATGGTTTGCGGGACACCACACGAGTGGCGGCTGGAAATCCGGGCCTATGGAAGGCTATTCTGGAGCAGAACCGGGAGGAGATTGTGCGTGCGCTCAGCCAGTTTGAAAACGAGTTGCAGAGCCTCAAGGCGGCCATAGCGAACGAACGATTTTTCGAGGTTCTCAATCATCTGGAACGCGGAAAAGCCTACCGCGACCGCCTTCGGCCCGGAGGTGGAGAGGACTGATCCTGCCTCCTACCAGCGAAAACCGATTTCAGTTCAATCCAGGACGCGAACCCGATAGATTCGGGTGGGTTGGCTCGAAATACCGGTGTCGGTCACCTGAACGATACCACCGGTCCCGAGGATGTCGGTTTCGAGCGTCAACCAGACCCCTGCGACAAGGTCATTGGTATATTCCACAAGGTAGCGTCTGCTCAGGCTGGTCGTGAAGCTGATGGAGAAATCTTGCACTACGAACACGATGTCGGTGATTCGCAATGAACTCCCTGGATCGAAGGGGTCGGTGCTGCTGAGAAATTCCAGCAGGTTTGAGAAGGGGTCACCGTCTGGATTTGTGGGGCCATCGTTCAAGTCATTGAAATTGAGGCCCCAAAATTCCTCCCAGGCGTTGGGCATCCCGTCCCCGTCGGTGTCGATGGAGGAGAATTCCGAGGTGTTGCCGTTGTTGTCGGTTGCGGTGGCAACCACGGCGTTTATTTTGTCGCCAGCGCCCATGATAGAGAAAACGTTTCCCAGGTTGATACTTTTTACCCCGTTGGTAAAATCGGTTGTGTTATAGGTATCCCTACCGAGGAACAATTGGCCTTCACCACTGGCATCGGACTCGAAAAATTCGATGGTCAGCGGATAGGCGGATTGGGTGGGATCGGATTCCACGCTGTATTGAATCAACAGATCGTCATTCACATCGATTGTGGCCGATATTATTTTAGGAGAATTTTGAAGATTGTTGGGCCCCGTGTCATGGTCACCGGTGTCGTTTGCATTTGCGTTATCACCTCCCAGATCGATGCCGAGGAGACCGTTGGAAAAGATACTGTTGCCAAGAACCGTATTCCCGACAGTACCCAGGTCATTAATTTCAACTCCCTCACGGTTGTTTCCCGCAATTACGTTGCCATCGCCCACTGAGGTTCCGCCGATCATATTATCGGTCGCGCCGACGGATATGATGATACCCTCGAAGCTGTTTCCCAAGCCGGCGATACCATCTTTATCGGTGCCGATAAAATTCCCTAAAACCATGTTGCCCGTTGTCCCGACTCCGAAGAATTCGATACCGGCATCACCATTGCCCGAAATTACATTGCCTGCCCCTGCGGCGGTTCCCCCGATGGTGTTGTTGAAACCAGCATTATCAATTTCCACACCTTCACTTATATTTCCGAGGGCGGAGGCGCCAGTGGCATCGGTGCCGATGTAATTTCCCAAGACCATGTTTCCGTTTGCACCCTCATCGATGTCAACCCCGTCATCGCCGTTGGCCGAAATGACATTGCGCGCTCCCGGGTCGGTACCGCCGACGGTGTTGTTCGAGGCATTCACTTCAATTTCTATACCATCCGAAGAGTTTCCCAAAGGAGCGACCCCAGTGGCATCGGTGCCGATAAAATTTCCCAATACTATGTTGCCCGATGTTCCACTGTCGATAATGAGGATACCCTCGCCACTATTACCTGAAATGACATTGCCTGCCCCAGCGGAGGCGCCGCCGATTGTGTTGTTCGAGGCACCCGATTTGATATCTATGCCGTGACTGGAATTGCCAAGGTCAGCAGTCCCGTTGACATCGGTGCCGATGTAGTTACCCAACACCGTATTGCCAGTGGTACTGCTGTTTTCAAAGGAGATGCCTTGGCTGTCATTACCCGAAATGATATTGCGTGCCCCGCTGGCGGTTCCTCCTACAGTGTTGCCGGTTGCCGATTGATCAATTTCCACACCGTCACTGAAATTACCGAGGTCAATCGTTCCGGTGGCATCTGTGCCGATGAAATTTCCCAGGACCATGTTCCCATTTGCGCCCTCATCGATATCAATCCCGTCATCGCCATTGGCCGAGATGATGTTGCGCGCCCCCGCAGCGGTTCCGCCGATTGTGTTATTCGAGGCATTCACTTCAATTTCAATTCCATCCATTGAGTTTCCCAAAGCGGCGGCGCCAGTGGCATCGGTGCCGATAAAGTTTCCCAAAACAGTATTGCCGGTAGTCCCGCTGTCCGAAATGAGGATACCCTCAAGGGCATTGCCCGAAATGACGTTGCCCTCTCCCGTTCCGCTCCCACCGATCATGTTGTTGGATGCGCCGATACCGATCTCGATGCCGTTACTGGTATTTCCCAATTTTACCGCACCGGTGGCATCGGTGCCGATGTAGTTGCCCAAAACCATATTGCCCGTCGCCCCGCTTTCCTCGATATCGATCCCATCGTCCGTGTTTCCCGAGATGATGTTGCGTGCCCCCGCTGTGCTGCCGCCGATGGTGTTGTTCGGTGCGCCTCCGATCTCCACGCCGTCGCTTGAATTTCCCAAAACTACAGTTCCGGTGGCATCGGTGCCGATGTAGTTGCCCAAAATCATATTGCCCGTCGTCCCACTTCCGAAAAGGTCTATGCCGTCATCGCTGTTCCCCGAAATGACGTTGCCCTCTCCCATGCCGCTGCCGCCGATGGTGTTATTCGATGCCCCGTCTCCGATCTCTATACCGTCATCGAAATTTCCAACGCCAGTGACGCAATTGACATCGATGCCGATGTAATTGCCCATAACCACGTTATTGGTTGACCCGCTTCCATCGAAGTCGATTCCGTCATCGTCGTTACCCGAGATAATGTTTCGCGCCGCAGCGGTAACGCCCCCAATCGTATTGCCCGCCGATTGATTGATGAACACTCCATCCGCAGCGTTTCCCAGATCCGACAACCCATCGGCGCTCGTGCCGATAAAACAGCCTTCGATGAGGTTATCGCCGTTGGTTGCCAAAACGATTCCATCGATGCCGAAGCGGTTGACTGCGAGTGAGCGCAGAGTGCTGCCACCGGCGGTTATATGCAGCCCATTGGCAGAGACTCCGGCGCCGCTGCCATTTAACTCGATTACGGGCGTTCCCGCAAAATCGGGTTCCGTGGCGCCGTCGATTATCACCGGGTCCGTGATTGTCGGGAGGGGAGAAGTGGGGGCAATCGAATGTGGCCCCGTTCCCGTAATGTCAAAGGCGATGGTGTCGAGCCCCATGTTGGCATTGGCCGCATTTATCGCTTCACGCAAGCTGCAATGGGTCCCGTCGCAGGTGCCGTCATCGACATCGTTGGCGGAGTTGACGGTATAGGTAACTGAGGCCAGGGTCGATGTCGAACCGGAGAAATTGGTTGGTGTAGCCGAGGCAACGGTGTTGGCGCTGCCATCAAGCGAGGCAAAGCCGTTTGTGGGCAGAGAGGCGTAGGATAATGAATCGGCACCCACGAAATCGACCGTCCCCGAGCCGGTCGTTAAAAAGTTTGCCGGAATGGTGTAATCGGGTGTGACTCCATTGATAGGACCGGTGGCAAGAAGAAGGTGATGCCCTCCGGTCGAAGTGGGCGAATTGGATGGAAAAGTGAAATCCGCAGCGCCCGTCGAGGTGATATTTTTACCTGATACAAACTCTTGTCCGTTGGAATTGGTAAACAGTTCAATGAACTGCACCGATCCGTCCGCATTTGAATAAACCTCGTTGATATCCCAGAGATGGAAGGAGGCGTGGGCCGTGTTTATGGCGAATAAACTGAAGCAGATGCTTAAAGAAATACAGGATTTATTCATAGTTTTGTCTCCAGTCGATACGGTATATGGAACACTATTTAGCATAGATATTAGGTTAGATGTCACTGCTGGGCAATCAATTTTTTCAAGACAGGGTCTGAGTCGCCGCCTTTTTGGTTCGACGAGGCCCGATTTCTAACATTGGCGGCATTTGAAGTGTTTACCGAGAGGGCATACCTGCGGTAATCTGGTCCCGTTGTGAAGGATTCCCTGGCTATAAAACCCTTTACCCTGCCCGTATCGGGTGAGGTTCGTTTACCCGGCTCAAAGAGCATTACCAATCGGGCGCTTCTCCTTGCCGCTCTCAGTCCCGGGCCGGTTACTTTGCGAAATGCCCTTTTCAGCCGTGATACCCGGCTCATGGTAAATGCGCTTCGGGGGCTCGGATTTCAGGTGGTAACGAACGAGGAAAAGGGGCAAATAATTAGAATAGAGGGAAAAGGGGGACGTATACCGGTTGGAGAGGCTTCCCTTGACGTCGGCAATGCCGGTACGGCCGCCCGCTTCCTGACGGCTTTTCTCAGCCTCAAAAAAGGCGGAGTTTACCACCTCGACGGCGATCCTGCTATGCGTGAGAGGCCCATGGTAGGCCTCCTTGAGGCTTTAATAGACCAGGGGACGGAAGTTAATTTTTCCGGTCAGCAATGGTATTTTCCCTTTTCTCTGTCCACAAAAGGCTTGCCGGGTGGCGATATTGAGGTGGATGCCGCCGCCAGCAGCCAGATTTTGTCGGCTCTGCTCATGGTAGCGCCTTTTGCTCGAAAGGATACCGTTTTGCGCTTGAAGGGAACGACCGTTTCTCGACCGTTTGTGGAGATGACGGTTAACATGCTGCGTCAATTCGGGTATAAAATTTCCGCCGAAGCGGCCCATTTCGAAGTGGCGTCCCATCAGGTTCCGTCCGGTTCGATTGCGGATTACCTCATTGAGCCCGACGCTACGGCTGCGAGCTATTTTCTTGCCCTTCCCTTGGCTGTGGGGGGAAAAGTGGTGGTCAAAAATTTGGGAGGGAATGATTTTTTACAGGGCGACATCCGGTTTAAGGAGGTCATCAGCCAAACCGGACTATCCATCAAATCGGATGGCTGCGACCTCATCGCCAACTACAATTCGGGTAATAAGATCCGAGTGCGGGCGGATTTCAATGCCATATCGGACACCTTTTTAACCCTTGCCGCCATTTCTCCCTTATTGGAAGGCGTGACTCGAATAACGGGAATTGGTCACACACGGCATCAGGAAACCGACCGCATTTCCGCCGTGGCCAAGGAGTTGAGAAAACTGGGCCAAGAGGTGGTGGAAGAAGAGGATGCCCTTGAGATTCATCCCAACCGGAGGGCGTTATTGGAAAAAGCTCGAGCAGGTGTCTGTATTGAAACCTACGACGACCACCGAATCGCCATGAGTTTCAGCATTCTAGGATGTGCCGATATATTGGAAAATGGAGAGTTTTGGCTCAAAATTGCGAATCCTTCTTGCGTGGAGAAGACTTTTCCGCATTTTTTCAGCATCCTTGAAGGAATCCGCTGACTATTTTGCCTAATATAATATGAAACCGAAAAAATTCGTTTTGATCGCTGTGGACGGCGGAGCGGCCTCGGGAAAATCGACAACCTCCCGCGCGGTGGCCGAGCGTTTTCATCTACTCCATGTCGATACCGGAATTCATTATCGGGCGCTAACTCTGCTTTTTTTGAATTGGAGGAGGAAATACGTTGGAGAAAATCCAATTGCCGATTTTCTGGGTCAAATCAAAATTGAGACCAGCCTCTCGGGGCAAAGCGCATTGGTGAAAATCAACGGCAGTGTGCCGGATGATGAAGATTTGCGAAGCCCGGAGGTCAATGCGATGGTTTCCCACCTGGCGGCCATGCCAAATTTGAGGGAATTGCTCAAAGGCTACCAACGGGGGTTAACGGAGTTTGCCCGCGAGAATGGTTTTGCCGGGCTCATCATGGAGGGCCGCGATATCGGAACGGTAATTTTCCCCGATGCCGATTTTAAGTTTTTTCTGCAGGCAGATGAGAAAACGCGGGCCAAAAGAAGGGCCGACGAAGGGTTTCAGGATTCGATCGCAAAACGCGACAAAATAGACTCCAACCGAAAAACCGCGCCATTGGCCTGCGCGGACGACGCCGAGAGAATCGACAACTCGAACCTCACAGCCGATGAAGTGGTGGACAAGATATGCGCCATTATTGAAGGTTAGGCTCCGCTGGAAATCGTCAATAAACGCCACTCTCCGATGCAAATAGTATGTCTTGATCTGGAGGGAGTTTTATTGCCGGAAATCTGGATTGCCGTCGCTCTGAAAACTGGATTGAAGGAACTTGAGCGCACCACTCGCGATGAGCCGGACTATGATAAACTCATGCGATATCGGCTCGACATCCTCGACCGCGAAGGCATCGGAATCGGGGAAATCCGCGAGGTCATTGGCACCCTCGACCCCCTTCCCGGCGCGGTCGAATTCACGGAATGGCTCAAGTCCCGCGCGCCGTTGGTTATTTTGTCGGATACCTTTTCGCAGTTTGCCGAGCCCCTCATGGCGAAGCTGGGACACCCGACGCTTTTTTGCCACGAATTGGTATTGGGAGGTAACGGACACATAAGCGGATACGCATTGAGACTCGAAGATCAAAAGAAAAAAGCTATCAAAGCTTTCCGGGAACTGAATTTTGGCACGATCGCAGCAGGGGATTCCTATAACGACCTAAGCATGTTGCAGGAAGCCGATCACGGAATCCTCTTTCGTCCCCCCGAAAAAATGAAAACCGAATACCCCAATTTTCCAGTAACCGAAGACCACGAGGATCTCCGGAAACAAATCGAAAAACGGCTTCAGTAAAATATTTAGAATATTGGCCTAGGTATATTAGTTAGGCCTAACAAGGAAAATTACGATGTACAAATCACTACAAGCTGGCAGGGCAATAGCAGCGGTTGTGGTGGTTCTTTTTCATATTGGTGGTACCATAGCATCTGAGAAATATTTTGGTATTTCAATGTTTTCTATTCCATTTTCATTTGGCAATGCTGGCGTCGAGTTTTTCTTCGTACTTAGTGGTTTCATTATTTTTACAGCACATCGTAAGGATCTTTTTAAGGCGCACAAGTTTTTCGACTATTTAAGGAAGCGAATTATTCGCATTTACCCGACCTATTGGATTGTTTTTTTAACGACCTTTTTATTGGCGATTGCATCCCCGGGTTTGCGTAACGCGGTTCCGCATGATTTATTTATCATCGCCAAGTCACTGCTTCTTATTCCACAGGATCCAGCCGTGATAGGTGGTACCGGTGCGCCTGTGATAATTGTCGCGTGGACGCTTCAATATGAGATATGTTTTTACCTTTTTTTCGCATTAATGATATTAAGTCGGTGGGTATCTATGATCGCCGGTATCTCGTTATTACTTATCTATTTGGCATCCTTTCAGGGGTTTATGAATTTTTTTCCGTATTCATTTTAACTCAAAATTATATTCTGCTATTTATAATGGGAATGCTTATCTCTGTGGCGCATAAATCTAACAAGATAAAAATTGATCGACCTCTCTTCTATTTTGTTGCCGGATCGATTTGTTTTTTACTGATTGCGGGCGATGTAGTTTTACAGCTCAACCTTTTGATAGAATGTAGAACCGTTTTATATGGGCTCGCAAGTAGCATGATAATTTTTGGTCTTGTCAAAGCGGAAGATAACGGTCGAATTATCGGTAATCAAAAATGGGTGCAGCAATTGGGCAATTCCTCTTACGTGCTCTACTTGATTCATTTTCCGTTAATTAGTATTTTGTGTAAGCTATCTTTATATGTTCGACTCGATTATTTAGGCTTAGTGGGAGCAATGATTTCTTACATCGTTATTTTTGTTTCATGTCTAATTAGCGCAGTGGTTTTTAATATATGGATAGAAAAACCAGTAATCTCGTATCTTCGTAAATATAGAATTTAACTATCCCGAAGAGTTAGTTAATAGGCTTGGCGCAAATCCTGGGAACTTGAAGATCCCATAGGGTATATTCTGAGGGATGTTTCGATCGAGGGCTTCTTCGGGATCAAATTCGTTATTGCGATTATGAACGCTTGTAATTTATATTCCTTGACGGATTTGTTACCTTGAATAAAATTAATCCATGATTACGAATATAACAGGGAAAAATCAGCTCACGGTGCCTGCTAAAATTGCGGCGCTGGCAGGAATTAAACCGGGAGCACGCCTCGATTGGCGGCATACAAAAAGGAAACACATTCTGGAAGTGCGTATTTTGCCCGATAGAGCAACGCAGGCGACTGAGCTAATGGGAATCGGGATTAAATACAAAAATAGTGATACCGATACAGTGGCCAACTTGATTTGTGATAGGGGAAAAGATGAATCCGAGCAGAAAGGCGGGTAAATGATCACTCATCTGTTGGATCGACGTGGCAAAGGAAGTTGATGTAACCTTTGCGGAGTTTTTGCGGTAGTGGTATAAAAGGGCAATGATTGGGAAAATTGATATTGGAAGGTGGATGCTGCATTCTGGTTACGGGTTTCGCGATAGTGTGAAGGCGAAAAATTTATGTTGTTTGTGGCGTTGGTTGTTCGTAGGGTGGTTGGCTCAAAACTGCTTTTAACAAACTTGGAGGGATGATATGATGAATAGAATTGGATGGTTATTGGTATTATTTTTCACTTTTGCGCATTACGATGCCTACCCTTGGGGTGAAAGCGTCGAAGATCCGATGCGGCTGGATAAAAATGTCGTTCCGGTTTCGCAGGCGGTTAATCTGACGCTCGATGCCGATGAGGATTCTTATTCGGGATCGGTGACAATCGAGCTGAAAGTGGTTGATGAGACCAATACGTTTCGGTTTCATGCCGAGGGTTTGGATATTGAAAAAGTCTTCCTGAGCGGTGAATCAGGATTGACCGAGAGTAGCCATAAAGTCGGGGAAAAGGGCACGGTTACGGTGGAAACCCATACCACCCTGTCTCCCGGCGATTACACCCTGACGGTCCATTTTTCCAACGAATACAACCGGCAGGCGGTAAGCCTTTACAAAACGGAAAATGATGGGGCGGGTTATCTCTATACCCAATTCGAGTCGGAATATGCGCGCAAGGCGTTCCCTTGCTGGGATGAGCCGGGTTTCAAGATTCCCTGGCAGTTGACGCTGACGGTTCCCGAGGGGCATGAGGCGATTTCCAATACTCCGGTCGCGAAGGAAGAGGTGAAAGATGGGCAAAAGACCATAATTTTCAAAAAAACTCCGCCCATGCCCGTCTATTTGGTGGCGTTATCCACGGGGAGGCTGGATTCGTTGCCGGTTTCGGGGATGAGTGTTCCGGGGAAAATTTATACCGTCAAAGGGCGAGCGCAAATGGCGAGAGAGATGGGCAAAATGTCTGGGCCGGTTCTGAAGGCGCTGGAGGATTATTTCGACATTCCCTACCCCTACAAAAAACTCGATCAGGTGGCCGTGCCGGAATTCCTCTGGGGGGCGATGGAAAATGTCGGCGCAATCACCTATCGTGACAGCATAGTTCTACTGGAAAATGATGCGGTGACTTTTAATCAGCGAAAACGGCTTGCCGGCATAATCGCCCACGAGATGGCCCACATGTGGTTCGGTAATCTGGTGACCACAAAGTGGTGGAACGATATCTGGCTGAACGAATCGTTCGCCTCCTGGATGGGTCAAAAGATAACCGATACCGTTTATCCGGATTTCCAGCTATCGATCGCCAATGTGGCTTACGCCCAAACCGCCATGAAACTGGATGCCCTTTCCTCGACACCACCCATCCGCCGCCAACATCTGGCCTCCGATGATCCCAATAAGATGTTCGACAGCCTTTCCTATAATAAGGGGATGGCCGTCCTGGGAATGGTCGAGCAATGGATGGGGGCGGAAAATTTCCGCGACGGGATGCGTGAATACATGAAGACCTATGCGTGGGGTAATGCCAGCGCGGATGACCTTTGGGCCATTTTGGCACGCTATGCAGAGGGCGACCTGACGACTGTAATGGGTAGTTTTATCGACCAGCCGGGGGTGCCGCTGTTGAGCGCTGAGTTGCTCTCTGACAACCGGCTGCGTCTGTCGCAGAAGCGTATCATCAACTACGGTTTGGAAATGCCGGGCGCCAATCTCTGGCAGATACCGGTCTTTCTGCGTTATTGGGATGGACACGAAATCAATACGAAAAAATTGTTGCTGACCGAAGCGGTGCAGACATTCGATCTCGCCTCGGAGGGCAAGATTTTATGGCTGCACCCCAACGCTGGAGAAAAAGGTTACTACCGCTGGCAGGTGCAGCCTTCTGTCCTGAAGGCATTGGCCTCGAATTCCACCGAAATCCTCGGGCTGCGGGAGCGGGTCGGGTTTATCGACAATCTCTCGGCGCTTTTAAAGGCGGGAAATCTTCACGGGTCCGCCTATTTGCGGAATCTCGGATCTTTGGCCAACGATCCCTCACCGGAGGTTCTCAAAGCGCTGGCCCGAGCTGTCGGCGACCTGGAATTATCCTTTGTAACGGCGGAAATGGTGGACGGCTACCGCGCCTATGTGCGGACGACCTTGAGGCCCGCTCTGGACAGGATCGGTTTGGAGAAAAAAGAGGGCGAAGACGAGGTGATTTCCTCTTTGCGGGCCAACTTGTTGTTCACGCTGGGGGGAGTCGGGAACGACCCCGAAGTTTTGGCCTACGTCCGCTCCCTGAGCCAGAAATATATGGAGGATACGGACAGCATTGATTCCTCTCTGGCGGGTTCGGTGCTGGCTGCTTCGGCCATTCATGGAGATGCTGATTTGTTCGAGCAATTCAGGAAAAAATTTGAAACTGCGGAAACACCGGTAGAGCGTGCCCGCTACCTGAGCGCCCTGGGTAGTTTCCGAAACCCGGAAATGGTGAAAAAAGCCCTCCAATACACTCTAATGGCCGATCTCCGCCCACATGAGACCATCGCCATTCCCACGACCCTGACCGCCGATCCTCAACTACAGCCAAGGATATTTGGCTGGATGATGGATAATTATGAAGCCATCGAAAAGAGAACTCCCCCCCGTTATCTTGGCTGGCTGCCCACTCTGGTCGATGGCCGGGATATGCAATTGCTGGAGGATGCCCGACAGTTCTTTTCGTCCCATGACCGAATGACCCCCCTGATTGAGAAAAAGCTGGTTGAAGTATCCGATCTGGTGCGCCACCGGGCCAGCTTGTTGAAAAAGGAAAGCGGTTCCATCCAGGAATTTTTGGTTCGGGCAAACGACGATGGCGAGTCGCATCCTCCCGCCGAACAGGGGGATTGAGCCCCGTTGGTTAAAGGTTGCTCTTTTCGACGGAGGCCATTTTATAGTTGGTTGCCTCAATACTTGTACTGGCCCCGGATTTACCCCATTTTTTAGTGTCTGATAGCACTCATCAAAGGCGCATTGCAGTCGTTATGTTCACGGATATCGTGGGCTATAGCGCGCTGGCGGAAAAAAACGAGGAGCTCAGCCTGGAGCTGCTGGAGGAGCATCGAGGAATCCTGCGGCCCATTTTTGCACGGTTCGGGGGCAATGAAATCGAGACAATCGGCGACGCTTTTTTTCTGGAATTCACGAGCGCCCTGGAGGCGGTCCGGTGTGCGTTTGAAATGCAGTCGGGCCTCTTTACCCGTAATACCCTGGAGCCCGCCGAGCGCAAAATCCTTCTTCGCATCGGGGTTCATTTGGGGGATGTCGTGCATGTTGGGGAGAAAGTGCATGGCGAAGGCGTCAACATCGCGGCGCGAATTCAGACCCTGGCCAAACCCGGTGGCATTTGCATCTCGGACCAGCTTTACTACCAGATTCGCACCAAACTGGATTTGCAGTGGGTATCGCGTGGTGAGCAGCATTTAAAAAACATTGAGACCCCGGTTGAGGTGTTCGATGTGGTCCTGCCGTGGGAAAAAGAAGCACCCGCTGCTACCCCTGCCGAAAATGTGAAAAACCTCAACTCCGGGGCGGGCAAATACCTTTGGCCTGCGGTTGCATTGGCTGCGGTGATTCTCGTGGCCGGTTATTTTTGGCGGTTTCCGGTTGGGGAGGAAGCTCCTGCCCCTGCGCCGACTCCGCCTTCAGTTGCAGTTGCGGCGATTCCGGAATTGGCGGCCTACGACTCGATTGCGGTGCTGCCCTTCGAGAACATGAGCGATGAAAAGGGCAACGAATATTTCACGCGGGGCATCCATGAAGATATTTTGACCAACCTCTCGAAGGTGAAAGCCCTCAAGGTGATCTCTCGCACCTCGGTCATGGAGTATGAGAACAAGACCCGGAATTTGAAGAAAATCGCCGAGGATCTGGGCGTGGGAACGATTCTGGAGGGCAGCGTGCGGAAATCGGGCCTGCGGGTGCGGGTGACGGCTCAGTTGATCGACGCCAAGACCGATGAGCATCTCTGGGCGGAAAATTACGACCGCGATTTAACCGATATTTTTGCCCTGCAATCGACCATTGCCGAGGAGATTGTAGAGGCCCTTAAAACAACCCTCACCCCGGAGGAAAAGAAGAGCATCGAGAGCGTCCCGACACAGAACTCACAGGCCTACGATATTTACCTGAAGGCCCGCGATTACTATTCCTTGAGTTTCGAAAACAGAGATTCTGCCGCCACCGCCGAGAGGCTCTACAATCGCGCAATCAAACTGGATCCCTCTTTCGCCCTGGCCTATGCTGCGCTTTCGCAACTGCATGGCGATCTTTACTGGTTTATTTTGGACCATACCGAAGAGCGGCTGGAAAAGGCAAAAACGGCGGTGGACCATGCACTGCGGCTGCAACCCGAATTGATAGAAGCTCAGATCGCCCTGGCCAATTATTACTATCAGGGCTTTCGCGACTATGCCCGCACCCAGGAAATTCTGGAAAAGGTAAGCCAATCCGCACCCAACAATGCCGATATCTACGGTCTCCTGGCCTATACCCAACGCCGCCAGGGACTTTGGGATAAAAGCCTGAAGAACCTGAAAAGGGCCGTCAAGCTGGACCCGCGAAACCCTGACTATTGGAGATCTCTGGCCCAAACCTACGAGGCCTTGGGTGAATATTCACTCGCCATTGAAAACTTTGATAAAACCATCGATTTAACACCGGAATCTTTAATGGTGCCTATCTTCAAAGGGTATCTTCACATGAATTGGAAAGGGGATACCTCCGTTATGAAGGGAGCTTTGGAGGAAATACCGGCCAGTCAGGACCCAGGTGGAAACGTCAGCAGTGCCCGATTGTGGGTTCATTTGTGGGAACGGGATTACCCGTGGGCTTTGGCAGCATTGGAGGCCTATTCCGAGGACTTTTATGATTTTCAGTTCGCGATATTTCACAAGGAATACCTCAAAGGAGAGCTTTATCAACTCATGGGGGAGGAAGAAAAAGCCCGCACGGTGCTGGAGGCGTCTCTGGAATTTCTGGAACCTGCGACCGCCGAGCATCGGGATGACCCCCGCTACCATTCCGCCTTGGGGCTTGCCTATGCGCGGCTCAGTCGAAAAGAGGCCGCCATCCGCGAGGGCTTCGAGGCGGTCAAGTTGCTGCCCATCGCCAAAGACGCCCTCGATGGACCGGGATATGCCAGGGATCTGGCCTTAATTTACGCCTTGGTGGGCGAGCACGAAAATGCCATCGACGAACTGGAAAATCTATTATCTTTGCCCAACTCCATCCCGAAAGAGCGATTACGCAATTTGCCCTTTTGGGACTCCCTCCGCGACAACCCGCGATTCCAGGCTCTTTTGGAAAAAGACGAAGATTAGGTTAAGCCCAGAAAATTTTTTAGAATCCTTTTCCCTTTCAAATGTGTCTAATTGGGGTAGTATAGAGTAGATACAGATTACTGTTTTCAAAATTTGACTTGATAATGGACAGCGAACACGAGAGACGCCTGGCGGCCATTATGTTTACGGACATCGTGGGCTACAGCGCGCTGGCTCAGGAGAACGAGGATCTGAGCCTGGAGTTGCTGGAGGAGCATCGAGACCTCCTGCGGCCACTGTTTCCGCGATTCGGGGGCCGGGAAATCGAGACCATCGGGGATGCCTTTTTTCTGGAGTTCGGCAGTGTGCAGGAGGCCGTCCATTGCGGCATTGAAATCCAGAAAGTCCTCAATAACCGCAATGCCTCCGAGCCCAAGGAGCGTAAGATATTGGTGCGCGTGGGCATCCATGTGGGAGACATCGTGCATGTGGGCGATAAGGTGCATGGGGACGGGGTGAATATCGCAGCCCGTATCCAGCCGTTGGCCAAACCCGGCGGCATCGCAATCACCGATCAGGTTTATGCCTATCTGAGGACCAAGAAGCAACTCGAAGTCGTCTCGCAGGGGGTGCAGGAGCTGAAAAATATCGAAACCCGTGTTGAGGTGTTCGATGTGGTCCTTCCCTGGGAAAAAGAGGCGAAACCTGCCGCCGCGCCCATCAGGACAAAGGAAAAGAAAAAAATGGGATGTCTGACTCTGGTGGGGGGAGGTCTCTTTATTTTGGCGGCTTTGGCGATAATCTTCGATCGCCCCATGGTTACTATCGAGAAGGATGAGCCTGTCCCGTCACCACCGCCGCCCGAACTCGCTTCCTACGATTCCATTGCGGTGCTGCCCTTCGACAATTTAAGCGACGAACGGGAGAACGCCTATTTCACCCGGGGCATCCACGAGGATATTTTAACCAGTCTCTCGAAGGTGAAGGCGCTCAAGGTCATTTCCCGCACCTCCGTCATGCAGTATGAGAATCAGACCCATAATGTTCGTGAAATCGGGGAAGCTCTCGGCGTGGGTACGATACTCGAGGGCAGTGTGCGGCGATCCGGTATGCGGGTGCGGATTACGGCTCAGTTGATCGATGCGCGCACCGACGAACATCTCTGGGCGGAAAAGTACGACCGGGATTTGACGGATGTCTTCGCCCTGCAATCGACCATCGCAGAAGAAATTGTAAGCGCCCTGAAAGCGACGCTCACTCCGGAGGAAAAGGAGGGCATGGAGCGCATCGTAACGGAAAACACAGAGGCGTATGATCTCTATTTGAAGGCCCGTGATTTTCATTTTCGATCCAGGGGAAACAAGGAGGAAGCGATACAGGCGGAAAGGCTTTACAATCAGGCAATCAAGCTGGACTCCACTTTTGCGCTGGCCTATGTGCAGCTATCCGTCCTGCATAGCGAGTTCTACTGGTTTGCCTGGGATCGCAGCGAGAAGCGCCTGCAAAAGTCCAAAGAGACTGTGGACCTTGCCCTACGCTTGCAACCCGATCTCCCGGAGGGGCAAACAGCCTTGGCCTGGTATTATTATCATGGGTTTCAGAACTATGACCGGGCTCAGGAAATCCTTTTCAAGGTAATTAACAAAATGCCCAACAACGCCGAGGCCTATGAAATTCTGGCTTACACCCAGCGCCGCCAGGGCAAGTGGCAGGAGAGTATAAACAACTTGCATAAAGCGACTGAACTGGATCCCCGCAATGAGGAAACTTTTGCCAGCCTGGCCAACACCTATCAGCTCGTTCGTGATTATCCCACCGCTCTGGGTATGCTGGATAAAGCCCTCAAGCTGGCCCCGGAATCCTTGCAAACAGTGGCTGAAAAAGGAGATTTATTGGTGAAATGGAAGGGAGATACCTCCTACTTCAAAGAGATTCTGGCAGATCTTCCCGAAAATTTCGATCCGGGATTAGTAGTTACCCGGATGAAGATCGCAGTGCTTATGTTTGAAAGGGATTACAGGGGCGTTCTGGAGTTTATGGAAACCTTTCCAAAAGAAGTGTTCGAGATGCAAGATGGAATCTTTCATATAGAATCTTTTAGGGGAATTCTCTACTATCTGTTGGGGGAACCTGAAAAATCCAGGGAAGCCGTCGGCTTGGCCATCGCCTATCTGGAATCGGCTTTGGCAGAGCATAAAAATGACCCTCGCTACCATACCTCATTAGGTGAGGCCTATGCCCTCTTCGGGCGAAAAGAGGACGCCATCCGCGAAAGTCTCAAAGCTGTGGAGTTGATGCCCATTGGAAGGGATGCGCTTCTTGGTTATGCCTTTGTAGAAAACCTGGTAGCTATCTATGCCAATGTGGGCGAGCCGGAGAAGGCTTTGGATAAATTGGAGTACCTGCTTTCCATTCCCGGAAACCTGACATTGGGCGATCTTCGGAGCGACTGGGAGTGGGATAAGCTAAGGGAGTACCCAAGATTTCAGGCTCTGTTGGCCAAGGACGGCGGATAAATTGTAATTAAAGCGATGATCGAGATACGTCGCGCAGTCCCCGATGATTGGGAGGAAATCTGGCCGATATTCCAAGCCGTGGTTGCCTCTGGCGACACCTACGCAACTCCGCCGACAACTGGTCGAGAGGAGGCCTTTGCGGCGTGGTTCGGGCCGAAATCGACAGTCTATGCGGCCTATTTTCAAGGCCAACTCTCCGGCACCTACTTTTTACGGCCAAATATGCCGGGATTGGGGTCCCATGTGGCCAACGCCTCCTTTATGGTTGCCCCGGAGAAACAGGGAAAAGGGCTGGGTAAGGCGATGGGTATTCATGCCTTGGACGAGGCGAAAAAGGCGGGATTCACCGCCATGCAGTTTAATATGGTGGTGAGCACCAATACGTCGGCCTTGGCTCTGTGGAAAACTCTGGGATTTTCCATCGTGGGGACGTTGCCCAAGGCATTTCGCCATCGAAAACTCGGTCTGGTGGATGCTTATGTCATGCACCGTTTTTTGGATTAGGCCATCTGGTTGTCCTCTCCACGGGCTATTTATCGCAACGTCCCTTGCTCCAGATGTTATTTCGAGTATATTGGTTGCGATAGCGGCGTGGATGAGAAGTCAAAAACGAAATGCTCAAACAAATAGCTTCAACCCCGAATAAGGATGGGAAAAACACCAACCGGATAACTGCAACGGTAGGGAAATATCTGGTTGAACGGCTTCAGGATGTGGGTATCAAACACGTCTTCGGGGTGCCCGGCGACTATGTGCTCGATTTGATCGACCGTGTGGTGGAGAGTCCGATGGAATTTGTGGGAACCTGCAATGAACTCAATGCCGGATATGCTGCCGATGGTTATGCGCGGCTGAACGGTATTGGAGCGGTCATGGTGACCTACGATGTGGGCGGATTCAGCCTATTCAATGCCGTGGCGGGAGCTTGTGCGGAGAGGGTGCCGCTGGTTGTCATAAGTGGGTCGCCACATTCGGCCCGTCGGCGTAACCGCGCGCTCATGCACCACCTGGCAACGGATTATCGGCTGCAATTCGACATATTTTCGCGGATAACCGCCTGCGCTGTGCATCTTACCAATGCCGCCGAGGCGCCGGAGAAGATCGACCGCGCACTGAAATTATGCCTTCAGCAGAAGCGGCCCGTTTACATCGAAATACCCATGGATATCGTGGGGCAGCAATGTTCCGAACCGACAAAGACCAGCTTTGATCTCGATTTGACGAGTGATCAGGAGGCATTGCGGGAGGCGGTTGAAGAAGCCTCGGAAATGCTGAAAAAAGCCAAACGTCCGGCCATCCTGGCGGGTGTCGAAATTGATCGATTTCAGTTGCGGGAGCCATTGTCTCGATTGATGGAAGTATGTGGTTTTCCCTTAGCGGTAACCATTGATGGCAAAACCGCCATTCCGGAGGAGCACCCACAATTTATCGGGATCTATCAGGGGGGGATTAGCCGAAAAGAAGTAATCGACGTCATCGAATCCGCCGATTGTCTGTTAAGCCTCGGGGCGTGGTTTACCGATGTTGGCTCGGGAGGATTCACCGCAAATCTCGATAGCAATCGTATTATTTCAGCCAAAGAGGACCGAGTCAGGGTGAGGCACCATTTCTATACCGAGGTTTACCTCCGGGATTTTATTGAAAGTCTGATACGGTCTTTGAACGGAAAATTTCCTCTGCTCTTGCAAGACGAGCTATCCGTGCCCAAACCGCTGGAAAAATATACAGTGCGTCCGAAAGAAAATATTACGGTAGGACGATTGTTTGAGAGATTGGACCATTTTCTGAGCGATGAAATGGTTCTTGTTCCCGATACCGGAGATGCGCTTTTCGGAGCCGCCGAGCTGAGAGTGAATGAACCGGACAGTTTTATCTGCCAAGCTTACTACATGTCCATCGGCTACGCATTACCGGCGGCCCTTGGCCTGTCTTTGGCCCGTCCCGACAAGCGGGCTGTGGTAATCATAGGCGATGGCGCCTTTCAAATGACGGCACAGGAGCTTTCAACCATCATCCGGCAAAAAGTCGCGCCGATTGTCTTTCTTTTAAACAACGATGGCTACGTGATCGAGCGGTTGATCCATGATGGCCCCTACAACGAAATCCAGCAATGGGCCTACCATCGCCTGCCTCCGGTTTTCGGGGAATGCCACAGCGTTCGAGCGCAGACCGAGGATGAACTGGAGGCGGCTTTGGCCGAAGCAGAAGCCATCACTGACCGACTGGTATTTGTGGAAGTTATTCTCGATCGCAACGATTGCACCGAAGCACTCGGTCGCATAACGGCCATTTACGCCAAGATGTCCTCAAGTTCCAGGAAGTGATCCAGTTAAGGGGTTTTCTGGAATCTCTGCTTCCGTTTCAGCGCCGATAAGGATGTCGCCATCTTCTTTGTTCAGCAGGGGTTCCTCCCACTGGACTTCATTGTGATAGTTCAGACCGTAAAATTTGGAAAAGAGGAATTTTATATCTTCCAGAATGAGATAATTTATGGGCACGAGAAAAAGCGTGATGACGGTGGCGAAAAGGATTCCAAAACCCAATGATATCGCCATCGGAATTAAGAATTGGGCCTGTGTGGTCTTTTCAAAAATCAGGGGCATCAACCCCGCGAAAGTGGTTAGCGAAGTCAGCAAAATAGCCCGAAAACGAACCTCCCCGGCGGATCGCACAGCCCTCAGCAGGGACATTTTTTTGCGGCGACCCCAATTGACGAAGTGAACCATCACGAGGCTGTCGTTAACGACCACACCGGCCAGCGCGAGCATACCAAAAATGCTGAAAAAACTCAAATTCTCGATTGTAGGGACTTTACCGAAGGCATTTAACCATTGGCAATTCGGCTTGGTGGACTCTCATATTATCCACTGATTCCTGGATTAAGCACAGGCTGGCTATAGCAAAAATGTGAATCAAAATAACTTTTTTTACCAAATATAAAGCACTACTATCTTTGTTAGAGTAGCTTAATCTCAACAGCACCTTGCAATTCCCATCTTTATATTCATTTTCGCGCGACGACGGAATAGATTCTATATCCTTCATGTCTCACAACGACAATCGGCTCCTCCATAAAAATCACATCAAAGCGCGCCTTGAAATCCTTTAATTGCTGGCCAATTTCCCTATCAATAACAACATAAGTTTGCTTACTAGGATTGAACTCTGATTTCTTATCAATGATAACATTCGAATTCATCTCCAAACGATCAAAATAATATTTTAACGGAAAAGTTGTCGGCATTTCAGTCATTATTTGGCTATCATTCAGACTGTCCATACTCCTAAAATCGTTGGTAACGGTTTCGGCTAGTGGAAACCCGCCCGTTAAGCGTGAACTATACAACGAATCGCCTCTTATGATAAAATATCCATGCGCGAAAACGATGAGAAGAGAGACTCCGATAACGTTTGTATCCAAACGTGTTTTCCCAACCTTCAATAATAATTCGTAAATTCCCGTGGCAATCGCAGCGTAAACAATGGGAAACGCAAAGATAAATACCCTCGGAGGGGCTGCGATTCGGGTTATTCCAATCCACAAGGCACAACTTAATATCAAGATAATAAATATTGAGGCTAACCTCCGTCTGTAGCGGATGTTGAAAATTCCAATAGCCATGCAAATCACGTAAAAGAAAATACCAATCGCCGGAATATCACGCAAAACAGATGTAGCAGACTCATACAATTCACCTCCCAAGCGTTCCCAGAATAATTCATTATAATGCTCGAAACTCATCGCATTCCAGATACCACCTATCCCGTTGTAAATAATGATCTTTGAATAAAGAATTATCGAAATCACCGCCGATAAACCAACGAAAAATAAAAATTCATAAATAACGCCACGCATGTCCTTGCCATCGTTACTATTCCATCTGTCCTGGAGATACAGCAAGGAGACAATTGTAAACGGAATAATATATGACGGCATAGTAAAAAAACCAAATGCACTTACACACGAAAAGACGAATAGTTTTGTCTTCGATGGGATTTTTCTCAGGAGATTTAACGATAGCAAAAATACTAATCCCACAAACGAATAGCCACGAGCATTTACTGAGAACTCTATTAATAATGATGACGTAGAAGCAAATGCTGTAGCTACCAATGCAATATTCACATTCAACTCGTTTTTTAAATACCTAAATACCAGATAAATTTGACCAATTCCGCAAACAAGGGCAGGTAGTCTTAACGTCCAAAGAGCATTGCCCCAAAATAGATAGCTTGTATGCGAAATGAGCGTATAAAATACATGATTAGTAGGTAGATTATATACATTTAATATCACTTTATAGTCGTGTTTTGTGAAAAGACTCCAAACGACTGATTCATCCCATTTTGCCGGGGAATCCAAGTACAAAATTCGCAAACCGATTCCAACCAAGAGAATTAACATAAAGCAGGCGAAGTAGTGGTAGCCACTCACGGCTGCGTAATATTTGGATTGCGACACTCTTGTAGACAGAATTCTCCTTATCGATTTTCTATTACGGGTGTATTTGGACATTCTCCCTATTTCATTTAATTATATAAAAACTAACAATCTGATTCTCAGATTTTGAAGGTACCTTCGCGAAGCGCCGATTCAGCCTAGTTATCGAAAAGTGTAGCATGGCAGCCTATCGGATTTCTGATTTGTCTAATACATAGCCCGACTAATAGACAGAAATCCCAAATTTACCAGGCTTTTCCGTATGACGGGTTGGAAAGAGGTTCTAATAACGTGCCCGAGATTAATACCTGTCGCCTGAAATATAATATAATTCAAGTAGGATTGGCGAGCGATTGGTCGTCGGTATCCGGGCTGAGAAATTCTTCTTCTGATTCGCCGACCTCGCAGGGGTCTTCCCAGCGAACCTCACGGTGATATTTCAGACCGTAAAATTTGGAAAAGAGGAATTTTATATCTTCCAGAATGAGATAATTTATGGGCACGAGAAAAAGCGTGATGACGGTGGCGAAAAGGATTCCAAAACCCAATGATATCGCCATCGGAATCAGAAACTGGGCCTGTGTGGTCTTTTCAAAAATCAGGGGCATCAACCCCGCGAAAGTGGTTAGCGAAGTCAGCAATATAGCACGAAAACGAATCTCCCCGGCGGATCGCACAGCCCTCAACAGGGACATTTTTTTGCGGCGACCCCAATTGACGAAGTGGACCATCACGAGGCTGTCGTTAACGACCACACCGGCCAGCGCGAGCATACCAAAAATGCTGAAAAAACTCAGATTCTTTCCCATCAAAATATGCCCGATGACCGCCCCAACGAGCCCGAATGGGATGACCGACATGACGATCAGGGGCTGTATGTAGGATTTAAAAGGAATGGCCATCAAACCATAAATGGCAAAGAGGGCGAAGAGGGCTCCAGCGAGGAAACTGCTATTAGATTCCCGTTGCTCACGGGCCTCTCCCTCGAAACTCCAGTTCACGCCCGGTTTATCCTGCGCCAAACCATCGATAAAGGGGATGAGGTCCGATTTTATGGCTACGAGGTCAACCTGTTCCTTGTTGGCGTCTGCCGTTACGTTGATGGTGCGGTTGCGGTCGATGCGCCTGATGGTGGAAAACCCACGACCCCGGCTGGCGTTGGCGACCGAGGAAAACGGGACCTCCGCCCCCTCTGGGGTGCGAATGTACATCGTGTCGAGGCTATCGAGGGAACGCCTTTCGCTCTCGGGATAGCGCACCATTACGCGCACATCATCCCTGCCTCTGGGTATCCTTTGAGCTTCATCTCCAAAGAACGCCTGACGAACCTGCCGGGCCAGATCGGACATTGTCAGGCCGAGGGTTTCCGCCTCGGGTTTTATGGCCAGCTTGATTTCCTGCTTACCATCCTGAAAGTTGTCCATGATATCAAAGACTCCCGGATAAGTGTGGAGCTGCTCCTTGATTTGGGTTGCGATTTGGGAGAGGGTTTCAAAGTCCTGCCCGGTCAACTGGACATCGACAGGATCTCCGGTGCGGCCGATTTCAGCGCGATAGTTGAGTTCCTGGGCGCCGGGGATTTCGCCGATCATTTTGCGCCATTCATTGACAAGCTCCCGGCTGGTGACATCGCTATGACGATCCTCCGGCGGGGTGATTTCGAATACGACCTCGCCGATGTGGGGGCGACCCCCGCGACTGGCTCCGGTGCCCCCGATAGTCGTCAAAATGTTTTCCACCACACTTTTACCGGATTCGGGATCTCGATGGATTTCCTGTAATCGCTCGGCCGCCTTTTCCATGCGATTTATATGAGGAGTGGTTATCTCGATGGGTGTGCCCAAAGGCATGCTCAATCGCGCCCGGGCGCGCTCGCTTTGGATACGCGGGAAAGGGATGTATTGCAGGTGGCCACCCTTAATGAGTCCCCCCGTAAGTATCAAGGAACCGATAAAAATGGCCAACGTCAGGTATCTCCACCGCAGCGCTTTTTCGAGCAGAGGGCGATAGTATATCTGCACAAATTTTTCCAATCCATCGGCAAATTTTCGCTGAAAACGCGACAGGATGTTGAGTTCGCTGCGTTTACGACCGGTTTTGATGTGTTTGAGGTGAGCAGGCAGAATCAATTTCGACTCGACCAGTGAAAAGAAGAGGACGGGGATGACGATCAAGGGCACCTGGGCGATGAACTGGCCCCGCCGACCTTCGATTCCGGCCAATGGTAAAAATGCGGCCATAGTGGTGAGAACGCCGAACGTGACCGGCACCGCCACCGCCTGGGTGCCGCGAATGGCAGCCCGCAGAGATTCCTCCCCCGCCTGCATGTGCCGAAAGACGTTTTCCCCGGTCACAATGGCATCGTCCACGACGATACCGAGGACGAGGATGAAGGCAAAAAGGCTCAAAATATTGATGGTCACTCCAAACAGTGGCATCATCGCAATGGAACCGAGAAAAGAGATGGGAATCCCCAGACAAACCCAGAGTGAGAGGGAAAAACGGAGGAAAAGCGTGAGCACGATAAAAACAAGCGCGCCCCCGAACAATGCGCTGTTCAAAAGAGTCGAGAGACGGGCCTTGATAATTTTCGAGCGATCCCGCCAGAAGGAAAGCTCAACCCCGGGAGGCATGTGTTTCTGGGCATTTTGGATGTATTCCTTGACCGTATCGGCCACTACTATGGCGTTTTGGGCGCCGACCCGGTAAATATCGATCACTACGGCTGGCTTTCCGTTATATCTGGCAAAAAGCGGATTATCCTCGAAGCCATCCTTGATCTCGGCCACTTCTCCCAGAGTGATATGGGCGCCATCCTCGTTTGTAAGGAGAACTATTTTTTCAAAATCCTCTTTGTGGTAGGCCCGGCCCTTTGTCCTGAGCAGGATTTCCCCCTCCTCGGTTTTTACCGAACCTGCGGGAAGATCGATGGAAGACTGCGCGACGGCTCGACTCACCTGGTCGAAGGTCAGCCCATAACTTTGAAGGGTGTTCTCCGCGACCTCGATTGCGATTTCGTAGGGGCGGATGCCACCGAGATTGACCTGGGTAATGCCCGGCAGATTTGATATCTCGTCGCGAACCTTCTCACCGAGCCGCCGAAGTTCGTGTTCGGACAATTCTCCCGCCACAGTTACGGTGATCACCTCTCTCTTGCGCTGGGCAAGCTGGATGCTGGGTCTTTCGGTTTCATCGGGAAAGGTATTGATGGCATCGACACGGTTTTTAAGGTCGTCGAGCAGTTCACGGGGCTCATAGCCATTTTCCACCTCGACACTGACCGTTCCCGAACCCTCCGAGGCCGAGGAGCGAATCTCTTTTATGCCCTCGAGGTCCTGGATGGCCTCCTCGATACGGATTACCACGGCCTCTTCTACCTCGGCGGGAGTGGCTCCCCGGTAAGGCACTGATATTGTGACGATATCAAGCTCGATATCGGGAAAAACTTCGATCGGGATTTTGTTTTGGAGTGCGTTGAACCCCAGAAGCGCGATGAGGATCATGAGAAGGTTGGCGGCCACCTCATTTTTGGCAAACCAGGCAATTATGGCGTTCATGAAGGCCCCTTTGTTCTGCCTTTCGGTTGATCACTGGTGGCGGTTTCCTCACCTTGAACGCGGGGACTTACCGGCGCTCCCTCGGCGGCGAACGATAATGCCGTCAGACAGAGCAGTTCGCCATCCTTGAGGGAATCGCCGACGATAATGTGGTTTCGATCACTCCAGAGGATGTCCACGGGCCGCCTTTCCAGCCTGTTGTCCTTGTCGATAAGGAGCAAATCGCGACCCTCCCGGAGGGCCGATCGCGGGAGCACAAACACGTTTTTCAATGTCTTGCCCATGATCTCCGATTTTACAAACATGCCTACCTTGAGGGGAGGGTGGTCGGACTGCAGGCGGCCATAGGGGTTTTTGACCTGCGCGACCACATACAGTTGTCGGCTCGCCGTATCGATGGATCCCTCGGTGCGCACGATGTTTCCTGCCCAGGAAAATTCATCTTCTCCGAACTGGGCTTTCAGGAGCACTTTGGGGCTGTCTTTATCGGCGACCTCTGTCTCACCCCGATAGAGTTCTGGGAGATTGATGAAGGAGAGCTGGCGATTGCTCAAAGGCAGGCGAATTTCGGCGTAATCGACTGCGTAAAGAAGCGCGAGGATCGTTCCGGGAGTCACATATTGGCCCACATCGACCCGTTTTTCCAGAATCCGCCCGGCATAGGGGGCGGCGATCCGGGTTCTTTCCAAATCGCGCTGGGCCTGTTCTAATCGAGCTTGGGCCGAATCGACCGAACCGCGAGCTTCGGCCAGTTGGGGGGTTCGAAGGACGAGCGGGCCGGGTTTCTCGCCGGAGCCCAGCTTTTCCCAGTCCTTGAGCGCCTGTTCCACCCGCGCTTCCTCCTCGGCCAGACTGAGTTGAGCCTGTGTCAAGGTGGCTTCGGCAACGGTGAGGGCGGTTTTGTGGTCACGGCTGTCGATTTGTAATAAAATATCCCCTTCTTCAAAAAATTTGCCGCTACGGAAAGCAGGGGAGATTTTGACTATGCGGCCCGAAATCTCGGGAATAAGGGTGCTCTCGGTGCGGGCTTTGACCGTTCCCTGGCTCTGCAAAACGACGGTATAGTCCTGCCTTCTCAGCCGTAGCGCCTCGACCTCGGTGGTATTGGAACGCGGTTCCCTCCGCAGGGGTTCCTCTTTCGAATGGATGAGCAGCCAAGCCAGAAGCCCGCAAACAGCCAATACAATTGGCGGTAGAAAAATTTTCAATAATTTCATGTTTGCATGCGATTCCGGCGGTAGCCAGTGCCTATTCTATATGAGGTTACCCATCCTCGATTTGTTTGGGGCTGTTTTCGGTCGATGTGGTCGTGACAACCGCGGGACCTTCCACCAGATTATTTTCAGGGCCGAAATTTCCTCCGAGGGCGAGGTAGAGATCGATTCGGTTTTGCAGCCGCTGGTTGATGATCTGGAGATGCTGACGCCTGGAGTCGAAGGAGCGTCTTTGAGCCTCCAGCACCGTGATTATGCCGTCGAGACCGGATTGATAAGCATCCCAGGCCAGTTGTTCCGCTTCGATGGATTCCTCGGCAGCGGTTTTCAAGGCAGCTTCCTGAGCGGCCAAATAAGATTCTGCGGCGAGGGCGATCTCGACTTCGCGAAAGGCGGTCAGGGCGGCGCTGGCATAGTCGGCCAATGCCTGATCCCGCAAGGCCCGGAACCGCGCGGAGTTGGCTTTTAGCCTTCGGCCTTGAAAGATTGGCTGGGCGATATTGGCCCCGAGATTCCATACCTTGAAGTCCGTATTGAGCAACTCGTCGAATTCATCCGTGCTGGTACCCCCGCCGCTGGTCAAACTGAGGCTGGGCAGCATGGCTTTGCGGGATTCCTTCAGGCGGAAACCGGAGGCGGCAAAACGCCTTTCGGCTGCCACGATATCGGGCCGCCTTTGGAGCAATTCTGAGGGCAAACCTGCGGGAACTCCGGTGTTGATGGAGGGCAGGATGGCCGCCGCGCTGATGCGATGGGCCGGATAGCGGCCAAGGAGGGTTTCCAATCCGCGATTGGCGGCATCCCTCTGACGCTGGCGCGATTGCAGGGAGCTGCGGGCGCCGGCGACATTGGCGCGGGTCAAGCGAACATCGAGAGCCTTGCTCAAACCGGAGCGAAAGCGCTGTTCGACAGTCGCGAGGTTGTCCTCAAAACTTTGCAGGGTATCGGCCGCCAGCCGCACCTGAAGATCAGCCTCGACGGCGTTGAACCAAGCTTTGGCGGTCTGCCCGGCGAGGGAGAGCCGGGCGGCCCGAAAGTCTTCCTGAGCTGCCTGCCAATCACCCACAGAGGCCTTGTGACGAGCGCGGAGTTTCCCCCATATATCGATCTCCCAACTCATGCTCAGTCCGAGGTTAAAATTATCGGATCGATTGCTCGTAATGGCAAAACCGCTCGCCCCGGAACGTGTGCGACGATCTCCACCGAGGGTTCCCGATATTTGTGGAAAGCGGTCTGCTCCGGAGGCGGTGGCAGTGGCGCGGGCTGCTTCCAGCCTTGCCGCTGAAGCTTGCAAGTCGTAGTTATGTTCCACGGCTTCGGCCACCAGTTGAGGCAGGGCGGCATCATCGAAATCATCGACCCATCCGCTGTTAAACGCGGGCTTGGCAGATTCCTCGGCGGCGGCAGTCCATGCCATCGGCGATTTCACCTCGAGTTTATCCGATTGGTCGGCAGGCGGTGTCACGCAGCCGGTGAAAGTCACTGTGGATGCGAGGGCAAATGTGTTAATAAATTTGTTATTCATGGCTGAATCCCCGCAAATTTGAAATTACTTTTTGGCTGACCGGCGGAACGAAAACCGGCGCAAATGAATTCGATCAGATGCTGTATGAGACCCTCGATATCGTCGGGGTCGCAGTATCCATTGGAGGAGAATTTAAGCCTTTGGCGCTGGATCATGGAGCCCAACATGAGCGACAGTGCGAAGTGAAATTTCCAGTGAATCTCCTCCCTGCTCAACTCCGGCTGGGCCTCCCCGATGGCCGCTACAAAAAGTTCCTGGATTTCTTTAAAATGCTCCTGATAGAGACCTTTCATGAAACCAGGTTTTTCCGAGGAGATTCGCCCCAACATGCGCAGAAACAGGCCATTGGAATCTCCACCGGGCGCGCCGATATTGAAAAAAGGTCGCAAAAATGCTTCGTATATTCGCTCCAGTGAGACCACTCCATCCTGGCTTTGAAAGCGAGATTTCTCCAGCAGGATCTGGCGGGATTCATTCATGGGCACGATACGATTTTTCAACACCTCCCGCAGAAGCCCCTCCTTGGATCCGAAGTGGTAATTGACGGCGGCCAGATTGACTCCGGCCTCGGTCGTGATGTGCCGCAGGGAAGTGGCCTCGAAACCGCGTTCGGCAAATAAACGCTCGGCGGTTTCCAGAATTTTTTCCCTGGTGTTCATATTAACAATGGCAGAATTGCGATCAATATTCATTTAAACACTTATTTTAAACGTTTGTTTCAATAAAAATACGAACCCCCGTCAATACTGGAAAGTTCGCTCGAAATAATTCTTCTCTTTACACTTCATCAGACGCACGAAGCTACGCTTTTGGATTCAAAGATTATCGGAGAATGAAGGCACGTAGCCTATTCGATGCCTTAATCGACAAAAATTCGGCAGGGTAATTTGCCTTCGTTTTGTCCAATAATTTATATTGCATATTAAACATATAATTTTTAATTTACAATAATGATCGAAAGAGCCGAACTTTTCTCAAGACTTCTGGAATCGATTGAAAATCATCGGGTAACAATGCTGTCGGGGCCGAGGCAATGTGGAAAAACCACAATTGCTTTGGAGATTATGGAGCGTCTTGGGGCAATTTTTTTTGACTGTGAAGACCCGGCAACTCAAACGGCGATGGAAAATCCGCTGCTGCTCCTTGAACCTCTCAACGGTCTCATCATCATCGATGAAGCTCAATTTCTGCCATCCCTGTTTCCTGTAATAAGGGTATTGGTCGATAGGGATCGGAGAGATAAAAAGGAACGGCGATTTTTGCTTCTTGGGAGCGCCTCGCCCGATCTGGCAAAAGGCGTATCGGAAACGCTCGCCGGTAGAATTCATTTCATAAAGATGAGTGGCTTCAATCTCCGTGAGGCGAAAAAAGAAAACTGGCAATCTCTTTGGCTGCGGGGAGGATTTCCGGAATCTTTTTTGGGTAACACCGAGGAAATTTCCTATACTTGGCGGCAAGACTTCATCCAAACATTTCTCCAAAGAGATTTAAATTTATACGGCGTCAAAGTGCCATCGGTCGAGATGAGGAGACTTTGGACAATGGTCGCGCACTATCACGGCCAATTGCTAAATGCCTCCGAGTTGGGGCGTTCTCTGGGCCGCGCCTACAATACGATCCAAAGAAATCTGGATATTCTTCAGGAGGCCTATGTGTTGCGGCAGCTTCAACCTTGGCACGAGAATATTGCCAAAAGACAGCGAAAGGCGCCGAAATTATATATCCGCGATTCCGGTTTGCTGCACGCTTTGCTCGGACTTCGTAATCACTCGGATCTGCGAACCCATCCCAAGGTTGGCGCCTCATGGGAAGGTTTCGCGCTTGAGCAATGCCTGCAAATTTTCGGAGAGGAAGACGCTTATTTCTGGCAAACACAGGCGCATGCCGAGCTCGACCTGCTGTTGCTCAGGGAGGGAAAAAGATGGGGGTTTGAATTCAAATACGCCGATAGGCCAAAACGTACCCGATCGATGAATATTGCGTTGGAAGACCTGAAACTTGACCGCTTGTTCGTCGTCCATCCTGGGCGGAGTGAATTTCCCTTGGGAGAATCGATTGCTGCCATTCCTCTCTGGAATTTGAAATAGGTTCTATTTGATATATTAGTGTGCCACTTTGTCGCAGATATGTTACCTACTCGGCATTCAAAATTTATTTTTGCGGTTTACTTGGTTTTCATAGCGACGGTGGTTGTCTCCGGGTGTGCCTCTGTGGACTCTCCGGGTGGTTCAATTGTTGAGGCTCCTGCGGCGAATGTGATGGAGGTAGAGGGATTCCCTTTTTACGATAAACGGCCAAATGATCGTGATTATACGGTTCTGGGGTTTGTGGAAATAGAGCGGCCTGCGGGGCAAAAGAGAAAGCGTGTTTTGGCGGATCTTCGAGCCGAGGCATTGGCAATGGGGGGAAACGCGATCATCGACCTGAAATCTGTCGTCGTGCCCTCGGTTATTGCGCCGAGTGTCGTTGGGGGGATTTCGACGGGAGACTTTGGTCAATACGGAGGGGCTGAACTCGAGGAAAAATTTCGCTGGCGGGGAACGGTGGTAATTCTTAAGCAATGAAAATGAACATTGGCCCCGATCCGCTTTCTGTTAAGGTTGAGGAATAAGAAAAGAGCCTTCAGCCTCTTCTATTTGCCATTATCCAATGAAATTGAACCAAATATTTTTAGCCGCTTCTCTGGCCTTGCTATCCACGGTGGGTGTTTACGCAGGCGCCGTAAGGGATCAGCATGTCGAAGTGGAACTGGTTTCCGAAGTGGCCGCGATCCAGCCGGGGCAACCATTCACAGTGGCATTGAGGATCAGCCACGATCTGCATTGGCATACCTATTGGGAAAATCCCGGTGATGCCGGTCTCTCGACAACACTCGAATGGGATCTGCCGGAAGGGTTTGAAGCGAGCCCCATTCAATGGCCAGCGCCGATCATTTTCAAGCTTACCGGGTTGACCAACTATGGCTATTCGGGGGAGGTATTTCTGCTCGTGGAAATTACCCCGCCGGATGACCTGCCCGTGGGCAAGAAGATCACTTTGCAGGCGGAGACGAGCTACCTCATGTGTGACGATGTCTGCATACCCGGCAAGTCCACGCTCTATCTTTCTCTGCCCGTTGTGGACGATAAACCACTTAGGGATGAAAAATGGCAGTCTGCCATTGCCAAGACACGCGAGGAGCTACCCCGACCTCTCGAAAATTGGAAAATGGCCGCCTATCGGGATGGTGATAAAATGAGCCTTGCCCTGACGCCGTCGGACGGAGGCGATGAGGCATTGGAGAATGTGTATTTCTATTCCTCAGATGCACAGGTGGATCCGAATGCAAAGCAGGATTTGAAGCGTTCGGGAAAGGGATATCTGCTCGAATTGGCACGTTCGCCGTATGCCGAGGAGGCTGGATCTCTGCCCGGAGTTTTAAAAGCCGACTCCGGTTTGGGTGGCAATGCGGTTTTCGTGGATATTCCGATGTTGGAGGGGCCAGCCCCTTTGGCGGATTTAGCGGAGGGAGAGCAGAGTGAGGCGGCAGATTCCACTGCGGGAGGTTTCGGCTATTTGCTTGTTCTGGCCTTTATTGGGGGCTTTATTCTGAATCTTATGCCCTGCGTCTTTCCGGTGTTGGGCCTGAAAGTGATGAATTTCGTCTGTCAGGCCGGAGAGGAGAGAGGCAAAGTGGCCCTGCACGGGCTTCTTTTCACATCGGGGGTGCTGATTTCATTCTGGGTTTTGGCGGGTGTGCTGACTTTGCTCCGGTCTGGTGGAGCGGAGCTTGGTTGGGGGTTTCAACTGCAATCACCGGTATTTGTTTTTTTACTGACCCTACTCTTGTTTATTTTCGCAATGAATTTGAGTGGGCTTTTCGAGGTGGGAACTACGGTTACGGGAGTTTGCGGTGGGCTGGCATCACGCGGGGGTAAGAAGGGATCATTTCTCAGCGGAGTCCTCGCAACCCTCGTAGCAACCCCCTGTGCGGCCCCGTTTCTGGCGCCTGCACTTGGGGCCGCCTTAACGATCGAGCCGGGTAAGGCATTTATGTTATTTACCGCCATCGGTTTGGGACTTTCCGTTCCATACCTGGTTCTTTCGATGTTTCCCTCTCTTGTAAAAATGCTTCCACGGCCCGGCGCATGGATGGAAACATTTCGCCAGTTGATGGCGTTTCCCCTTTACGCAACGGTGGGTTATCTCATCTGGGTTCTGGCCGGGCAGCTTGACGAATATGGCTTGCTTTGCGCCATTTTTGCTCTGGTGGTAATTGCTCTGGCCGGCTGGATTTATGGTCGCTGGACGGTTCCCGGGAGGGACGCGGGAGTTCGGCTTTTGGGCAGGATCGGGGCAACGGTAATTCTGAGTTTAGGAATATATTTTGGTTATCCTGTGACCGCATCCACAGGTTTCCAGTGGGAAGAATGGTCACCTGAAAGAGTGGAACAATTGAGGGAGGAGGGCCTTCCGGTCTATGTGGATTTCACCGCTCGCTGGTGCGCCACCTGCCAAGCCAACAAGAAGCTGGTATTTTCCTCTCAGAAAGTGCTGGACGCCTTCAAACAGAAAAACGTCGTGGCCCTCAAGGCGGACTGGACAAATCAGGATCCGCGCATCACCAAGGCGCTGGCCAGTTTCAAGCGATCCGCTGTGCCTTTTAACATCCTTTATCTCCCTGGAGCGGAAGACCCCGCTATTCTTCCCGAAGTCCTGACTCCGGGGATCGTCCTCGAAGCGCTGGAAAAAATCTGAGGTATTTTCCTGTGCTTGCGCTGGAACGACTAAAGACTCATTATCGATCCAATGTTTGAGAAACTGGATGATGAGTTATGGGTTTACGATGAACCGCTGAAGTTGGCGGGCATTTTGCTCGGGCACCGGATGACGGTGGTTCGATTGCCGAGCGGGGGACTGTGGGTGCATTCGCCGGTGGAATTGACCCCGGATATCCGCCGATGTATCGATGAATTGGGCTCTGTGGCCTATGTGGTGGGTCCGAACTGTGTCCACGACCTTTATTTGGAGGAATACCGCGAGGCCTATCCCGAGGCCGTCTTTCACGCCGCGCCGGGGCTTTCCAAACTATGCCCGAAGGTGAAATTCGACTCGGTGATCGGTGGGAATTTACCGGAAGATTGCCGGGAAGTGTTTGACTGGCAGCGAATCGGGGGGATGCCCCGAGTAAATGAGATCGTCTATTTACACAAACCGAGCGGGGTTCTGATTGTGACGGATTTGCTCTTTAATATTTTGCGCCGCGATCGTTTTTTGGATCGGCTGTTTTTCCGATTAAATGGCAATGTCTATGGCCGGTTGGCGCCATCCGGGCTTTTCAGGCTTGTCATCAAGGACAAAGAAGCATTTCGCCGCTCGATTCACAAAATTCTGGAATGGGAATTTGACCAAATCATTGTGGCCCACGGGGAGGTGGTTCGCGAAAAAGGCAGAGAAAAGCTGGAGGCGGCATTTCTCGCTACGACAGGACTTTAGACAGCAGGGGCGATGGCCCGATCAGGATGCGTTGTCAGGTGAAAGCGGGTTGAGAGCACTATCGAGGCGATCGCCAGGCCGAACATCAGGCCGAGCCAAACTCCAAGACCCTGCAAATCTACATTGAAGGCCAAAAAATAGGCCAAGGGGAGGGCGAGCACCCAATAGCCGAAAAATACCAAAACGGTCGGAACTTTGACATCGGCAATGCCCCTTAATGCCCCCATGCTGACCACCTGTAATCCATCGAATACCTGAAAAAGTGAGGCCACGATGAGAAATTGAGCCGTCAGAAAGACAACCTCCGGAGCTTCCGGGGCGTTGTTATCGAGGAAAAACCAGGGCAATTGGTGACGGGTTAAAAAGATGATGGTTGCGGTGCAGCTCATGAACCCGATTACAAATAAAAAACTGCTGAAACCGATCCGCCGGATGGCCGGTCTATCCTCGCGCCCCGCCGCCTGACCGACCCGAATGGCCACCGCAAAGGAGACGCCGAGGGGAATCATAAATGTCATGGCGGCGATGTTGATGGCAATTTGATGGGCAGCCAGGGAGTTTGTCCCGATCCACCCCATGAGGATAGCCGCCACGGTGAAGCTGCCCGCTTCGAAAAGAAGCTGGAAGCCGGTCGGGACTCCGATGGCCAGAAGCTGGCTGAACAATTTACGGCTGCAATGGAAAAAATCGAAAAGCGAGCGGCCAATATCGTAGCGGGAGGAACCGAGCACCACCGCAGCCATCGCGAACATCATAAAACCACGGGCCAACAACGTGGCGAGCCCGGCGCCAGCAGCCCCATAGGCGGGCATACCGAGTTTCCCGAAAATCAATATCCAGTTGAGGAAAATATTGAGGAAAAACCCGCCGGCGAGAATTACAAAAGGCATCCAGGGCCGGTTGAGGGCCTCGGAGTAGGTCCGCAGACATTGGTAAACCAAGGTGGGAATGAGGGACCAGACGAGAAAGATGACATAAAGTTTTGAGGTCTCCACGACATCCTCAGGTTGCCCAAAATAATGCAAAAATCCGATATTCCAGTGCATTAAAGCCGCCACCGCCAAGGCATAGAGAAACGTTATTACGATGCCATGTTTGAGCACCTCACCGCTGCGTTCGTATTGCTTGCCACCGTAGGCTTGGGCAACCAGCACCGATACAGCCGAAGCGAGTCCATACCCGATGATCAGAAATATGCCCACGATATTGCCCCCGAAAGCGATTGCCGCCAGCGAGACGACCCCGACCTGCCCGACCATGGCCGCGTCGATCAGGTGCAAGCCCATCTGGCCAAGCTGCCCCATGACCATGGGAATGGCCAGGGCAAAGGTCTTGCGGATTTCTGTCAGGTAGGGGTTCATGGGGGTATTAAAAAGGTTATTTATCGGCGCGGGAAAGATTATCGCTGGGCAAGAGCGAGTTTTTTTTAATCGTCTTTGGACCTGTTGATTTTCAGGCCCGGCTGGAGTTTCCCGCAATTCTCCGAGCAACGATAAATTTAACTGGTCTCTATAAGCAGTCTTTTTTAAATGTTATTCAAGGATGAAAACGATATTTCAAAAATTGACGAAACTGGCGCTCAGGGCGATTTGCGTGGGAGTGTTGGCGATATTTCTCCAGCAAATGACAGTGGGCGGGGCAAATGGGGCAGAGGCAGGGGACGGTCGGGAGGTGACACTGCTTTTTACCAACGATTTTGAGAGCGCCTTCGATCCGATTCCGGCCTATTGGCGCGATGATGTGAAATACCTTGGGGGAGCCGCAGAGATGGCGACTTTGATCGAATCCATCCGCGAACGGGAGAAACTGGTTTTCCTTTTTGATGCAGGGGATATTTTTACAGGAATCCTGTCAAAGCTGACGGAAGGCGCGGTGCCCATGGAAATGATGATCACGATGGGTTATGACGCCATGGCGATCGGCAATCATGAGTTTGAATACGGTTGGGAGAGTTTTGCCGAGCAAAAGAGCCGCCTGCCTTTTCCGGTTCTGGGGGCCAACCTTTTCTATACAGGGACGGATTTCCCCTACGCCCAGCCCTATGCCATCGTCGAGCGGGAGGGATTCCGCATCGGAGTGATCGGCATAATCGGGCTGGATGCGCGCACGGCCATCATCCCTTCCCATGTGGCGGGGATGGATTTTAGGGAGCCCATCCCGATCGTGCAAAAATTGGTGGATATGCTTCGCTCGGAGGTGGATTTAGTCGTAGTGCTGGCCCATCAGGGAAAAACGGCGCCCATGCAGACGGATGACGAGGCGCACGCCGATATTCAGCGCGGGATTGAGGCCGATTACAAGATGGCCGGCGCGGTGGATGGGATCGATGTGCTTTTTTGCGGACATGCCGACTCTGGCACCGAAAAACCGGTTGTTCATCCAAAAACCGGCACTCTCATTATGCAGACCTATGGGCAGGGGACGCGTCTAGGGTATTTGAAACTAGTGATGGATGGGGAAACAAAGAGCATAAGTTCTTACTACGGCTCCCTATTGCCCGTGGTGAGTAAGGATCTGGAGCCGCATCCCTTGATTGTGCAAAAGCTCAAAAAATACCGTTCGCAATTTCCGGAATTGCAGAAGACGGTTTTCCACGCCCGTGAGCGACTTTCGAGGGTTTACAATCAGGAATCGGATTTGGGCAACCTGTATGCGGATATTTTGCGGGAAGAGGGTGGGGCGCAAATCGCTTTTATCAATTCGGGAGCGCTTCGCAAAGACCTGCCGCAGGGCGATGTGCCCCTGGCCGATTTGATGGATTCTTTTCCGTTTCAGGACGAAGTGGTAATCCTCGAAATGACCGGAGCCCAAGTAAAGGCCGCCCTCGAACAATCGCTGACTCTCGAGCGTGGAATGCTGCAAGTTTCCGGCCTCCGGGTCGAATATGACATCAACCGCCCAATCGGAGAGCGAGTTTTAGCCATAGAAGTTGGCAATGAAGCTGCGATTCTCGACTTGAAGGCGTCCTATCGAGTAGCAACAATCGAGATACTGGCACAGGGGGGCGACCTTTACAATGCCTTCCCCCAATCCAGACGGCTGACAGCCAAAGGGACTCAACCGCTATTCGCGGACACCCTGCAAAAATATCTTACAGCGAAGAGAGTTGTCCACTTACCGCCCCGCGGACGGTTGCTTCCGGTCGAAAGAAAGTAATGAAAGCAAAGTTGGATTATAAAGCGCTCAGCCGGGGGATCTCCAGGGATATGTCGGCTCCGGCAATCCTGCGCCGACTGAAAACCGCCTCCAACTTGCGCAATGTCGCTGTCCGGCTGTCGCGGGCTAAATTTATCCGCAAGGTGAACGAGAAGTAATCTTTGATTCAAGCCGGTTCTGCCTGCCGGGGGCAGGACGAGCGAAGAGATGGTAGGAAGAATATGAAAAGATGATTCGGTTATGGCCAAACTCAGGGCGCTGCCCTGAAACCCGCTCTTCTACAGCCAGAAGGGCTGGTCGGTTTTTTATTTGCATATTGATTGCGTTATTAAAAAATCGAAGGGCGATGACTGCATAATATCGCCTAAATTGGGTGGAAATAGTCTTCAAATATCAAAAAGACCTATATAAGCTCTATTGAATTCCCTTACTTAATCGATGCCTTTCAATATTTGAACCTACATCACCAATATAGTATGCCAGAAAGAAGACAGGTTTTATTCATATTCGGTGCTGGAATATCTCTAGCATCCACTCCACCTGATCTTGAGCCAATCACAACGGATATGATCACTAGGAAAGTTTTGTCAAAAAAACTGAGTTTACATAGATGTGGCAAATTTGTCGAACCATGTGAAAGTGATTCTGTAGAACTCGTCGAAAACGGCATCCATCCCTTTCTACAACTCATTAAACATAAATTCGTGAAATACTTGGGCTATCGTGAAAAAAATGTCACTTACGAGGACATTTTCTTCTTTCTGAATATAGTGGATCACGAATATGGATACGCGAAGAATCCTATCCTGAAGAAAGCACTATTAGAATTTTGGGATGAAACGCACTGCGTATGGACAGCTCGAGATCATTTGCTTGACGAAGATTATGATTGTTTTGCAAAGACTAGACTATCTCAGACATATATAAAAGACGTTACCCAAATTCTGTTAGCAAAATATAAAGAGCCAAGAGGCATGAATTGGATTGTCAATTCTTTAGTCGAAAATGAGTATGACTTAAATATTGCCACTTTAAATCATGACATACTATTAGAAAAAACCCTCACAAATAATTCTATACCTTACTGTGATGGATTTGTTCTCAATAAGAACGCTTGTATACGAGAATTTGATCCAAGGATCTTCACTCTAAGCAACAAAATACGTCTACTGAAACTCCACGGATCAATTGACTGGAAAGGATACGGTGGATTACAGAATTACGTGGTTGGTATACCTCAAGACGGGTTTATCGAACATGGATTTCTTGATTTTGGGGGACCGCATGAGGACCCAGTGATATTAGCTGGAACACACAACAAGCTCGAAGCATACGTCTACGGGATTTATAGCGACCTATTTGCTGAATTCGTTCGTCTACTGTGGAATTCAATGATTGTAATATGTTGCGGGTACGGATTTGGAGATCGAGGTATCAACTCGCGTTTAATCAATTGGTTACGGTTGGACGAAGGTAATGTTATGATAGTAATTGACCCTCATGGGAAAGATATTATAAGCGGAAAAGAATTTCACGCTACTCAACTCCTCAGAGACGTGAGACCAAACCATGTAAAATTTATTACCTCTCGATCAGAAGATACAAATTGGGACAAAGTCAAAAAACAGTTTTTATGCTGAAGTAAGGTAAATATAATATATTTGAATCTGTGCGTACTTTGGAGGTCCCTGTTTTTTTATCAATATGCAAATGAAAACATCGACCAGCCTCTCCGGCTGTGGAGGAGTGTGTTTTGGGGGATGATGCCATCTTTAGGTTGGTCTTTCGTGGGAACGAAGAGCGAGAGCGTGAGGAAGAGGAAGATTTATAAATAGATAAAAAAAAGGTCCGCCCTTTCCTTTCGGAAGGGGCGGACCATGAGTCCTGGCAACAACCTACTCTCGCACGGCATCGAGGCCGCACTACCATCGGCGGTTGAGGGCTTAACGAGCGTGTTCGGGATGGGAACGTGTGTTTCCCCTCACCTATGATCACCAGAGTCGTTTCCTTTTCTTGTATTTATTTACTAATTTATTAGTTTGAATAAATAATTTGCCGCCTTGTGTTTCAGCCCTCTTTTAATTTAGCCGAATGGTAGGTATATGTTGTTGGTTGGTATGGTTGCCAGGGTTGGCGGCAGGAAAGTTTTTAAATTTCAGTTCAAACGCAGATTAGCGGGTATCCTAATTATATTTGCCAATTGTAGACCTTGCGGCAGAATTATATTTTTAAGCGGATCGTTGGATAAAACCATTCGAGTCATTAGTACCGGTAAGCTCAACACATTACTGCGCTTACACTTCCGGCCTATCTACCTGGTAGTCTTCCAGGACTCTCAAGGGAGATCTTATCTTGGGAGGAGCTTGGCGCTTAGATGCTTTCAGCGCTTATCTCTTCCGTGCTTAGCTACCCGGCGCTACCGTTGAAACGATAACCGGAACACCAGAGGCACGTCATTCCCGGTCCTCTCGTACTGAGGAATGAACCCCTCAAATCTCCAACGCCCGCAGCGGATAGAGGACCGAACTGTCTCACGACGTTCTGAACCCAGCTCGCGTACCACTTTAATCGGCGAACAGCCGAACCCTTGGGACCTTCTCCAGCCCCAGGATGTGATGAGCCGACATCGAGGTGCCAAACA
>JAJFLU010000040.1 GCA_021772515.1 Opitutales bacterium
AGCATCGTTTCCGGCGCCGCCGGATATATCATCATTGCCCGCGTCGCCGCGTAAATCGTCAACGCCCTCGGCCCCGTCGAGCGTATCGGCGCCAGCGCCGCCACTCAGGAAATTGTCGCCAGCATCACCGGTAAGCGTATCATCAAATGTCGAGCCAAAAACACTTTCGATTGTATACAAACGATCGCCCTGCGCGTCCCCGCCGGATTGTGTCACCACTTGCAGATTGACTGACACTGCGGCAGCCGAACTCCGATAGTCCGCTACATCCTTTCCAGAATGTCCGATCAGGAGGTCGACGCCAGCGCCGCCCGCCAAAATGTCGTCACCGTCAAAGCCGCGCAGGGAATCATTTCTGGCGCCGCCTGATAGATGGTCATTGCCAGCGTCGCCCCGCAAATCATCCGAGCCGGCGCCGCCGTCAAGCGTATCATCGCCAGCCCCACCGAAAATAGTGTCATTTCCCGCCTCTCCCTGGATCACATTGGCAAGGGCGTCGCCAGTGAGCGTATCGTCAAACGCAGAGCCGAAGATATTTTCGATCATATATAGTCGATCACTTTGAGCGTCGCCGCCCGATTGCGTCACCACCTGCAGATTAACCGACACCGCCGCCGCCGATGTCCGATAGTCTGCAGTATCAGCGCCGCCATGGCCGATCAGGAGATCAACACCGGCGCCGCCCGCCAAAATATCGTCGCCGTCAAAACCGCGCAGGGAATCATTTCCCGCCTCTCCCCGGATCACATTGGCGCCGGCATCGCCGGTAAGCATATCGTTGAGCGCCGAGCCGAAAATATTCTCGATCGTATACAACCTGTCGCCCTGCGCATCACCGCCCGATTGCGTAACCAATTGGAGGTTGACGGTCACCGCCGCCGCAGAAGTACGATAGTCTGCAGTATCGCTGCCGCCATGGCCGATCAGGAGATCAACACCGACGCCGCCCGCCAAAATATCGTCGCCGCCAAAGCCGCGCAGGGAATCGTTTCCAACTCCGCCTGAAATATCGTCATTGCCGGCGTCCCCGCGTAAATCATCAACGCCGGATCCACCGTCGATCGTGTCATCGCCAGCACCGCCATTGATAAAATCAAAATCCGCTCCGCCATTTAGATAATCCGCGCCCGCTTCACCTTGTAAGACATCGATACCGTCGCCGCCCCAAAACACATCGTCGCCATTACCGCCTCGGAACAAATCGCTATTGGCGCCGCCGCGAACTGTTTCCGCGCCCGAGCCGCCATTGAACTGTATTCGCTCAATGGAAATGAGCCGCGCACCATCAGGTTCCGTGATGTCGCCGCCAACGGTGGTTGAGAAATCGAAACTGTAGGGCGTTGCTAAATGCGTCCGCGCAATAATAGCGAGATCCATGCCGACGCCGCCATCTATGGTGTCGGCGCCGCCGCGACCGGAAATTACATCGTCGCCCAAGCCGCCAAGGAGACTTTCCGCGCTGCCGCTGCCCCACAAGCTGTCATGGCCATCGCCGCCGTCCAACATATTGGCGCCGTCATTTGCTGCGGCGCTAAGCGCAAAATCTTCGAGATAACTATAAAGGCGATCATCGCCATCGCCGCCATTGAGCGTGTCAGCGCCGTCGCCGCCGATGAGTTTGTTCGCGAGCGCATCGCCGATGATCTGATCGCCGCCTCCGCCGCCGACAACATTTTCAATATTAACGATTTGATCGGTGTCAATTTCGGGGCCCGAAGCGTGATCGGACGATAAGCTAAGATTTACGTTGACGCCCAGCAGCGTTGACGAATAATCGATTGTGTCTTCGTCGCCACCTCCGTCGTAGAAATCATCACCGGTGCCGGAGCCGCCAATGAGCCAATCAAGCCCCAGCCTTCCGAAAATGCTGTCGTCACCATTACCGCCACTCAAAATATCGTCAAAAATACTGCCATTGATAATATCAAACCCGTTTCCAGCGTGAATAACATTTCCAATAACGTCAAGTACTTCAATCAATCCCGTTGGCCGCCGAGCAACCCAATCCTGTCTAAAAACATCATAGAAGAGGTTGGCGCGAAAAACGCTGCCAACTAAGTTGTCATCGTCTATTAATTTGGAAATTGCCTGATATTCTCGCATGCCATGTACAAAATATGCTAGTCCGCCTGCCAGGTATGCAGGCGACAAAACGTTGAATGGATGGTAAATACCGAGGCCAAATGTCGGAGGCGCTATAAAGAGAGATGCGCCGAGATTTCCAAAATTCGGAAAACTATCGATTAACGCAACAGGATCCGCGTTAAATTTCACATTAACAACTCGACTGTCTGCCGGGCTGTCATTTAGTCCCTGAAATCCCGGACTTCCGAATGTTACCCCCTCCAGTCGATTATCGTTTATATTCAAGCTAAGAAACTTCTGAACCATTGCAGCGCCAAGGCTGTGGCCAGAAACAAATATTTTCGAAAGTGAGTGTGCGTTGGCGTAAGTAAGAATCGCGTCGATCATGGGAACCAATAATTGGTAGTGGTCATTCATTCCTTCATCGATTCCAGCTCCATCATTATCGAACCAATGATCTTCATCGGCTGTGCCAAAACCGTTTAGTATTTCGGGTATGTCCTGAGCCACTCCCAGAACATTTGGGGCATCATTGGTGCCTCGAAACGAAATAAACAAAGAATCGCTTGATCGACCAACAAGTGCTGCCGCGTTTGCATTGACAAATGTACCGCCAACAAGCGCTCCCGCTGTCAGGGGCGCCAGGTCAGACGCTTCAAAAAGGTGAAGCTGGCCATCAATTTCGTTATATTCACTGAATTCAAAGCTTCCAGTATCGGTTTCTCCGTCGTCAGCTCCTCCGATTTGACCCCAATATGCAGCCAGCGACATCTTCGCCAGGAAACCCGCGTATCCGTATTGACCAAATAGTGCTGCAGCAGATTGCAATGTTGGTGTAATCGGCGCAACAGTGTCGTCGCTCGTAATTGTGAATGATGCGGCGCCAAGATAATTCGTTAGCAGATCATCAGGTGATTGTTGAACAATCAGACCAAAGGTTTCATTGGTTTCTACGTCGGCGTCATCAAGAATTGGAATCTGAACAATTCGTTGTGTCTCGCCGGTTGCAAAAGTGATCTGTTGATTCAATAGCCCAACATAGTCTCCAGAGTTTATTGAACCCTGTTCCTGGGTGGTGCTGACATATACTGTTTGCGCCGGCCCTGACGGTCGTGTTACCGTAAAGGAAATAGTTCCATTCGTTTCACTGATTGTGGGTGCAGCGGGAGATATTGACCATCCGGCGCTATCGTCATTCGTTATCGTAAATGTTGATTTATCAAGAAAGACATTCGGCAGATCGGTTGAGTTCTGCTGAACGATCAGCCCGAAGGTTTCATTGCTCTCGACATTGCTGTCATTGGTCGTAAAGACCGTTCTTGTCTTCGACGTCTGGCCGGCGTTGAAGGTCAGCGCCTGATTCAGAATGCCCGAATAATCGCTGTTATTGGCGAACCCTTCCGTCGTCGTCGTGCTCACATAAACTGTCTGCGAGCCGGTTCCCGATGACCGCGTCACCGTGAACGTAACCGATCCGCCTTCCGTCACATTGGTCGATACCGGCGTCATCGACCAGCTCGCGACATCATTGTCGAGGATTGTAAATGTTGATTTATCAAGAAAGACGCCTGCGGGGTCGGACGAGTTTTGCTGAACGATCAGGCCAAAAGTCTCGCTGCTTTCGACAGCGCCGTCATTGGTCGTAAAGACCGTTATTGTCTTCGACGTCTGGCCGGCGCTGAAAGTCAGCGCCTGATTCAGAATGCCCGAATAATCGCTGTTGTTCGCAAACCCTTCTGTCGTTGTGGTGCTCGCATAAACCGTCTGCGCCGGCGTGTCGCCGGACCGCGTCACTGTGAACGTGACCGATCCGCCCTCCGTCACATTCGTCGATACCGGCGTCAAAAAATAGCTGGTTGCCATATCATATACCCCCGAGCAGATTTGTAAGGCCGAGCCACACAAGAAAATACAATGCAACCAGTTTTACGCGACACAGCCCGCATAATACTGTTGTTGCGGCAGTCGAATAATCATAGATCGCCAATAAAGACTTGCAAAACTAGCGTATTTGACCGCTAAATGCGTCGCATTGGAAAACTTTTATATGCGACTGCGCGGGCGCCGTGACACCTATACCTTTCAAAGGAACGCTTCTTAAGCATCTGATTTCCAAACGCTTTCCTGGCGGCGTCATGGAACTTCTTGACGCCTGGGATGAGCGTTATGCGCATGATAATCACCGGTGCGTTGAAGCCCCGGACAGATCAACACTGTATCGCTGGATAAAGGGAAGCTGGCCCGGCAGCGCAAATCAACTTATTCGAATCTCAAGTCTTTTAGACATCGATCCAATAGGTTTAATCGAAATCAGCGAAAATAGCGCCGCAGAAATCATGTCGTCGCTTTACGAGTCCTATCAGAATAAACACTGGGAGCCGCAGGCGCTTTCTGTACTGAATGATTTTATTGGCCATAAAGACAAGTGGCCACCACAGAACTTGTCGGAACAGTTTTATGACCGCAACTGGAACTTGGATGAATTTGAACATGATCTTACGCTTGGCATAAACTTCTATCCGGTGTTTGAAATTGAGGGCGCCTCATCAAATCATAATAGCGGGCCGCAAGTCTTTCACTTTGCCTACCGGCATACAGCATTATTTGGAAAGCAGTGGGCTCAATATGGCTATGTGACAAGATATGGCGAAGATTGCCAACTTGTCAGCATCAATGGTTACGTGGACAGCTGCGTGATCCAAAGTCCAGATGCGCCATCATATATTGAAACCTGGTTCGGGCCAAGCCCGACCATCATTCGCATTGCTTCACTGCATGAGTTTACAGCAAAAATCGTCGCGAACCCAAACGCCATCGACACCCGTCTGCGTTTTCCCGCTTAAAGCCTATCGGCGGCGGGCTGCGCCAGGTCGTTTGCCCCTCCCATCTATCCAAACAAAAAGTCGTCCTGATGAAGGTCTGCTTTGGCAACGCCGGTGAGGATCAGCATATCGCCATTGCCAAAATCGATGGTTGTCGTCCCGCTGCTTTCGGTTGCTGCGTTGAAGATTTCGGTGAATGTATCAAAGGCGGCG
>JAJFLU010000005.1 GCA_021772515.1 Opitutales bacterium
TCTACGCGTGCTATGAAGTCGTTGACTAAAATGCGAAAGGGGTTAACAGTGAAATGTCAATTGTTTACGCGGCTACTCATGACATGGCCCTGCACTGCGGAAATTGGATATGTTTCCACAAAAACTCACGAAGAACCAAAAATTTTAACCACAGATTTCACGGATGAACACGGATAGTAGAGGGAAATAGTGAATTGATTTAGCCGCGAAAAGACTCAAAAAGCGCAAATTGGATTTTTTAACTGCGGTTTACACAGGTTGGCGTGGATGATGGGGGTTGAGTCTTTTTGGGCTATTTGTTGAATATTTTCTGTGCGTATCTTCGAAATCTGTGGTTTATGAAAGGAGAATCATTGGCCTTCACTTTTTTTGGCTTTTGTAAAATGATAAAAAATTATGAGTAGTTTAGAACCAGTTTTAATTGCCGGAAAATGGCGGCAATCCACGGGGGAGGAGTTTTTTCAATCGGCGAATCCGCAGATTGGGGAAACCCTGCCTGAAAAATATCCGGTCAGCCCGTGGTCTGAAATCGAGGAGGCTATCGAGGCTGCCGCTGAGGCCTATCAGCAGTTGCGCCGGGTTTCTCCCGAGAGAATTGCCGCTTTTTTGGATAAATTCGCCGACCGGATCGAGGCTCGCCGCGAGGAATTTGTGCAATGGGCAAACTCCGAAACCGCCCTGCCCTGCGAGCCGAGGCTCAACTCCGTCGAGCTTCCCCGCACGACCAACCAGCTTCGTCTTGGGGCGGCGGCGGCGCGAGAGCGATCCTGGTGCCAGCCGGTTATCGATACGGCAAACAACCTTCGCTCCTGTTACAAGGCCATTGGGCCGGTCTGCGTTTTTGGCCCCAATAACTTCCCATTCGCTTTCAATAGCGCTGCGGGGGGGGATTTCGCCTCTGCCATTGCGGCGGGGAATCCTGTCATCGCGAAGGCAAACACTTCGCATCCGGGAACGACCCGGCTTTTTGCCGAAGAGGCTCTGGCTGCGGCCGAGGAAACCGGTATGCCAAGCTCGATTGTCCAACTGATTTACCGGACAAGCCATGCCGACGGAGCGCGCCTGGTCGCCCATCCGCTCATCGGGGCCACCGGCTACACCGGTTCGCGACGCGCCGGGCTGGCCCTCAAAGAGGCTGCCGACAAGGCGGGTAATCCTATTTATCTGGAACTCAGCAGCATCAACCCGGTGGTCATCCTGCCCGGAGTGCTCGAAGAACGGGCGGCGGCGATGGTCGATGAATTCGTGGGCTCCAGCCTGATGGGGACGGGTCAATTTTGCACCAATCCCGGTCTTTTGCTGTTAATCGAAAATGCGCAAACGAGCGCATTTATCGAGGAAATCAAGAATCGGTTTTCAAAGGCTCCGGCGGGGACATTGCTGGGCAGCGGGGTTGAAAAATCCCTTCTGGCCGGATTCGATGCGCTGGTAAAAGCGGGTGCCGAGGTCATCGCCGGAGGAAATTCGGCAGGCGAGGCCCTATGCAGTGTGCAAAACACCCTGCTCCAAGTGGACGGGGATCAATTTCTGGCCAATCCGACAGGCCTTCAGGAGGAGGCTTTCGGCAATGCCTGCCTCATAGTGACCGCGCGGGACCAGGGACAAATGGTCGGCATTCTGGAAAACCTTGAAGGTAATTTAACCGGCTGCGTTTACAGTCATTCAGACGGTGATGATGACGCGATCTACAACGAAATTGAACCGGTTTTGCGGCAAAAAGTGGGCCGTCTGTTGAATGACAAAATGCCGACCGGCGTCCTCGTTTCACCGGCCATGAATCACGGGGGACCTTATCCGGCGACCGGCCATCCGGGTTTTACAGCGGTGGGTATCCCGGCATCGCTGTTTCGATTCGCGGCATTGCATTGCTATGACAATGTGCGCCACGACCGCCTGCCAGGGGAACTTCAAAACGCCAACCCCACCGGCAATACCTGGCGATCAATCGACGGTGAGTGGTCCCAAAAGGATATTTCCCAACAACAATAATCATGGGTCTACCAAAAGTATTAACCACTTTTTTGCCGCAAAAAGAGGGCGTCGCACCATTGGGCGGGCTGGCGGAAATCGTGCCGGGGCCGGGAGGGGGATTCCAGGTGTCGAGGGAGGAAGCGCTGGAAAAAATCGCCGATTGCGTGGGCGTGATCAGCCAGAGCGAACTCCGGATCGACGCCGAATTACTCGATCTGGCCCCCAATCTGAAAATCGCCGCCAATGTCGCCATCGGCATAGACAATCTCGACCTGGAATTGATGGCCTCTCGCGGCGTTTGGGCGACCAATGCCCACGAACCACTGGTGGACCCCACCGCCGACTGCGCCATGGGCATCATTATCAGCCTGGCCCGGAGACTCGGCGAGGCGGAGCGATTTGTCCGGGCTGGTGATTGGTCACAATCTCAACATGGCCGCTGGAATGGAGTCCTCCTTTCGGGGAAAACGCTGGGGTTGATCGGCTATGGCAAAATCGGCCAGGCGGTCGCAAAACGGGCCCGAGCTTTCGGAATGAAGGTGATTCACCACCGGCAACAAAGTTCCGGAGATAGCGAAAGCCGAACTCTGGAATCCCTGTTGCAGGAAGCGGATTTCGTCTCCCTGCATACTCCGCTAACGTCAAAGACGCATCATTTAATCAATGCCGAGAGACTGAAGTTAATGAAAAATGGCGCGTTTCTGATCAACACCGGACGCGGGCCCGTGGTGGACGAGGCGGCTTTAGTGGAGGCGCTGGATGAGGGCCACCTGGGAGGAGCCGGGCTGGATGTTTTTGAGAACGAGCCAACCATCCACCCTGGGTTATTCGGAAAGGAAAATGTATTGCTGACACCGCATCTCGGCGGAAGCGCTTCGGAAAGTCGCCTGGAAGCCCTCCGGGTTTGCGCCAAAAACGTCGCCGCTGTCCTGAAAGGTGAAACGCCACCCAACGCGGTAAACAGTCTGGTTTAGACATCCAAACCTACAGCGGGTTTCGAGTTGGAGACTTTCAATCCTCAGCCGCCAAAGATACCCTTAAGAACCTGCCACCAACTGGGTTTTTCGCCTCCACCTCCACCGCCGCCGCCGGAGCTATTACTACTGCCGCTGCCGTTGGAACTGCTACTCCCGCTGGCGCTACTATTGCTGCTGGAGGACCCCGATTTGCTATTGCTGCTGCTCGTGGTTTCGCCACCTTTGCTGCCCTGACCGGATTTCTGGCCCTGGCCGGAAGATTGAATAATCTGGATGCCCTGTTGGCCCTGCTGCCCAACCTTGCTGCCTTGCTGCCCCTGTTGGGAGCCAGGGTCGCCCTGATTTTGTCCGGGTTGATCTGACTGCCCATCGCCACCATCCTGGATTATGATAAGCCCGGAATCCTGCCCCCCCTGGCCCTGCTCACCGGGTTGAGCGGCGATTTCGTAGGTTTCGCCGCCCGAGGCATTGCTGTCTTCATTGCCCTCTCTCAGCTTGCGCCCGGCGCCCTCGATGGTTTCGAGGGAAAAATTGTAAATGACCACCTCGTGGCTGGCCAAGCTGGGCCGCTGATACACGATTTCCTGGCGCACCCGATCCAGTTTACTTTTCCAGTCGACCGCTTCCTCATAAGTTTCTACCGGCCCAAAGTAATAGGTGAGATTTTTGTGTTTGTAGGAGATGTAGTAGCCGGGATCGTCGGGATAATAGCCGGAAACATCGATTCCCGTGTATTTTTCATTAAATTCCTTGGCTCTGAATGTCGCGCTATCAATAATTGCCTCAAGCGGGAGAACCACGGATTTGGCCTGCGAGGTTGCCAGCCCCATCATCAGCAACGACACCCCAAATAAAGAAGCGCGCATTATCGTATTTTTTTGTTTCATTGGTAACTTTCCTGGTAAATTTTTGGGATTGGTTTATTGAATTTCAGCCTCCTTAATTGTAACTGATTAAAGGTCGGAGGGAATTGACTCCCCTTGTTCCACTCCCACTGAACGACCCCTGTTCTTGCCGGACATGGCGGGACCTTTGGTTGCGGCGTCCTTCTGGGCGTTGACAACGCTACCAGCCTCGGCATCACCCTCCTGGGCTTCGCCTGTATCGATCATTTCCGAGGTATCACCAATCGTTACATTGGCCCCTCGTTGCGAACCCTTCGTCCCTTTACCGCCACCTTTTGCGGAATCATTAGCCTGCGAGGCGTCCTGCTCACCACCGCCGCCCCCCTCACCTTGGGTGGCATCCTCACTCTGGGAGCCACCCTGGCCTTGTCCCTCGCTGCCGCCTTCGACATCGGATTGTTCGGCCATTTCGCTACCCACTCCTTTACCTTGAGCGATCATATCTCCCTCGGAGCCGCTACCGGTGCCTTTTCCCTTTCCTTTGCCGTCTTCTTTTCCGTCACCTTCGCCCTTGCCCTTACCTTCTCCTTTGCCTTCTCCCTGCTCTCTTCCCTGCTCTTTTCCTTCACCGAGCCCCATATTTTGCCCCGATTGCATTCCGGCTCCAGATTTACTTTCCTTTCCCATGGAACCTGGCAACCCGCCCGATGAGCCCATCGGAGAACCCATTGACGATCCTTTTGCCGAACCCATCTGAGACGAGCCAGATCCACTCGGAGACCCCTTGGAAGAGCCTTGCTGCGGTATACCGGGCATGCTGATTTTAATATTCTCAAGGACTTTCTTTAAGCCATATTTGATAACCGGATCCGGTAGGACTAAATCGCCATCGAAAATATCAGGATCGGCGGATCCATGAAGGTTTGGAGTCCCCGCGCAGATCATTGCAAGCAGGGCAATTCCGGCTAAAGTTTTAGGTTTTTTAATTTTCTGCGGCATATTCATTTGATCTGTCCTTTCGTGGGTTTTTCTTTTCTTAATTTAAGCCAGGACTGCATGGCGGAGAGTGGGTGGATTATCCATGTCAGTCGCGAGAGTTATGGAAATTGTGGGTTGTTTGAAATTGGCTAATGTTGATTAAATCCTTTGGGTGCAAACCACCTGGATGGGCGGAAATTCACTATCGCTGCGCACCCTTACCTCGAGCAGCACATCGCGGTAGCCTTTGCGCCTGCCACGCACACGATAATTGCCGGGTAAAATACGCAACTTATGTTGTTCAAACTTGCCGATCATTTGAAAGCCCGCGATGCTGACCCAGGTTTTGCCATCGGAAACGAAATCCACCTTAACCGGCTGGCTCTGGTCTCGCAGGGTAGCCTTCAACTCCTGAAGATCCTCCGAAAGACTTATATTGGAGGGTTTCACCAACATGGCTTCATTGAAAGTCCTGATGGCTTTTTGAAACTCTCCCTTCGCAGCGAGATCCGCCGTATCGTTGATAAATTTTTCGTAGCGCAGCAAATTGCGGAGGATTTCACCGTCGCGCCGCAGCCCTTCAATGGCTTCCTCGTTTTGGTAATCCAGATCGAGCACCTTATTGAAAGAGTCGCGGGCCAAAACCCATTCGAAATCCTCTTCATGGGTGTAGGCCTCCTCCAGAGCGGCGGCAACCTTGGCACTATGCCCTTCTTCGCGGGCTATTTCGAGCGCCTCGGCGAATTCAGGGTGGTCGGGAAATTCCTCAACCGCCATTTCATACGTTTCGATGGCCGTATCCCAGTCCTTTTCTTCTTCCGCTTTTTTCGAGGTCGTTTGCAGAAAATCGAGCCGGTTTTCTCTTATTATCCTGCCCAACCGAGACTTTCCAGCCTGCGCTTTTGCTGAAAAGGGGTCTATCTCGAATGCTCGATCAAATGAGGCCAGAGACTTTTCAAACTCCCCATTCTTTTCCAGCTCCGAGGCATTTTCCAATAGCGGAAGCACAAGGTCGATGGTCTCCGCACGCCTGATATTCCTCAGGGCCAGTTCGTTATCGGGCTGCAATTCGAGCACTTTGCGAAAATTCTCCAGCGCGGTTTCTTTGTCCCCCGACTGGAGAGCCTTTTTGCCATCCAGTTCTATGTCCGCCATGTGGAAATCGACGATGTCATCCAGTTCTTTGATCGATTCGAGCGCGGATTCAAATGAGGACATCGCTCTGGTAAAATTGCCATCGGCCAAAAATATCTCCCCTTCGTTCCCCAAAATGGACGCTTTCTCGAACTCGAATGGGGCCAGCTTGCGGCCAGTTTCGCTTTCCTCCATCAAGTTGAGAAACTTGTCATGGATTTCCTTGGACTGGCTTTCCAGGCTGATAAGGTCTCGCTGGTCCTCGATCAACCCTGCCACTACTTCCAACTGCAAAATGGCCTGGCGATACTGGCCGGCGATTTGTTTCTTGTTACCCTCATCAAAGGCGGTTTCCATCGCCACGAGGTTTTTAATCAAAGACGGATGGTCGTCGGTCACTTTGCGAATAGCGCTGATTTCCTGCCTCAATTTGTCCATCTCCCTCTGCACCCTTTGGGGGCTGACAAATTTCAGGTCCTCTCGGGTTATACCGGGATCACCTGACTGAATTGTGCTGCCTCCTCCCGGTGTTCCCTCCTGGCCCTTGATGTAATTCTTGACGCCGACATAGGCCAATCCGCCAAAAACCAGGAACCCTGCAAAGAGCGGAAGAAAGAACATCGGCCCACGTGGTTTTTTATCCGCATATGGCTGCAATGAGTCTTCATCGTCAGGATTCCAGTGAATGACACGCCGTTTTTTAGCCCCATCGGGCTTCTTTAAATCTTTATTGCTCATAATATTATTCTACCAAAATTGAGTATCTTGTGGTGTTGGAAATTCCCGATTATTAACATAGGTCGCTCTTGTTGGTAAAATAAATTAATCGATAATTAATAGTCTTCGGGCCAATATATTATTAACACCCACCAAGCGCCATTGGTTGCAGTCGTTTTCCCCTCTGAAATCCTGAATGACCCCGCGCAAATCGGCGGGTTCCAATCGTTTTTGCCTGCCGTCCATCGCGTTAAAATTCCGCATTCCCCGGAGTGCGGGCAAAGGGAATGACATCCCGGATATTGGCCACCCCAGTAACAAACATCAGCATCCGCTCGAATCCGAGGCCAAACCCGCTGTGTTCGACCGTTCCGTATTTGCGTAATTCGAGGTACCACCAGTAATCTTTTTCACTCAGGCCGTGGTGTTTCAGGTTTTCCGAGAGCACATCGAATCGTTCCTCGCGCTGGCTTCCGCCCACGATTTCCCCGATTTTCGGCACCAGCAGATCCATCGCCCCCACCGTCTTGCCATCGTCATTGGAACGCATATAAAACGGCTTTATTTCCTTCGGGAAGTCGTAAACCGTCACCGGGCAGCGGAAATGATCCTCCGCCAAATACCGCTCATGCTCTGATTGCAGGTTGGCCCCGTAGTCCACCGGAAACTCGAATTTCTTGCCCGATTTCTGCAAAAGCTCAATCGCCTTGGTGTAGGATACACGCTTGAATGGCCGATCCACCACAAATTGGAGCCGGTTCAGCAGCCCTTTGTCCACAAATCGGGCGAAGAGCGACAAATCCTCCTGGCAATTCTTCAAAATATCCGCAATCAGGTATTTTACGAACTCCTCGGCCAGATCCATATTCCCCTCCAGATCGCAAAACGCCATCTCCGGCTCGATCATCCAGAATTCACTCGCATGGCGCGAGGTATTCGAGTTCTCCGCCCGAAATGTGGGGCCAAAGGTATATACATTGGAAAATGCCGTCGCAAATATCTCCGCTTCGAGCTGCCCACTGACCGCCAAATAGGTGGGCCGGGCGAAAAAATCCTCGCCGAAATCCACCTCCCCGGCGTCATTGAGCGGCGGACTCTTCGCATCCAGACTGCTCACCCGGAAAAGTTCCCCCGCGCCTTCGCAATCATTCGCCGTGATCAGCGGCGTGTGCACATAGAGAAACTCCTTCTCCTGAAAAAAATTATGCACCGCAAAAGCCAGCCGGTTACGCACCCGGAAGATGCACCCAAACATATTCGACCGTGGCCGCAGGTGGGCGATCTCCCGCAAATACTCCGCGCCATGCCCTTTTTTCTGCAGTGGATAACTCGAATCCGCCGTCCCCAGCACTTCCAGGCCACTCGCCCGGATCTCCCATTTCTGCCCCTTGCCCAGCGAGGCCGCCAACTCACCGGTCACACTGATGGCCGCCCCCGTCGTCACCTCGTCGATCTTGGCGTAGTCCGGCCATGTCGCATCCACGATCACCTGAATATTCTTCAGGCACGAGCCATCGTTCACCTCGACGAAGGAAAACCCCTTCGAGTCCCGCCGGGTCCGCACCCATCCCTTGATCAGGATCGAATCCATCGATTCCTCCCGCCCAAGGGCCGCCTTAACTAAAGTTCTTTTCGTTTTCATTTTCATACAGACAAAGGAAGCATCCTCGGCCTCCGAGTAAACCCCAATATTTCAAAAACCGCCCCAAAACCAAAGCTTTGGAGGCCAATCGCATTAAATTTGATCATTTTCGTAGTCATTCTGCCCCAATTATACCAAAAAAATCCCTCCCCGACAAACACTGCGTTGGCTGCGTTGGCTGCGTTCGCTAAAAAACTCAAAATTAATAATAATTATTACGAAAAATCCCCAGAAACAGTTTGTTAAGCAATTTTTGATGCCTTGACATCATTTGCTCGAACATCATAGCATAAACTTATGAGAACTACCCTGACACTTGATGAGGATGTAGCTCAAACCGCCAAAGGTTTAGCGGCGAAACTTCATCAGCCTTTTAAGAAAATCATTAACAACGCCCTCCGCTATGGCCTCCAACAGATAGAAAACCCCGCCACCCGAAAGCCCTACCGCACCGTCCCGCGCCACATGGGGCTCCGCGAGGGCATCACGATTGATAATATACAGGAGGTAATTTCGCGAATCGAAGGCGAGGAAAGCCGATGATCCTCGTGGACACGAATATTCTATTATATGCGGAAGACCAATTATGCCCGCAACATTCGGCCGCGCGTGAATGGTGGGATGCCCAACTCACCGATGATTCCCCCGTCTGTCTCTGCTGGACAGTAATAAACGCCTTTCTCAGAATCGGCGCCAACAGCAGGGTTTATCATCGGCCATTGACCATCGATGAGGCAATCGACCGGGTCCAAAGCTGGTTCGGCCAACCTTGTGTCCAACTGATTCAGCCAACAAAAAACCATTGGGAAATTTTCAGCCACTTGATCGTCGAAGGGCAAGCAAGTGCAAATCTGATAACCGACGCCCACTTGGCAGCCCTCGCAATCGAACACGGATGCACTCTCTACACAACCGACACCGACTTCGCCCGCTTCCCAAAACTAAAGCAAAATAACCCCCTAAAACCCCAATCAAAAAAATAAGAATAATGACAAGATTTCAGCGAACAAATGCTTCGAGTAATTCGAAAGTAGGAAGTGATTTCGAGTGGTTGCAGCAGTCACAACCAGCTTGTGCTATACACTATGCGCCTCAGTGTCCCATTGCCAATTATCCTGTCTCTACACGTTTTCCTGGATAGGGTCCCAAAATATCAAAACAGAGATTTTCGGCAATCATGTTTTGCCATTCTTTAGCATCATTAGTACTCCGGTTTTCAAGTCTTAAACCAGGGACTTCTGCATGCCCTGGATTACCTGCGATTGGTTTTTGTATAACATCGATGCCATAATTTCTCAATTCACTTACCTTTATTGCAGCCACATAATAATTTTTTCCAAGACTACCATATTCAGCGACATCTTTTGCACTGATATATTTTTGCCGACTTAGGGAGAGTCCGGTTAAATCCTCATCGGTCGGTCTAAAACCTACGGGCGAAGGTTTATCGCTTTTTTCAGGGTCATAATATACTCTTGCTAACCGACGAAATAAAATTTCATCATCGCGAATAGGATCAGACCCGGGTTCCGTTGACATTACTCAACATAAAGTTGGAACCATTACGCAGGTAAATGAAATTTTACCCGCTCCACGATCTTCGAATTTTCAAATTCGATGTATTCTATAGATTCGTCGGCATTAATCTCAAGGGATACAAAAAATGGACCTGACCTTTTTTCAAACACAATTCCACCTTCTCCGTTAGGCACTACCCGTAAAGGTGCACTCGTGCCTCCATCTCGCAATGCTTTCGCCAAATTAATAGTAAAAGCAATGATATCTATGTTGGGTGGTTCTAATCCATCATCTTCTAGATGATGTGGATCAAGGCCCCATCCAACTAAAGTATAATCGATGATTCTAGTCCAAGCTTCCTTGTTCTTTAGTTCATTCGTTTGATCGGATAAGTTCAATCCAATAGACACACTGGTATCAACCGTATTCAAATAATATTCACCGGATATCGTAAATTCTTTATCCAATATTGTACTCATTTTTTATCTTCCAATGTTCGTGTGCCGTTTCCGAGGTCAATTCCAAGAAGGATAAAACAATTGCTTCATGACCGATATTTAAACCGTCTTCTAAAGTCACTACCTTTTCACCATCAAGGTGTATTGGGCCTCTGGCAGTCAAAGTCAATATAATTAATTCATCGTTGGGACTACGCGCGTGTTTGATATTTACATGGAGTCGGCCCAGCTTTGGATTAATTTCATAATGCCATTCCCCAAGCATGCTTTCGAGTGATACTCGGGATAATTTTGGCTTTGGCATTACAAGAGAAGGAAATAGATTCACCCAATCAGCCGGTTCATTCCAAAGGGGTCCTTTAGGAATATGGTTTACATAGGTCAATTCCCATTGATTTGGTTTAATTTCTCCCACAGTTTCTCGCATGTGGTCTTGAAATTGCTGCCACCACTTTGAAAACTCCACATTTACTTTTTTGAAACTTGGATAATCCCCACCCTGTTCACCAAGCCAATTGTAATGAAATCGACCATTTTGGACCTGAATCATTCGGTCTTCACTAATATTACGAAACTGATGTCGAAATTGATGGCTAAACTGTTTTCCCTTTGTGATTTCAAGACGAAGTTTATCTATTTTCCAAGTTTCCTCCTTTTCAAATTCCTCGAATTGTTGCGGCAATAGTGTAGCGGCTAAGAATTTCGGCCAATTTTTTTGATCCAAAATGTTCCAAAAAAGTGTTAGGTTTCCAATTTGGATATTTGGGTGTGGATCAAATTGCACGCCCAGCACCGTCTCAATAACGGGAGGTTCTGCAAACTCTGGCAATCGGCGTGTAATTTGAGGCATAATAATGATATTCAAATTAACATAAGATTATTGAATGCAATTGAAAAATCAAGGCTGGCGTCGTAAAAAAATTCCATGATATAAAAACATAAGTCGAGGTTCCACCACAATAATATTCTAAAATATTGGCCCAGAAAGTGATACACTAAGCAAAGCTGTAATACTTAGGTTCCCTCGACAATCATTTCAATTGCCGGTCGGGAAGTTTTGAATGGCCTAATGGTGTTTCCCGTTTATTTATTGTGCTTACGACTGAATTTCTTTACCTGTTGAAGAGAAGCTTACTTGATCGATGACTGAACTTCCCAACATTCTGGCTTCCCGATACGCCTCCTCGCAGATGGCCGCGATCTGGTCGCCAAAAGAGAAAATCGTGCGCGAGCGGCGATTCTGGCTGGCCGTCCTCGAAGCCCAAAAGGATCTCGGCCTGGAGGTTCCCCAAGAGGCCATCGACGCCTACCAGTCGGTCATTGAGCAGGTCGATCTCGATGGCATTCGAGGCCGCGAGAGGCTCCTCAAGCACGATGTCAAAGCCCGCATCGAGGAATTTTGCGCGCTGGCGGGGCATGAGCATATCCACAAGGGCATGACCAGTCGCGACCTCACTGAAAACATCGAGCAATCACAAATCCGGGACGCCCTCCAACTTACGCGCCTGAAATCGATTGCCGCCCTGTCTGCCCTCTCCCGCCGGGCCGAGCAATGGCGGGATGTCCCCCTCGCCGCCCGCACCCATAATGTCATCGCCCAACTCACCACCATCGGTCGCCGCATGGCCATGTTTGGCCAGGATTTACTGCTCGGCCTCGAGAGACTGGACCATTTAGCGGAAAACTACCCGGCTCGCGGGCTGAAAGGCGCGGTCGGCACACAGGCCGACCAACTGGCTTTTTTCGACGGCGATTCCGCACAAGTCGAGGCGTTGGAGGCGAGAGTCCTCAAACATCTTGGTTTCGAGAAGGCTCTGAGCGCCCCCGGTCAGGTCTATCCCCGAAGCATGGATTTCGATGTCGTGAGTGCCCTTTTCCAACTCGCCTCGGGGCCGGGAAGCTTCGCCACAACACTGCGGCTGATGGCCGGGCAGGGGTTGGCCAGTGAAGGTTTCGCCAAGGGGCAAGTGGGCTCCTCGGCCATGCCCCACAAGGTAAATTGCCGAAGTTCAGAACGAATTCACGGATTTTGCAGCCTCATCGAGGGCTATCTGGCAATGGTCGCCAAATTATCGGGCAGCCAGTGGAATGAGGGCGACGTCTCCTGCTCGGTGGTCCGAAGGGTGGCCCTGCCGGACGCCTTTTTCGCCATCGATGGTTTGTTGGAAACCTTTCTTTCCGTCCTCGATAACATGGAAATTTACCCCCAAGCCATCGAGAGGGAAAATCGACGGCATCTGCCCTTTCTCGGCTCCACAGCCATTCTGACGGAGGCGGTTTTACACGGTGCGGGGCGCGAGACTGCCCACGAGGCCATCAGGGAACACGCCCTCGCCGCCGCCGAAGAAGCTCGCGCCGGCAATGCCGTCGACGATTTCCTGCTCGCCCGGCTGGCCAACGATCCCCGCCTCGGTCTCGACCGGGAAAAACTGGAATCCCTTGTCAAACAGGAAGAAAAGCTGATCGGTAACGCCGGCTCCCAAGTGGACGCCTTTGTCGCGCAGGTGGCGGCCTGGAAAAAGCGTTTCCCGGATTCCAGCCACTGCCATTCAGAGGAAATACTCTAGGCAACGGCGTCAAAAGCCTTCCTCTGCCTATGCTTTTTGTTAAAAAAGAATTTGCTTTATGGTCGGCATGTATTTCTGGTAGCGACTCGATTTTAAATATAGGAAGCAATACACATGGCGGAAGAACTAATAGGCAATTGTTTGATCGCGCAATCGGGGGGACCGACGGCGGTAATTAACTCCAGCTTGGCCGGGGTAATCACCGAGGCTCTCAACCACGAGGAGATCGAGGAAATTTATGGCGGCCTGAACGGTATCCTCGGCATTTTACGGGAAGACCTCGTAGATCTGGCCGAGGAATCGCAGCAGACCATTAGAGGATTGCGCCACACGCCCGCGTCGGCATTGGGCACCTGCCGCTTCAAGCTGAAAAAGGCCACGGACTTCGACCGCGTCCTGGCAGTTTTTCAAGCCCACAACATCCGCTACTTTTTTTACATCGGCGGCAATGACTCACAGGATACCGCCGATCACATTTCCAAATTGGCGGCTTCGCGGAATTATCCACTCCGGGTAATCGGCATTCCCAAAACGGTGGATAACGACCTCGTGGCCACCGACCACTGCCCCGGCTATGGCAGCGTAATCAAATACGTCGCCGCCACCGTCAGGGAAATCGCCTGCGATAACGAAGGCATGGGCCAGGGCGACCTCGTATCCATTCTCGAGGTAATGGGCCGCAACGCAGGCTGGATCGCCGCCGGGGCCACATTGGCCAAACGCCGGGAGCACCCCAACGATGCCCCCCACCTCATCTACCTCCCGGAAGTCGCATTTTCTCCCCAAAAATACCTCGATGATGTCCAGCGCGTCCTGAGCAAAAGGAAATATTGCTTCGTCGTGGTGGGTGAAGGTCTCGTGGATCAGGATGGCAATTACCTCGCCACCGCCAGTGGGCAAACGGACTCTTTTGGTCACGCCCAACTGGGCGGAGCCGGTGAATACCTTCGGGACATGGTCGAGCAGAATTTGGGAGTCAAGGCACGCGTTGCCAAACTGGGTCTGGGCCAAAGGGCCGCCGCCCATTGCGCCTCACAGACCGACAATAATGAATCTTTCATGGCCGGACAGGCCGCCGTAAAAGCCGCCGTAGTGCAGGGCGAAACGAACAAAATGGTGACCCTCATCCGGGGAGATGGCGACCAGTATAGCTGCGAAACCGGCCTCTGCGACCTCGAAGATGTCGCCAACGGGGTGAAAATGGTTCCCGTCAACTGGATAAACGACGACGGTGTCAGCCTGAATTTCCAGTTCACCAAATACGCACTCCCCCTGATCACCGGTGAGGCAGAGGTCCCCTACGAAAACGGGGTGCCCAAATTTGTCCATCTGAATAAAATTCGCGTCGACAAAATGCTCGATTCGCACGTTTTCGAGTAAACTGGCCCGTTTTGGAGCGGGTCGCCTACCCCCGCGTTACTCCAGAAACAGGCTCGGGAAAGGACATTTGCCCTTATTTTCCATGTAACGGGAAAATAACCTGACCCTATCGTAAATAAAAGTATGGTTATTTCTTGCAAAAATGCCGATATAGAGGCTATTATATACTCGGCGGTTGCCGTTAGATAGAAATTAACGCGAGAGGAGGCCTTAAAATGGCAAAAAGAAAAAACCCTAAAAACAAAGGGATATCACGGATCGATTCCGGTTCTACCCACGGATGGTTCGTGAGAGGTTACAAAAATGGGGAGACTTACTCAAAACTGTTCAGCGACCTAAAATGCGGGGGCAAAAGAAAAGCCCAGAGGCTTGCGCGGGAACACCGCGATGAACTTCACGCCCGTTTGAGCAAAATTCCCACCAAAAGACGGAAAAGCTGAATCGAGTAGAATCCGTTCCTAAAAAACGGGAACCCCAGCCCCGAAATTTCCGGGTTGGCGAATTCCCCAAACTCCATCCATAAGACCAGGCTGAAAATATTGCCGGTTAAGGCGAGTGAACCCACCCGCCATGTTGGTTGTGTGTTTTATTTTTACTCCTGCTCCAATTGCTCACGGTTTGGATATGGAGGCGCTTTTTTAACGGATTTAACCGTTCGCCTCTTCTCGTTCACCTGAAAGATGAAGAAAAATTGGCGTCCCGTAGGGGATTTGAACCCCTGTTGCAGGGATGAGAACCCTGAGTCCTGGACCGAGCTAGACGAACGGGACACTCTGCTCTGCCAAAATTTGCAGATTAGCCCACGACATTATTCCCGGCGGCCCGGTTGTCAACCTGCCAAAACGCCCGCGCTTTGAAGGGATTCAAGGACCGGGGGCAGGCTTGCCGACCAGAAGACGGGCCATCACAGAAACCTCATTGGTGGGAAGCTGACAGACAAAATTTTCGCAGATAAAAGCGGTCGTCAACCCGCCGATTGGGGCCATTGAGCGCAGTGATTCATTGTCCTTCCCCAGAAATTCCTGCCCCGCTCCGCCATCGGCCAAAAGCACGATTTTATTCGGAAGGTAACGCCGGTTGACCTCCCGCAACATCTCCTGGGTCTGCGGCGAACCAGCCTTTCCCGCCAGTATGATCTGCTTGGGTTTGGCCCGATAAAAATCATAGGCCACCAGCATAAAAGGCATCGCCGTCGGGCTTTCGCTCAAGTCGGAAACAAATGCCAACAGCGTTTGCTCGGCCAAATCCTCGTATTCACGCTGATTGGTGATCTGCCCGAGTCGCAGCAAGTTCAGGGCCGTCACGGAATTGGTGGAGGGTTCCGCGCCATCGAAACGAGCCTTCATTCGCAGCAAAATATTGGGATCCCGCCCCGTTACATTGAAGAACCCACCGTTTTCCGAATCGTAAAAAAGGTTTTTCTGTGTCTCCTGCAAACGAACCGCCCATTGCAGCCACCGGATTTCGAAGGACGCCTCGTACAGATCAAGCAATCCCTGGATGAGAAACGCATAATCGTCGCCAAAAGCAGCCGTATCTCCGGGGCCGTCCCGATACAGTCGCAAAAGCTCGCCCGTCTCCTCATTATAGAGATGGTTTTTAACAAATTCCGCCGAGCGGGTCGCCCGGTCGAGGTATTCCGGGCTCTGCAAAATCCGCGATCCCCGTGCAAAAGCAGAAATCATCAACCCATTCCACGACGTAATTATCTTATCGTCCAGATGGGGCCGGGGGCGGGTTTTCCTGGCTGCCAAAAGCCGCTCGCGGCTTTCCATCAACCTTTTCTCGACCGCCAGAGCCGGAAGTCCAAATTTTTCGGCGATTTCCTTGATTGAATGTCTTTCGAGGAGAATGTTCTTATTTCCAAATTCCCCCTGCGGATCGCTTCCGGCGGGGGCATTTCCCTCACTCGTAATACCAAAACGGTAGTTGAAAACAGCCCCCATCTCCGACCCCAGAATTTTCAAAACCTCCCCCTCAGACCAAATATAATACGCGCCTTCCGATTTTTCGGCGCTATCTGCGGAGGGCAGGCTGTCGGCATCCTCGGCTGAGAAAAATCCCCCTTGGGTGGCATCGGTCATCGATTTGCCAACATATTGAAAAATGCTCGCGGCGACATCGGCATATCGTTTTTCGCCCGTAATCTGGAAGGCATCGAGGTAGGCGCTGGCTAGTTGGGCCTGGTCGTAGAGCATTTTCTCGAAATGCGGCACATGCCAGAATCGATCCACCGAGTAACGGTGAAACCCCCCGCCGAGATGGTCGCGAATCCCTCCCGAGGCCATCGCATCGAGCGTGAAAAGGGCCATCTCACGGGCTTTTTTACCATTCTCGCTCAAAGCCCCCTTCCACGAATAATAGTGAAACAGGAAATTCAACGTCGCCGGACGTGGAAACTTGGGCGCCGGGCCAAATCCCCCCTCGGACTCATCAAATATTTTCGCCAACCGCTCAAAAGCAGCCTCCATCAGCGCATCATCCAAACCACTCTTCCCTACCGCTGAAGCAGTGAACTCCAACTTGTTCATCTCCTCGATTATCAGCTTCCCCTGGGCAACAATTTCCTCACGCTGCTCTTTCCAGACCTCGGCCACTCGCGTCAACATACGCGGAAACCCGGGCCGCCCAAACCCATCCTTGGGCGGAAAATAGGTTCCCCCGAAAATGGGCGTCAAATCCGGAGTCAGCCAAACATTCATCGGCCAGCCCCCGCTCCCGGTCGTAGCCTGCACGAAAGTCATATACACCTTGTCCACATCTGGGCGCTCCTCGCGGTCCACCTTTATGCTGACATACGACTCGTTCATCAAAGCCGCCGTTTCGGGATTTTCAAAAGACTCCCGCTCCATCACATGGCACCAATGGCAAGTGCTATAACCCACCGAAAGAAAAATCAATTTATCCTCCCGACGGGCCTTCTCAAAAGCCTCCTCCCCCCACGGGTACCAATCGACCGGATTATCCGCATGCTGCCGCAAATAAGGGGACTTCTCCAAAGCCAACCGATTGCTTTTCACATCGACAGCATCCGCCGCAACCGCCTCTCCCCCCAAGGCAACCGGAAACAACCCCAAAATTAAAACAACCCCCCAACAACAAAAGAAAACAGCCAACACACCCAAACGCGCAGCCCCACCAACCCCAAAGCCCAACCAGCAACGGAGATCAAAATTCACAAATATAAAAGCAATTCGAAACACAGGTTATAAATCTAAAGATACACAGGTCTCCAATTTTCAAAAATAATAAAGCCAACAGTGACACACCTAAACAAAATCACCACCCAAAAAGCGTACAACAACAAAACGATAATCCAAGTCTTTCTCTGTAATCCTCCGAACCGCCAGCGAGCAACAATTTCAATTATCCTTGAAATTACAGAACACGTCTACTATCTACTTAATTTTTGCATGGTAATTACTTTGCCCCAATATTAGATTTCTAATGATGCCTGATCCGAAAAAATTTTCATTTGAGCACGAATTTTATCTGACCAAGAATGAATACCTAAAGAGGTTTTCACTTTTTGATCATAAAACTCGACATTTTCGGCGGTTCTTGATGTTTGCAACCGGTTGCGTTTGTTTATTATCGACCTACACCCTGTTACTCGGCATCTGCTTACTCATACTAACTATTTTTTCTTACGTGATTCCCCAGATACTTCCCGGAATTGCTGGTAGGAATTACAGCGAACTAACTTACCTCCATCAACCAATTTTATACGGAGTAAATAATTCGAAGCTATGGGTTCATGGAAAATATTTTAAGTTCGAATCCGGTTGGAGGTTAGTAAAAGATTGGAACGATGAAAACGACATGATTTCAATCGATACGGAATGTGGACCCACTCTTTGGTTCCCGATTGATCAACTGAAGCAGATCGGTATTTACGAGTCTGTAGTTTCACTTTGCAAAAAGCACTCAACTCACTCCAAATGAATCCTGATCGGAAATACCGGTGAAAAAATGCTATATTCATTAAACGGCTGTTGGAATCGACTAGAATTTAATTCATTCTGAATGAAACTATATTTGGCAACGGTTTGTATCACTCCGATCGCAACGGCGATTTTGATGGTGAGCAGTTTTATAGGCGTAGACCACGTTCCGGATTGGTATCTAGCTGTGTTTTCGGGATTTGCGATATATTATTGGATTGGAATAATTGTAATGATCTATGATTTGTGGATGCAAAAAATTACGAGAAAAAAGAAAATAATGTGGACAGCAATTAACCTGTTTTGGGGAATGTTTACGCTTCCGATTTATTGGTATTTTCGTGTATTTCGGTTTCCGGATAAGAAGGAGACTGGCCAGCAAATATAATCGAGGGTTCGTGACAACTTAGCATTCAATCCGAAAACAATGCTCGGAAACCTTACATTCAGGGTCTAATTCCCAAAATTCATAGAAATGATGGAAAATATTGTCCTGATGATATTCTACTGTACCTACTTTGTCGTTGGCGTGGTTTTGATTTTATGGGCTTATTTCGGAAAGAAAAATAAAATTACCAACAACAGCCCTATAAATAGATGGCTTAATAGTGACGGATCATGGTTCTATATCATTCTGTTTTGGCCAGTTTTTTTGTGTGCTGATTTGTCATGGAACATCGGAAAATGGAAAGGTTGGATCAAAGAACCCGAAGCAATTACCTTGAAAGAGTTTCTAAAATCTTTTTGGAGTCTAATAATAGGAGTTGTGGCTGTACTGCTGGTTGTGTTTTTATTTAAAGCTTCCAGTTTTATTTGGAATTTGATCTCACTAATTTAGTGGAGATAATTAAATCAGCCGTTAAAATGATAACCACATGAACCTAAACCAAATTACCTTGCCTGTTAGGGATATGGACGAAGCCACAGCCTTCTATCGCCAAATGGGATTTTTGCAGATTGTCGATACTCCTCACTACGCGAGATTCGAATGTCCCGACGGTGGCTCGACTTTTTCTTTATCGCTGGCAGAGGACGATGGAGAATTTAAAAATGGCGCGGTCATCTACTTTGAACACGAAAAGCTGGATGAACTCGTGGACAGCCTGGTTGCAAAGGGTTTTGTCTTCGAGCAGATGCCCACCGATATGAGGTATTTATGGCGCGAAGCCATATTGTACGATCCCTCGGGTAACAAAATAAAACTCTATTGGGCCGGAAAAAATCGCCTCAACCCGCCCTGGAGAGTCGAGAGGAATGCCTAACCATAGATCGGAGCCTATATGCCGGATCAGAAATATTGGAATCCTATGGTGCCAGAATTATTGGTGCGGAATTTCCAGGTCTCATTGAAATTCTATACCGAGATACTGGGCTTCACTGAGGTTCATTCCAGAGAAAATCCGGACTTCGTATATCTGGAACAGGAAAAGGCGCAAATCATGTTGGAGCAGCTATCCGATGACTCCTGGCTAACGGGCAATTTGGAGTATCCACTGGGGCGGGGCGTCCACCTTCAAATTGAGTTGTCAGCTATTCAGCCAATATACAATCGGATTTGTAAAAAGGAATATCCCATATACAAAAAGCTGAAGGAAAATTGGTACCCTACCGGTGAATGTAGTTCCGGCCAAAAAGAATTTCTGGTTCAGGATCCCGACGGTTATCTATTACGCTTCTGCCAACATATCGGAAATAAATCCTCCTGACACCCACATAGCATCTATTACAAATGACTACCACAACAGGTAAAAACGATGGGCACTTTAAAATCATTGGGATGCATTTAGCCTTCTTAATCATTTTTCCGGTATTTCTTTATCAGAAGTATGGATATTTCGAAACCGGTAAAGTTTTCCTGGTGAGTTCGGCGATTGTCATCAGTATGGCAATTCTCGCATGTCTTTCAAAGAGAATAGAAATTATCGCAAAAGATTGGCCCAACGTCTTCTTTTTTACCTTTATCGGAATAATTGGATGCGTGGCTATATTCGGTTACCCGATAGCCTGGATCACCCAAAGGCTGTAGCAAAAAAAATGGCGTCCCGTAGGGGATTTGAACCCCTGTTGCAGGGATGAAAACCCTGAGTCCTGGACCGAGCTAGACGAACGGGACAGCCTGGAATAGGAGCAACGAAACTAGGTTCTTGGCAGACCTGCGCAAGTCTTTTTTTACGCTTTTCGGAATCGGCTTGAGGGAGGCTCGGGTGATCGCCCGCCTACTTCCCCGCGCCCAATTTTTATCTCACCTGTTCGCTTGACAAGGGCTGCGGAACTGTATTCTTTTTCAACCTTTTCTTCACAACCGATGAAGCCGACCTATCACCCATCCAAAATCAAGCGTAAGCGCAAATTGGGCTTTCGTGCCCGAAAATCCACTCGCGGGGGAAGAAAGATCCTGTCCGCACGCCGCCGCCGGGGTAGGATTCGCCTCTCCGCTTAAACCAATCGCCGCCACTATGCGCCAATGCTTTACCGCCCGGCAGCATCTCAGGCGCGCGTCCGAGTTTGCCAATGTGCGAGCCAAGGGGAGCCGCGTTGACTGCGGAGCTTTTATCATGCAATTACTGGTCTTGCCGGAGGTGGGGGAGGATCGGCTTCCAGTCCGGCGTCTCGGGGTGATTGCCTCGCGCAGGGTGGGTCCAGCCGTAAAAAGAAACCGTGCCAAACGAATTTTCAGAGAAATTTTCCGCCTCAACCAGGATTCTCTTCCCGCAACGGGTTGCGATCTGGTGGTGGTTATGCGTTCTTCTTTTGATCGCCACGGGTTCGATGAACTGCAAAATCGCTACCTCAACGCCTGCCATCGAGCTTTGAAACGGCAGCAAATGGCCCGAACTCAACTATGATCCAGCGCATAAAAACCACGTTTAAGGTAATAGCCCGGCTACCCTCCGCCACGGCAATAGGGCTGGTGGGCCTTTACCAGGTGTTTCTATCACCGCTCAAACACGCGCTTTTCGGCCCCTATGCGGCCTGCCGCTTCCAGCCCACCTGCTCCAGCTACGCCTGTGAATGTTTTCGTGAACACGGCTTTTGGGTGGGCGCCTATCTCTCCCTCCACCGCATAATTCGCTGCAACCCTTTTAACGAGGGAGGCTTCGACCCCCCGCCCGCGTGCCGCCACGACCATTCACATCCAGATAAAATCCCCCACACCGAGGGCGACTTGATCCAGAAAGGCGAATTACCCAGTGGATAAGAAATATACCATCGCGGGCATTCTCATGCTACTGGCTGCGGCGGCCACACTGTTTCTGCAAAAACAGCAGATCGACCAACAGAGAGAGGAGCAATCCCGGCAGCCGCCGCCTATCGTCGAGCAGCAAGACCCCCAACAACCAGAGTCCGGCGACCCAGATTCATCGACCAATGGTCCCACCGAGACCGTTCACTCGCTACAATCCACCAAGGATGCCATCCCTTTCTCGGAAAATGCGGAGCGCCCCCTGATCGGCAAACCGCAGCCGGATCCCGAACTGCAAAAACGGCCGCCGGAGGAAACTTACGTCATCGAAAACCAATTGATCCGCGTCAAGTTCACCACCTACGGCGGTGCCATCAAAGAAGTCGCCCTCAAAAAATATCCCGCAACTCAGCGTGATGACGCCCCCTACGTATTCAATGAAGGCAGCGATCTGCCCGCCCTCGGCATCAGTCTCGAGGAACCCGATGGCTCTTTCGAGCAATACGCGCCACCCTATAAGCTATTGAGCGGCGGTTCCGGCTCCCGAAAAATAGAGTTTATTTTGGAGCAAATACCCGGGGTAAACCTCGTCCGCACCTACGAAGTCTCCGACGCCACCGAAGGGGCCGCTCCCTATGTCGTCAAACACAGCACCCGCATAATCAATGAAACCCCCACCGTTTTTGGTGTTAACCACATTTTCCTCAACGTCGGAACTGCCCCTCCCACCCATTCCGACCCCAGTGGCTACTTCTTGAATTTCAGTTACTACGACGGCGAGGATTACGAGTATATCAGCCTCAACAAATTCAAGGGCGGTGGATTTTTGGGCTTTTTCAAAAAGGATCCGGTAAGTGAAATCCAACGAACCACCCAAACCGCCTGGGCCTCCACCAAAAATCAGTTTTTCGCCTCAATCGTCACCCCCGATCCCGCAACCCCCGGAATCGGAATCTTCGCCCAACCGGCAACCCTCCCCCCTGAAACCCCCTTGGGAGAACCCATCCTCGGCATCACAGGCGGGATCGAATTCGACCTCCAAAACGTGAGCGCACACTCCGAACGCAGCCTTTCGATGGAGCTCTATGTAGGCCCCAAGGAATACTCGCGGCTCATCGGGCTGGACCAAAAGCAGGAATATGTCATGCAGCTCGGGTTTTTCGGCTTTATCGGCAAATTCCTCCTCTGGATGCTCCTTGGGCTCCACAACATGGTCGGCAACTACGGGATAGCCATTATTTTGATGACCGTGGTCATCCGCCTGACCCTCTGGCCCCTCACCGCCAAAGCCGCCCAATCTTCAAAGAAAATGCAGAAGATTCAGGAGCCGCTCAAAGAATTAAAAGAAAAATACAAAGACCAGCCCGAAAGAATTCAGAAAGAAACCCTCAAGCTGTTTCAGGAGCACAAAATCAATCCCGCCGCAGGCTGCCTCCCCATCTTCATCCAGATGCCCATCTTCTTCGGCCTTTTCCAGATGCTCCGAAGCGCCTCGGAACTCCGATTTGCCCATTTTCTCTGGATCGAAGACCTGTCCCTGCCCGATACCATCGCAACGATCGGAGGCTTCCCCTTCAACCCACTCCCTCTCGTCATGGGCGTCACCATGTATTACCAGATGAAGATGACGCCCATGAATATGGACAGTTCGCAGCAGAAAATTTTTAAAATGCTGCCTTTCTTCTTCCTCATCATCTGCTATAATTTCTCCTCGGGCCTCGTTCTTTACTGGACCATCTCCAACTGCTTCACCATACTTCAGCAATTCCTCACCAACCGCAAAAAAGATGTTGAAGAACCGGTTGGAGCCGCAGCCGCCCTCTCAGGACCACCCGCTACACCCGGTCGCAAAAAGACAAAATTGAAAAAACCTCCCAAAAAATAACCAGAACTTAGAAAATATGTCCGGCCACAGTAAATGGGCGACCACCAAACGGCACAAAGCCGCTGTCGACGCCAAACGCGGGAAAATCTTCAGCGTCATTGGCAAAGAAATTACCCTGGCAGCACGCGACGGCGGAGGTAACCCAGAGTTTAATGCCCGCCTGAGAACCAATATTCTCAAGGCCAAAGGCGCCAACATGCCCGCCGAAAACATCGATAGGGCAATTAAAAAAGGCACCGGAGAATTACCCGGCTTCACCATCGAAGAACTCACCTACGAAGGCTACGCCCCCGGCGGCATCGGCGTAATAGTCGAAGTCACCACCGACAATAAAAACCGAAGCGCCTCCGCCGTCCGCAGCGTATTCACCAAAGCCGGCGGAAGCCTCGCAGGCCCCGGCGCGCTCGCATTCAATTTCCACAAAAAAGGCCAATTCCTCATCGCAGCCGATAAAACCGATGAAGACACCCTCATGATGGCCGTCCTCGATGCCGGCGCAGAAGACATCAAAACCGAAGAAGACCACTTCGAAATTCTCTGCCCCATGAACGCATTCGACAACGTCTCCCAAGCCCTCGAAAAAGAAAATATCCAGCCGGACGACGCCTCCCTCGCCTGGATACCCAGCAGCCTCATTCCAATCAAAGATCCAGACGCCGTCAAAAAAACCCTCCGCCTGATAGAAGCCCTCGACGACCTCGAAGACGTCCAAAACGTCTACGCCAACTACGATATAGACGACTCCCTCCTGGAGTGATGGCCGACTCCTTTAAGTTTGTGTTTACCGAAATATTTTGGACATCTATCAGTAAGACACACACGCCAGATGCTAAATTCCAAAATCGGAAAAAAATAATTTTCCTCCGTGATTCAATTGCTCTTCTTTTCTTTAGGTTAACGCTTGGAATGTTATATGCCAAATCATATTGTGAACACTCTGGCTTTCGATAATATCTCGAATCATCTGGAGGAAAGAGATCATCAAAAAAATAAAACGGAAGTTAAGAGAGTATATTCGACGCCTGGGTTATGATGTCGCGCCATACCCTCTCTTTGACTATTTTCACGATCATCAAATTGATTGTATCTTGGATGTAGGAGCAAATATTGGTCAATTTGGTAATGAAGCTAGGCGCATGGGTTTTTCTAACGATATCTATTCGTTCGAGCCACACTCCGAATCCTACGAATCCCTACTGGCTCTATCGAGCCGAGATTCCAAGTGGCATTGCTATAATTATGGTTTCGGAGATTCAGTGGGAAAAGCCACTTTAAATATTGCGGAGGAGACGGGATTTAACTCAATCCTTATTCCCAAAGAATTCCATACCAATAAACCAGCTAGGTTTTCCTTTAACAAAACCGAACAGATTAACCTCTCGTGTATCGATATCTTCTGGAAGGAGAATCAACTTAATGGAAAAAAAGTGTATCTGAAAATAGACACACAGGGGTATGACTATCAAATCTTAAAGGGGGCTAGTACATGCCTGAAAACTGTCAATGCTGTTCAAGTCGAATTATCTCTAACACATCTTTACAAAGGCCAACCCGATTTCGAGGAGCCGTGTCAGTATTTATACGACAACGGATTTCAAATATACGGAGTTTGGCCCGGTTTTAGGGACCCAAACCAGCATTGCCTATTCGAATTGAATGCTATCTTCATCAAATTGGAACCTCAACAAATATAAGTGAAATCAGCGTCAATCCATCGGCTGTAAACCAATCAATATTTTAAATGGGAAACAAAGTCTATAGAGTCTTCGAAATCTCTCGCGATTCTCATTTTCAATCTCTTATCTCCTCCGGAATAAGTGTAACTTGGATTCCAACCGGCCCTCCCTTAACCCCGGGCTCTCAGATCGAGCAAAACCTCGAAAGACTTAAGCCTAGGCTCATATCTATTTTCAAGAATCTTTTGCTCAATCGCTATGATTTAATCGTTTTGCCAGCTATTCATGAGGACTGGCATCACGATAAAACCCTTCTGAAACAGATCCTTCGTTTTTGCATGATTCTAGTATCAAAGAGCAATTTTCTCTCTAGATTACTAAACCGAATGGCGGGTTTACGCAAACCACAAATCATTGTTCTTGATTATGCGGACTCGACCAAAGTTAGTGATAGCACTTTGAATATTTTCCCCTACATAGACCTCTATTTTAAGAGAAATTTACCAATCCTTCAAAATGATTTTGAAACGTTCGATGAACACGGGGGTCATCATTTTAGAGATCATTTTTTTGGTAATTCAAATATCTTTCGCTATCTTCCCATGGGTTTTAATTGCTCTAACTACCCGGCATCAGAAAATTCCAAAAAAACGACCGATGTATTTTTTGCAGGACAGTTAAATAGTAAGGCAAGGTGTTTCGGATTGCAAATTCTTGAGCAACTAAAAAGTGAGGGGTATGACATTGATGTCGCAACTGAACGCTTACCCTTTGATGCCTACCTTAGTCGTATGTCGAAGGCGTGGATTACGCTATCTCCTGAGGGCAATGGACACCATAGCTGGCGTCATTATGAAAGCCTTTTAGTTGGTTCCGTACCCGCAATCAACCACCCTTGCTCTCCCATAGCGCTTTGCCTTAAGAATGAAGATACATGCCTCTATTACTCCTATGACAGCAGCGACTTAATAGATGTTCTGGCAAAGGCTCTTGCCAGCAAGGATAAGTTAAGAAGAATAGCTGAAAAAGGTAGAAAACATGTTCTTCTACATCACTCAAAAAAAAGTATTGCACACTATATTTTGAATGAACTGAATGAAATAAGCGCTAAGATTAAAAATTGAATTTCACTTCGGAACAAATTAATATTTTCGATTGATATAAAGCAATAAAATACCACAAAAACACCAGTATTGTTGATATAAAATTCACAGCAAATCATCAAACTCGCTAACCCGCAAATTCACTAAGTAATAACAAACCTCCGTAATATAGGAATTTTTGCAACAAAAGCATTTAAAACAAAACGCACTTCTCTAATACCCCCAATTTTCAAAAGCCTTATACAGTTTTTTGAAAAACAAAACCAGCATCCCGTTCTGTATTTATAACGCGATATCGATATCCGGGCCAAATATAACCTTGAATCTCGTAGTGGAAATTTTTTAGCAAAATCAAAATATATTTTTCTATCCCCTTTCCATACTGAATAAGAATTCGCAGATACCCTTTCACCCGAATGTGGATATATCTCAACAAGAGCCTCAGGTACATTGGGCACATTATGAAGATCAAATTTTTCAAGTAGAGAGAAATAAAAATACGCATCTTCATTAGCGAACAATACTTCATTAAATTTTAAACTAGAATCATTAAGATGAAATAAAACAGGAGTGCCAGCAAAAACATCTAAAAAAAGTTCCTTTCCGGAAAACATATCCTTACTAACTTGCTTGTGCTTCGTTCTCCCCAAGAGATGATATAACAAACCACACAGCACCAATGGTGACTTCATTCCTTCTGCAATTTCCCACTGCTTTTGTAGCTTACATGGATGATAAACATCGTCATCATCAAGATAGGTAATGTATTTTCCTCTGGCATATTGCAGCCCAAAGTTTCTCGCTGAGGCCGCATTCATGGGAGAATCATGCACAACAAGCCGAACCCTTGGATCCGCAACTAATTCCTCTAAATGTTCTACACTTGCGATACGGGATACTATTGGATTATCATCGACAAGAATGATCTCAAAATCACAGAAAGTTTGCCCGAACAAACACTTCAATGCCCGCGACAATAAACCATGTCGCATCCTAGAAGGAAGAATAATAGAAACCGCAGGCAATATAGAAATTTTTGAATGTTAAATTCGATAAATATATTATATTAGTATATATATGTCAAACTGGAAGAAGCGGATACTGATAATTACAAACATATAAATCAAAGAAAGATTATAATGAAAAAGCCAAGTTTCTTCATTGTTGGAGCACCGAAATCCGGAACGACGGCAATGTATTACTATTTGAAAAGTCATCCAAATATTTTCATGCCTCCTTACAACAAGGAACCACATTACTTCGCAAATGACCTTCACCAGAGTGTTGAAGATAAAAAGCCAAGACATTGGACTACCGATTTAAACTCATATCTCGATCTATTCATTAAAATGAAGCCTACACAAATAGGCGGGGAAGCATCTGTTTATTACCTTTTCTCCAGTAAAGCAGCTAAAAATATATTTTGCTATAATCCCGATTCGAAAATAATAATTATGCTTCGCAGGCCTACTGAAATGACTTATTCTCTGTTTTTTGAACAGTTATATGCAGGCTTAGAAAAGGATCCATATTTTTACACTGCATTTAAAAATAGGTCAGGCGAGATGGGTTCGTTTGGTGGCATTAAAAATAGTGATGGGGTATTTGCGTCCTACAGGGAGTTACCATTATACTATGAACAAGTTAAACGTTATTATGACATATTTCCACATAAAAATATATATGTAATTGTTTTCGACGACTTTCAAATTAATACTGAAAATATTTATAGAGAGGCTCTAAGATTTCTTAAAGTTGATGAATCATTCAAACCGATATTTAGAGTAATAAATAAAAGTCGTAAGCCAAGGAGCCGCTTATTTAAATCATTATTGGACTCTCGCCCTCCTTTTATTATTAATATCTTTCGTCGCATTATTCCCAAAATAATTCGACATAGAATTTATCATTATTTGGCTAAATTTAGCGATCGTAATATGAGCCGCACTCCGCTTAAACCTGATTTTGAAATTACCCTTATAAATTATTTTTGCTCTGATATTCAGAAATTAAGCAAACTCGTGAACAAAGATTTGTCGCATTGGTTGAAACCGAACTCATTTTGTAAATAAGTTTCTTTAATTACAAATTGGAATTTTTGAAAGTATTTTTCAGTCTGCTTTCAACACACTTCTTCACTTAAAGACGAGTTCGCTATTCCTAAGAAAACCCAGAATACAACAGCGCCCATCGGTCCTTCCAGGACTACTCCGAAACAAGCGCTAATAAATATCAACCAACACATACACCAAAGTGAAAATGCATCAGTACGAGATCCTGTTCTACGTATATGCTTTATCTCCTGAAAAGTTTGGCGAATCATTGCGGTAATAACAAAAATAATCACCACTAAACCCAATACTCCCATTCGTCCAAACACTGATAATATGAAACCATGAGGGCTTCTCGTTGTAAAATTGCTTTCGATTACACTATAGTATTTTAGATAAAAGGATCCAGTTAAGTCACTGCCAAACCCAAGCCCAAACCATGGCCCGTTGTTTATTGTTTGACTAATAACAGTCTGCCACCATATCAATCGGAATTGGTTATTGGCACCCGTTCCGATACTTTCTTCATTTTTATAGGTACCTGTCCCTGAGAAATCTACGATCGATAGTATGTGTTCATAAACTGCGTAGGCTCGAGTTTGTTGAAAATCTTCATCGGAAACTCCGTAATAAATTGATGCGGGGATACTCACTATAAGAAATGCAGAAACCAAGTGTTTAAAAATTCTGACATTTTTTGACAAAAATAATAATAGTATCGCAACCCCAACCCCAACCCAGGCAGCGCGTGCTGTAGTGTATATTGTTAGAAAAAAGAACGCACACGCATAGGCTAATGTAATAATTGTGTGTGCTTTATAATACCCACAGTAATAATAAATAAATCCGATACCAAAAAAGGTGGCGACCAAATCCCCTTTGTAGAAAATTAGTGGTGAACCATCAAAAATAAGGCTGTACAAGAAAAATTCAGGAAACTCATTAAACAACAAATATCCCGGGATTAGTAATAGCATCGCGACTTGGAAAAATTTCAGAAAGACTTTCCTTGATTTAAGATGTCGCCCCATTGGTTGAGCGATGAAGAAAAAAGCTGCGTAGTAAACCATGGCGAAGTCCCTTAGGGCGAGAATACCATAGGAAGGAAAATCAAATATCAGACGGATGCTTCCGATAACCATCCAAATCAATATCACGATTCCAAGAGCATCCATCCGGAAAGGAAGCTCCCTTTTTATCGAAATACTAACTACCAAAAATCCCGCTCCGATTATCAACCCCATCTCCCCCATAAATACAGGTAGATTTCCAATAGGAGTTATCTGGGCAAATCCGCGGTTCCCCACTATGTACCCAAACACTAGAAAACTGAGAATATATGTTTCCGGAGTAACTCCCGTTGCCTTAGTTAAGAGAATATATCCGCCGACTAACAAAATTACTAGTGGCAGCATCCAATTGCCATCGACTATCCAAGCCCCCACAAATATTGCGAACAAAGCACAACAAAGAATAATCAAAATTTGATTGAGTCGCTTAGTTTTCAAATTAGTTCCTCAAGTTCGAAATCAGTTTTGGAAAATAGAAAACTTCTCTCCTTAAACTAGGCCAAATTGTAACCAAAAGAAAAAAAGATATCAGTCCGCAAAGGAGCCCAACTAAAAAGGTTAACGTAGATGGCAATCCGCTTGCTAGATGTTTAATTAGTAAAATTACCCCCAAAAAAAGAGCCCCGGCTATTAACGGCCGCACCAAGGCATCCCAAATATCACTTAGACAAATAGGAGTTTGTTTGTAAACGAGGAAAAGCCGACAAACAAGCAGCAAATTCATTCCGGCAGCATAGGCGATAGCAATACCCCTGCCTCCAAAGGGGGCGCCAATGCATAAAAGATAAATAATGCTCGGTACACTAATATATCCCCAATTCCGCAGTTGTCTAGTCTTGCCAAGCGCCTGATAAACCCAATTTATCGAGTTATAGAAAGGCAGAGGCAGCACCCCAATGGCAAGTATTTTCAATATAATACCCCCCTCGGTCCATTGAGGGCCAAGGACAATTAGGATGGTTTCATGAGAAAATATCACTGCGACAGCGCAGAAGGGAATCCATAAATAGCCTATAAAGTTTAAAATGTGCCAGTAAAACTGACGAAGTTTTAAGGGTTCATTTTGTAATTTGCTCATGGTCGACAAAGATACATGCCCCAATGGTATCATCAACTGCCTTAAAGGCATGAGTAGCATGATTGCCATCCTGTTGTAAATACCTAAAACAGAAGCTCCCCATAGCCAACCTAATATTAGTTGATCAAACATTAAGGTAAAGTTTTGACCGATATTAAAAATACTTAGATCTTTACCATAGGTTAAGAATGATTTCACGTTTGAAATAGATTCAATTCTGCCAGGTTTCCAATTGCTAAATCTCCAGAAAAGCAATGTTTGCATGATCTCATTACTCAGATGAAGGCCAACCAACGACCAATACCCCGCCCCATTCAAAGCTAGACAAATGGCAACTATTATACCGACCAATAAGCTGAAATTATGAATGCGATTGATAATTAAAAATTCCATATTTCTTCTAAACACAGCTTGAAACTGGATATTGAATCCACCAAAGATAAATATTACTGCCAGTAAAGTGAATATTCCTGATAATTCACTTCGACCGTATAATTTTGCAAACAAGGGGGCGCATAGCATTATCAATAACGTAAATCCAACGCCGATAAACACGTTTACCCAAAACAATGAGTTTCGCTCCTCCTTTTCGAGTTGCGGGCTTTGGACTGTGGCCGACGTCAATCCTAAATCTCTGATATTATGTACAAATCCGACGATAACCCAGGCCATGAAAAATAACCCATACTCCCCCGGAGTTAATAAACGGGCCAGCACAACCGTATAAGTTACCGTTAATATGAGCCTTACAGCTTGCCCTTTGAAAGCGTGTAAAAACCCCGCAATAGATATCGCCTTCAAATTCAAGGTGTTGTTTTCTTTGGCTTTATTTGTCAATCTTATAGATTCCTAGAATTTCCAAAATTCGATTTTTAAATACGGCTTCTGTAAATAGTTGTTCGAACCTTTTGCGCAAATTTAAGAATTCAGCATCGACCATTTGTAAACATAATTTTTCTGCGATGGCCTCGGGATTGCTAATTGTTGCCAGAAATGGATAATCCTCTCCCAACAATTCGGGAATTCCTCTCCAATTACTGGCTGCAATCGGTAACCCGTATGCCAAAGCTTCTATTAAAACCAGGGGGAATCCCTCGTTTTCGTAGTATGAAGGATATACCATGGCGTCGGCCTCTCGAAAGAGTGCGTCCTTTTTTTTACCGTCGACAAAATCATGTAAAATCACCGTGACCACGTTCTGATTCTGTATTCTTTGGAGAAACTCTTCTTTCACCTTTTTGTCCGGGAAGGTTCCTGCAACGTCAAATCTAATCGCGATCCCCTTTCCTTCGTTTAAAAATGCTTCGGCCAGTATTTCCAGCGCCGTCAATGCATCGAATAACCCTTTTTCTTTTGTGCATAGCGAAAGAAATAAGATGCGGATGGTAAGCTGTTTTTCTGCATTATTATCTGGAGACTTAAATCGGGTTTTTATCAGGGATTGTCTCCGCAATCTTTGTTCGAGAAGTTTGCTTGAAAAATCCGTGCATGGGTCGGGAATACCGTTGTAAACTACTTCCATTTTTTTGGGGTTAAATACCTCGGCGTCCACCCTGGTTAAATTGGAAAGCACGATACTCAAATCGGCATTATTGTAGCATATATTGCAGAGTAATCTGTCGAAATAACCACCAATTCCCTCCTTCGAGCGCACCTTGAGCCATTGCCCTACGCCAACCGCGTGCCAGTGATATATTACCCTTTTAAATAACAGCCTGGCCAGCGGAAGCGTTAGGTAATCCCTCATTAATGGAATGCGTTTTGCAGGGGCCGGCACGTAGTAGAATACCTCCGGTGATTGACCGATGCGGATGCGGATCATTTGCAGGAGAATATACAATATCCGGAAGCATTTTTTCACCTGAAAGCGACTGGTATCCTTGAGTTCATCGGAAAATTTGAAATTCAGGTGGATGGCCTCAATCTCCGATTCCCGCTCTGAAAGGCAGTCTAAAAATAGCTCTACCATCCTGCTTTGCCCGTGTAATGGCGGCGGTATTTGCGCTAAAACCAAAATTTTCATTAAGTGCTCACTCGGTCCCGATATTTAATTCATGAATCGTTTAACCAAGTTATGATTGAAATGACTACCCACATCGCTACAACTTCAATGTTTATTATATTCGATCAAAAGGCTGTTTTGTTCAAAATCTATTTTCTTTATTAATGGGCTCCCTTTATAAAAAACGATTCGTCAACTTTCTGCCCGGAGTCACGATTGTCCTCTGTGGATTGATTCTGTTCCAATTTTTTGGAAATTCCGTCAAAGGCTTTGGTGACTCCAGATCCTTATTTTTTTGGTGGGTATCTGATTGGTTTGATTTTAAGGGGGACAATACTCATGGGCCTTTGATTTTGCTGCTTTCGGGGTGGATTTTGTGGCGAAATTTGAAAAAGGCAACTCATCGGGCCGACAAGCCGAAAGTTCTACTTGGCGCGATTATGATTTTTGTGGGCTTAATGCTGCATATTGTTGGCTACCTTGTTCAGCAAACCCGTATTTCTATCTTTGGTTTTCTGTTCTTTGTCAATGGGGCTGCATACATTATTTCGGGAGATCGCTGGGGAAAAGCCATTGCCTTCCCCTCTATTTTGATGCTATTTTCAATCCATTGGGGAGCGGTTACCGATGAATTTGGATATGTCTTAAAGTTTTGGGTGACAGATGTTTCCCACTTTTTGACAGACATCATCGGGATTGATGTTTTGCGTAGTGGCACGCAGCTATTCTCGCCCGACGGTTCCTACAAATATGATGTTGAGGCAGCCTGCTCTGGCATTCGTTCTCTCTTGGCGCTTTCGTCGCTCTCACTGGTCCTCGGTTACCTAAGTTTTCACGGATTATGGCGCCGATTATTAATCCTCCTTCTGGCCTTCCCATTTGCTTTTGTCGGTAATGTGCTGCGAATTTTGGCAATAATTCTGGCGGCTGAGTGGTTCGGGCAAGGGGCTGGCGCCGTGGTTCATGAATGGTTCGGATTTCTCATTTTCCTGATAGTTCTGGGTTTGTGCTTTTGGACAGTTTCTATCCTGCAGAAATATTTACCGGAAAAGCACAAAGCAGAGCCCGACAACGGGCCAGAACCCATGTCAGCGCCGGAAATTTTCAACCTTGATGGCACCAAATCAAAGGCACTTTTTGCCACGGCTCTTGTGTTGGTTTCGGTGGGATTTATTTTAATCACGAGAAAAGTCGATGCCCAAGCGGTGGAAAACCAGTGTGGCATTCTTTTGTCTGACAACCTTCAGGACCCCGTTTCTCTACCCGAATTTCTTTCCAATGACTGGTACGGGAGGGAGGTTGATGTAACGCCCATCGAGCGAAAGATTCTGCCGGACGACACGGGGTTTTCGCGCAAAATTTACTTTAACCTCCTGCACAAAAATAAACAGGTTTACTATTCCATCGTCTTGAGCGGACGAAATCGAGGCTCCATTCACCGACCGGAGATCTGCCTGGAGGCTCAGGGTTGGGCCATAAAAAACAAGCATGTGCGCGAGTTCAACGTGCCAGACATTGATGGCGGCAAACTTCCGGCCACTATTTTGCAGATCGAAAAAATGCCCCTGTCCCTCGAAGGCGACGCAAAGCCAGTCCCCGGCCTGTTCGCCTATTGGTTCGTGGGTGGCGACAAAATCGTGCCGTCCCACTGGGAACGTATGCTGATAATGGCCAAAGATCGCCTTTTCGGGTTCAAAACCCACCGCTGGGCCTATGTGTTTGCCCAAACAACCACGGAAGATGGCGAAGAGGCTGGTTTGGCTCGATTGCAGGAGGTCATCGCACTGACCGTCCCCGAGTTTCAGATTGTGGGAATCGAGGAAAATACTGCCGACTCCGGGGAGTAGCCACCCTTCAGACAGGTCAGCGAATGATTTGGATTGCCCAATCCAGATAAAACCGCTAGTATTCCGCCATAATAATATACCAATACATAAAACTATGAAAATTCCCTCAATATTAGCAGTTCTACTCATTCTGTGCCTTAACCCTCTCACCGCCGGTTCGATTTTGAAAAAGAAAGATCCCGAGGAAAAACAAGCCAAACGGGAAGCCCGCCTCGAAAAACGAGTCAAAAATATCGCGGACTACTTTGAACAGGTTATGGAGAGTCCACAATCGGCCATCCCGGGAGGGCTTTTGGCCAAAGCCGAGGGCATCATCATCATGCGTCAGTATAAGGCGGGTCTCGGTATCGGGGTCAAGGGAGGAGCAGGCGTCGCATTGGTCAGAGACAAAAAATCCGGCGTGTGGAGCGCACCCGCATTCCTGAAAGCCGGTGAGGCCAGCATCGGGATACAGATTGGCGGCCAAGTGCTCGATTCGGTCTTCCTTTTAATGAACAAAGATGGGATGAAAGTCCTCTCCCAAACACAATTCCGCATCGGGGTGGACGCAGCCGCAGCGGCCGGTCCCCACGGTGCCGAAGCCGAGGCCAAATACTCGGGAGACACCCCCGTCCTCGTCTATTCAGACACCGGTGGCCTCTATGCGGGCGCCGCGTTTGAAGGCGGATTTCTCGTGCCGGACAACAAGTCCAATGCGGACTATTATCACGATGACGCCATTCTCATGCGGGAGATTCTATTCGAGCACAAAGTAGAAAAAACCGAATCTGCCGAGAAACTCATCGAATTGATAGATCGTCACTCAAAGGATTGATCCCCAACGCCACCTCGTTGCCCCATGACTCCAACCGATTACGGCTCACTTTCCCCGAGCCAAAAAGAGCTTCTGGACGAAGCGGCCAAAGCCATGGAAACGGCCTACAACCCCTACTCCGGGTTTTTTGTTGGGGCCGCCATGCGAACTTCCGACGGGCAAATCTTTACCGGCTCCAATGTGGAAAACGCCGCTCACGGGTCGATCTGCGCCGAGCGTTCGGCCATTGTGCGGGCCAATGCGGAAGGGTATCGCCATTTCACCGCCGTAGCGGTAATCGCACGGGGCAAGGATTTTGACTCCACCATCGCGACTGCGCCCTGCGGCGCCTGTCGGCAAATGCTCTACGAATTCGCGCAATTGAGCGGAGTCAACCTCGAGGTGATCCTCTCAACCACCCAAAAGGACAAAATTATCCTCACCGACATCGAGGAACTTCTGCCCCTCGGGTTCGGCCCAAGCGATCTCGGAATCGACCTCAAGCTTTTCCGTTAACAGGAATTTTCAAGCCCATACAGCTCGTTTGCTGATTATTCGGTATTACCGACTCTCTAACACAACAAGCATAATATGAAACGGCTGTTAAAAGCTTTCATTAGGCCCTTTGCAAAAATGATGATCCGTGTCCAAAACACCCGAACGGGTTTTTGCATTCCCTCGGATGTTTATATACCTACTTCTTTCAAAATGCTCTTCGGCAGATATGAAGCAGGTCCCATAAGCATGCTGCTGACTCTCTTACCCAAAGGTGGTATCTTTGTTGATGTGGGCGCAAATATTGGGTATATTTCTCGAAAAGCCGCGATCAAGTTGGGTCACAACGGAAAGATTTTCGCTTTTGAACCAAATCAGGAAGTTTATCAGGTGCTTCGGCAGAATATGCAGCCGTTCAAAGGTGCAGTTACAGCGAATCTCGGATTGAGCAATACCAATGGCAGGAAGTCATTCTGGGTGGGCAACAACAGATCCATGGGATCACTAAATGAGGAGTTTCCAAATGTGCTTTTGGTAAATGAAGGTGAGGATACTTTGAGGAAAATAGAAGTTGAAATTGCCATTGGAGATGAGGTTCTTTTAGGTATTGATGACACGATCGATGCCATAAAAATAGATGTAGAAGGACATGAATATGAGGTTCTTGACGGATTGAGAAAAACGATAAAATTAAGACGGGTTAAGTCCTTTTTCATTGAGATCAATCCACGGGCCCAATCAATAGCGGGCCATGATTGTCAGGAAATTTTCGATTTCCTCAAAAAATATGAATACATCCCTTTTGGCACGGAGGGGGCATACGCCAACGTAAGATTAACTTCGCACAAGCAAGAGATGCTTTTATCAAAGCTTGGCAAACGAGATTTTACCACCGTTGCTTTTCTCTTGAAAGGTAGTTGCGAACTGCCTGACGTCGGTTAATTTAGTGTCAATCAATACTTCATAAACTTGCAGGATTGACCTTGTGGGGTATCTCTGATAGAAAATTTGTCTCTGCGATATTCTCATAATATGGTCTGCTATTGTCTGGCATGCCATTGTTCGAGCCAGATTTTTTATCATGCTAATGCTGCCTCTAAAAATATTCCGGTTGCCGCAATATGCGGCCTTCAGCCTGATATGGTTTGGGCTCCAGGCGGTATGCCATGCCATCGACGACGACGGCAATGGTCTCAGCGATGTCTTTGAGCGGGAACACGGTGGGGCTCTCAACCCCACAGACGACACCGATGCCGATGGGTTCTCCAATTTTCAGGAATATCTCTTCGGCGGAAACCCATTATTGAATGGGGATTTGGTGGAGATATTTACCTCGGTTGCCAGCCAGAATGATGTCACCCTTTCATGGCTTAGCGAAACCGGTTTGCGATACGTGGTAGAGGTCAGCGACGGCCTCGATGTCTGGACTGAAGACAGCTCCATTTTTATTGGAGACGGAAATATGCTTTCTCATATCATTGATTTCCCCGTCGATCCGAACGCTCCACTGTTTTGGCGGATCAAGGCCCTTGAACCTGTGGATACTGACTCGGATTTGCTAAACGACTGGGAGGAGGCGGTTCTGGGTTCCGACGCTCTGAAAACGGATAGCGATGGCGACGAGTTATTGGATGGCCAGGAATTCCTGCTCGGCCTGAGCCCAATTTTGCTCGATTCCGATGGGGATTTTTTCTCGGACGACGCAGAATTTTTGGTCGGAAGCGATGCCACAGACCCCCATGCGCGCCCCTTTTCCACTTTGGAGGGCCGCCCCCCAATCCGCATTTACGCCCCGAGCAGCCAAGGCGGAGAATTGAGCGCTGGAGTTACTCAGACAAACCCGCCAGTTTACGTTACCCTATTGAGAAGCCTGACCGGAAACCAGGCCCCCAGTGTAACAGTAGCCCGGCCGCCCATCAAGATTCTGGTCCCGAGCAGCCAGGGCGGGGAATTGAGCGCCGGAGTCACCCTGGCAAGGCCGCCGGTCAACATCACCTTGTTAAGCAGTTTGACGGGGAACCAGGCTCCCAGCGTGACGGTTGCCAGCCCGCCAATCGTGATTTCGGTATTTCGAAGCGATCCGGCTGACATTCAAGCGGGTGTCACCGTCGGCAACCCACCCGTGCAGATTGGCTGGTTACCGGAATAGAGCCCTAAAAAAGTTTGGTAGGGTAAACATTTTCAAAAACAACGCCAAAAAAGGACAGTAAAATGAAACGAATCAATCCAGCAATCAGAAGTTTCCTAATTGCATCATGGATGGCCTTGCCATTCTTAAACATCCAGGGAGTGACCGACAATTTCGACTCCGGCAGTACGGGAACCGATGGCCCGATCAGCATTTCTGCCGACACTGTCATGACACTTCCCGCCGATGGCATTATCAATGCAACCACATTAACCGTGGACGCGGGTTTTACCCTCAGCTTTACCAGAAACGATTTCAATACCCCGGTTTACATTCTGGCCACGGGGCTTGTGACCGTGAATGGCGACATTCAAGTCAATGGCAGCGAGGGAAGTAGAGTAGTAGGCGGTGTAGGGGGTCAGGGCGGTTTCGATGGGGGCGCTCCCGGCTCCGACGGCAGCTCACCCGGTGATGGCCGGGGGCCCGGCGGGGGCCTGAGCGGAGAAAATAATACCCATCTTGCGAACGGAGCCGGAAGCGGCTCCTACGGGCATGTGAGTAATGATTCAACCAGCACTCGAGAAGGAGCCACCTACGGTTCCCCCCTCCTTATTCCGATGATCGGCGGTTCTGGAGGGGGCGGCATCACAGGCGCTCCCGGATACGGGGGGGGGCGGCGGCGGGGCCATTCTGCTCGCCTCCAATACCGAGATCGTTGTTAACAGCGGCGGCAGCATTACGGCCAACGGTGGTAAGCATTTTTCCACCGGATTTAATGGAGGCAGTGGCGGCGCTATCCGGTTGATCGCCCCAAAAGTATCCGGGGCCGGTAAATTACAGGCTCTGGCAATTGATAGCAACAATAACTCTAATGCAAATAGAGCCGGCAGAGGCCGTATTCGCATTGAATCAATCGACAAATCGGCCATGTTTTTTACATTCGAACCTCTCGACCTGACCAGCGTTGGCTCCAACATGGTGGTCTTTCCCAGCCCCATACCGCGTCTGGATATCGTCTCGGCGGCCGGCACGGCGATTACGGAGGGAGAAAGCACACCGGTCTCCATTAATCTGCCTTTCAACGCCAGTTCGATGCAAACCGTCACGGTGCGGGCGACCGATTTCAACACAGTGGTCGATATCGATCTAGTCCTCCAGCCGGAAAACGGATCCCGAATCGTCATCCCTGAAACCATCGATAACTCCGCCGGAGGTTCAACCGACAAAGTCATAAATGTGGATCTACCAGTAAATGTGCAAACAAAGGTCTTCGTCTGGACCCGTTGAGCAGGCTCTGAATCCTTGGCCTTCCAATGCCAGCATGCTGAAAGTATGCAATTCGCCAGCCCCGGGTGCGTATCTGTTTAGTGTAATGTAATTTCGATTGGGTCGATGATCAGCGCACACTGAAGGTGTGCCATTCGCCAGCCCCGGGTGCAACCCGGGGATTCAATGGACACACTATCCCAAGCACGCTGAAGGTGTGCCATTCCTTATAAATTACACCGCGATTTTTACCAAAATGTAGGAATGAAACCCCTTCAGGGTTTTAAAATTAAACGTGGGTCCAGGATCCAGGGGTTTCACCCCCGGCTGGCGAATTATGCCCCTTCAGGGCATTTCGGATGTGAAAGATTGTCCGCTCGGGATCGAAGCATCCGCCTGTTGCTGGCTGGCTATGCCCCTTCAGGGCATTTTGGAGGCTATCCACTCACGCTTTTACACTGGACCCGATGAGCAGGCTTAATAAACCAGGATTTCTTCGCTTTCTTTGCTCAGGTCGCTTGTTTGAGCTTCACCGCCTGCGTCTGGAACCAATGGGTAACGGTAAATTTTACCCTGATAATTTCTTAAAATTATCTCCGTATCGGTGATTTTTTGGACGAATTCGGGGTTGATGGGGATTTTTCCGCCCCCGCCGGGAGCATCGATGACCAATTGCGGCAGGGCGTAACCCGTCGTGTGGCCACGCAACCCTTGAATAATCTCGATCCCCTTGGCAATCGGCGTGCGCAGGTGGGCGCTCCCCGTAATCAGGTCGCATTGATAAAGGTAATAGGGCCGCACGCGCATCATCAGGAGCCGATGCAGGAGGGACCGCATGGTCTCGACATCGTCGTTTACGCCTTGCAGCAGCACCGACTGGTTGCCCAAAGGAACTCCCGCAAAGGACAATTTTTCGCAGGCATCCTTCAACTCCAAAGTGCATTCCTTCGGGTGGTTGGCATGGATGCTCAACCAGATTGGCCCATGTTTCCGAAATATTTCGCATAATTCGGGAGTGATTCGCTGTGGTAAAAATACCGGAATCCTCGAGCCGATGCGGATGAACTCGACATGCGGTATCGCTCGCAAACGTCCCAGCAAATAATCGAGCTTGTTGTCGGAAAGCAGCAGGGGATCGCCCCCGCTCAACAGCACGTCGCGGATTTCCGGGTGCTCCTCAATGTATTTGAGGCCGCTCTCGAACTCGGGGTGAAAGTTGTAATCCTGGGCATTGGATACCAGTCGGCTGCGGGTGCAATACCGGCAATAGGCGGCGCAGCGGTCGGTGACCAGAAACAGCACCCGGTCCGGGTAGCGGTGCACAAGGCCCTTCACCGCCATCGATCCATCTTCGCCCAAGGGATCCAAAAGCTCATCCGATGCCGTCGTGAGTTCCTCCCCGCGCGGAATCACCTGTCGGCGAATCGGGCAATTGGGGTCATCGGCATCGATCAGATTGAAGAAATACGGCGTGATTGCCAGGGCCAGCTTTTCGTTGGCAAAATAACATCCGGCTTTTTCCTCCGGGGTAAGCCCGATGAACTGTTCCAGATGGCTTGCGCTGGTAAGGCGGTTTTTCAGCTGCCATTTCCAGTCGTTCCATTGCTCGGCTGGGGTGTCGGCCCAAAGCCCCTGCCCTGTTTGCCAATTAGAAAGTTGGTCTGTGGGAAACATATCGCCGGTGATCGATTTAAAAAATAAAAAAAGCGAATTTCGCTCAATTTCCGCCGTTTATCGTATCGGGGGAAGAATTGTGAAAAGCACTAAAGAATTGACATATTTAAATTTGTCAATGAATAAATCGTCGATGATTGCGAGTTCTTTTAAGGGTCAAAGGTTGACCGCTCCCCATCCGTCGAATAACTTTAACCTGAATTGACGTAAAAAATGGCGACCACAGACGAAGAACTGGCCAAGCAGCTTTGGGCGATCGGGGATATTGCCCGCCTCAATATCCTGCGCCTGCTGCCCCGCTCCACCAATTGCGATCATGGCAACAATGTCTCCCAATTGGCCGAAAAACTGGGTATGTCTCAACCGACCGTTTCCCACCACCTGCGGATTTTGCGGCAGGCTGGTTTGGTCAATAATAAAAAGATGTGCCGGGATGTGTTTTACTGGGTCGACCCCGATCAAGCGGAAACCGTCCTCGCCCACCTCAATTCGATTTTCCAACTCGGCAATCAGGAAACCGAGCAAAACAAAAAAGCCGAAACAAGGTAATCAGCGAGGTATCCTCTACCTGTTCAGCGGAATCTCGCCAGGGTCAGCGATCGCGCACGCTGAGGGTGTGCAATCTGGATGTGAAAGATTGTCCGCTCGGGACCGCAGCATCCTAAGCACACTGTAGGTGTGCCATTCGCCAGCCTCGGGTGCAACCCGGGGATTTCAAGGGACATTCGTCTCAAGCACGCTGAAGGTGTGCCATTCCTTGTAAATTACACCGCGATTTTCACCGGCATGTAAGGAATCAAACCCCTTCAGGGCTTATATAAGAAAACATAGGTCCAAGAATCCAGGGGTTTCACCCCCGGCTGGCGAATTATGCCGCTTCAGGGTGATTCGGAAGCGTTCCGCCCCTCGAATCAGTGGGGATTTTTCTCAAAAATCTCGATGATGTTGTTGTCGGGATCTTTTATATAAATGGTCAGCCCGTAGGCACCGGGGCCGAGTTCGCGGAAAATTGGCACGCCCGCCTTTTTCACCCGTTCGGCGAAAGCGGTCACATTGCGCACTTCGAAGGCGATGTGATCGACCTGATTTTGGCCGGGCCCGCCTATGGTCAGCCCGAGGCCCTGCTCCGTCACCACGAGGGGCCGCCCGTCGGGCAGTGGGGAGGCGTCTTTTCGCACTTTGAAACCGAGTATATCGACATAAAAACGCTCCGATTTTTCGAGATCGCCGACCTGCAATAAAAGATGGGCCAGCCCGAGGGTCTGCGGTTCGTCGGCGGTTTTAATCCATTCGAGCACGGCCCCGGAATTCGTTAGTATCCCCAGATAATGCGACCAAACCTCCTGGGCCGGTTTTTCCCATTCGGGGGAAACCCCGGCGATACAATCGGTCACGGCGGCCACATCGTAATCGCGCAAATAGGCCTCCCGCATGGTGGTTTCGACGCAGGCATTGGCGGTCGCTCCAGTGATGAGGAGCGCCTCGACCCCGAGCATTTCCAGGACGATTTGCATCCGTGTTTCGTAAAAGCCGCCGAATCGGTGTTTTCGGATAATCAGCGAGGGGTCATCCGCCAGGGGAGCCAGCTCGTCGAGAAGTTGGGCATCCCAGCTTCCGGCCTGAGCGGAGACGGTTTTGCGCTTCGAGGTATGCGAGGGGAGCCGTTTTTTGCCCCGCCGGTGATCTCGCTCGTTGGGAAAATGCTCCTGGATGGTCCATAAAACCGGCATCCCGGCATCCTTGCAGCCCTGAACCAAGCGGCCAATGGGCTCGATCGCCCGTTGGGCGGGTTCGATGTTGACCCCCGAAATGCCCAAAGTCCCCTTTTCGTGGGCGAAGGCATTCTGCATATCGATGACGATCAAAGCAGTTTTACGCGGATCCAGTATATGCAAACTCATATTCGCTCTTCCTCTCCGTCGCCCTCTTCCTCTTCGTCTTCCTCTTTCTCTTCGTCCCTCCCCTTCTTCAAATCCTTTCTATCAACTCCGAGCACTCCGGCGCGGGCCCAATTTTCGAGTGGCACTTCCTGCAAAACGACGTGCAAACCGTCCGGTCGGGCATTCGCGTGCTCAACCATCGCATCGGTGATCGCCTTTACGAGGGCTCTTTTTTGCTCGGTCGAACGGCCGGGCCACATCTGGACTGTTACTACTGGCATTGAAAAAATCTCCTGTTGTTTCGGATTCGTTGGTAAAGGTCTTTTTCAATGGCAATGCTTCACCCGAGGCAACCAGATTTTAAAATACCACAGGTGTTTCCTCTTTCACCAAAATCCCAAACTACTTGACTGTAAACTCCACAGGCGAACAATAAGCGCCCTCATTCACAAACTCCGGCAGGCGTTCCGGTTTCTCAGATTGTTCCAGGAAAATTTATGAAAATAACTGATTGCACAGTATACTTGGTGGCGGTTCCCAACCGCCGCCACCACACTTGGGCCAGTAAAATGACGGCCAGAATCGGGCGTCATGCCATCGTTCGGGTCGAAACCGACGCGGGCATCACCGGTTGGGGGGAATCTCCCGCCGGGATCACTTGGGGAGGGGCCGCCGGGCGCTATTACGGGGAATCTCCCGAGACCGTTAAGCATGTCATTCTCGATCATTTGTTACCGGCCGTCAAAGGCATGGACCCGAGGCGAATGGGCGAAATTCACCTCGCCATGGACAGGTCCGCCAAGGGCCACCCCTATGCCAAAGCGGCCCTCGATATGGCCTTCTACGACATCAGCGGCAAGGCATACGGGGTCCCCGTTTCCACCCTGCTCGGAGGACGCCACCGCGAGGGCATCGAGGTCGCTCATTCGCTCGGAATCATGGACAACGATCTCTGTGTGGCCGAGGCCGAGCAAGCCGTGGCCGAGGGCGCGCGCACCATCAAGTGCAAAACGGGCCTCGACCCCGAGCGCGATGTGGACCTCGTCCGCAGATTGAGGGAAACACTGGGCGACGAGGTTAAAATTCGCGTTGATGGCAACGAGGGCTACCGAACTATTTGGGAGGCCGTTGATGTAACTCGGGCGCAGGAAGAATACGGTATTTTTATCTGCGAACAACCGGTGGCGGGGGCCGAGGGTCTGGCCAAGGTGGCGGCCCGCATCGATACTCCCGTCATGGCCGACGAATCCGCCTGGACGGTCCTCGATATTCTGGAATTGCACGACAATGACGCCGCCGCCTGTTTTTCCTGTTATGTGACCAAACCGGGTGGCCTTTACCGGGCCAAACAGCAGGCCGATTTTGCTGATAACCTTGAAATTTACTGCGATATCGGCGGCTCGATCGAATTGGGCATCGGAAACGCCGCCAATCTTCATCTGGGCGCAGCCCTGCCAAACGCCATACTTCCCAGCGTCTGCCCGGTGACCAAACCGGAGGGCGCCGAGGGGCCAAAAATCGCCGGCATCTATTATCTGGACGATATTGTGACGGAGCCATTCCGTTTTCAGGATGGCGCGGTGATGATTCCCGACGGGCCGGGGCTTGGTGTCGAGGTGGACCTTGCGAAACTGGAAAAATACTCCGCCGAATGAGTAAAGTTGCCATACTCGGAGCCGGAGCCGGTGGACTATCCGCCGTGGCGGAACTGACTTCCCGAAAACACCAAGTTCGCCTATGGAACCGCTCCGCCGGTGCGCTTGAGCCGTTTCGGGAGTCAGGCTATGTCGAATACGAAGGTATTTTTGGGGAAGGTGCGGCCCAACCCGAAAGTATTTCAAGTGATCTGGAAAAAATTCTCGATGGAGTCGATGTGATCCTGATTTGCCTGCCGACTTTTGCCCATTCTGCGGTCGCACATGCCATCGCCGACACAAAATATTGCTCCACCCCCATTATCCTGAACCCCGGGCACACCGGTGGGGCATTGGAATTTCAAACCGTTTTCCATGAACGCAAAATTGCCCCCCCGCCGATTGCCGAATTTTCCACTCTCACCTATGTGGCCCGAAAATATCGCGAAAACCGCGTCACCATCACGGGCGCGGCCAAGAGTATCCGGCTGGCGGCCCTGCCGGGAGGCGAAGAAGCGGCCCGTCTGGGCTCCGAGCTTTACCCGGCGGCAAATATTGTCGGTGACGTCATGGCGACCAGCCTGGCCAATGTGAATCTGATCCTGCACCCGCCCTGCGCCGTGCTCGGATCGGCCTGGATCGAGGCCACCGGCGGGGATTTCACCTTCTATGTCGAAGGCATGACCCCCGGGGTTTCCCGCGTGATGAAATCGCTGGATAACGAAAGATTGGCCATGGGAAAGGCATTTGGGCACAATTTGCCCACTCTGATCGAGGAAATGTCCGCCATTGGAACGGTTGAAAAAAAAGATGCCGAGGGAGGAGAGTTGGTTCAGGCCATCAGCGGCGGTGAGGCCAACCGGAAAATAAAGGCGCCCGACTCGCTCCAACACCGCTACTACCGGGAAGATTTTGGGCATGGGCTGGTTCCCTTTATCGCCCTGGCTGAGATTGCCGGAGTCGAGACCCCCGTGGCCGCATCGCTTTTAAACCTGGGAGAAGCCCTCACAGGAAAAGACTTTCGGACCACGGGCAGGAATGCAGCAAAAATGGGTATCGCCGGGCTCGACAAGAATGCTCTTCTGGAAAAAATCAATTAACCCAGTTATTCGATGAACGAAACCAATAAAGAGAGCAGTGTGGACTGGAGCAGCCTCATCATCGCGGTGGTGGGTGGCGACGCCAGAGAACGCGAAATCGCCCGGCTGGCCGCTTCAACAGGCGCCAGGGTACGAGCTTTCGGGTTTCCCTGGCCGGAGGGAGGCATTGCGGGGGTTGAAAAAATGGAGACTGCCAGCGCTGCTTTGGAGGGTGCCCATTTCGCACTTTTTCCGATTCCCGGCATGGGCTTGGACGGCTCCCTTTTCGGCACCGAAACGATTATTCCAGATCGCGAGTTACTGAGCGTCCTGCAGCCCGGCGCCCATATCATTCTCGGCACACCCGACGAGGGCTTGAAACAGGCCGCCGATTCGCTCGGGCTCGGTTTGCACGAATACGAGTCGGACAAAGAGCTGATGCTGATGCGAATGCCCGCGATTGTGGAAGGCGCCCTCAAGTTGGCCATCGAAAACACCGATCGCACCCTGCATGAATCGGAGGTCTGCGTGGTCGGCTACGGAAACATCGGGGCCATGCTGACGCGGGTTTTGGTTTTGCTGGGGGCAAAGGTCACAATGGCGGCCAGAAAACCGGTGGCCCGGGCCGATGCCCGCAATGTCGGAGCCCGGACAACCCATACCGATGACCTCGAAGCCATCGCCCCAAAACTCGACATCCTTTTTTCAACCGTCCCCACGCGAATCGTGACCCCCTGCGTTCTCGATAAACTCCCGCCCCACGCCCTCGTCATGGATCTCTCGGCCCCTCCCGGCGGTGTCGATCTCGATTACGCCAAAAAGATCGACCTGCCAGCAATATGGGCACGCGGGCTCGGCAAAAGAGCCCCCGTAACCGTAGGAGCCAGCCAGTGGAAAGGCATCTCCGAACGCATCCAGACGATATTGAAAGGCGACTGAAATTTCAGGCTGCTCTAACGAAAACATTTGTTGGAGGATCAGGGAATATTTGAATTTGGGCTTTCCAAAGTTTATTATGTGGATAAACATGGGAATTTCTTGCTGAAGTGAGACTCCAAGAATGGGTTGTGAAATGGGAATCGTTAATTGTTGTAAATAGTTGGAAGGTGGCATAAGCTATAAATTATAATGGAATCCATTTTTGAGACAGAGAAGAAGGCCTATGAAAACGCATTGCCGAAACTGCTCAGGGAAGAAGGTAAGTTTGCCCTGATTAGGGAAGACAATCTTGTAGGAGTTTATGAAACCTATGAAGACGCGCTAAAGTTTGGATACGAAAAATTTGGACTTGAACCGTTTTTTATCAAACGGATCCAGCAATTTGAAGAAACCAATTATATACTGAGTTTCCCGCGCTGATGCCGATCTTGACCCTGGAAAATAGTGCCGGTGGCCCAATATGCGATCTTATGGTTGGAGTCAGTGCGCCGCGAGATCAAGCCTTGCGTAGCGAGAATTTACCGATTCCTCAGCCGGTTCGCGCACGGGGTTTAGTTGATACCGGCGCGTCTAGCACCTGTGTCGACCCACAAATTCTTGCGGCCCTGAAAATTTCACCTAAAGGGTTGATTCCTATGATTACGCCTTCGACCGGCTCAATTCCAGTAGACGCTCCTGTTTACGATGTCTCTCTAACCATTGTTTTGCCTCGAATGAGTTATACCTTCAACGCTCATTCTGTCATTGAAAGTTCATTGAATCACCAGGGATTTAGTATTTTGATCGGACGTGATATTTTATCACACGGCATGTTGATTTACCAAGGAGTTGCGGGCGGGTTTCAGTTAATTTTTTAACCTCAAGAGGACTGTTTATTCTGGCAACTAGGGAATTGATGAGCCAATAACTCAGAACCTCTTGGGAGAGCCGAAACCGTACAGATTTCCAAAGCCATTCGGGCGGGCGGAATTTTATTTTTGAGATTTCAAAAAAAACAATGACTATCCGCCCGTTTGTTGAATCTGATCGATCTGCATTGCGGAAAATCTACCTCGAAGCCCGAAGGCACACATTCGGCTGGATGGATTGCTCTTTGATTAAAGAGGACGATTTCGACCGGGATACCGAGGGTGAAATAATCTGGGTCGCCACCGATAATGAGGAAGATAATCCAGTCGGGTTTATTTCGATTTGGAAGCCCGACGATTTCGTCCATAGCTTATACGTCCATCCCAAAGAAATCGGCCAAGGCATCGGCTCAGCATTACTCAAAGAATGTCTCAAAAATATCGGGCGACCAGCATCATTAAAATGTGCCGAGCAGAATACCAAGGCCAGAGACTTTTATCTCTCAAAAGGATGGAAAACAGTCTCCAACGGAGAAAACCCAGAAGGCAAATACCACCTAATGCACTTCAAAAAGAAAACCTGACAAGACTGGTTCACGCCGGCACCGGGCATCTGTAACCGTTAGAGCCAGCCACAGCAAAGGGATTTCCGCCCGCATTGATACGATCTTGTGGAGAGCCTGAAATCTGCCTGGAACTTACGGTTCCGTTCTGGTTTCCTATTATTTTAGTATTTCCGGTATGTTTATTCCGTTTTTGTGACACCACAGATCAATTCGCGTATTTTGAATATTTAGCTCATATACTATTGCCTGTGAACTTTTTAGGTGCCTGGTACGCAATTTTACTTCTGTTCCTTTTGGTAGATATGGCACCCATCTCAAAAAACGCCAAATTGCAGATAACGCTTCAATTCTTTTGAAAGTGGTATCAATCGATGGATTAATTACAACGCTAGTTACTTTAATCTCCTTGCAGATGTTACGGAGTTTTTCTGTCTTCGGGTCTTTACTTTTGTCAGACGTAATTACAATCCAGTCTGGGTGTTCATTGATTACCGTAAGCCAAGAACGATCATCGGCACCTTCTGCAAATTTATCAATCAGGTTAAGCACCCGAAACTCAATATTCTGACTCTCTATGCTATCCCTATAGAATACATCAAGCTTTTTAGATAAAGATGTTCCTAAACACTTATCGAAAAATAACCAAAATCGATCATGCTGCATATCCTATTACTTTACAATATTCGCAAGAGGCCCTCACGGAATCAAAATCTACAGAATAAAGTTCGGAAACTTTGGCCATATCTCCTTCCGCTTTGACTGCACTCCATAAATCTGGGGCACTACAGGGAGTATTGCGCACGGCTGGTTCGCCAAACATCACACGCGGATTCATAACTATCTGGCGATCAAAGTATTCACCAACGATAAATTCGTATGCAAGATTAGTTGTATTGTCAAAGTTGATAAAATTAAGATAATCCGTCTCGATTGAGTGAATGCCCATTTGACCGATATGCTTTCCAGTAAGTTGTGTAGGATCATTTTCACCCGCTAGAAATACAAATAATTCTTTATCATCGTAGGCTATTTGATGGCGGCTATCAGCAAAAGGAATTTCAATTTGAAACTTTTCCTGAGCTACCTTTATCGCGGAGCGAATTTTCTGTAAACTGAAAGTCTGAGGCAATCCACGGCTCATATCTCTTAAATTTTTAATGGCAACTGCTTCGAGGAACTCATGAAAAGTAATAAACGCGGTTCCATTGGAATCTATCTTTGGTACTCTAAGTGGGTGATGGAGTTTATCTCCAAGAAACCAATAGCGCATTCTACCAATGGACATATTTGCGTAGTAAGACGCCTCTTGTAGAGAGTATAGTCCCGTATGGTTTTCTATGGATTCGAGCAGATTCACTTTAGTTAATAGGTTACAAGATTAAACCCCTTGTCAACTTTATCAAACTTGAGAGTATATTCGCGTACGTCAATATTACTGCTTAGATTATAAATATTCTAATGGAAATCAACCTTTTTTCTTTCAACATGAGGTCTTATCGTGCAATTAGGACAATATTGAACTTTTTAATTGTTTAGATAAAGCAGAAGATGCCGTTTGTTTCTGCCTCCATTAACTCATGAATAATTTACTTAAACTTTTGCTTGAGGGCGAAAACCTCTCGACTGTGCAGATGGGGGAGATTTTGGGTATGGATCGTGCCGAGGTGGAGGCGGAACTGGAAAAGCTGAAAGCCGAAAAAGTTCTCCTCGGGTGGCGGCCGGTGCTGCATCCCAATGTGGCGGCAGAGAACGAAGTCCGGGCTCTCATCGAAGTCAAAATTTCACCGGAACGCGAAGGGGGGTTCGACCGCATGGGCGAGCGCATCAGCCGTTTCGACGAGGTGGAAACCTGTTACCTTATGTCCGGCGGCTATGATCTGCTTTGTGTGGTAAAAGGGGCCAACCTCCACGATGTGGCCGCCTTTGTCTCCGAAAAACTGGCCACCATCGAAGGCGTCCTTTCCACCGTCACCCATTTCCTGCTGAGAGCTTACAAGGAACAGGGCTATTACCTCGGAGGCGAACGCGGCGACCCGGACAAACCGGCCATCAGTCCGTGACCCGATCCGCAAAATCGAAACATAAGCATTAAATCCTCATCTTCCTCATCCTCTTCCTCTTTGTCTTTCTCTATTTTTTTGTAACTTGTTGTTATTAATGCCATTAGGGACGAAGAGAAAGAGCAAGACGAAGAGGAAGATAATAAAAAACGACCTGATCTTGACGCCTTCAACCCCTGATCCCGAACTGCATAAATCGAACTATCCATGAGCGACGACACTTCTCGTTTCGTGGCCAGGCATATCCAAAGCCTGCCGCGCTCGGGCATTCGGGAATTTTTCTCAATTGTCTCAAAAATGCCCGATGCGATCTCCCTCGGTATCGGGGAGCCCGATTTCCATACTCCCTGGAGAATACGCGAAGCCGCCATCTTTGCCCTCGAACGCGGCAAAACCAGTTACACGGATAACCTCGGCCTGATCCAGTTGCGGCGCGCCATTTCCGACTACGTTGAGGAGCATTTTGGTCTCAGTTATCATCCAGATAATGAAATTCTCGTCACCACGGGAGTCTCGGAGGGGCTCGATGCGGCTCTGCGAGCATTCATCAATCCGGGAGACAAAGCGCTTTACCACGAACCTTGTTATGTCGCCTACCATCCTTGCGTGCAGCTTGCCCACGGGGAGGGCGTTCCCATTCCCACTTCGGCGGCGGACCGATTTTCACTGAATCCCCAAACGCTGGCCGAATCCTGGCAACCCGGCTGCAAGGCTCTCGTGCTCAACTTCCCCACCAACCCCACCGGGGGCGTGCTCGACTCCGATTCCATGGAGAAAATTGCCCGATTTGCCGTAGAAAAGGATTTGCTGGTCATTTCAGACGAAATTTATGCGGAACTTTCCTATGGTGAAAAACATCGCAGCATCGCGACCTTGCCGAGAATGAAGGAGCGCACAATTTTCCTGCACGGCGTCTCCAAGGCCTTCGCCATGACCGGTTTCCGCATTGGATTTGCCTGCGGCCCAGCCCCGCTAATCGAGGCCATGACGACGGTCCACCAATACGGAATGCTCTGCGCCCCCATCGTCAGTCAGGAGGCGGCCATCGAGGCTCTGCGGCATGGGCAGGAGGCGGTCGAGCAGATGCGCACCCAGTACCAGCGGCGGCGAGATTACATTGTGCGGAAATTTAACGAGATGGGATTGTCTTGCCATTTGCCCCAAGGAACCTTTTACGCTTTCCCCGATATTCGAACAACAGGGTTGACGGAGGAGCAGTTCTGCCATCGTTTGCTCAACGAACAAAAAGTGGCGGTGGTGCCCGGCACAGCCTTCGGCCCGAGCGGTAAAGGTTTTGTCAGAGCGAGTTTCGCCACCGGTTACGAGCGGCTCATCGAGGCCGTCGAGCGGATAGATAAATTTATAGGGAGTTTAAAGTAATACCATGGAACCTTCAAGAAGTGTAGCCCTCGTGGGCAGGCCCAATGTGGGCAAAAGCCGGCTTTTCAACCGTCTGGCCGGGCGGCGCATCGCCATCGTGCATGACCAGCCGGGTGTCACCCGCGATGTCAATGCCATCGAAATCGACGGCGATTTCATCCTTATGGACACCGGTGGCATCGGGTTGGAAGTCGTCGAGGGCAAGGCCGTGATGACCGACGCGGTCGAGGAACAGGTGGCCTTCGCGATTCAGGCGGCCAGTGTTATTATCTTTATGGTGGATGGGCGGGAAGGCTGCACCCCGCTGGACGAGGCGGTGGCCGATAAATTGCGCCAATATGGTAAAGAGCCGATTTTGGTCATCAATAAAATCGATTCCGACCGGCAGGAACACCAGGGGTCGGATTTCGCCCGGATGGGTTTCGACCAGCTAATTCTGGTATCGGCGGAGCATGGGCGCGGCATATTCGATCTGCGTGAGAGCATCGATACCGCACTCGGGCCCAAACTCCCGGCGCCGGAGGAACTTTCAGAAAAGCGCATCCAGATCTGTTTCACGGGCCGCCCCAATGTGGGCAAATCCTCCATTTGCAACCGCCTCTTCAAATCCGACCGCCTCGTCGTGACCGAGGTTCCGGGGACGACCAGGGATTCCATCGCACTCGACATGGATTACGAGACCAGGGAGGGAGAAAACTGGCCGTTTCGGCTGATTGATACGGCGGGTTTGCGAAGAAAGGGGAAAATGAATTCCTCGGTGGAGTTTTTCTCGGCCATGAGATCGGAGGGAGCGGTTATGCAGGCCGATGTCGTTTTTCTCGTCCTTGATGCCCTCAACGGCGTCACCACTCAGGATAAAGCCCTCGCCGGGCAAATCGTAAAAGCGGGAAAAACCCTCGCCGTGGTGGTCAACAAGTGGGATTTGGCAATGGAGGCTTTCAGAAATGAACCTGTCAAAGGCTATGAGGACGAAAGGGATTTTCGCAGGAAATTTTCCAAGGCCATCTTCAAGGAACTTTTCTTTTTACCGGGCAGCCCGATCCTTTTTGTCTCCGCTCTGGAGGGACTCTCAATCGCTAAAATCCTGCACACGGCCCGCGATCTCGATCGCATCCAATCGACGCAACTGCCCACCGCGAAGGTCAACCAAGTGGTCGCCAATTTGACCGAGCGCCAACGCCCCCCGCTCATCAAAGGGAAGCGTTTCAAAATCTATTATGCCGTTCAGACCGGTTCCCGGCCCTTTCAAATTCGCCTCTTCTGCAATATCGCGGCCAACCTCGACGACCGCTACCGCCGCTACCTCGAAAAAGGGTTTCACGCCGAGTTCGGCCTGCCCGGCTGCCCTGTGCAGTTCCTGTTAATCGGCAAACCGAAACGCTCCAAAGATTTTTACCAGCCTCAGATGAAAAAGAAAGAATTCAGCGCGAAAGGATAGATTGTCCTTTGGAATCGGTAAAAACAGTTTTCCTGGGTTCTGATTCCATCGCCCTGCCGATGCTGGAGGAGCTATTATCGCATTTTGGGAAAGATTTGCAGTTGGCGGGTATTATCACGGGAGCCGACAAACCTTCCGGGCGCGGGATGAACCTGAAGGCCAATCCCGTAAAGAAATGGGCTTTGGAAAAGGGGATTTCGTTTCGACAACCCGAGAAGATTGGTCCACCGGAACTTGATTGGCTGAGGGAAATCGGCTGCGACCTGCTTCTGGTAATGTCCTATGGCCATATACTGAAACAGGAATTGCTCGATCTGCCAAAATTGGGCGCTTACAACATCCATACCTCGGTTCTGCCTGCCTACCGGGGCGCCTCGCCTATCGAAACCGCCATCGCCGAGGGTGAGAATGAAACGGGCGTAACCTTCATGGGCATGGTGCGAAAAATGGATGCCGGGCCCATGTTGAATTGCGAAAAGGCGTCGATTGGCCCGGAGGATACCACCACCGACCTGCGCGAAAAACTGAGCCTTGCCTGCCTGCCATTGCTCCGCCGCGGTCTGCCCGCCGTTCTTAAAGGCGAGGCAAAATTTCACGAACAGAACCCCGCCGGTGTGAGCTACACCCGGTTGTTGAAAAAAAGCGACGGCATTCTCGATTTCCAAAAAACCGCCCGCCAACTGGCCAACCGCATCCGGGCATTGCAGCCCTGGCCGGGTTGTTTTTTCGAATGTAACGGTGTGCGCATCAAGGTAGGGAAGGCTTCCGTGGCCGATAGTTCCGAGGTTGGCAGACCCGGCGAAGCGCTCGAAACGCAGAGCAATTGCCTGGAGGTGGCAACCGGTGATGGCACGCTTCAATTTATGGCCATGCAGCGACCCGGCGGCAAAATGCTCCCGGCTGGCGATTTTTTGAGAGGCTTCCCAATTACCCCCGGAACACTCCTGACAGGCGGCGATATGGCGCCCCTGAGTTCACCCACGCCTTTTGCCAAAAAGTAAATTCGGGGTTCTTTTTAGACGATTCGGTTGACAACTGGCGGTTGAAAAAGTTTACCATTGATGGCACCCGAAACACAGGCCCATGCCAGGTATCAACAGAAAAAACTTTCACCTCATCCTCACCCTTGTCGGGGCGGTTTTCTGGATGCTTCCGGCTTACTCCGCCAATGCCAAAAATTCGCGCAACAGCATCGATAGTGAAAAAATCGAATTGGCGAATTTAAGGGCTGATCTGGCGCTCCTGCAGCAACAGGTATCCCGGTTTTCACTGGAATTGGAAAAATTATCGCGTGAGAATCGGGAATTAAAAAACAATTTGCAAATCCGGCTCGAACAACAGGAAGCCAGTCTCGCCCGGCTTGCCACGGTGGCGGAGTTGAACAACCGCATGGCGGCGGCGAGGGAGGAAATGCTGGCCCGGCTCAGCGCCGAGAAATCCGAGATTATCATCGAGGTGAGCAGTCAGATGGAGCGCCTTGCCAACCAGACTCAGGAGGCGATGAAGGCCCTCGCGGAATCGGTCGCGGCCAAACCGACAATCAGTGTCGAGCGAACATTTTCCGAGGATTATCCCAAAAAAGGAGTCGCCTACACGGTGGAAAGTGGTGACACGCTTTCGGCCATCGCAAAAAAATTTAATTCCACTGTGGCGGATATCCAAAACGCCAATAAAATCGCCGATCCAAAGGGATTGAAGGCGGGGCAAACGATATTTGTCCCCCAATCAAGCAAGTAAGTAAGTAGTTAAGAATTGCCATGTCAAAAATCAAAAAACGATTGGGAAGAGGATTGGGCAGCCTGATATCCGGCGGTGTCGCCCGGCCCCTCCCAAAAACCGTGAAAACAGCCGATGACACCAAGACCAAGGTCAAGGCCAAGGCGAAGACCAAGACCAAAAAAGCGACGACTGGCGGTCCTCGAAAGAAAGTTAAATCCCCCGGCAAAACCAGACGTCCCGCCGCCGCCACCGCCGAGAATCCCCCCTCGACAGGAGAATTCAGGGAAATTCCGATCAACAAGATTAGGCCCAATCCCTATCAGCCGCGTCGTGAAATCGCTGCCGAACAGGTGCGCGAACTGGCCGAGAGCATTCGCTCCGAGGGCCTCATGCAGCCCATTGTGGTTCGAGAAGTTGATCGAGCTTTTCAAATTATCGCGGGTGAAAGGCGATTTCGAGCCTGCCAGGAACTGAAGCTCAAAAAAATTCCCGCCCGAGTAGTTGTGGCCAGCGATGCCTCCAGCGCCGCCATGTCGCTGATTGAAAATTTGCAGCGCGAGGGGCTCAACCCGGTGGAAGAGGCGCTCGGTTATGCCAGCTTGATTCGCGATTTCGATTTGACTCAGGAAGGTGTCTCCGAACGTGTCGGCAAGGGCCGTGCCACGGTTGCCAACTCCCTGCGTCTGCTCCAGTTGGAAGGAGAAATCCAGGGCTACCTGAGCAAGGGTCTTCTTTCGGTTGGACATGCCAAAGTCCTGCTGGGAATCGAAGATTCCGGCCAGCGGATGCTCATTGTGCGCCGCATCATCGAGGCGGGTCTGAGTGTGCGCGAGCTGGAAAAAATTGCCCGCCGCCACCGGGAGGGCAAGTCCCCCACCGGGCCGAGGCAAAGACCGGCATCGGAGTCCACCGTCATCAAATCCGTGGAAAATCAATTGGAATTAAGGTTCAACACCCGAGTAAAAGTTCGCCACACGGCCAAAAAAGGCAGAATTGTCATCGAATATTACGGTAACGACGATTTGCAGCGCATTCTTGAAAAACTGGGTATAAATGCATAGGCTTTTTGGAGTGGGTTCGCTAAATTCCCTATTCTTCGCATTAAGTTCTTGATTCTTCCCCTCAAATGCGCATTTTCGCCATTCCGCATAAAAATACCACAATATCGGAAACATGGGTCCTATCCTTTCAGCATTTTTTACACTCCTCTTGATTATCGTCTGCGTTGTGATGATCTTTTTGGTTCTCTTGCAGCGCGCAAACACCAATGCGGGCCTCGGAACCGCCTTCGGGGGAGGCATGGCAGAATCTACCTTTGGCGCCGATGCCGGGGGAGTGCTTAAAAAGCTTACCTTTATCGCTGCAGTAGCCTTTTTTATTCTCAGTTTCGGTCTTTACCTCGGGTATATTTCCGGCGTCGGCGGTCCACAAGTAGAGGAAGGCGTTTTGCCCACCAATATTTCCGCCGAGGAGCCGTTAACCGCTTTACCCGAGGCTGCTCAGGAACCGGTAAAAGAGGCGCTCAGCCCAATTTTGGAGCCAACCGTGGACTCTGGATCCGAAGCCGTTCCGGAAGAACCAGAAGCAGGGGATTCCGATGCGGATGCTCCCGAACAACCCTGAGCCCGGTTTTCGGGAGGTAGGCAGCAGCAGTAGCCGTAGCCCATCCTTCATGGCCCGAAGTTGCTCATTGGTAACAATTGGGCAAAGCGCCATTTTTCTTTTCCTGCTCTTCTACAGCCAGGGAACCGCCGGGATTTTGACGGCAGCCGACCCGTTGCAGCCTCAACCAAATATCTCGCAGACAGCAGAAAAATTGGAACAGCTTGTCGAGGGGGAAAAAATACTGAACGATTTTCGACGGCAGCGCTTGGGCGGGGATTACAGTTTCAAATTTGAATTGAAACATATGCCACGGCGAGGCGCGATCACACGCTACAGAGGTCAGCTTTGGGGCACATGGGGCGATACCGGCGCTCGCACGAGAGTTTTGATTCCCGGAGCCGACGATGCAAAGGACTTTTCCATGCTCGTCCATAACGGACCGGAGCCAAAGGTATGGAGCGTTGTTGGCGAAAGCAACCCGCCCTCGGTTAGAGAATTGGATGGGGCGGAATTATTTGAACCGTTATTGCCGGGATTGATAATCACTCCCTTCGACTTGCAAATGCCCTTCATTTATTGGCCCAAATATGTTTTTGAAGGAACGTCCAAAAAGTTGGGTCGCACGCTCTTCGCATTTTTGATGTATCCCCCGGAAGCAACGGCGACAACAAATCCGGAACTGGGCGCGGTGAGAATTTTTCTGGAGGAAAAAAGTCGGCAATGGTTAAAAGCAGAATTGGTCGACAAGGAAGGACAGCCACTCAAGTCCTTTAAAATTATCAGTGTAAAAAAAATCGGAGATGAAGGATTTCCAAAGGCAATCGATTTTCTTGATGAGAAAACACGCTCGAAAACCCGTTTCCGAATAACCGCCGCCGTCCTCGGTCAAAATTTTGCCAAGGATCTTTTTCAGCCTGAGTATTTGACTGAGGAGGTTCCAGTTGTAGCGGATAAAGCCTTCACTTATCTGAAATAGATTCGACGTTAGTTATCAATCAATTTCTGGAACCCCTGACCAAATGCGCTATCGAATCGGAAATAAAATCTGGTAACGTTAGACAGAAATTCGGTTTTTCAAAAACCCTACGATTGAAGGATTTTTCTCAACAACATTTTCCGTATATTTCGGAAAAAGATTTTTGTTGATATTTTTCAAAGAACCGTTAATTTTCTGCATTAATTTTTATTTACAGAGAAAACGTTTCGATAATCAAAGTGTTAATAACGTTTTTATTTTTTAAGAAAAAAAACTCACTGCGGGCCGCCCAAGAAGATTATTTTTATAGCGGGTCTGAACTTAAATTTTTGTTAACCGAATCCACGAAAAATCAAGAAACGTTTCGGTCGACTCCACTTTTGAGATAAAAAATAAATCCAAGACTTAAATCTGGATTTTAAAAGTATCTACGAACAATTTCCTGAAATAACCCTAACAATAAATAGTAAGTTAATCATGGTAAAAAAGAAATCCTCAGCGAAAAAAGTAGCGAAGAAAAAGGCGCCAGCCAAAAAGGTCGCTAAAAAGAAAGCTCCCGCCAAAAAGGTGGCCAAGAAAAAGGCACCGGCCAAAAAGAAGGTAGCCAAGAAGAAAGCGCCTGCAAAGAAGGTGACCAAAAAGAAAGCGCCCGCTAAAAAGGTCGCCAAGAAAAAGGCTCCGGCCAAAAAGGTCGCTAAAAAGAAAGCGCCCGCCAAGAAGGTTGCTAAGAAAAAGGCTCCGGCTAAAAAGAAGGTAGCCAAGAAGAAAGCGCCTGCAAAGAAGGTGACCAAAAAGAAAGTGCCCGCTAAAAAGAAAGCGCCCGCCAAGAAGGTTGCCAAGAAAAAGGCACCGGCCAAAAGGGTTGCTAAGAAGAAAGCGCCCGCTAAAAAGGTCGCCAAGAAAAAAGCTCCGGCCAAAAAGGTAGCTAAAAAGAAAGCGCCCGCCAAAAAGGTTGCCAAGAAAAAGGCTCCGGCGAAAAAGAAAGTAGCCAAAAAGGTCGCGAAAAAGAAAGCGCCCGCCAAGAAGGTGGCCAAGAAAAAGGCTCCGGCCAAAAAGAAAGCGCCCGCTAAAAAAGTAGCTAAAAAGAAGGTAGCCAAAAAGAAGGTTGCTAAAAAGAAAGCGCCTACAAAGAAGGTTGCTAAGAAAAAGGCTCCGGCTAAAAAGAAGGCACCGGCTAAGAAAAAAGCCCGCCGGAAGAAGTAATCCCGCTATTTGCTTGCTTGCTCTGTAGAGGTGTTTTCCGGGTTCATAAGATCCGGACAATTTGTCTTTTCCATTTGCCAATTGCTTTTTAGTTGGTAAGCCTGCGTGGCTTTTCTTCAAAAGCACTTCACATCAGGATTATAAACAAAATGGATACCAGTAATTTCAAATTGTCTGTCTGGGCGGACAATATCACTCCCTCCCCAACTCTAGCGGTCACGGCACGGGCTAAAGCTCTAAAAGCTGCCGGGCAGGATATTTGCGGGTTCGGCGCGGGCGAACCCGATTTCGACACACCGGATTTTATCAAGGATGCCTGTCGGAAAGCCCTCAACGAGGGACAGACGAAATACATCCCGGCACCCGGTTTGCCCGAACTGAGGGCTGTTTTGGCGGAAAAATACACCAACGAAAACGGAATCGAGGGCCTGAGCGCCGAGAACATTGTGACCAGCCCCGGCGGTAAATATTCCTGCCACCTGGCAATCCAGTCAGTTTGCGGTCCCGGTGACGAAGTCCTCATAGCGGCCCCCTACTGGGTGAGCTATCCCGAAATGGCGAAGTTATGTGGCGCAAATCCAACGGTGGTTTCGGCCAAAGATTCAACCGGTTTCAAGGTTTCTCCCGAGCAACTGGACGCCGCCATCACGGACCGCACGCGGCTGTTCATTTTGAATAGTCCCTCAAACCCGACCGGAGCAGTTTACAATCGCGAGGAACTCGAGGGGCTCATGGAAGTCGTTCTGAGGCGAGATATCCTGCTGATGTCCGATGAGATTTACGAGTACCTGCTCTACGATGGCGTCACCCACCACAGTCCGGCGAGTTTCAGTAAAGAGGCCGCAGCGCACACCATTACAGTGAGCGGTTTCAGCAAAACATTTTCCATGACCGGATGGCGGCTGGGCACACTTGCCGCCCGCAAGGAGATCGCCAAAGCCGTTTCGAGCATCCAGAGCCACACCACGTCAAACGCCACCACCTTCGCCCAATTCGGCGCTTTGGCGGCAATGAAGAACAAGGAACAATCGCGACAGGAGATCGATAAAATGCTGACCGCTTTTGACCGGCGGCGAAATTTGATGCTCGATGGGCTCGGCGAAATTCCCGGTATTACCTGCCAACGCGCTCAGGGCGCTTTTTATCTTTTCCCCAATATCTCTTCTTTCAATTTGAAATCGAATGACTTTTCCGCCCGCCTGCTGGAAGATGAGAAAGTGGCCGTGGTTCCGGGGATCGCTTTCGGCGATGATGACTGTGTCCGGCTGAGTTATGCCACCTCCGATGACATTATCGAAAAAGGCCTTTCACGACTGAAAAATTTCTGCCAGAGACTGGCTTAAATAATTGCGAATCTAAGAAAAACAAAAAGATATATGAACAACTCCGAGCAGCCCGAGCGAAAGGGCGATAAAATTACCATTGAAAATGGAATCCTGAATGTGCCCGATCGGCCCGCCGTTCCCTTCATCGAGGGAGATGGCATCGGTCCCGATATTTGGGCCGCCTCCCAGCGGGTTTTCGATGCGGCGGTTGAAAAGGCCTACGGGGGCAGCCGCTCAATCGAATGGTTTGAAGTTTTGGCGGGTGAAAAATCCTTCAAGGAAAACGGTAATTGGCTGCCCACGGAAACGCTGAACGATTTTCGCGAATATCTGGTGGGAATCAAGGGCCCCTTAACGACCCCGGTCGGCGGAGGCATACGCTCACTCAACGTGGCGCTGCGGCAGGAGCTCGATCTCTTTGTCTGCCTGCGCCCGGTCCGTTATTTTCGCGGGGTGCAAAGTCCCGTCAAAAAACCCGAGGCCGTTGACATGGTTATTTTTCGCGAAAACACCGAGGATATTTATGCCGGAATTGAGTTTCGCGCGGGCACCGAGGATGCCGAGAAACTGAAGGCATTTTTAAAGGAAAATTTCGGCGATCTGTATACTAAAGTGCGATTTCCCGATACGGCGGGGTTTGGTCTCAAACCGGTTTCCCAAGAAGGCACGGCCCGTCTCGTTCGCGCGGCCATAAAATTCGCAATCGAACAAAAGCGCAAAAGCGTTACCTTTGTTCACAAGGGCAACATCATGAAATTCACTGAGGGCGCCTTCCGTGATTGGGGTTATGAGTTAGCCAAAGAAGAATTCGGCGCGAAGGAAATCGATGGCGGCCCCTGGTGTGAGCTCGAAAGCGGGCTGATCATCAAGGATGTCATCGCGGACGCTTTTTTGCAGCAAATCCTCACCCGCCCCGCCGACTACGATGTGGTAGCGACTCTCAATCTCAACGGCGATTATATTTCGGATGCCCTCGCTGCCGAGGTCGGCGGAATCGGCATCGCCCCGGGAGGAAATATCAATTACGTAACGGGACATGCCATTTTCGAAGCCACCCACGGAACCGCTCCAAAATACACGGGCCTGGACAAAGTGAATCCGGGCTCGGTCATACTTTCGGGTGAACTGATGCTGCGTTACTTCGGATGGAATGAGGCCGCCGATCTCATCGTCAAGGGAATTGAAGCCGCCATCAGCTCAAAAGTGGTGACCTATGATCTCGCCCGCCTGATGGAAGACCCGACCGAAGTAAAATGCTCGGCCTTCGGAACCGCAATTATAGAAAATATGTGATTTTAGGCGAAGTCGAAGGTTTTCCAAACGGTCTTAAATTAGAGAAAATTTATCTACTGGAGCAGGCTGTAGAGGAGCGCCTTCCAGCGACTCACGTCAAATTTCCAGCAGACGGTGGCGTTTGGCTCGCGGGGTCCATCGGGGCACCATACGTCGCAGTTACGTTCGTCATTGGCGACATTTAACTGGTCCACCACGGTCATGCCGCGCGTAAATTCACCTTGGGTTTCGATTTCCACGAGGTGACGGCTGCTTTCGGTGCAGATCGACGGATCGAGGGCGATGGCCATCGTTGTGGGATCGGGCAGGGAAATGCCGATTTCTCCCGATTGAATCCGGTTGGCCTCCATGGCAGTTCGGTTGCAATCGATGGTAAAATGGCCGTAGGGGGTGTCGAAACCGCGAACAAGTTCGATATCTTGGAGGAAGAGATTGGCCTCCCCACGGCAGAGGTGCCAGCCCACCATCTCGATCGGCATTCCTGAGCGAAACACGATTTGCGCGGCCTCGGGATCGACCCAGATATTGTATTCCGCAGCCGGGGTGACATTTCCCACCATGCAGGGGGCGCCGCCCATGATTACGCATCGCTTTACCCGGTTGGCCAAGTCAGGCTGACGCTTCAGGGCCAGAGCAATGTTGGTCAATGGCCCCAAAGTGATCAGTTCGATATCCGAATCGCTGCTCAAAATATCGATAAGGGCATCAACCGCATGGGTGGACTCCGCCGCGCGTTTTGCGGGTGGATAGTTTTGTTCGCCCATCCCGTCTTTGCCGTGAAACCACTCGGCAAACTCCGCTTTTCGGGTCAGCGGCTTGTCGGCCCCCGCATAAACGGGCACTTGGGAGCCGCATAGCTCTGCCGTCACCAGCGCATTGGCGACCCCTTGGGCGAGCGGCACGTTTCCACTCACCACCGTGATGGCGACAACTTCCACATCGGGGTGGCGCAGGGCCATGAGAAGGGCCACGGCATCATCCGAGGCAGTGTCCGTATCGATTAAAAATTTTCGGCTCATAAGTTTATTTCGTAGATTCTGGTTAAAATGGTTATTCTTAAGTGTTCTTTCAACCATCAATCCAGGGAATGTTTTCCAGTTTCAATAGCGAATTTACGATACCGACGCTTGGATTTCCCTCCAAGAGTTCCGGGCCGCCCATTCCGTTTTCTGAAACGAGCCATGCGCCCCGGGCCACACCGAGTTCAAGGAGCGGGAGGACGTCATCGGACAGGTTGTCGCCGACAGCGAGGGTTTGGGATAAATCGATTTTTCGCCCCAATTTGGTTTCGAAATCCTGGAGCACACGCGTGAAAAACCGGGCATCCGGTTTGCCGATTGGATCGCCGACGCTCACATCGTGTTCTTCAAAGTCGAGTTCCCGCAAAATTGTCATGCGATTCATTTTTCGCCGAACGGCATTTTGCGGGTTGTAAACAAAAGTCTGCTCCCGCTCGTTGAAATCGAGAAATCCGTCACTGGCCGTGGCAAGGTGAATCGCGACTCCGGCCTTCCGGTGGCCTTCCAGAGCCTCGGCCACATCGGACCTGTTTTTCGATTCCTTGGTCAGGGCCGCCCAATAGGGATCCAAAGCCGCGTCGATCAACGTCTTCGTAACGGGTATGCCATTTTTTTCCAGAGCGATGGCCAAGAGGGTTTCCCGCGACCATAGTTTCAATTCCCAACCCTCACAGAGAACGCCCGCCTGCCAGTTTTCGATGCGGCCCTTGAGCGTTTGGAAATCTTCGTGGAGCACACCGGCGTCGGCTTTGGCCTGTTTGGTCAGGTTTTCGTAATTACTTTTGAAATCGCTCCGCACCCGATCGCCGCTTTCAGATCCCAATTGCTCCGAAAGCGCGATTCCGAGGGCAGATTCGGCAAAAGGAGCCGCATTGATCGTATCGATAATGACATTATCTACGTCGAAAATAATAAATTTGCTCATGTAACAATTAAAGTTTAAAGTATTTTCACTCTTATAATTATAGGAGTGCGCATTGCAAATCATCTGGAGGGGAGTTTCCTTTTGTGGATAAAGAAAGGGATTTTCTCAACGAACTTATACAATCATGTCTAATTTGAACAACGCCCGTGTTCTGGTTGTGGACGACGACCCCGTTTTTCGGGAGCTGCTCCTTTGTTTTCTGGAAGACGCCAATTATCAAGTAGATACGGTGATCAATGGTTTTCAGGCCGTGGAGAGTTATAGGGTAAACCCCGCCGATTTGGTCATAATGGACATTGTCATGCCGGACAAGGAAGGGCTCGAAACCATTATTGAATTAAGAAAAAAATACCCGGAGGTGAAAATAATCGCAATTTCTGGCGGTGGATCCCACGGCCCCGAAGATTACCTTGATTCCGCTCGTTTACTCGGGGTGAAATTCACATTTGCGAAGCCTTTTGAAATGACTGATCTCCTGGAATCGGTCAAAGAGCTGATCGGCCCGAAATAACTGCCGAATCCCCTTCAGGTATGCCCGAATCCTTTTTCTTTTTCGTCGGGGTGGAGGCCCAACCGCTCACCCTGTAGTGAGACGCCGAGGCCGAGCACGGTGCGGTTGGCATAGGAGAAATAGGCCGTGATCTGATTTAAATCGAGGATAGCGGCATCGTCGAGCCCGACCGCACGCAGGGGTTCGATGTCTTTTTCCGCCATTTGGCCGGGCGCGCGGGTCAATTTGGTCGCGTAGTCGCAGAGGGCCTGTTCTCGCTCCGCTAAAACCGATTCGGAAGCATCTCCCACCGCCGCATCCGCCAATGCCCTGGCTTCGGACTCACTTCCGATATGGCGGGCGAGTCCTGTCCGATGGTGCTCGACGCAATAATCGCAGCCATTCCAGCGGGAAACACAGACCCCCACCAATTCCCTCTCTCGAGGGGAAAGGGCATTGGGCAGACTGTGCATGGCGGCCTTGTAGAGTGTCAAATGGGCCTGAAGGGTTCGCGGGCGCAGACTGTGGACTTTGAGGACATTATCCACATGGCCATCGGGGGTTTGCACCTGTGAATAAAGAGTTTTCAACGGGCCAGAAGATTCCTCGACTCCAATGGTTTTTATCCAGGTCATAGCCTTTCCTCTCCAACAGAAAATTTTTGAGAATCATTCATCACGATAAATTTTAACTGTGATATTTCCCTTTTTATCCACCCAACCCCGGTACATGCCCTTGGTATTGAAAGGCATGGCGATGTTTCCCTTTTTATCGATTGCGACCACCCCGCCGGTTCCCCCAAGGGCCGTTAATTTATCCACTATCACGCGATTGGCAGCCTCTTGCAGTGACAGCCCTTTATATTGCATCAAGGCCGAAATGTCGTGGGTAACGACGGCTCGGATGAAATACTCCCCGTGTCCGGTGGCAGAAACCGCGCAGGTTTCATTGTTGGCATAGGTGCCTGCGCCGATCAGGGGCGAATCGCCGATTCTCCCGTATCGTTTGTTGGTCATTCCACCGGTCGAGGTGCCAGCGGCGAGATTTCCGAACTTGTCGAGCGCAGCCGCTCCCACCGTGCCGTGTTTTTTATCAGGGCTTTTCTCCGGTTCGCCCAAATTTTCCCGTGCTTTGACTTTTTGGAGGGATTTCCAGCGTCTTTCGGTGTAAAAATAATCCGGATCGACGATTTCGAGCCCCTGCCCGCGGGCAAAGGTATCCGCTCCCTCACCGGATAATAGCACATGGGGCGATTTTTCCATCACTTTCCGGGCCAGGAGAATGGGATTTTTGACCGTTTTGACTCCCGCCACCGCTCCCGCCTGAAGTGACCGCCCGTCCATAATCGACGCATCGAGCTCATTGCTGCCATTGTTGGTGAAAACGGCGCCTTTTCCGGCGTTGAAAAGTGGGGAATTCTCCAGAATGATCAACGCCCCGGCCACCGCATCGAGGCTGCTCCCGCCCTTTTTGAGAATATGGTGACCTTTTTCCAAAGCTTCCGTTAGTTTTTGCCGATACTGCGCCTCCATCTCCTCGGTCATGTCCCCTTTTGAAATCGTGCCCGCGCCCCCATGAAGAACCATCCCGAAATTTTCTCCCGCAAACGTCGTTGGCGCACCCAGAAAAAGCAGGGACAAAAGGGAGATAATCAGCAAATAACTATGCCCGGCGGAAGAGTGAGTCGTTGGTGAAAAATTCATGTTGGCCTATGGGTTTACAGTTTCCAGGGTAAGCTGGCAAGATTGACATTGCCGCCGGAGAAAATCACCCCCACTCGGCGGCCCGCAAATTTTTCCGGGTGAGCCATCACCACAGCAAGCGCCACCGCCGATGAGGGCTCCACGATGATTTTCATTCGCTCCCAGATCAGCCGCATGGTTTGGATAATGTCCTCCTCGCTGACGGTCAGGATATCGGCCACATGTTGACGGATGACACTGAAAGTCAGGTCGCCCAGAGAGGTGAGCAGCCCGTCGGCGATGGTCGTTGGATTATTGGCGGGGATAATTTTTCCCGCTTTGAGGGAGCGGCAGGCATCATCGGCATTGGCGGGTTCGCCGCCGATTATCTGGGTATTGGGCGAACGGGCGGAAACCGTCAGAGCCGTGCCGCTCAAAAGCCCACCCCCACCGACGGGGGCGATAACGGAGTCCAAATCGGCGATCTCGTGGCAAAGTTCGAGGGCGGCAGTTCCCTGCCCGGCAATGATCCGCCAGTCGTTAAAGGGAGGGATAAAAACCGCGCCGGTTTCGCTCTGGACCTCGGCCAGGGTATCCTCTCTGGCTTGCAGGGTTGGCTCGCAATAGCGGATGTTGGCCCCGTAGCCCGCGACGGCCGCTTTTTTCACTTCGGGGGCGTTTTTCGGCATAACCACATGCGCGCGGATTCCCCTCCAGCGGGCGGCTTGGGCCAAAGCGGCGGCGTGGTTGCCGGAGGAATGCGTGGCGACCCCGCTGGCAGCCTCTTGATCGGAAAGCGAAAAGACCGCATTGGTCGCCCCCCGGATTTTAAAGGCCCCAACCTTTTGAAAATTTTCGCATTTGAAGAAAAGTGACGCCCCGCAGAGTGTGTCGATGGCCCGACAAGTAAGCACGGGGGTGCGGTGGATATAGGGCTCGATTCGTGCTGCCGCTTCGCAAATATCCGTTATCGTTGGTGGATGGTTCATAACCTCATAGCTTTCAATTTAGCGAAACAAAAGACAGTATCAGAGCAGTTTTGATCGAACTCAAGCGATTATAGGCTTGGAATTTCGCTCCTAAAATGGTATTAAAGTTCCCTTTAGAAAGTTGAAACTTAAGTGGATACCCACCGGTCCATGACTCTTTCCGAAATTCAATGATTTTTCCAATTTTTGCTAAATGACGTTTCCTAAACGGAAATTCACCGCGTTTGTGTCCATTCTTGTCTTTGGGGCGATAGGAATCTGGCTGGCCACGCTTTATCTCAATCACCCGAACGAGGATTCGATTTCAACGCCTGAAACCGCAACGAAGCAACCGGCCAAAAAATCCGACGGGCCGGCAGTGGAAACTTCGTCAGAGGAACCGTCGAAAAAAGAAGATGTTTCTCTTCCGGCAAATTGGGCGGGCGCTCAGGTTTTGGCCTCGAATGAAAAATCCGCCGGAAATGACCATGTTTTTAACCGGTCCACGGTGGTGCGACAGGACGATTTTCCCTATCCGGTGCTGATCGAGGAAAAACTCATCCGCGATCCCGTAACGGCGGTCGAGAAGGTGATTTCCCGGAGTGAAATGGTGGCCGATCATCTACTTTTGAAATTGAAACCCGGCCACGATACCGGGGTCTTGGCTGGGCTCCTGAGCGGCCTTGGGGCGACCTTGCGGGCGCATCCATCTGCTCCGAATCTGTATTTTCTGGAGCTCCCGGATTTCCAGAGCGACACTCTCGCCAAGGCATTGGAGAAATTGAGAAAACCGCCCTCATCGGTGGCCTATGCGGAGCCGGATTATATCGTTCACGCCTTTGCCAATATTCCCAACGATGCCCGTTTCGGGGAGCAGTGGGGGTTGAATAATACCGGCCAAACCGGTGGCGCAGCCGACGCCGATATCGACGCCCCGGAGGGCTGGGATATCAATAATGATGCCTCGGGAATCGTTGTCGGGGTGGTCGATACGGGAGCCCGCTACACCCATGAGGATTTGGCGGCCAATATGTGGCAAAACACCAACGAAATTCCCGGAAACGGCACCGATGACGACAGCAACGGCTTCATCGACGATCAATTCGGCATCAACGCCCTCAACAATTCGGGCGATCCTTTCGATGACAGTGTGAGCGGTCATGGCACGCATGTCTCGGGAACCGTCGGCGCCGTGGGTAACAATGGCGTGGGGGTCGCGGGAGTCGCCTGGCGGGTGCAGATAATGGCCCTCAAGTTTTTGTCCTCACAGGGATCGGGGACGGTATCCGGGGCCATTCAGTGCATCGATTACGGGCGCGTCCATGGAGCGAATATTTTGAGCAACAGTTGGGGCGGCGGCGGGTTTTCCCTGGCCTTGGATAATGCCATCGAGCGGGCCCAAACTGCGGGAATTATCTTCGTGGCCGCCGCTGGAAACGATGCCACCGACAATGATGCTTTTCCCGCCTACCCGGCCACCTATCCCCGCGATAATATTGTCTCCGTGGCCAGTATGACCGATTCGGAAGCCCTCTCATCCTTTTCCAATTTCGGCGAGGGCAGCGTTGATATCGCCGCACCGGGTTCGTCTATTCTCTCCGTGGGAAAAGCCAGCGACACCGCCTATGCCACCCTCAGCGGCACCTCCATGGCCTGTCCGCATATCAGCGGATTATTGGCGATCTTAATGGCTCAGTTTCCTGCCGAAGACTACCTCACATTGATTGACAGGCTCTACGGAGGCTCGGATACCATCCCCGCATATGCGGGAAAAACCCGCACCGGCAAGCGCGCCAATCTCTTTGGTTCCCTCTCGCTCGCATCCGTCATTGCCTATCCGAAAATTGTCACGGGGATAGGAAATCCGATTGTCACGGTCGGCACATCGGTAACCCTGGCGGTGGATGCAACGGGGGGAGGAACCCTTACCTATCAATGGCTGAAAAACGGCGCGGTAATTCCCGGCGAAGTGGGTAACACACTGCTGATTGGGAGTGCTGCCCAAGCCGATGTTGCCCGCTACCAAGTGATTGTAGGCAACACCGCTGGAGAGACGAGCAACACCGGTAATCTCGAAATCGGCGCCACAAACCCCGCCTTTAACGCCGCCGTGGGGGCTGCCACATTGCCATTTTTCACCTCCGGAAGCGCCCTCTGGATCGTGGACAGCGAGGAGGGCCAATCCGATTCCGAATCCCTGTCCAGTGGCGCTATTACGGATGATCAACAATCCCGCTTACAGACAACCGTAACCGGCCCCGGTACGATCAGCTTTTGGTGGAAAGTTTCCTCGGAAAATAACTTCGATTTTCTCCAGTTTTTCATCGGAGGGCAACTGGCGGACCGTATTTCGGATGAAAAAGACTGGGAGGAGGTCCTATTTTCCGTTCCCGCCGGAACCCAGACCCTGGAATGGAATTATACCAAGGATTTCTCCATTTCCACCGCGAGTGATCGAGGGTGGGTGGACGATATACAATTTATCGACGCTGGCATTAAGGAGCCTTTTATCTTTAACCATCCGGTGTCGGTCAGCCATCTCGAAGGCGATTCCATTACACTGTTGGTGGAGTCCTTCGGGGAAGCGATCCTTCTCTATCAGTGGGAAAAAGATGGGGTGCCGATTCCAGGGGCGGAGGCTCAGGAATATACCATTGCCTCCGCGCTGAAAAGCGATGCAGGTCGCTACCGGGCGGTTGTGACCAACGGCTCCGGATCGGACACCAGCAATGAGGCGGTGGTCGATGTTTTTGGCAGTGACCCCATCGGAGAGGCGCTCGATTTTCCCGACCGAACCTGGAACCAAGGAGGGAGCGCCTTCTGGATTCCGCAATCCATTGAGCAGCATGATGGTGTCGATGCCCTGCGGAGCGGAGAACTCAACGATCTGGAGCAGTCGGCCTTTTCGTTCAGCATCGACGGGCCGGTCGATCTTGCTTTTCAATGGAAATCATCGACCGAAACCTATTACGATTTTCTGACGGTCTATATCGATGGGGTTCCCCAAGCGGGCATCGCCGGGAAAAGGGATTGGCATCGGCAATTGCTGAGAATCCCGAGTGGTGAATCGCATAATGTCCGTTGGATTTACGAAAAAGACTTTTTGGTATTCGGCGGCGAAGATACTGTTTGGGTGGATGAACTTGCAATCGTCGATGTGGACGCCATCTATAACGAAGCCGTTGAGACCGGTGGGGATAATCTCGTCTGGAGCATGGAAAATACCTCGTGGTTTACCCAGAGTATTCAAACCCAAGACGGACAGGATGCCCTCCAATCGGGCCCGACCACACGGGCTGATAATTCCGCGATTGAAACCACTATTGCCGGCCCCGCCACAGTTTCATTTTGGTGGAAGGTGTCCTCCGAATTCAGCGCCGATTTTCTCAAATTTAGACTCGATGGCGGAGCGCTTTTGCTCACCACGAGCGGCGAACAGAGTTGGAGCCAGCGAATTATCTATGTGGACTCCGGGTCTCATACCCTGGCGTGGTCTTACGAAAAAAACTCAACACTCGACATTGGCGAGGATGCCGGATGGCTCGACCTGCTTGAAATCGTTTACCCGCCTCAGACGGTCGAGGAATGGCGACTCCTCCATTTCGATGAAGCGGATTTACTCGTTGCCGATAAAAAAGACACACTTTGGGGCGACTTGGCCGATCCCGATAATGATTTTCTTCCCAACCTGGTGGAAGCCTATATGGGATTGGACCCGAACGTGAACGACAAGGCGACCCCTAACGCCCTCGAATTTTCCTCCGATGCCGACTTTTTGCGTTTTGTTTACCAGAGGGTGAAAACGACCCCCGGATTAACCGGCACTATAGAATGGTCTACGAATGGCGTCAACTGGTCGAGTCAGGATGTGGTGGTGCAGATACTCACAGACCTGCCGACGACGGAGATTGTCGAGGCAAAGGTGCCCATAGGGGCGAGGACCAATCTGATGGCCCGCCTGCGGGTATCCCGCTGAGATGGAATCGCCCTGCGGAGTTCCCTTGATCGACCGCGCCGGGAAATTCCCGGAAGGTGTCGCGATTGTCGATGACAAGGGGGAATTTACCTATGCCCAATTGCTCGAAAGTTCCTCAAGGGCTGCCAAGGCGATTAACCACCTGCAGGGGCGGCAGGATTTGCGGGAGGCGCCCATCTGTTTTCTGACCCCGCCGGGATTTGATTATGCAGTGATACAATGGGCGATTTGGCGAGCCGGTGGAATCGCGGTTCCCTTATGCGACCGGCATCCAATACCGGAAATCGAGCATGTGCTGGCCGATGCCGGAGCCAAATTACTGGTGGCGCATCCGACTTACATCGAGTTTCTTCAGCCGCTTGCCGACCGGTTTGGTATCGAACTGGTTTCGACTACTTATTTTGATAGGGTGGAAAGCCCATCGGCGGCTGCGTTACCGAAAGTCTCACGGGATCGCCGGGCCATGATTCTTTACACCAGCGGATCCACCGGAAAACCGAAGGGGGCTGTCACAACCCACGCCAATATCGAGGCTCAAATTCGCGCCCTTGTGGAGGCTTGGGAATGGCGGGCGGACGACCGTATTCTCAATGTGCTTCCGCTGCACCATGTTCATGGAATCATCAATGTGCTCAGTTGCGCTCTTTGGGCGGGCGCGGTATGCGAGTTTCAACCGAAGTTTGAACCGGAAGCGGTTTGGAAACGCTTTCAAAAAGGCGGTCTCACGCTGTTCATGGCGGTGCCCACCATTTATCATCAGTTGATCGAATTTTGGGAGAATTCCTCCGAGAGCAAACAGCAATCGATGAGCGCCGCCTGCCGGGATTTTCGCTTGATGGTTTCCGGCTCCGCCGCCCTGCCCCTGCCGGTTCTGGAAAGGTGGCGGCAGATATCCGGTCATACCTTGCTCGAACGCTACGGGATGACCGAGATTGGCATGGCGTTGTCCAATCCCTTGCAGGGTGTGCGTCTCCCGGGTTATGTGGGGAATCCTTTGCCATCTGTGCAACTGCGGATCACAGGCGAAGGGGGCTCGAATGTCGAGGGGGGAACACCGGGGCAGATCGAGGTGAAGGGGCCTTCGATTTTTTTGGAATACTGGAGGCAGCCCGAAGCCACCAAGGAAGCCTTTTGCGACGGTTGGTTTCAGACCGGAGACATCGCGGTTCTCGAAAAGGGAGCTTACCGGATTTTGGGCCGATCGAGCGTGGATATCATCAAAACCGGCGGCTACAAGGTTTCCGCTTTGGAGATCGAAAACGTTTTATTGGAGCACCCTGCCATTCGCGGGGCTGCGGTGGTTGGCATTTCGGATGTCAAATGGGGTGAAGCGGTTTGCGCCGCCATTATTTTTAACGACACGGCGGGGATTTCCGAAGAAGAACTTCGCGAATGGGCAAAAAGTCGGCTGGCCCATTACAAGGTTCCCCGGCAGGTTCGATTTGTTAAATCCTTCCCCTCGAACGCGATGGGAAAAGTGGTGAAAACCGCATTGCGCGAACTTTTCAGCGATTGCGGTGAGGAGTAAGAGAGCAAATGCGCCGTTATTCTTCAATGCGTGCAATTGCATCTTTGATATTGCCTGGATTCGTTAGCCTGACATAGTATTTTCAACCCCAATCCCCTTTCTGATCTCTCCCCAGTTTCATCCCGCTATGAAGATTATTCGCTTCCCGTCTTTGGCCCTGATACTTTTGCTGGCCACCACGAACATGCTCAGGGCTCAGTTCGCCAACCCCGAATTTCTGGCCCCGACCCGCCCGGAAGCGTGGGCCATGAAGTATTTTAGCTCCACCAGCTTGCTCACCGGTTACGGGCCGATTGACAAGCGCGAAAAGGGTTGGATCGACCTTGGATTAGAGATCGTTGAAATTCCATTTTTGAACGAGGAGGAACGCCGGGTGGGTTTCGATGGCGCCAAGGTGGAAAACCTGAACAACGCGCCCATCAGCCTCCGGCCCATTATCAGTTTTTACCTGTCGGAAAAAATTTCCCTGTCCGCCAGCTACACGCCGCCGATCGAGCTTTGGGATGTCAAAGCGAACATATTTTCCTTTTCTCTCAACTGGCGAGCCTATGAGAAAGGGCCGTTGGCTGCGGGATTGCGGTTTTATGGGCAAAAAGGCGCCGCCACGGGTGCATTTACCTGCACGGAGGATAATGTGCGCGCTGGGGATGACTTTGTGGGAAACCCGTGGGGCTGCGCCGAAGTTTCCCGAGACCGAGTCCATATGGACTACTATGGGGCCGAGGGCAGCATCTCCTACCGAATGGAGAAATTGAATGGGCTGACGCCCTATTTCTCGGTCGGATGGAACCACATGCGGACCAAATTCAAGCTCGACTCCTCACTCTTCGGTCAACCCGACAGACGTCTGGAAAAGGCCGAGGGCAACACCGTCTCCTACAGCGGAGGCTTCGTCTATCCCGTGAATGACAAGCTCAGTTTCGGCTTCCAGGTATTTTATACGCCCCTCGATGTCATCCGTTTCCCCGATACCGTGAGTGAAAACGACAGCCTCATCAACGTCCGAGCCCAATTCACCTACCACTTCGGCAAACTCAGGAAAAAGGGCACGTGAGTAGAACCTATCAGTATCGCACGGTCAGGCCGGAGAATATTTGGAAATCGTTGGCTGTTTCGGTTAGGCCGAATTGAGCGCCGAGGTCGAAAATCATGTTGTCGTTGACCTGATAGGTTAACCCTCCGCTCAAAATTGCCTGATAGTCGGAACTCGGGTCGGAGCTGATGACGCCAACGTATTCGAGGTAGCCTCCAACCGGCCCAGATATGTCGAAGCCGACAACCGCAGTGTGTAGAAATTCGATGTCGTAACTATCGTCGGCATCATCATAAACAAAATCGGTTTCCGTCTGGAAACCGAGCCCCCAGGTATCACCGGCATCCCAGCTCATCATGGCGATCAAGCCGCCTTCGACCTTTCCATTGCTCAGATCCGTGTCGGTGGGAATTTTGATAAAAGGCATGATTCCGAAGGCCGTTTCTCCGTCATCATTGCCCCAAAAATTTATTTTTGTTCTGATCTGGAGGTCGCCAAAACCGTCAACGGTGGACTTGGAACCGATGTCTGGTTGGAAGGTTTCCTCGTTGTAGAGCCCGAAAACGAACTGGATATCGACATTGTGAAGGAGGCCGATCTTGACATTGGCGTCCATCGCTGTCCAAGCCTCAAAATCGCCCCCGTCGAAATCGTCCTTTGCGAAATCGAAAAAACTGAGTTCGATTTGAAAGTGCCCGGCATCGACCGTAATCGGGCTTTCCGTGGCATCGGGGCGATCGGCGCTGAGTGGGCGCATCAACTCTCGTGGGACGGGATTGAAGAGGTGGTAATTTTTCTTGTCATTCTTATCTCCAGAGGGTTGCGCCACAGTCTCTCCATCAAAGACAGCGATATTGGTGATTAGCAAGAACCAAACAAATAATTTTGTATTCATAAAAACGAAATTTTGATTAATCAAAATCGAAAATAAACATCGATCCAGTCACCTGTCAACCACTTTACTTTCGATGGCAGTAATTTATCGAAAGGCAGAAAGAGTAAATCCTCGTCAGCCTAAAGTTTCGAAAAAAAATTGGAATAATCGCCTCGGCAGGGTCTCTAAAGTTTGAGACAGGTTTTATGGAGGATTTTCCCATCCCCATGTCCAAGGCAGAGACGGGGCAGGGAGGCATGACTGAGCCTTTGGTTCGCAGCTTCTTTGCTCCGTCTATTTTTTGGGAGAATATCAGGAAATGTCGGTCTACAGAAAACTTTGGTTCTGCTGCGATATCAGACTCACACTCTTCGAGGGCTAGTGATCGCTCACCACCGCCCGGTGAGGTTGCCCGAAACATCGCAAGTGTTGTCCGTCACATTGCCCTCGACGTCGAGCTGCGTTAGCAAATTGCCGCTGCCCAGATCATAGGTGAAGGTGGTGGGGTTGCCCCGCGCATCGGTGATGGTCAACGGATTGCGGTTGGCACCGTAGGTGAACGCCGTGGTCGCCGTCTGTTTAACACCATTCCCATCGGTGAATTCAATCGTCTCGGTGAGAAGATTGTCGGAGGCATCGTAAGTCTTTACCGTGAAGGCCAAGTATATATAAAATATGCAACTATAACAAGTAAAATAATTGCAAACAAGAATAAGTATATTCGTGCTGACGAATCGTTCCTGCTGATTACAACACCAAAAAAAGCAAGTAAATAATTGATTGAAAGAAGCAACAGGAACCCGCAAAGAACTGGTACAATTAGTACATTAATCCAATACTGATCCAAAAAAAAGATTCCAATCGTACAGAAAACAAGAACAAAATATAACAGCCTTTCTAGCAGGCTATCATTAAACTTAATTATTTTGAATATTCGCGACTTCATAGTGAATTAATCATCTTCTTAGGGTCGGCAGATTTAGGAACTTTTCCTCTGAATGAACCTACCAACTCTCTGTACTCCCTGGGAAAGTCTAAAATTTCAATTTGCTCATTTTACTAAAGTAGAACCTATTTCCGAGTAATAAGCCGACTAAAATAACATCTTACTAGATCTTCGAGAAATCCCGGATTTCACGGCATTTGTTGATGCAGTTGATGATCTCATTGAGTTCGGTGTATGTCATTGTAAGACTCAACTGTTTCCATCCTAAAATAAATTCTCGGATATTATCAGAGTTGAAATTACTCAAATTTTTCCATAATTCGCCGCTCTCAAAGACGTTCTCAACATTAGTTTGTTCGCCATCTAATCCCGAAAAGTATGCATGAATTACCTCATTTTCGCGTTTGAGCGTGATTTCTTTGAGGAGTCCGAGCCGTCGGCATGGAGATTTAATAGATAACAGGAACGGGCTTTGAAACTCAAGTGTATCCAAGGTAAGAATAAATTCTGAGGTGGATAAATAAAGATTTTCTTTGCCAGGAAAATGAACTCTCACGGGGCAAAACGGGGGATAATAAAACCCTTCGGGTCTCACGCTAACTTTTCCCCCGAATTGTGATCGGATTTCACGTCCAAGTGAGCGAAGGAGTTTTATTTCCTGATCGTCCATTCCAAAGGGTTTCAAAGGATTCATTTGCGAGACATTTTATCATTTGATGGGGTGATGGCGAGAAAGAATATACTCACGCAGTGGCACCCGAGGCTGGGGGAGGAAACTGACTGATGCGGAATAATAATATTTTCTTATCACAGTTCATTCGGATAAAGCTCCAGAGGAATTTTCTTCATCTGCGTTTATCTGGGCAATCTGCGGTTTTCTTCTTAAAATCATCGATTACACGGATGTAGAGAGGGGCGGGTGGATTGGAATTGAAAAGTTTTGTTAACGGGTGGATAGTTTCGGATTTATGACTGATTCGATTTCATTGATTTTTTCTGGACAGGGGGCTCAAAAAGTGGGCATGGGGCGCAGTTTTTTCGAAAATTCCGCCTTGGCGAGGGGTCTCTACGAGGAGGCCGATGAACTTCTGGGCTGGAGCTTGAGTGAGGCCTCTTTTGATGGCCCCGATGATCTGCTGACGGAGACGCGGGTCTGCCAACCGGCGTTGTTCGTGATGGGCTATGCCATTTTCGCGATTCTCAAGGAACAAAATCGGCTCGATGGGCTGCGGGCGGTTTTGGGATTGAGTCTGGGGGAGTTGACGGCTCTGGCGGCGGCGGGTGCCTATGATTTTCAAACGGGTTTGCGGATGGTGGCGGAAAGGGGCCGGCTCATGCAAAAAGCCTGTGAGCAAACCGAGGGTTCGATGGCCAGCTTGATTGGCGGAACGGTTGAGCAGGCGGAGGAGCTTTGCGGAAAATTTGAAATTGAAATCGCCAACCTGAACTGCCCCGGCCAAACGGTGATTTCGGGGCCCGCCGGGCAAATCGATGCCGCCGTGGCTGCCGCCAAGGATGCGGGCGCATTCAGGATGGTGGTGCCTCTCAAAGTGGCGGGGGCGTATCATAGCCGGTTGATGGAACCTGCCCGGGAGGGATTTGCCCAGTTTTTGGAGGGTTGTGCGATCGAGAAACCGTCCATTCCGGTGTTTTCCAATACCACTGCAAAGACTCTCGGCGACCCGCAGGCGATTCGCAAGGCGCTCACGCGTCAGATTGTTTCACCCGTCCGCTGGGAATCCTGTATGAGGGAAGCGGCGGCCCTCGGAATCGATTGTTTTTATGAATGCGGCCCGGGAAAAATCCTCTCGGGATTGGCCCGGCGCACCGACCGCTCGTGGAAAGTGGTCAGTCTGGGTGAATACAGCGATTTGAGCAAATGATGAAGGGGATGTGGGATGGGAGAGGATGGTCTCTGGGGTTATTGTGGTGCAGGTTCAGTACATAGTTTACGTTTTTAGTTCATGACATGGTTTACGGATTACCAAAAAAACCCGATGGGACAGCCGAATTTATCAATCCAGCATCTCGCATCCTCCCCCATCCTGTATCTTCCTAAATATAGTCCATGACTTTGTTTGAAATAATGACTTCAGTGGTTGGCTTCCTGCTTTAATGGTTGCAAAAAGTCTCCTCTGAGACTTTCTCCCATAAGTTTGCCCTATGCGCTCCGTAGCCAACATCCGAAATTTCTGCATTATCGCCCATATCGATCATGGCAAGACGACCTTGTCTGATCGGTTTTTGGAGCTTACCCATACGGTTGAAAAGAGGGCCATGAAGGAGCAGCTTCTGGACTCAATGGACCTGGAGCGCGAGCGTGGAATCACCATCAAGAGCCACCCGGTAACCCTAGATTACAAGGCTCCCGACGGAGAGGAGTATGTTTTGAACCTGATCGACACTCCGGGCCATGTCGATTTCTCCTACGAAGTTTCGCGCAGTCTGGCCGCCTGTGAGGGGGCATTGCTTTTGGTGGATGCAGCGCAGGGTATCGAGGCTCAAACGGTGGCCAACGCCCATTTGGCAGTGGAGCAGCAGCTCGTAATCATTCCGGTGATTAACAAGGTGGATTTGCCGGGCGCGGATATCGAATCTGTCCAGCATCAATTGGAAGAAGTCCTCGCCATACCGGCGGAGGAAACCCTGCTGGCGAGCGCAAAGAGTGGTCTCGGTATCGAAAAAATACTCGAAACCGTGGTGGAGCGGGTGCCCCCTCCCCGTTGGGCGGCGCGCGAGGACACCCGGGTGCTCATTTTCGATTGCGTTTACGATACGTTCAAGGGGGTCATCTGTTATGTGAGGGTGTTTTCCGGCTCGCTAAAGCGGGGCGATCAGGCGCTCATGTTGAGTGACTCGGTGCGGGCCGATATCAAGGAGGTCGGGGTGTTCACTCCAAAAATGCAGGTAACCGACACCGTTGAAAGCGGGAGTGTGGGTTATGTGGTCACGAGTTTGAAAGATGTTTCCGACGTGAAACTTGGCGACACCATCACAATGGCAAATAATCCCGCCACGGAGATGCTCCCCGGCTACCACGAGGTGCGCCCGATGGTTTTCAGCGGCATCTACCCCCTGGATACGACCTCCTACGAGAAGCTGAAATCGAGCGTCGGAAAATTGCGGCTCAATGACGCTGCTTTTATTTACCAGCCGGAGACTTCGATGGCCCTGGGGTTCGGTTTCCGCTGCGGCTTTCTCGGCCTGCTGCACATGGAAATCATCATGGAGCGGATTCGGCGGGAATACGATCTGGACATCATTTCCACCTACCCCAGCGTGGTTTACCGGATCAACCTGACGGACGGCAGCCAGATCGAAATCGATAACCCGGCCCACCTGCCGGAAATCACTTTAATCGAATCGATCGAGGAACCTTTTATCAACGCCAACATCCATATTCCGACCTCCTGTGTTGGGGATTTGCTCGGCCTCGTGCTGGATAAACGGGGAACCTGCGAGCATACCGAAAGCGTGGATGAGAGCCGGTTGATTTTGCAGTGCGCGCTGCCATTGAACGAGATTCTGGTCGATTTTAATGACCGCCTGAAGAGTCTGACCCACGGTTATGGCTCCATGGATTACGATTTCTCGGACTATCGAAAGGCGGATATGGTGCGGCTCGATATCCTGGTAAACGGGGAACTGGTCGATGCCTTTTCGTCCATCTCCCACAATAAGAAAGCGGTCAGCAAGGGACGTATTTTGTGCCAGAAGCTGAAAGAAATCTTGCCCAGGCAACTGTACCGTGTAGCAATCCAGGCAGCGGTGGGCGGCAGTGTGATCGCGAGGGAAACCATCGGCGCCATGCGCAAGGATGTAACCGCGAAATGCTACGGGGGCGACATCACGCGAAAAAGGAAACTCCTCGACCGGCAAAAAGAAGGCAAAAAGCGAATGAAGCAAATTGGCAAAATCAGCATTCCCCAAGAGGCATTTATCAACATTCTGAAATCCTCGTAACCGCAATGGCTCTTTTTAGCAAATCCTCGATTAAAAACCTACGCAAAGAGGCCGGGCACTGGCTTCGGCTCGGGCATAAAGTGCATGCCTACCGCAAGGATGTTCTCTCGGACGCGGAACTCGCCAATTTATGCCAATCAATCCAGAATCTGACCGATACTTTGCAGGAGGGCCACGACGAGGAGAGCCTCGGCAAGTCCATCGCGAAACTGGAAAAGGCGCTGCGCAGGAGCGGGGGCTGTTTCTACCCGAAAAGCAACTGGGCTGAGAATGTGGAGATGTTTTTGGTGGCGGCCATCCTGGCCATCGGGATTCGTTCCTATTTTGTGCAGCCTTTTAAAATCCCCACCAATTCCATGTATCCGACCTACAATGGAATGACCTTTAAAATCTATGAATCCTCGAGCCCGGAAAAGCCTCCGGGGGCGATCGCGCGTATCTGGAGAAAGGCGGTATTGGGGTCTGCCTACCACCAGGTAATCGCTCCCGCTGATGGCGAGCTGCGGATACCGCTGCCGGTTTTCCACTCCAATAGTGAGGCCAGGAATCATAATAGCTATTTCTCCTATGAAAGGGTGAGTGGGCGAAAATGGCTGATTTTGCCTACAACCTTGAAGGAGTTTACTTTTTTTGTTGGTAACCAGCCGGTGACATTGCGTGTCCCGCTGGATTTCGTCTTCGATAATGTGATTCGAGACAGTTTGCTAAAATCCTCGGCCCACCCGGAGGTGGACAGGACTTTGGGGCGGGTTCTGGCAACGGGAATCAGGTTCAAAAAAGGTGATCGAGTGCTGGGATTCGAGATATTAACCGGCGACGCCCTGTTTGTAGACCGTTTCTCCTACCATTTTATGAGGCCAAAGATTGGGGATCCCTTTGTTTTTCGGACGTCCAATATCAAGGGAATCTCACCGGAACACAGGGGCAAGTATTATATCAAGCGGCTGGTCGGGATGGGCGGCGATACCCTGAGCGTGCGAGACGCCCGGCTCTACCGCAACGGCCAACCGGCGGAGGGAGCCGAGGCATTTGAGAAAAATGGCCGACAGGAAGGGGAATACGAGGGCTATACAAACCGTTGGCGGCTCGACACGGGGCTGGAAGACACCATTCCGCCAGGGCATTATTATGCGATGGGGGACAATTCTGACCAAAGCTCTGACAGTCGCGCGTGGGGTTATGTGCCTGAAAGTGAAGTCGTGGGCAAAGCGCTCTTCATCTACTACCCCTTTACGAGTCGATTTGGCCCTGCCCGCTAGCCAAATCAACCGGCGGGAGAGAATTACCCCGGTGGTATTCTTAACAGATATCTTTTAAAATATTTGTACCAGATTTACGAGAATACGATACTGTCTCGAAATTGGGACGCCTATTGTATCACTTGCGGAACAAATTACGGCATTAGCTGAATTTAGCAAAAACTGAACATTTATATTTAACTTACTATCAATGAATTACGTGTTTTATAAATCAAATTGGCATAATTTCTGGTTAAATAAAAGATATTATGAAAGATATCACACGCAAAACCTTTTCATTTATCTCACTGACAACCACCGTTGGCCTGATGGCCGGAGGACTACTCGGGATTGATCCCTTTGTATGGGATACTGGCGCCGTCTATGCCTTGTTGACTACTTATGGATGTCTTGAGGTGCTTCTTTACAGCCTACCGGGACCCTATGCCGGTAGAAAAGAGGCCATTCCCCACCGCAATGGAGCTTCCCAAGCCCTCTTTTCCGATGTTTTGGTAACCAAAAGAGCCGCCTGAGAGTATTAAGTATAACTCTGCCAATTTTTTCTGAATCTAAATCTCTTAATCAAACGTCCTATATTGATGAAAGATCACCCATACAACTGATGTTAAAAAACACCAATACAGTTAAAATAAATTAGGCTGTAATGGTTACAATTTTTTCAATTTGTATCTGTTTTGAAAATGAGAATAGGCCTATAATACCAGCCGAATGAACCCATTTATCACATCAAAAGAGCCCCTCGAACTGCAAATACGGAGTAATTCCGAGGATATCGTAATTTTAAACCCTGACGGCGCCAAAATCTTTCAACTCCATGAAAGCGAGCATCTTGGAGAAAAAACCGATGATTTTCTCAAATGGCTCTTGCAACCATTGTCCTCTTGGGGTGTCATGTATTTGCATGACCGTTTGTATTTCATCCACGCGCTGTAACTTAATCGAACCGTTGAACGATCATGACGAACCTACTTACTCAACCCCCCAGAAAACAGGGGACCCACAAATATACGGCGATGGATAAATCCTTCCGACAAGAGACACATAAAACACGGTCCGGCAGCGGGCCATATAGCGAACAGACGGATGACCCGGCAACCACTTTGGTCGGCAATCCTGCGGAAAGCGATACTCAGGTATCTTCGGGGAATTCTTCCTCCCCGGATTGGTATCCCTATCATGCTCCAGACCTCGTCGAGGGAACTCGGACAGTCTCCTATTTTGGCGGCGCATTATTGACCCTCTTCATTTTCATGGCGCTGCCGATCACCCAACTGCTTTCAGACAGACATTCGGCAAATACCCACACAGTTCTTGAAAACCCATCGATACCTCCGCCACCTTCACCTCCGCCGGAGCCTCCACCCGAGGAAGAAGAAGTGGCCGATGAAGATGTGCCCGAGCTGCAGGAGGAGGTGCTGACATTGGACCTCAATCAGCTCGATGTGGCCCTCAATCCCGGAGTTGGTGACGCTCTTAATATCGGCAGCGCCATTCTTGGATTCGGCATCACCCCCGACACCATTGCGCAAATGGATATCTTCGAACTGCAAGATCTTGATAACGATCCCCAGCGAATTGTGGCAGTTGCGCCGATTTATCCATTTCAATTTAAGCGGGACGGTATTAACGGGTGGGTGAAGTTAATTATCATTATCAACGAAAAAGGAAAAGTAATCAAAGCCGACGTGCAGGGTTCCTCTCATCGGGAGTTTGAAAATCCGGGCATCGAAGCGGTTTTACAGTGGCGATTCGAGCCCGGCACCAAAAACGGCAAGGCCGTCAAGGTGCGCCGTTTACAGCCCATCTCGTTCAAGCTTCGGTAGTCTTCGCTAAAGGTTTTGGAAAACGGAATTATCTACTTCGTTTTCATAACCCAAACCCCATCCCATTCACCTTCGGTTGGGTTTTTGGCCAGATAATCGCAGCGTTCAACATACATCTTGGCGCATTTATCCTTGGGATTTAGCTTTAACGCCCTTTTAAACATCTTGATCGAAGCTGGCCAATCCCCTTTTTTGTAGTAGCTCACACCGTTGTTAAAATGCTCCAGAGCCTCGATCATATTGGGAAAGGTATCCTCGTTATGATAATCGAGCACCTCGAACACCCCTACCGGCTTCGTTTTTCCTTTTACAATCACTTTATCTACCTCGCGGGTCCGATAGGTAGCTTTTAAGTTCTTAAACGTATATTCGCTGATGAGGATTCTCGCTCCGTATTGCTTGCAGGCGCTCTCGAGGCGGGCTGCCAGGTTAACCCCATCGCCGATAACGGTGTAATCCATCCGCTTGGGCGAGCCGATATTTCCCGAGACCACAAAGTCGGTATTCAACCCCACGCCGTGGTCGATGGTTTTCTTTCCTGCCTTCAAGCGGGAATAATTGTAGTCATCCAACTCTGTCATCATGGAGATTGCCGTGCGTAAACCCCTGTCGGGGTCGTCATCGTGGGGGAAAGGCATTCCGAAAACTGCCATGATGGCGTCACCGATGAATTTATCGAGCATGCCGCCCTCGTTCTGGATGCAATCGACCATGATGGTGAAATATTCATTCAACAGGCTGACGGTGCCCTGCGCACCCAACTCTTCGGTCAAGGTGGTAAAGCTGCGGATGTCAGAAAAAAGCACCGTTGCGACGCTGCTTTTACCACCGAGTATATCTTCACCGCCCTCGAGCAGTTTATCCGCCAAACCCGAATCCATATAACGCGACATGGTCGATTTCATCCGCTTTTCACTGCTGATATCCTCGATCATTATCATGAAACCGAGTTTCTCCTGTTTCACGCTCATGAGAGGGTGGAAGCTGACATTTACCGATAATTTTTCCTCACCTAATACGAGTTCAGCATCATAAAACTCCAGCTCCTCGCTTTGCTCACCCACCAGTTCCAGCCGGTCCGCGACCCATTGGTTGGGCCCGACAAAGAAATCCTTGGCCTTCTTTTGCAAAATTTCAGAACTATCACTGACTCTCAATATTTTCATTCCAGAGGCGTTACAGGTAACGATATTTCCGTCCTCATTTACGGTCATGACGCCGTTGGTCATACTCTCGAGAATGCCCTCGTTATAATTCTTGATATTCTGGACATCATCAAAGAGTTTGGCGTTTTCGATACCGATGGAAATTTGTGAAGTAAACGCCGCCAGACGGGCCGCATCATCTTTGGTGAATGGCCCCCCTCTTTTGTTCAGCACCTGAGTCACCCCGATGGTCTTGCCCTCCTTGTTGAGGACAGGGATGCAAAGAATGGAACGGGTAAAAAATCCGGTCTGCCGGTCGAATGAAGGATTGAACCTGAGATCGGCATAGGCGTGGGGAATATTGATTGATTCACCACTGGTAAATACGGAACCGGCGATGCCCAGATGGTTGGGAAAATGAATCTGGGTAACCCCGAGACCCTCGCCCACTTCGGTGTACAACTCATTGGTCTTCTCATCGTTGATAAAGAGCGTAGAACGCTCGGCATCGAGCATCTTGGTGATGGTTTTAATGATCTTCTGGAGCAGCGGGCCGAGTTTGAGCTCCGAGGAAACCTGGGCCACGACATCCAGAAATTCCATTTCCTGCCGCCTGGTTTCCTTCATTTGCTCGATAACGAGGTTTCCCTGAAGGGCAAAGGCCGCCTGATCGGTCATCGCCTCGAGCAGTTCGAGATCCCTTGGCGTGAATTCACCGTCGATCTTGTTTAAAATCTGGGAAACACCAATTTTATCACCATTGAGCGATTTGAGGGGAGCCGACAGAATATTCCTGGTCTTAAAACCGGTGCGGTCGTCGATTTCATGGTTGAATCGCTCATCATGGTAGGCATCCGATATGATGACCCCTTCGTCATTGGTGAAAACCCACCCGATGATGCCACTGGAATTTAATACCCTGATTTCCCGCTTGAAATTTCCCTGGGCCACCCTCGAATAAAGTTCACCGGTATGGCTGTCGTTGAGAAAGATGGAGCCCCTTTCTGCGCCGATCGTCGAGGTGGTGATATCGACCAGGGTCTCGAGCGCGTCATCCAGAGTTTTGGAAACGGCCAAATCGTTGGTCACTTTGAGGAGCATCTGGGCAAACCCACGAGTCCTCTTGTAGCGGTTCAGATTGCCTTTTTTCTTAACGGGCTCTTTTTCATCGTCCGTCTTTTTGGGATTCTCATCGGGCGCGTTCGACTTTTCCGGCTCCTCCTCGCGGAGTTGTGGATCTTTGACTATTTCACTTTGCATGCTGAATATCCAGTTGGCCCCTCAGGGCAGTGATTGTGTCTTTGAATTGATTACTTTGGTCCTGGGCGGCGACGACTGATTTCTGAACTCGCTCGTCGCAATCGAACTTGATTTGTTCCACTTTATCGCGCAGGGAATTCACCGTGCTCTGCAATTGTTTGTTTTCGTTGCTGACGGCGGCAACCTTTTTTTGAATGCGATCCTGCTCGCCGATGTGGGCTTTTTCCATCTCAGCCCGCAGGGAATACGAAATTGATTTCAACTGCTTGTTTTCATCGGTCAAGCCAGCCACCGCTTTTTGCACTCGGCTATCTTCGTTGATTCGCCTCATTTCCAGTTCATCGCGCAGAGAGTGGACCGTTTCCATGAGTTGACGGTTTTCCTGGGCAGTCTCCGCGATTGCTTTCTGGATTCGCTCCTCCACATCGATGCGGGATTTTTCGAGTTCCTCCCTGAGGGCGTCCACCGTTTCCATGAGCTGTTTGTTCTCACTGTTAACCTTGGCGATGGCCGCCTGGATGCGCTCCTCCTCGCCGATACGGGCTTTTTCGTACTGGTCCCGCAAGGAATTGACGGTTTGCCTGATCAACTTGTTTTCGGCAGTGAGGGCGGCGATGGCCTCCTGCACACGATCCTCGACACCGATATGGGATTTTTCCAGCTCATGACGCAGGGAGTCGATGATACCCTTCATCTGGTTCATCTCTCCGTGGGCTCCTGCGACCGATTTCTGGATGCGCTTATCTTCGCCGATGCGCTCCCTTTCCATTTCATCGCGGAGGGCGTTGACCTGGCCTTTTAACTGTTTGATTTCGCTATGGGCTGCGGCCAGCCTTTTTTGGGTACGGTCTTCCTCGCCGATGCGGGAATTCTCCAACTCTTCCCGCAATCGATCTATGGTCTCCCGCATATGGCGGTTTTCCATCTTTGTCTCATGAAGCTGTTCGTATTGGATCATTGCTTCGTTTCTTTAGATCAATTTTTCGGGGCGGATATCGTGAAAAAATTAAGTGCCTTCAATGTCGTTTTGCCAATGACTGAGGGAGGCGGCCTAATGGTTTCCCAAGGTTGAAATTATACATATTGCCCTATTTTTTCAATAAAAGCAAGACGCCAGAAATTCTGGTAGTGGTATAGCTTGAAGAGCAATAACACTTGAGCGGGGTAGTGAAAGGTACTAAGGTTCTAGCGGCGTTTTAAAAAATTTACCCATTGCGGTACAGCAAAGCAGTATTTGCCAAATCTGTTTTTATAGACCAAACCTTTGTTAATTAATGAACTCAACATCTGGTTAACATGGCTCCCGCTAAAAGGCTTTTCAGTTTTTTTCGATTCAGAAACAATATCTTGTATTGAAAATTCCGTATCTGCTTCTCTTACTTCACAAATAATCTCCATTAATTCTCTTTGTCTATCTGTTAGTCGTTCATATCTAGGAGAAAAAAAATCTCTATCTAATTTTTGAGCAACTTCAGCTAGTGAAATACTTTCTGTGGCATCATTTCCAGTACTATCGCGTTGAAGAAGAATATCATACACTTCCTTACATATAAACTGAATAAAATAGGGATAGCCGCCGCAGGTTCCGATAATCAAGTTTATCGATTCCTCCGTAAACCGCATTGGTGTATTTGCTTGTTCTAGGGGTTTTATAATCGCGTCACGGCTTTCCACGGCCGAAAGCCTGCCAAGTTCAATTACTCGAAACATGCGTTCTGAGTAAGTGCGTGATTCTACAAGTTTTGGATAAAGTGTCGGCAATCCCGAAAGTACAAGTATATATCGCACACCTGCCCTTTGGATCGATTGAAAGACATCGAGAAGTAGCGCAAGTGGATATTGATCTTTGTCTCGGTGGTCAGACATAATTTGTGCCTCATCGTAGGCAAAAACTATACCTGCAATTTCGGTTTGGTTGAGATAACTCCATACTGCATTTAATACGGATTTAAGTTTATCAGAAACTAAACCAGGAGTTTCGCTATATATTTTAGATAAATACTGAAAATCTGCAGATACATTCACGAATTCTGTACCGTCTCCAAACCCCGATACATTGACCTTCTTTTTAAGAGTTATATTTGCGGTCACTACCGAAAGATCAGTAATTATTCTTTGGGCAAAAGCATTCTCACTGATACTGGATGCTTCTGATAAATCTGAACTTACCCAAAGCCATTTTTTATCTAATCCTTTGGGTTTGAGTGACTCCAATAAAACCGTTTTTCCAACTCCTCGAAGTCCTGTTAGCACTACATTGTTGAGAATTGTTCTTTGAGTTAGCAATTCTAAAAATTCGCCAGTCTCTTGTTCCCGACCTGCCAAATATGGCGGCATGTGCCCTGCGCCCGGCCTATAAGGATTTTCAAAAAGTTCAATTTGCATATTTATATGTAGTTATACTACTTATTAAATTTATAATGTCAACTAAATTTATATATCATTGTAAACACCTATCAAAGAATACTTGGCTGTCCATTGTTTGGTGGAGGCGCAGTATGGGGTTGTTGCCCAAATAAGATCAAATTACAAGTGACAGGACATAAAGATTCTGCTTATACTTATACTGTTATGATGGGTATTCACCAAGAGCAGAAAACCCTCTTCAGCTACAGCATCGATCTGGACCAACGTGTGCGTG
>JAJFLU010000041.1 GCA_021772515.1 Opitutales bacterium
TGAACCCGAAAACTGCTCTTTTTTGCGTCACCCATTGGATTTTAAGAATTTGCTCACTATAAGTATATTTAAGTAACTTATTATTAACCACATAGCGATTTTTCCAAGCAAATTCTCTTATGATGAAATGGATAATATGGGTTGTCTGGATTATTACCAGCTTTGTCATCGTAGTTGATATGTTTAAAAAGGATACCGCAACGGGTTGCCTTGGTCTTCTTCTTATACCAATAGTTCCGTTTATTTGGGTTTTCAAAGGCTACTCAGGAAATAAAAAGAAAGCTGGAACTATCTTGTACGGATCGGCGATATTCGCATTTAGCATTATTGGATATCAATGGTTTTCTGCCTCAAGCGAACTAAAACCATTTCAAGATGCCTCACTAAATGAAGGTATCGATTTTTCATTGAAATCGATATCTACAGTCGGCAGAGAAAAATATTATACTGTTGTTGCAGCGAACGTTTATGATCCGAATTCAGAATATGCCTCAGTCGACGAAATGCTAAGTTTAATAAGGGATGAAAAAATTGAGAGTATCGCTGAATTTTACCCTCCGAACTTAGCTGATGGAACAATTATCAAAGTTGCTCTTCCAACCAGTTCGGGATTTGTTGCTGTGTTCGAGATTACTGGTCCGAACGAGATTAGGAAAAGTTACGTAACTACTTACGATAACCTATAACAACATTGCTATCTCCTATTCCGCGCGGAATGGAGAGGTAGCACCCCGCTTTCCAGATTTTCTGTTGAGAGATGGAAATCCTCGGCTGGAAAATACTTTAGTTTGTCTGAGCTGGGTGCTGTATTCTTTTAATCTGCGTTTATCTGCGAAATCTGTGGTTTAAAATATTCTCTTTGATTTTTTTTGGGAAATTGTTTTTATTGTCCTTTTTACTCATCGTTTGTTCATACCTGTTTTAAAATTATGCCGAAAAAGAAAACCCTGGCGCCACCCAAGTTTTTAGTCGATCTGCTCAATGCCCGCTCCCCTTCCGGTTACGAGGGCGAGGCCCATGCCGTCGTTGACCGAGTCATCAAACCCGTCGCGGATGTCTATGAAAAGGATACCCTCGGCAACCGCATCGCCACCATCAATCCCAAAGGCAGCCCCACCCTCATGCTCGCCGGTCATATTGATGAGCTCGGCCTCCTCATCCGTTACGTGGACAAAGAGGGGTTCCTCTACTTCGATACCATCGGCGGCCACGACAAGATTATGATTTCCGGTCGGCGGGTCGAAATTTTGACAAAAAACGGTGCCGTTAAGGGAGTCACCGGCAAACGGGCCGTCCACTTAATGAACCCGGAGGACCGCAAAAAGGTGCCCGAGTTGCATCAAATGTGGATCGATATCGGGGCCAAAACCAAAAAAGAAGCCCTCAAGGTCGTCCAAATCGGCGACCCCGCCGTTTACGACCAAAGTTTCGAGCTTCTGCGTGGGAGCGTCGGGGTGGCGCGGGCGTTTGACAACAAAGCGGGCGCCTATGTCGTCAACGAAGCGCTCCGCCGGTTGGCCAAGGTCAAAAAACCAGCCCTCAAGGCCAAAGTCGTCGCCGTATCCACCTCGCAGGAGGAAATCGGCACCCGGGGCGCCATCACGGCCGCCTATTCGGTAAACCCGGATTTCGCCATCGCCGTGGATGTCAGCCACGCCACCGACCACCCCGATTGCGATAACCGCAAATTCGGCGAAACCAAGCTCGGCGCCGGCCCCATTTTGACCCGGGGCGCCAACATCAACCCGATTATTTTCAACCAGCTGATCGATTGCGCGGAAAAGGACGCCATCCCCTACCAAGTCGAGGCCGACCCACGCCCCACCGGCACCGATGGCAGAGCAATTCAGATTGGCCGGGCAGGAGTCGCCACAGCCGTGCTATCCATACCCCTGCGCTACATGCACACCCCCAGCGAAATCGTCGACCTCGAAGACATCGAAAACTGCATCAAACTGATAGTAGCCTTCGCCAAATCCCTGAAAAAAGGCGCCCACGGCCGCTGGTAGAATACCAATATATCAGGCCGCGTCTTTACCGGCTTTTTTAACCGCTGCCGCCCGACGCAATCTCGGTTGCCGCTTGCCCTCGACGACCGCCTTCGAAATGACCACTTCCTCCACATCTTCGAGATGGGGAATTTCGTACATGATATCGAGCATGAGCCGCTCCATGATGGAACGCAGGGCCCGCGCGCCGGTTTTCAAAGTTATCGCCTCCTTGGCCACGGCACGGATCGCGTCCTTGGACATATTCAGCCGCACCCCCTCCATCGCGAATAATTTCCCGTATTGTTTGATCAGGGAATTGCGGGTTTCGACGAGAATTTTCTCCAAATCTTCGAGCTGAAGTTCGTTCAGAATGGAAATGACCGGCAACCGCCCGATAAACTCCGGTATCATACCGTATTTAACCAAATCCTCGGGGGCGATTTGCTTCATCAGGGAGATGGCCTTCTTTTTCTTCGGTTCCGTGTCCCGAGCGGTATTGTAGCCCAAAATTTTCACCCCCACCCGCTTGTGGACATAGTTTTCGAGCCCCACGAAAGCGCCTCCGCAAATAAACAAAATATTGCCCGTATTTACCTGAATATATTCCTGATTGGGATGCTTGCGCCCCCCCTGCGGAGGGACATTGCAGACCGTCCCCTCAAGGATTTTCAGCAAGGCCTGCTGGACACCCTCTCCCGACACATCACGGGTAATCGACACATTATCCGTCTTCCGGCCAATCTTGTCGATCTCGTCGACATAGATAATACCGCATTCGGCCTTTTTTACATCGTAATTGGCGGACTGCAAAAGCCTCAAAACGATATTTTCAACATCCTCCCCCACATAACCGGCCTCGGTCAGGGTGGTGGCATCGGCGATGGCGAAGGGCACATCGAGCAAAGTGGCCAAGGTGCGAGCCAGAAAAGTTTTTCCACTTCCGGTCGGGCCCACCAACAGTATGTTGCTCTTTTCAATTTCAACCTCGTCGAACTCCGTCCGATCTCCGCTCAGTGAAATTCCGCCAATCGGTTTTTCCGCCATGAGCCGCTTGTAATGGTTGTAAACGGCCACCGCCAGCACCTTCTTGGCCTCATCCTGCCCGATTACATAATCATCCAGTGATCGCTTGATCTCCGCCGGTTTGATGAGCTTGAAAGCCGCCTCCGCATTAGCCTCAGGTTCGCGAAGTTCCCGATCGATAATCGTCTTGCAGACCGATACGCAGGAGTCACAAATGTAAACCCCCGCCGGTCCGGCGATTATTTTACGCACTTCGTTCTGCGATTTCCCGCAGAATGAGCAAAAGGTCATTTTTGAGGGTCGGGCCATACGATATAAAGTTCAGATAGATTCAGGCGCTTTTTTTCTCGGGAACCTGATTTTTCTTGGACTCGATGACATGGTCCACGATGCCATAATCCTTGGCCTCCTCGGCAGTCATATAATAATCGCGATCGGAATCGGATTCAATTTGCGTAATATCCTTACCGGTATGCTCGGCCAGGATTTCGTTGATAATGCGTTTCCAGCGAAGAATTTCGCGCGCCGCGATCGAGATGTCGGAAGTCTGCCCGGTGGCGCCGCCCGTGGGCTGGTGAATCATCACCCGGCTATGGGGCAGAGCGCTGCGCTTGCCCGGCGTTCCGGCGGCCAGTAGCACGGTGCTCATGCTGGCGGCCTGTCCGATGCAGGTGGTGGCCACATCGCAGGAAAGAAAGTTGATCGTGTCATAAACAGCCATACCATCGGTCACGCTCCCACCGGGGGAGTTGATATAGATATTGATGTCCTTTTTGGGGTCTTCCATCTCCAGAAACAGCAGTTGGGCAATCACCCCGTTGGCCACATAATCGTCGATGGGGGTTCCGATAAAAATAATCCGGTCTTTCAGCAACCGGCTGTAAATATTCCATTCTCTCTCCGTGCGTCCGTCGTTCTCGACGACACTGGGTATGGGTAGATAGTAGCTCAATGGGTGTTTCTCCTGTTTAAAATTTATTCGTGAATATTAGGTTTTTCTCGCTCTGGAAGCAAGTGAATTAAAGGGTTCGCCACCTGGTGGTTTCGGATTCCGAGGTTTCAGGGAAGATTCTAGCTGCTTTCTTCACTGACCACGGCCTGCTCGACCAGCCATTCAAGGGTTTTATCGGACAAAACCGATTGGCGTAAAGCATGAAGACGCCCGGGATCTTTTTCAATCTCCTTGACGAACTCCTCCGGCTTCACCCGCGCCGCCATGGCCTGAGAAAATATGGCCCTCTGCATGTCCTCGTTTTCAATCGTAATTTTTTCCTCGGTCGCAATGCGATACAGCAAAATATCCGTTTTCACGCGCCGGGCGGCAACCCGCCGGGCATTCTCGAAAATTTCATCCTTATGCTTCTCGAACTCGCTCTCCGGCACCCCGCGATTCAGATTTTGCCGCATAATGTCACCCATCGCCTGGTTGGTTTCTTTCTCCAGCGCGCTCTCCGGCAGGGGGAACTCCACACGCGAGGTAATTTCCTCGATAACCTGCTGACGTTGAGCCTGCCGGTTCTCATATATCTTGCGGCTCGATATATCTTCAAATACCTGATCCTTCAACTGCTCGGCGCTTTCCAACTTCATCGTTTCCAGAAAAGCCTCGTCGATTTCCGGCAGCACACGGGCCCGCACCTCGTGAACCTCGAAGCGATACAGTCCTTTTTTTCCGGCCAACTCGGGAACTTCAAAATCCTCCCCAAAATCCATCTCGGCCTCCTTCTTATCGCCGGGCTTCATGCCGACAAGACCTTCCACAACCACCGGCACACCCATCTCTTTCTTTTCGGCGCCCGCCTCTTCCCAAGTATTTTCCTGCTTCCCCCAAATCGCCTTATCCGGCGCTATTTCGGCTATCGGGCTGCCTTCGATCTCACCCTCGTAGGATACTTTTACAAAATCCCCCTTGGCTGCCGCGCGCTCCACGACATCGAAACTCGCCCGCTGTTTGCGGATTTCGTCGATTGCCGTCTCGATCTCCTCATCGCTGACTTCCTCGGAAACAACCTTGGTCGCAATCCCCTTATACTCCGGCAGGTTGAACTCGGGATTGATATCGACCGTAAAAGTGGTCTGCCCTTCCTCACCCAAATTAAAGGTGTCACCCTCCACATTGAGCACATCGAGGATCACAAAATCGGACTCTTTGCTCGCAAACTGATAGGCGCCGCCGACCAATTTCCGGCCCAATTCGTTGGCGATATCCTTGGCATGGCGGGAGCGAATTAGCTGCACGGGCGCTTTGCCGGCTCGAAAACCGGGTAAACGAACCTGTTTTACAAACTGCTTGAGGATGGATTTCTCCTCCTCGGCTATCTCCTCGACGGGTATCGTGATAACTAGTTTCTTGCGGGTCTCGCTGACCTCTTCGATTGTAAGATTCACCTTTGGCGCCTGATGTTATGCTGGGATTGGTTAATGAAAAAAGGGGGCAATAAACATAAAAGCCAACCTGCGGTCAACGCCCGAATTCCCCCTTTTATCACAATTAGAATGGTTCGTAGGAAAAGCGAACCTCATTGAATCCGGGTTCGACGCGAATCGATTTGAAGGTGTTAAAGAGCTTTTCGATGGGGACTTCCCGGCCATTGACATAGGCCTTCCAATCCGGATCCCAATTGTCGATAAAGCTGACGTAGCCCGGCTCGGAATTCGTGAGGTTGAATAGCAAAATATCCCCGTCGTAGTGAAGCAGGTCGAATTTCGGCCCATTCGGGAAAGTTTCCATTTTCTTGGAATCGACCAGAAATTCCTCGATCGTCGCGTGGTCGATGCCTTTGGAAACAAAAAGCAGTTTAGCCCGGTCAACGCCCATCAATTCATTGAAACCGGCCACCTTTTCCGGATGTATAATATTACCAAATTCATCGAATGCCCTCTGGTAAAACTCCAGATAATCCTGAAAATACCATTGCTGGATCACACCGACATTGAAATGCGGAAACTTGAGTGTGTAGTAACTCCGCACCCTATGGATATAAAAGGCCGCCGGAATATATTTGGCAAATTTGGGCGTTATCCTCTTGGGACCATAGATATTCGGGTAAACCCACTGTCGGGCGCCGCCGGCCAAACTTAAATCGGCGAAAGCGGACACCGCCAAAACAATAACGAGCGCAGCGTTGCCCCAAAGTGACCATGCACCCCTCCCTCCGACAAAAAACAACATCCCCGCAAGCAGCAAAAAGGAAACCATACTCAATACGGGAAATCGCCATTCTATGCCATTGAGGTAAGAAAATATTTCCAGCCAATAGAAATCGTACAATTCGCTTGAATACAGCCATAGCTGCAAAATTCCGCAAACAACTGCCGCTCCAGAAAGTATTTTAATGGATTCAATCCGCTTTTTTCTGTTACCATCTTGGGCGGAAAACAGGCTCTCAAAATGCAGGTAGGCCCGTCCCGTTCCCAATGCCAAAAGGGGTATCAAAACAATATTCAAACGGCTCCAAACCCTCAGGTTGTCGAACCCCGGCATCCACGAAAAAAGAAAATCAAACAGGTAGGAACTTTTACCGTAGGTGATGAAAGAAATGACCAATGCCCATACCAACCCAATTCCCAAAAAGAGCCCATCCCTGCGCGCGATTCGCCGATTCCTTAAAATGGAAACGGCAAACAGAATTAACAAAAACAATCCCGTAAATCCAAAATAATACCAACCGTCCGCCTGCGCGGATGGTGGAAATATCAACGACCCAAGGGTATCCAGACCGTCGAAATCAAAAGAGGTGGAAAAATCATAATCACTCCCGCTGCGATTGGCCGTCCGCTCGATTAACTGAAACATTTTCAGAAAATAGGGCAGGCAAACCACCAACGCAGTAACCGCCGGTAGGATACAGGTGACCAAAAATCGAACATTGGAAACCGGTGATGGTCCCGTGGTAAAGTGAATGGCATCGCGGGCTTTTGAATTTAGCAGCAGGGTAACATACGGTGGAATGAGGAAAATACAGTAATAGCAATAATACGGATACCCCGCAGTCAGCAAAAGCAGACAGGCTGCGAAAATAATCAAGCCGCTCTCCCGACTATTTCGCGTTTCCCGGGCCCGCGCGATTCCATATAAAATCCAGGGAATCCAGGCCGCCGCATGGATCGCGTTGGGGAGTCGCAACAGGTCGCCTACCTTGAAGCTGATCGAAAAAACCAACGCTGCAAATAATGCCCCACGGCGGGAGGGCAAAATCTGCCCCAACCATAAATAGAGTCCGAGACCAAAAAGAGCCGCCCCCAAGACGGAGAAAATTTGGTGATCGAATACCGAATAGCCGCCAAATATCTTGTAAAAAAAGACAAGCGGAACATTCAACGGATAAAAAACCTGATTGAAGGGGTTCGAGTAAAAGGGAAACCCAGCCCCTTCTCCCGGAGACCAGAGCGGAAAATGCCCACTGGCTAACGCCTCCAAAAGATAGGCTTTATGTCCGTAATACAAAACGTAAAAATCGTTATTGATCGCGATGGAACTATGAGAGGATAGAAATTCCCGAAAAAACAAAAAAGGCCAAATAAACACCATCGCAGCAAAGCCGAAACCCACCCATTTCTCCCAAGGGGTATTATTACTAACGGCTGACGTTTCGCTTTTCATTAAATCTTATCCACCATAGGGTGTTTTTCGATATCCGGCGGTGTCGAAGTTATCATCGGTCTATCAAAAAGAAAATGGCTCATAGGAAAATCTAACGTGGCTGATCCCGCTCGGCAAGGAGATCGATTTAAAGGTTCCAAATAATTTTTCAATGGGCACCTCTTTATTGTTCAGGTATGCCTTCCAGTCGGGATCCCAGTTGTCAATAAAACTCACGTAGGCAGCCCCGGATAATTCCAGTGTGAATTCGAGTCTCTCCCCATCGTAGGAGATTATCTCGATTTGGGATCCGAGGGACGCCTCCATGCGTTCGGAATCGAGCAGAAATGCAGACATCGAGGAATGGTCGATTCGGGCCGAAACAAAAAGACGTTTGGCTTCAGAAATACCCATAAGCCGGTTAAAATGCGGTATTTTAGCCGCATCAACGACATTGCCGTAAAGATCGAATACCCTCAGATACAGGGCCACATAGTTCGTGAAATACCAACTGCTGACGATGCCTACGTTAGAGTGCGGATATTTGAGGGTAAAATATCTCCGAATCCGGGGAACTTCCAACGATCCCCGCAGATAGGCGCTGATATCATGTCTTTCACGGGTGGGGTCGACATTGTTGATCTTGATCCACAGCCGGGCGCCTCCATACAGCGTCAATTCGGCAAATGCAAAGGTGGACAAAAATAGAACCAAAGCCAGGCGGCTGCGTTTTGATTTGAGGGGCCGCCGCGAGGTAAAAATCATCAGTCCACAAAGCAGAATTCCCATCGTCAAATTGAGCGCGATAAACTGCCACTCGGCGCCCTGCAAATAGGCCAGCAGCACCGCCCAATAACGATCGTAAATCTCGTTGGAATAAAGCCATGTTTGCAAAAGTCCGATCACCATGGCCACAGCCAACGATATTTTGATACTCCGGGCTCGTCGCTTCCGATTATCTTCGCTATCATCGGACAGAATTCCCTCTAAATAAAGATAGGCCCGGCCCAACCCCAGAGCCAAAATCGGAAGCAGCACTATGTTCAGGCGTCCCCAAACTCTCAACCGGTCGAAACCAGGCAGCCAGTGAAACAGAAAATCAAAAAGATACGAATTTTTCCCATAGGTTATGTAGGTAATTATGGCAAACCAGCTTAGAATTATAACGGCGAACAGGCGATCCCTCCCCGATGGCCGGGAGTCACTGAAAACGCCGACAAAATATAGCAGCAGAATCGAAAGTCCCGCAAAACCGAAAAAATACCATCCCTCGGATTGTGCCGATGGCGGAAAAATCAGGGCCCCCAAGGTATCGGAGCCGCTGAATTCATGGACCGTGGCAAAATCGTAATTACTTCCCTTGCGAGCGGCCGTATTTTGGAAGAGTTGCTGCATTTTTAAATAGTAAGGCGTGCAAAGCAGCAGGGCGCTGGCGGCAGGTATTAAACAGGTCAGAAGATAGCGTCGATGGGAAACCGGGGGAGCCGCCGCCGTTTCGGATTTTCCATGGAGTGCCAGTCGGGCCTTTGCAGATAGCAGCAGCAGCGCATAGGGAGGAATGAGAAAAAGACAATAATAGCAATAGTAGGGATAACCGGCGGTGAGTAGCGAAAAACAGGCCACGAATATGATAAATGCGCTAAGAATAGAAGCGCGGGACTCCCTCGCCTTGGCAACTCCATAGAGAATCCAGGGAATCCAGGCGGCCGCATGAATCGCATTTGGAAAACGCAGAAGTTCGCCGACCTTGAAACTGATCGAGAAAACCAACGCCGCAAAAAAAGCTCCCCTGCGCGAGGGTAATATCTCCTTCAGCCAAAAATACAAACCCAACCCGAACAGGGCCGCCCCAAATACCGAATATCTCTGATGATCGAAATACGAATACCCGCCCAGAACCTTGTAAATAAACACCAGGAGGAGGTTCAACGGATAAAATGCCTGCGTAAAGGGATTTGAATAAAAGGGAAACCCACTGCCCTCCCCCGGTGACCAAAGCGGAAAATGGCCACCGGCCACCGAGTCGAGCAGGTAAACCTTGTAGGCGTAATACAGAACATTGAAATCGTTATTTATGGCATAGGGACTGGTCGAAAATAGAAACTCCCGAAAAAACAAAAATGGCCAAATAAACACCATCGCCCCAAAGCCGAATCCCACGAGCCTGTCTCGCGAGATTTTGGTCTCGCTAAAATGGGAACTCACTCTAGGAAACAGGCTCATTTTCCTCGTTGGCATGTTCCAGCATCCGCTTTTTGGAAGATTCCCTGGTAACTCTCAATAAATCGTTTACCGTCGGCAGAGCTTTGGCCCGAATATATATTTGGTAGGAAAACATCCCCCGACTGACCTTGATAAACAAACGGTTTAAGGCAAGCAGCCTGCGGCTGACAAAATTATCCCCTATGGCCTTTGGAAACGGGGCCGGGATGCCTTTAATATTAACGATCTCATAACCGCTTTGGCGCAGCAAAATCTTGATCGAGCTCACCGTGAACAAACGACAATGCGTCAGGTCCAGAATACCCGATTTTCCATACTGAAATTCTCCCAAAAACAATCGGAACCGAATAATAAAAAACGCTACATTGGGAACGGTGATTAAAATAGTGGTTTTCTCCTTGTTTGGAAGGATTTCACGAAGATGATCCAGAAATTTCTCGGGACTGTTCAAATGCTCAATGATGTCGAGCAGCAGCAGATAGTCGATATCCCCTTCGGGTAGCTCGAGTTTTCCGGAATTCAAATCGCAAAGACTGAACTGATCGACCGCCGAGGGATCCTCCAGTTCATGTTGATCGATACCGTGAACCCGGCATTGCTTTTTTTTCAACTCCCTTGCTAAAAGACCCTGCCCACAGCCGATATCGAGCACTTTCGAGCCCTCGGGAATCGCCTCGATAACCACCGTATGGGACGATGTATAACCCAATTTTAAATCGTAATTATCCTGCGGGCCCTGCACATCGAATACCTTCCGATAGCGAATACCCAAACGGTGCAGCCGACTGGCGATGGTAGTTAGAACTACGTCGCGCGCATATTTCATCCCATTCACATAACAAATTTCATCCCCGTAGTAGGTAGGTATATCGATTTCATGGATAGTCAGATTTTTGTGTAAAAACTGGATGATGATTTCGGTGTCGAAATGAAAGTCGTTGGTATTGCTTTGAAACGGCACCTCCGCCAGCGCCTTGACCGAATAGACGCGATAACCGGAGTGAAATTCACTTAACCGAGCCCCCAGTAACCAGTTTTGCACCTTGGTTAATATCCGGTTTCCAACGTACTTGTAAAATGGCATACCCCCCTTCAGCGCATTCCCGGATTTTGACATCCGACTCCCAAACACGGCATCGCATTGCCCTTCGAGAACCGGCGCCGACAGCTCCTCCAGCATCTCGGGCGCATACTGACCATCCCCGTGCAAAAGCGCCACCGCATCATAGCCATGATCGATGGCATATTGATACCCGAGTTTCTGGTTGCCGCCATAACCCTGATTGACCGGGTTGTAAAGGACCTCGATATCCAGTTCGGGGTTGAGTCCCTTAAATTCCAGCCCCTCGGAAAATGTGCGATCCCCCGAGGAATCATCGATGATTAGGATTCGGTAATCGTATTTTTTGAGGCTTTCGGGAATTCGCCGCAGAGTACTCGTTAGAGTGCTTTCGGCATTATAGGCCACGATAAAAACCAGCAGGGATTTCCCGTTCCCCTTTCCATTTTCCGATGTCATTATTGTATCAATAAATTAACAAAAAAAAAGCGGCGTTATTTCATCTCGCCTTCGCCCTCGTATTTGAGGATGAGCGTGCAATCGCCGGGCAACAGGAGTTCAAGCGAATACGGGTGGCCATGAAATGCAATCTTGTCGGTTTGCACACCACCGAGGTTACCCGCCCCGCGACCTCCGTAAACCGCCGCGTCGGAGTTGATTACTTCCTTCCACAATCCGGAAAAGGGCACCCCGATGCGATAGGGCGACCGCTCCAGCGGCGTGAAGTGGCCGATGACCGCAAAGGTGTCCTCCGGCTTTCCATTGAGACGTAGAAATGATATTACGGAACTCTCCTCATCCTCGTGTGATATCCACTCGAAACCACCGGGGTCATCATCGTGTTCGTGCAGAACGGCCGAAGAGCAATAGAGGGCATTCAGGTCGCGCACGATTAATTGCACGCCTTCATGGTCTTTAAACTGGAGCAGATGCCAATCGAGGCTGCCGTCATAGGTCCATTCATTCGACTGCCCGAAATCATTGCCCATAAAAAGAGTTTTCTTGCCCGGCCAAGCCCACATAAGCGCATATAATGCCCGCAGGTTGTTCGCTTTCTCCGTCATTGATGAGGCCGCCATTTTCATAATCATGGACCCCTTTCCATGCACCACTTCATCATGCGAAAAGACTTGCACGAAGTCTTCGCTGAACTGGTAAACCATACCAAATGTCAAGTTGTGCTGATGCCATTTGCGATGCACGGGATCCATCGAGAAATATTCGCAAACATCGTTCATCCACCCCATATTCCACTTGAAATCAAACCCCAAACCCTCCTCCGAAGCCGGGCGGGTCACTCCGGGCCAAGAGGTGGACTCCTCCGCAATCATGAGCACTCCGGGGTAGTATTGATGGACCAACTCGTTCGTTTTGCGCAAAAATCGCACCGCATCGATGTTTTCCCGACCCCCATACTGATTGGGTATCCATTCACCATCCTCACGCGAGTAATCCAGATAGAGCATCGAGGCCACCGCATCGACGCGCAGGCCGTCGATATGATAGCGATCGAGCCAGGCCAGGGCGCTCGCCGTCAGGAATCCCCGGACTTCGTGCCGCCCGTAATTAAAAACCAGGGTGCCCCACTCGCGGTGGAGGCCCTGCCGGGGGTCGGCGTGCTCATAAAGCTGCGTGCCATCAAATTCGGCCAGGGCAAAGTGGTCTACCGGGAAATGACCCGGCACCCAGTCAATGATGACCCCGATGCCATTGAGGTGAAGCGTATCGACCAGATAAATGAAATCCTGTGGATTCCCGAAACGGTGGGTGGGGGCAAAAAATCCCGTCACCTGATAGCCCCATGAACCGTCGAAAGGGTGCTCCGATAGTGGCAAAAATTCGACATGGGTATAGCCCATATGTTTGACATAATCGACCAGATCGGCGGCCATTTCCCGATAGCTGAAAGGCCGGTTGCCATCCTCGACCACCCGTTTCCAGGAGCCGGGATGAATTTCGTAAACACTGATCGGCTTCTTTTTCCAATCGGTTTTGGCCCGGGCGGACATCCAGTCGGCATCATTCCAGGAATTGCTGCCCACATCGTGAACGATTGAGGCGTTATGCGGGGGCGCCTCGAAATAGGTGCCGAAGGGGTCCACCTTTAGGCGCACAAAACCATCGGGACCCAAAATCTCGAATTTATACTTTTGCCCTTCGACCAGCCCCGGCACAAAGATTTCCCAAATACCACTGGCACCCAAAGGCCGCATGGGATGGTAGCGCCCGTCCCAATTATTAAAATTCCCGACCACCGATACCCGTTTGGCATTGGGGGCCCAAACCGCGAAAGATACCCCCGGCACGCCATCGATTTCCCGCAGGTGAGATCCCAGTTTTTGATAGATCCGATGTTCGTTCCCCTCGTTGAATAAATAGGTATCCTGCTCGCTCAAACTCGGCAAAAAACTGTAGGGGTCATAGAACTGCCGGATTTCGCCGTTGGCCCGCTCGATTCTCAATCGATAGGGAAAAACCTTTTTGCGATTGGACACCAAGCCCTCAAAAAACCCCTCCGGAGCGATTTTTTCCAATACGTAGCGCCGCTCCGGCTCACTTTGATAATCGATCACCTCGCAGCTCACGGCATCTCGCACCAAAGCCCGCACGACCAGTCGCTTCTTCCCCTTGCGCAGGCAGGTATGCATCCCAAGCAAGCTGTGGGGATGCCCATGTTCGGCTTTCAGAAGAGCCTCGAGTTCGGCCGGATCAATTATCACAAAGCGGTCTGCCTTTAAATAGGTTCAGAAAAAATAACCGCTCCAATCAACCAGATATTCCACCCAATGCCAAGCGGGAACGGTTTCCAAAAATTCCCTATATCACCAGCACCCGTTGCAATCTTGTTAGAACCTATCTCAAATTCGATGATGATGATGCAGAGAGCAAGTATGTGCGAATTTGAGATAGGTTCTAATATATTGTTGCCGCCTGTTCTCATCTCCTCTAGTTTTTTTCCGTGAATGTAGTAAAAGAACAACAGAACGACCTCATCATTCTGAATCTCGAGGGCCGATTCGACGCCAATACGAAAAATGTGGTCGAAGATGCAATCAGGGAAGCACAGGCTGAAAAAGGTAGTAAAGTAATCGCGGACTTGGGCAAAATGTCCTATATCAGCAGTATCGGGCTGCGTATTTTCCTGCTGTCAGCCAAGGGCGCTGAAGCCGATGGTGGAAGGTTTGCTCTCTGCTCACCCTCGAGTAACGTCCTCTTGACCCTGGAAATTGCGGGATTTATTAAAATTCTCGAAATTTATAAGTCGCGTTCGGAGGCAGAGGAATCCTTTGCCCGTAAGTGATTTGATTTGTCTTCACCAGATTTTTTTAAGGACCAGGACATTGAAATCACCCTCCCGGCGATAATTGATTTCGTCCATGTTTTTTTTCAGGATATGAATTCCGAGGCCCCCCGGAGTCCGATCGGCGAGTGCGGAATCCGTATCCGGTTCTCGGAAATCCTTTAAAGGGTCGAAAGGATTTCCGTCATCGCGCACCTCCGCGACAAGGGAATTTTGGGTCACATTAATTTCTAAGCCTATGGCATGTTTTCGCGTGTCACTGTCACTATATCCATAGGAAATGATGTTGGTCAGAATCTCCTCAAGACATAGGTTGACGGCGTAGCGCACATCCTCCCCGATATCGTGAGCTTTGGAGAAATCCTCCAAATCCCGTCGTAATCGATCTATTTCAGATAGTTTGTTTTGATAGCTGAGATTCATTGATCGGCTCCCCATATACACTGACCAAAGACTGATTCTGGCTTAGTGAAACTGGACTTCAAGTAGAGAAAAATCGTCATCAAAATTATTGCGACCCTGCGCATTCTGGGCAAATGGGACCATGGCGGCGACTTTGCTCCCGGTTTGGGTATCAGGTATGGGCAATGGTTCTGCCAATTCATCCGCAAATTCCTCAATGGTCATCAAACCCCTGCCGTCGGCGTATTCCAACTCGTAAACCCCGTCACTGAATATGTAAAGCCGACTGCCGGGCGCAACCTGTGTCATGGAAGACTCAAAAGTCATCCCCGATATTCCACCCACCACCATTCCAGGGGTTCTCAGTTTCTGGACACGCCCCGTCCCCCCGGAGGGCTCGCCCACCAGGATGGCGGGAGGGTGCCCCCCACTCGAGTAGGCCAGTTTTCTGGTCTCTTTGTCATAAACGCCATACCAGATGGTGAAATACATCTGGTTATGCTTTTCCATCTCAAAAGCCTCGTTGAGACCCTCGAGAACCACCTTAGGATTTGTAAAATCAATGCCGTCCAGAGACTGGGATCGCAGAACATTGATCGCAGAGACCGAGAGCAGCGCGGCGCCTACCCCGTGTCCACAAACATCGATCAGGTAAACCGCAAACCGATTCTCATCGATCCAGTGATACCCAAAAGAATCTCCCCCCAACTGCGTTGACGGAATGAATATCCAATCCGTGTCCAAAACCGGTGTATTGAGTTTCTCCGGTAAAAGTGAAGTGACATATTTATTGGCTTCTTCAAGCTCCGCCCTGAGAGTATTCTGGCTTGCCAAAAGAGCTTTGTAGGCTTCGTTTCTCTCCTTTAGGACCACCCTCTCGCGGTCCCGCAGGTTTTTTCTTTCCAGGCAGGCTCCTATCCTGGCGTAGAGGAGAACGGGGTTGAAAGGCTTCATGAGGTAGTCAACCGCCCCCATTTCAATACAGCTGACTACTCCATCGAGTTCGTCCAGAGCAGAAATCATAAGCACGGGAATATGCCGCAACTCCCCATCTTCTTTCATTTGTCGCAGAACCTCGAAACCGTTCACCTCCGGCATCATCACATCGAGTAAAATGAGATCAAACCGCTCTTCGCCGATTTTATCGAGCGCCTGCCGCCCGTTGACCGCCGAGGTCACTTTGTAACCCTTCTTTTCGAGCCGACGCGTAAGCAAATGGCGGTTCAAGGCATTGTCATCAACGACCAAAATGGAATCCTTTTTACTACCGCCTCCACCGCCCCCTGAAAAGGAAAAAGGTGGTCGGGATGCGGGAATCCTGATCTTGCTCTTTTTCCGGCCAGCCTTTTTTCGGTCAAAGTCCGGCTTTTCCGAAAAACGCGCATCTGTCACACGGATAACGTTGTCAACCGAGGTTAGAAAATTTGTGGCTTTTCCATGGATACTTTTCAACTCCTCGACCAGTTGAATTCCCTCTTCCTGAGCTTCTTCAAGCAGCATCTCACTGTAACCTAAAATGGCGTTTATAGGATTCCGCAGTTCGTGGCGAAGATGGGAGGCAAAAACACTCCAGCCATCCGCTTCGATCAATTTATCCGCAGCATCGGGATCGAGCAGGGTATTGAGATGCTGCAACAGGATTTTACCGGCCTTTTGAATCAAAAGAATATCGGGGACAAACTCAACCAATTCGAGATCCCTGGCTTTTTCCAACATACGCTCGGTAAGATCATCGATAACCCGCGCAGGTTCGGACAGATCACTCTGAATTTGCTGTAAGAGGCCAGTTTGCACAGAATCAGACTTTAGGTTAGTTCCGGGATCGGCGGTGTGGCGGCCTGTTTGGCAGTTCCTCTTTCAGGAATCAAGCCGCTCCTGAATCCTGCCCAGTATTCAGGAGGATGTTAATTTTTCCCAACAGCCGGGCAAGGTCCACCGGTTTGGTGTCAAAATCGTCGCAACCGGCTTCCTTCGCCTTTTCACGGTCGCTGGTCATGGCATGGGCCGTCAAAGCGATGATTGGTATATCGCAGGTCCGGGCATCGGCCTTGATTTCACGAGTAGCCGTCCACCCATCCTTGACCGGCAAGCTGATATCCATCAGGATCAAATCCGGTTTCTCCGCGATTGCCACATCGATACCCTGCTGGCCATCGACAGCCATATGCACGTCGAACCCCTTCCGTATGAGACGGCGGGATAGCATATCGCGGTTCAATTCGTTATCTTCAACAAGGAGGATTTTCGGCTCTGACATGGCTATAAAAGAATTATTTGGTCGTGTTTATATCAAATTTACTCCGACGATGACGATGCCTCGATATTACCTGCGTTTTTTTTGTTTTGAACGAGGCTCTGAACAATGGACAGCAATTCCTCTTTGTTGTAAGAACCCTTTTGCAGGATTTTATTCACATTATTGTTCAGCCGTGACAGGTCATCTTTCGTCAATTCCTTAGCCGTCACCACGACCACGGGAATTCCTTTGTGACGTTCGTCCTGCCGTAAAATTTCAACAAATGAAAAGCCATCCATTTCCGGCATCATGATATCAAGAAGAATGAGGTCCGGTTTATATTCCTCGAGCCGGTCAAGCCCGATCCGCCCGTTTTCAGCCTCCATCACCTGCCAGCCCTCTTTCTCCAGCATCCGCCCCATAACATCACGGGCGGCCTCATCGTCTTCCACCATCAAGACCTGCCCTTTCTTTTCCTGCGGTTTGTACTTGAGGAGTATTTCCACCAGGCGCTCCCGCTCGACCGGCTTGGTCAGATAATCGGCCGCGCCCAGCATAAATCCCATTTCCTGCTCCTCCGTCATGGTCAGCATGATAACCGGAATGGCAGACAGCTCCGGGTCCGACTTAAAGGTCGATAAAACGGACCAGCCATCGATCCCCGGCATGACAACATCGAGGGTGACTAAATCGGGCTTCAATTCCCTCGCCAGTTCCAATCCGATCTCGCCGGTCGGTGCGCCAATTACTTTGAATCCCGCACGACTTAATATCCGGTTGAGCAAGTCCCGGGAATCGCTATCGTCATCGATGCACAAAACCGTCCCCACATAGATTTTTGCGTCATCAATTTTGGCAATTCCGGCAATGGCGGCTTTCTGCAGATCCAGCCTTTTCTGCTCGATCTCCGCAGTGGACTGCTCCGACCTGATTTCCGCGACATAGGCGGGTATTTTTACGGTGAAAGTAGTCCCCTTATCCAAGGTGCTCTCGATTGAGATTTCACCTTTCATCAATTCGCAAAACCGCTGGGTAATGGCCAGGCCAAGGCCGGTCCCGCCATATTTGCGGGTGGTTTGTGAATCCGCCTGGATAAACGGCTGGAATATCTTTTCCACCTGCTCGGGGCTTAGTCCGATTCCCGTGTCCTCGACGCTGAAATTAATCAGTTCTCCGCCCTCCGGCCCGGGTTCGCGAAATGCCTTCAGTATAATCGTTCCTTCGTGGGTAAACTTGCTCGCATTTGAGAGCAGGTTAAAAAGGATCTGCCGCAGCTTCGTGACATCGGCATGACAGTAACCGAGGTCCCGGGCGAAATCCGATTCCAGTTTGTTCGAATTTTTTTCCATCAGCGGATGCACCGTGGTCAGGACATCGTCGAGCATCGGCTCTATATCGAAGGTTTCGAGGTAAAGTTCCAGCTTCCCAGCCTCAATTTTGGATATATCAAGCACATCGTTGATGAGACTGAGCAATTGCTTGCCCGATGAACGGATTTTATTGAGATCGGGGATCAATTGATCGAGTCCTTCGTCTTCGGCTTCCTCGATCAGCATTTCGCTGTATCCGATGGTGGCATTGAGGGGTGTCCGCAACTCGTGGCTCATATTGGCCAGAAATGCGCTCTTGGCCTGACTGGCTTCCTCGGCCTGTTCCTTGGCCAGAACGAGTTCCTGATTCTGGGTATTGAGCCGATCCTGGCCCTCTTTGATTTTCCCGGCCATCTGGTTGAAACTCGCCCCCAAATCGCCAATTTCATCATTGCGCCGAAGATCCGTGCGGTGGTTGATGTCCCCCGACCCCAGCCGTTCGTGCGCGGCCACCAGCGTTCTGATCGGCGAGACCAGCGAACGCGCGAACAAAGCCGCCAATATACCCGCCAGCAAGGCGCTGATTACCGTTCCCACACTTACCGAAATCAATTTTTCACGGAGGGTCGCGTAGAAAAATTCCACATGCCGATCCGCCTGCAAAATGCCCACTATCGCTTCATCCGAGTCATAAATCGGCGCGCTGGCAGATATCCAGAGACCTTCGGCATCTTCGTAGAGACCCGTCGAGGTCGAGGTTCCGTCGAGGGCCTTTAGCTGATGGGGTTGCGAGGGATACCGGTTGCCCACAAAGTATTCACCCGCTTCATTGTGGTCGGTCATAACCACGAATTCGAGGTCGCCGGTTTCTCCGAAATCCCAAGCCTTCCGGAGTGTATAAATGGGGCTGCCTTTACCCCCAAGGTCGTTATGAAGTTTTACTTTAACCAGTTGCTCGCGGATGATCTCAAACTCCTCGGGAGCCGCCATTTTCAGGTCTTCATCCAGATAGACAAATTGGTGGAGATCCCCATCGATGAGTGGTGCGGCCGAGTTCACGATGGCCAATAGTTCATTGGCGAGCATTTTTTCGAGCTCCTCCCTGCTTTGCTTCATAACAAAGTAGGTGGATAGCCCCACCGATATCACGATCAACACGATCGAAAAAAACAACAGGCGAAGGTAAAAACTGAATCGTGGCATAAAGGAAAAATTGGGTATCAATCAATCAATCAGTACGAGAAACTGGCGCCCACACTAACAATCGTCTTTTCGCCAGTGTTGAGCCCATCGATGGTCCGGGCCAGGGTGAGTGAATAGTATCTCCCGGAATCGCCGGACCAACCAAGGGTAAAATCGATATTGTGGCTGATTTCCTTTAACTCTGGAAATCGCGCCGGGGTAAAGCCGGGAGCCCCGATATCCAGACCGGATAACCCCCTCCGCAGCCGGTAGCCCAGACCAATATCCAAATGCTGACCAAATCTCCGAAAAACTCCCGTGGTCACAAAATACTCCTCGGGCACCTTTTTATTGCGCCATAAATAACCAATCTCACCCACCGCGCCAAAGCCTTTCGGAAAGGTCTTGCCAAACAACAGAGATCCCGAAAATCCCGAAGCCCCGTCACCCACGGCCGAGGGAAAACCGACTTCATAATTCCCCTCGATGACACCACCGAGTCGAATCGCGATTGTGGGTGCCCATTCGTTGTTTTGGCTGAACTCATCGACCACCTTCCAGCGCAGGCCGATCAACGTATCCATCAGGCCGTCGGAGGTAAGGTCACCGTCTCTCGTCCGCACATAGCCCAGGCGCATATCAAAAGCGAGATTTGGCCGCAATCCATAGTCGATATAGATACCGGCGGTATGCTGATCGAGCTGCTCGGGATAGTCCATTTTTTGGTTCGCCCGGTAAAATACATCAAAGGTTTCAAAAGTATAGGAAACCGCCGCTTCCCATTCATGGGGCGCCGGCAGCCACGCCGATTGCCCTCGGGCTACATTACTGCCCACTGCAGGGAGCAGTAAAAACACCCACAGACTGTGGGCCATCTTTCCACCCGTCATCCTGGAAAATTTCGACCTATTCAACTTTTCCACCTTCAATTTTGATTTTATATCGAATCTCCAGAAAATACATCAAGGCGGTCATCTGTTCCTCATCCAGTTTCCCCGCATAGGATGCCAAATCGATTTTTTTTTGGACGGTTCGGGGCAGCTTTTCCTGATATTGGCGAAGGAGTTCATTCTGTTCGTCCCTCAGCGATGGCATATCCTTGGCCTCCATTTTACCCGCATAGACGGATTTCCCAAGGTGATAAAGCTCCGGTTTAATTTGTCGGGGAGGCCGTGGACCCCCGCCGATATAACTGCCCGAGGCCGATAAATCATCACCCGACAGAAAAAATAAGGAACCGCATAGCAATAGCAGGTAAACTGTCCATCTCGATATGCGCATAATATCCACTGCTTCAAAAACCAGTCGCCCAAGGTCCCGTTCCAGAGCATGCCTTCAACTTGAAAACGGTAAGACTGATCGAAGTCTCCCTTTTTGGCAATATTTTCTTTAAATCTTAGCCGGAGCAACTTTTTCAATTTTGCCTCAAATTTTGACTTGTGCCGGAAAATGTCCATCCGCATAGTCCGAACTCCGTGTTATCGGGATTAAAATTTACCAATCTGGCCCTGCTCCTAATCGCCGCCCAAAGCCCGGATCAACCGCCTCAACTGAGCTCCGATCAGGCCATCGTTTACGATAGCGCGACCCAGAGTACGATCGCTCGCGGCAATGCCACCCTCACGCATCAGGGTTTAACCGTGGTGGCCGACGAAATTCGCTATATCGCCGCACAGAACATTGCCCATGCCGAGGGCAATACCCGCGTCCATTACGGAAATATCCGCCTCGTGGGCAGGGGTCTCGTCTATGATGTGGATACCAAACGGACCTCCTCGGAGGCCTTTCGGATGGGCTCTCCACCCCTCTATGCGGAGGGAGATGGCTTCAGCGGAACGAGGGATAAAATCACCGTCGAAAATGTTACCATGTATTTTGGCGAACCTTCCCCCGTCGGGCTGAATTTCAAGGCGGCGCGGGCAACCGTCTTCACGGAGGATCGCATCGAGGCGGAAAATGTTACCTTTCGCATCGGCGAGTTTCCCATTTTCCGCCTCCCGCGTTACAAACAGAGCGTGGATACCCTGGCCGTCCTCCTCTCTGGAAAATTGGGATACCGGGGTAACCTCGGAGCCTATTTTCGCACCAACAGCCTCTTCCCCGTCAGTGAAAACTGGCGTGCCGGAGCGGTTTTCGATGTCTATACAAAACGCGGCCTGCTCATCGGTCCCGCCCTCGGTTGGAGCCTCGACCAACCGGACAACCGGGCCAAATTTCAATTCGAGAGCGGCTACATAAATGACGATGGCGATCTCGGATTCGATCGACTCGGTGATGCGGTGGATCAGGATCGCTACTTTTTCACCATTCGACATCAGCAGGAAATCGGGGAGCGTTTTTCAGTCAATGCGGCCATCAACGCCTGGAGTGATTCCGAGGTGATACGGGATTTTCGACCCGATCTTTTTCGCGACGACCAGAATCCCGACAATTTCCTCGAAGCCGTCTATCGGGGAGAGAACTTTTTCCTCACGGGTTTCCTCCGTTTCGCGCCCAATGGCTTTCAAAACACACAGGAACGCCTGCCCGAAATTCGCCTCGACTGGATGCCCACGCCGATTTTCGATACCGGCACCTACCAAAGCCTGAGCGCCTCCTACGTCCGCCTGCAGGAGGATTCCTTTCTCACAAAACCGGAGCTTGAGAGCGACCGTTTTGATGTCTTTTACAGTCTTTACAAGCCAATCGAGGTCCGCAAATGGCTGCACCTGCTGCCCGTGGCCAGCGCCCGATTGACCCACTACGCGGACACCCTCGGCAGTGACGATTCGTTTACCCGAGTGATGGGAGAATTCGGCCTCGATGCCGAAGTGCAGGCCCACGCCACATGGGAATACAAAAACGAGCGTTGGGGCATCGACGGCCTCCGCCACCTCGTGAAACCGGTGCTGCGCTGGCGCTACCTGCCGGGCGGCAACAGTGGCCGCAGCGAGATTATTCCCATCGACCGCGAGGTATTCAGCACCAGCCTGCCCCCCATCGGCCTGGCCAATATTCGCAATATCGATGACCTGACCGACCGCCATGTTTTGCGTCTCGGGGTCGAAAACCTTCTCCAAACCCGGAACGAGGATTACGGTTCTCGCAACCTCGTGACTCTCAATTTTTACCAGGATATATTGTTTTCCGCCGAGCCGGGTGAGGACGAATGGGCGAGCTTTTATACTCAAATGGAAATCCATCCAGTCAACTGGTTCAGTTTCGGCCTTTACAGCAAAATACGGACCGAAGACCTCACATTGGAGGAGACCCGCACACGATTTCGGATCACCGATGGCGATGTCTGGCAATTCTCGCTCGAAACCGACACCCTGCAAAACCAGATCAACCAGTACGACCTCGATTTTTTCTACAAAATGAATGAACGGTGGGCTTTCCGCAGCCGCTGGCGGGTCGATTCCCGGCGCAATGACTTTACGGAGCAAATTTATGCCATCCGCCAGCGAATTGCCAATACCTGGGATGTCGAGTACCAACTAGTTTTTCATCAAGGAAGCACCCGTGAAGACGATTTTGGTTTCAATATCCGTATAAATCTCTTGAGTTTCTAGGAAAAGCCATGAGTGAAGCATTTCTGCAGCCTTTGGAGCACCCGGTCAAACTGCCTCTTTTCGAGGGGCCGCTCGACCTCCTCCTCTACCTCATCCGAAAAAACGAGATCGAGGTTTACGATATTCCCATCGAGGAAGTCACCCGCCAGTATATCGAAATCCTCGACCATATGGAGAAACTCAGCCTCGAAGTGGCGGGGGAGTTTTTCGTTATGGCGGCCACCCTCATGCACATAAAAAGCCGCATGCTGCTGCCAAAAAACGAACAGGCTTTCGAGGGGGCGGTCGATGATGACGAAGAGGCCGATCCCCGCTGGGAACTCGTCCAGCAACTTTTGGAATACAAAAAGTTCAAGGAGGCCGCATTTAAAATTGGCGACCTGATGGTCGAAGCCCAAAAATTTCTCAACCGGCACGGCAAGCCCTCGAAGGAGGATAAATTGCCCCGCCCTCTCAAACCGACGGACAAAATTGATGTGTGGAATGTCTTCAACCAGGTTCTCCGGCGGCTCTCCGACAAAATCACTGTCGGAGAGATTCACGGCGAGGTCATCACAGTGTCGGACTGCATGGAAGATTTGCTGGATATCCTCCAAAAACGCCGCCAATTTCGATTCAGCAGCCTGTTTACCGAAGAAAAACACAGTCTGAATTTCCTCGTCTCCACCTTGTTGGCGGTGCTCGAATTGGTGCGCCTCAGAAAAATGGATGTCGAGCAGGAAGGCGAGTTTGAAGATCTCCTCTGCACCGCCTTCGAGGAACCCACGGGAATTACCGCGGTCCCCCAGGAATTGGAAAATTAAATTCCCGCTTGATATTTTTCTCGAATTAAACAGAGCTCCAAATTGTGAACGACCAAACTCCAAAACAAGAAAGACACCTCGTGGGTATCGGCCTTGATAACGAGGACGGACACAAACGCATAACTTCTGCGGAAAAATTCTCCATTGTCGGCGGCTCCGAGGAAACCCATGACCGTATGACCGAAACCGTGGTCAAAACCTTTGAAAACCTCAAGGAACGCGGAAAAGAACTGGAAACAGTAGAACCCAAAGAACTCGTCGACATCATGGCAAAAAACATACCAAAATCCTGAAAAATTATGTCTGAAAATCTGCTCGATCTAAACAACGAAACTTTCGAAAGCGCCATAACCGGCTCGACCATACCCGTCCTCGTGGACTTTTGGGCGCAATGGTGCGGCCCCTGCAAGCAAATGGCGCCCATACTCGAGGAAATGGCCGCAGAAATGACCGGTCAGCTACAGGTGGCCAAGGTCGATATTGACCAGAATTTCGACCTCGCCAAGCAATACGGTATCCAGTCGATTCCCACCCTCATGCTCTTCAAGGAAGGCAAAGCAGTGGAGCAGATCGTAGGGCTGCGCGGCAAAGATGATTTGCTCGGAAAAATTTCCCCTCACCTTTAAAAATCGGCTCCACCGCGAAGGGTGCCAATCCAGGCATAACTCTCTTCGTCATCCTCATCCTCTTTGTCTTCCTCTAATATTGAGTGTAAGATTTTATTGTTTTGAAGTGTATGAGGCGAAGAGGAAGATTCTCTAAAAAGGCCTTAAATACGCGCCATTCGGCGGCCATTCCTTACCTTGCGCAGTTGATACAGAGAACTGCGTCGAGTTGAGCCTCCAACCGCGCCTCGGCGATCGGCTTTCGGCAGAGGCCGCAGTTGCCATAGGTTCCCTTATCAATTCGCGTCAGGGCATTTCGCAAATTCTGCAATTCGGATTTTTGGCGGCGAATTGAGTCGAGCGCCATTTGCTGCATCTGCATCGAATCCATCCGCGAAAGCCGCCCGATGGCCACATCGGGAGCAATCGGTTTGGTTTCAATGTCATCAACACCTAACTTTTTGTTGATCTCATCGATCCTCACTTCGATAAGAGACCTGAATTTTTCCAAATTATCCTTATTCATAAAAAACCCCCGTTTCACAACCACAGATTTCGCAGTTTAAGAAAGTGTCCTCCAATCGCTATTTAGAACCTATCCGTGTCAATCCGTGTAATCCGTGGTTAAAAAGTATCATTAAATCTTACCTAATTGGATACGGCTCTTCCGCAGCATTTTTTGTATTTCTTACCACTGCCGCAATGGCAAATATCATTACGCCCGATTTTGCCTTTTGTCGCCTTTGGTTTCAATCCTTGTTTTTTGGCGGCTCTTGCAGAGAAAAACCGCGAGGTGATGTCCAACGTCAATCCCGATATAAATAGCGCGGTCGATGGCAAAATAATGTAATTGAGCGAAAGCAGCATCAGTCGCTCTTTGGTAAGATCGGGAGTAACCGTTCCAAATTCGAGATAGTCATTAAAAAGAAAATATGAATGAGTTACAATCAGGATAACCTGAAGCAGAAACATCCAAACGGTTGAAAGCGCCACCAGACCCAAGGTGGAGGCATATTTCCTGAGAGGAAGCGCCGCCAGCAGAATTAACGGAATGAAAATGGCAAAATTCTGATGCGATTGCGTGGCCGCATGAATCGTTATTTGTGCCCGGCTCTTGGCGGGAACAAGGATATTTGGATCCTCGGGTGAAGGCACGTTAGTCTCGAACTCGACCGGCTCGATAAAAAAGTCCGCCACCGATTGTGAACTATCCTCCATCAACCTTCCCACCTGCGTTTCCAACCCGGTCTTCTTCCATACCATAATACAGAACACCATCATAATCGCTATGCGCAAAAACCCCCAGAAAAGAGTCCAGGGGGAAGGAAACTTCAGGAGAATATCCAGATTTCGCGGGTTGTCCGAAAAGTTGCCCATTCTATGCTTTCAAGTGAATCAACTGGTTTCAACTAACTGCTTTGAGTTTGCAAATCTTTGACAGTTTTTACTGCCCAGTAATTCCAGAATAAAAATATCATAACGATGGCAAATATTTGCCCCACGACCGTGTGGTAAAAGGAGAAATCTTTTTCATCACTGACAAAAAACAAAGCCACAACAAGCCCCCCAACTCGCACCTGATTCATCACAAACACAAATAAAAGCCCCGTCAGCAAACCAGTGATTTTCGCTTTTAATTTACAGGGAAAAGGCAAAATAGCGCTGGCTAATATCAGGTAGGCCAAGGCCCCATCACAACCATAGCCGATAGAAATGGTTTTCAAAACACCACGAAAATTGATCCACAGATTGATATCACTGTGCTTTATATCCAGCCCGGTGAGACCTGTCAGAAAAGCAAAGACTGCCGCTGTAATTTTATCGAGCGGCAGCAGGACTGTGCCCGGGGAAATGGAGAGCAGAAATACAAAAAACAAAGCCGTTAAGAGAATGGCCGGAAATAAGATAACCGGGTTAGCCGTAATCGGCTTACCATCCTCCCTCCAAAATAATTTTTTTAAATTCAACTACTGAAACTCCCATTTAAATTGGTTTTTTTAACACAAATTCAAGAATCTGGATACCGTTGGGGTTAAACCCAAAACTCCTTGTGCGCTTTGATTGCCTCCGCTTCCAGCGCTGGCCCGATCACCTCGATACTTGCGTTTCCCCGCATTAAAATATCGCGACAATGCACAGGCAAACTGGGGTTTTCGGGATGATTGTCTATGATACCGTACAATCCCTCGATTCCCACCCCAAACACCACTCTGCCAATATTTCCCCAGAAAATCGCCCCGGAACACATCGGGCAGGGCTCGGCGCTGGAGTAAAACGTGCCACCCGCAATCTGCTCATTGCTTAATTCTCTGGAGATTTTTCGAATGAGGTTCGTTTCGGCATGACCGGTGCAATCATTGCCGGTTACGACCGTGTTTTCACCTTCGAGCAAAACAATCCCGCCCGCGTCGACAAATACCGCCCCAAACGGGTGATTCCCGTTTTCCCTCGCCCGCCGGGAAACCTCAATCGCCAAACGCAAAAATTTCTCATCCAAAGTGCCCAATTCCATGAATATTTTCGATAAAGTTAAAAAAATTGAGTAAATCACACAATTTAGCTGGCTATCCTATGATCTTTGCCGACCCCAATGCAAGGTGTTTGAAAATCTTGCCAGCGGTGGGAAAAGCAGCATCCTGCCAATCACTGCTTTTATTTATGAAACCGTTTGTCAAAGGAGATATCGATGGGTTTTTCGCAATTGCGATCGACAACCTTGTTCAACTGCTGCTTCTGCTTGGATTGCTCAATGGAGTTTTAGGTTTTTCGGCGGAAATTGTTTACGGGAGGATCTTGCCCGGCGTGGCGGTCTCTTTTTTGGTGGGAAACCTTTTTTATGCCTGGCAAGCTCTCCAATTGGCCAAAAAAACGGGCCGCACGGATGTCTGCGCCCTCCCCTATGGAATCAATACCCTGAGCTTGATCGCCTTCGTCTTTCTGGTCATGCTACCGGCCAAACAACTGGCCATAGCGCAGGGGGCAGCCGATCCCGACCGGGTGGCTTGGCATGCGGGATTGGTCGCCTGTTTCGCCACCGGCATAATCGAATTTTCATGTGCCTTTCTGGCCAAAAAAATCCGCGCCGTGACCCCGAGAGCGGCCATGATTTCCACGCTTTCGGGGGTGGGCCTGGCCTTTCTGACCCTGGGATTTCTATTCCAGCTCTTTGCCCTGCCAATAATCGGGCTACCGGCTTTGGGCCTGGTTTTTATGGTTTGTTTCGGCAAAGTGCAGTTCCTCAAGGGCACTCCGGGATTGGTGGTTGTGGTCGCGGTGGGGACCGCCTTGGCCTGGGCGACGGGGGTCGCTCCGCTGGGGGAAAAACCGCTCGAACATACCGGTATTTACCTTCCCTACCCCGTTTTGGGCGAATTATTCACCGCCCTTAAAAGTAATAATCTCCTGCCCTATCTCTCCATTATTTTGCCAATGGGTCTCATCAGCGGCCTGGCCTCCCTCCAAAATATCGAATCGGCCGAGGCCGCGGGCGACGCCTACCCCGAAAAACCCTCCCTCATCGTCAATGGCATCGGCACCATGACTGCGGCCTGCTTCGGTTCGGCCTTTCCCACCTCGATTTACATCGGGCATCCCGGCTGGAAGGCGATGGGCGCGCGCGCCGGTTACTCCACCCTGAACGGAATATTCGTCACCCTGATTTGTTTGACGGGCACACTTTCCCTCGTCGCCTGGGCCATTCCGATCGAAGCCGGAATCGCCATATTTATCTGGATCGGTCTGGTCCTGGTGGTGCAAGCTTTCGAAGTCACTCCGAAACGCCATTACATGGCTGTCGCAGTCGGCATGCTGCCGGGATTAGCCGCATGGGGTGTTCTCACCGCCAAAAGCACATTGCGCAGCGTGGGTTACGGATCGAATCCCGAGCAGGTTTTTTCGTCCGGTTTCCTCCCCGCCTTTCACGCCAATAACCTCTATATCGAAGGCGGATTCGCCCTCGAACAAGGATTCCTCTACACCGCCGTAATCCTCTCCGTCATCGCGGTCTATGTGATCGATCACCGCTTTCGGCTGGCCTCGATCTGGAGCCTGGTGGCGGCCCTCTTCTGCCTCGCCGGCCTCATGCACGCCTATCGTTACACCCCCGGAGACACCGTGGTAAATCTACCCCTGCTCGACCTGATGAACGGCTCCCTGACCAACAAACCGCAAGGATTGACGCAACTATTCCCCGCATGGCAATGGGCCGCCGGCTACACAGTAATGGCCATCCTCTTCTACATCACTCCCTGGATAACCCGCAAAACAGAAATTTCCCGTTAGGATAGCGAATGGTACCGTGGTATAAATGCGATATTAATTATCTATGCAATCTGCGGTAGAAATATTCTGAAAACAGGGAGGCGGAAGGAGGAATTTAGAGCAGGTAGCTGAGGGCTCCTTGATAGAAGCCGAGGATCAGGGTACCCGCCGTTAAGCAGCCGAGGACAATGCGGTGGGAACTGGTAGCTGGAAACTGATCGGGGCCATAAGGTGTTTCTTCACTTTTTATGGAAACCAGGCGGGGTTTGAAGTAGGCCTCCATAATCCATCCGAAATAGTAGTAAATGGATATCACCACCCCAAGGACCGCCACTCCCAAAATTCCGTAAAGCCCGGCTTTGAAAGCAGCGATGAAAATGAGCAGTTTCCCGATGAACCCCGCGAGCGGCGGGATACCAGCAAGCGAGCCCAGGCCGATTGCCAAAACGGCCCCGTAAAATGGATTCTCACGGGCCAGGTTCTTGAAGTCATCGAGCGACAAATTCCCATCTTCCATCGGGGCAAGTTGATTCATGATACCAAAAACGGCGAAGGAGGCCAACAGGTAGGTAAACAGGTAAAAAACAACCGCATTGGCAGCCCAGGGCACCGTGAATGAGGCGACCACTCCGAGTAATAGATAACCGGCGTGGGCGATGCCGGAAAGCCCCATCAGGCGTTTGACATTTCGCTGGGAAAGAGCGCCCAGATTGCCAAACAGGATGGTCAATATGGCTATGGCACCAAGAAATGGAACCAGCATTTCTTTCAGCGGGGCAAACGGGCCTTGCGCGAGGTTGATCAAAACTATGAAACCGCCGGCTTTCGAGGCCACCGCGAGGAAGGCCGTGACAGGAGTCGGAGCGCCTTGATAGACATCGGGAATCCATATTTGAAAGGGAACCGCGCCGATTTTGAAAGCCAATCCGCAAAGAACCAGAACCGTTCCGGCGAGAACCAGAATATTATCCGGATTTGCGGCAATGAATACTTTCAACAACGCAAAGTTCATGGGATCCCCGCTCGACCCCGGCAGTTGGGGGTTGCCTCCCGCGCCGTAGAGAAGAACGATTCCAAAGAGAAGCAGGGACGAACTGAACGCCCCTAAAATCAGGTATTTCAATCCTGCCTCCAGAGAGAAACTGCTCTTTCGAGAGTAGGCAACCAGGATGTAGAACCCCACTGTAACGGTTTCCAGGGCGACAAACAGGAGCACAAAATTATGGCTTTGGGCCAGGAGCATGAGACCCGCCGTGACTATCAAAATCAGATGAAAAAACTCGACTTTGGGCAGACCCCGTCTATCCGCGTATTGAATCCCCATATGACAAACCAGCAGCGAGCATAACAGGAAAAAGAAGCGCAATACCTCACCGCGCATGGAGTGAATCAAGAGCCCGTTGAATGACGTTAGGTCACTCACAGCGCCGCCCATTGATGAATGGCCGATTCCAACCACGAGAATGATCGCCTGCCCCCAGAGCGCCAATCGCGGTATCAGATCGTGGCGTTTTTTTGGCAAAACCAGTTCCAGAACAAGTAGCAAAAGGGCCAGTACGCCGAGTGATATTTCGGGCAAAATTGACAACCAGGTATTATCCTGCGCCATCTCGTAGTAATTTGCCAATTGGTTATTCATAGCCTGGATGGGGGTAGATTTTCATCCAACTTCTCGGATTCGAGCGGATCGAAAATCAAGTCCTGTGGAATTGGGTATTCCTCAATAACCAGCGTCGGGTTATTCGAAGGGTATAGCGCCGTGAGGTTGTTATCAAGGGTGTCGGAAATTGCCCGGGGCCAGAATCCGATAAGGATGAGAGTCGTTAAAAGCACAAGGGCCGGGAGGCGCTCCCCAAATCGGATATCGCCCATCTCGGTCTTTTCATCAAAGGCCTTCGGTAAATCTCCAAAAAAGATGTTTCGTGCCGCCCGCAGGCCATAGAGAGCAGAGATCAAAATCCCAGCCACGGCTGGAACAATCAGCCAGGGTTGAAATTTCCAGATACCGATGAAAATACCGAGTTCACCCCAAAAATTGGCAAACCCGGGTAGCCCGGCATTGGCAAAAACTCCCATCGCAAAAAAACAGGTCAGAACCGGCATTTTTCGGCAGAGCCCGCCCATTTCGTGCATTTCACAGGTTCCGGTTCGCCGGTAAATACAATCCGCCAGCATGAAAAGCAAGGCGACGGAAAGTCCGTGGGCAAACATCAATAATACCGCCCCGCCCACACCAATCACGGAAAAACAGGCGATACCCAGAAACGCATACCCCATGTGCATGACCGAGCTGTAACCGATCATTTGCTTTAAGTCGCGCTGCCCAACCGTGGCCAAGCCGATCAAAATGATATTTCCCAGAGCAAGCCAGATGAGAAGGCCCGTCCATTGACTCGCACCAAAGGGTAGCAGCGGAGCGCCGATTTGGATCAGGCCATAGAGTCCGAATTTTTTCAGAACCCCTGCATGCATCATGGCGACCGGCGCGGGGGCGGCCCCGTAAGCGCGGGGAGCCCAACTATGGAAAGGCCATAGCGATACGAGGATACCGAACCCGAAAAGAAGGAGCGCATAGGCATTGTCCTGGAAAATTTCCGACAGGGGATTCTCGCTGAAATACTCGCGCATCGAAATGATATCGAAGGAGTTCAAGCCGCTGCCGGAATACAGGGCAAGAAGGCCAATGAGCGAAAGGAGAGCCCCAAGGGTGAGGTAAATCGCCATTTCCATGGCCGCCGAACGCCTCCCCCGGCCCCCCCACACGGCAATCATAATGAAGGTCGGAATAAGCGCTATCTCATGAAAAAAGTAGTAAAAGAAAAGGTCGATTGAAGCAAAAATTCCCATCAACCCACCCTGCATGAAGAGCAGTAAAATCAGGTATTGACGGAGGCGATCCACTTTGGAGTTGATGGCGTAAATTCCCGCCGCCAGTCCGACAATTCCGGCAAGGAGATAAAGCGGAAGCGATATGCCGTTAAGCCCCAGTTTCAGGCTGATTCCAAAATTTTCCAGCCCTGTGGGTGTGTCGGAGGCAAATGCGTAGTCCGAGTAGTGACCCACAAAATATACATACCAAAGCCAAACGGAAATCAGGGCCGGAGCAACAAATCCAGCCACGGCCAGGATTCGCACAAATTTTTTGGACAAACCACCGGCCGCTAACAGGACAAACGCGACGAGCAGCGGGATGTCAATGGACACCAGCAGGAGGGAGGCATTGAGCGCTTTTCCACGAAACAGCACAATGTCGAGGATTCCCTCCAATGCTTCTGCGATTGTGTGATAAAATTCCATTTGTCAGACGATATTTCCCGAAAATCAAAACCTAAAACCACCCGGCGGCCAGCGCCCAAAACAGGAGCAATCCGCCGAAAAACCAATATACATAGCCATGCAGACTGCCCACATGCGTAGCCCTCACAAAAATGCCCACAAGACCGGTCAATCCGGCAGTCCCGCGCACCATGAGCCCCGAAATAAATAATTGGTCGAAAAAGCCGAGAAGTTCTGCCACCGGCTGCTGAATTTTCTCGATATACCACCCGTAAATCTCATCGAAATAGAGCCGCGCCTTCAAAAAAGCAAAGAGGCGGGGCGCGAATTTATTCAACCGGTCTTCGGAAGCGCCGGGTTTGTAATAGAGCATCGCCCCGACCAATCCGAGAATGGAAAACCCTGCGGAAAGTGCGACCATCAGGGTGTGGTCGGCTCCATGAGCTTCGGGTAATTTTTCCAGCAATTGCTGAACACCCGCCGGATACAGTTGAACCATGCCCCCGATAAAAGTGGAACCCAAACCGAGCACCGCCAGGGGGAGAACCATAAATATCGAGCTTTCTTTGGCATTTTCCGCGGATTCCGATTTGGCCTCTCCAAAAAATACGATGAACCAGAGCCGCCCCATATAGAGAGCGGTGAGGATGGCAGAAAATGCCAATATTCCGTAAATGGGCGCGTTACTCTTCAACGCGAGGTAAAGTATGGGGTCTTTGCTCCAGAAACCCGCCCCTATCCAGGGAACTCCCGAAATGGCAATCACACCGATGGTGAAAAAGAGGAAGGTCCAAGGCATTCGCCGGTAGAGGCCGCCCATTTTGAAAATATCCTGCTCGTGGTGGCAGGCATTGATAATCGACCCGGAGCCAAGAAAGAGAAGCGCCTTAAAAAATGCGTGGGTGGTGAGGTGAAACATGGCGGCGGCAACACCCGCATAGAACCCGAATTCGAGCATTTCCGCGACACCCGCTTGGGTGCCCACTCCAAATATGGCCACCATATAGCCGAGTTGCGAAAGAGTGGAAAAGGCCAGTATGCGTTTGATGTCGTTTTGCGCCAGCGCGCTGAAGGCGGCGAAAATAGCAGTTATCGCACCAACCCAGGCAATGACCATTAGCACGTCCTGTGTGAATATAAAATAAACACGGCACAGAAAATAAACTCCCGCCGCAACCATCGTGGCCGCATGTATGAGGGCGGAAACCGGAGTCGGCCCTTCCATGGCATCCGGCAGCCAGACATGCAGCGGCATTTGTGCTGATTTTCCAAGCACACCGCAGAGCAGGCAAAGTCCCATTCCGGTAATCAACAAATTCGGATTTAGAAAAAGAAGGCTCTCCAGTTCAGCCAAATCCACCGTCCCGTAATGCCAATAGCACCAGATTATCCCGATCAAAAAGCCGAAATCCCCCACGCGGTTGACCAAAAAGGCTTTCTTGGCCGCCTCTGCCGCCGAGTTCTTCTCGAAATAATGGCCTATCAACAAATAGGAACTGAATCCAACCAGTTCCCAGAAAATAAAGAGCATGAACAAATTGTCGGCCAAAACGATCCCGAGCATAGAAAACATAAAGAACGATAACCCGCCGAAATAACGCCCCCGGGCCTCGTCATCGGCCATATAACCCATGCTGAAAAGGTGAATCCAGAATCCCACAAAGCTGACCACCAACAGCATGAGGGCCGAGAGTTGGTTGAAGTGAAAACCCATCGATATGGACAGGCCCCCAAGGCTCAGCCAATTGCAGGAAACATGCAGGGTTTTCACCTCCGAAAAATATAGTGCATAGAGCGAAAACAACATGACAATGCCTGCTGCTCCGACCGAAAGAACGGATGCCACACTGCCCTTTCGACGGAAAAATACAATGGTCAGCAAGGCCGAGGCGAGGGGCGCCAGCAAGATGACCAAAAGGATTTGTGTCAGGCTCATAATCAATTATTCAAAGTGTTCAATTCACTCACGAAAACGGTTCCGCCTTTACGATAAAGGGCCACGATGATAGCCAACCCCACGGCCACTTCCGCCGCCGCCACGGTGATGATAAAAAATACGAAAACCGGCCCATCCATCATGGTATGCTCGGGTGTTGCATTGTAGCGGGAAAAACTGACCAAAGCCAGGTTGACGGCGTTCAGCATCAACTCCAGCGACATGTAAATAACCAAGGTATTGCGGCGCAATAGAACGCCGAAAACCCCGATGGCAAAGAGAAGCCCGGAAACGGTTAAGAACGCATTTAACCCGACTGTCATTGCGCTACCTCCTCTCCTTTTTTCACGGATTGAGGGGCGGTGGATTGCCCGCCCTTGCTGATGTAGATTACACCCACCATGGCGGCCAGAAGAAGGAATCCGATCAGTTGAAAAGCCAGCATATATTTGGTGAAAAGCTCGTAACCGAAATTACGCGATAGCGCGGCCGCAGTCTGAATCGGGAGATCCGGTTCGGGACCGCCAAGGCCGGAGGCAAATAGAGCCAGAACACCCAAAACCATCAGGGCAAAGGCCAAACTTCCAGCCACTACACTCAACACCCGAGGGCGAATTTTCTCCGATCCCTCCACATCGAGCAGCATGATGACAAACAGAAACAGCACAACCACCGCTCCGGCATAAACCAAAACTTGAATTACAGCCAAAAAGAAGGATTCCAGCAAAACGAAAAGCGCGGCTATTCCTACAAAGGCGACAATCAGAAACATTGCGCCGTTGACAGGATTTCTACTGGCAACCACCAGAAAAGCGGAAACAAGAATTCCGGCAGAAAAAATATAAAAGAGGATGTCTTCCATTTTCAGCCTTTCGCGAGGGTGAGTGATGTAAATTGTTCAACCATGAGCTTTTGCTTCCTCTGCTGCCTGTTGTTTTTTACCCCATTTATTGTGCTGATCGGGAAAGGTTCCGCCCATCTCATATAATTTTGCTTTTGGGAATACCATTTCCTCACGGCTATAGCCGGAGAGGGAGAAATCGTTTTGCAAAAAGATAGCCTCCTCGGGGCAAACTTCCTGGCAAAAGCCGCAGTAGATACACCTCAGCATATCGATATCGAACTGCTTGGGGGCTTTTTCCACATGGGCGTAATCGGCATCCTCGGGTATTTCCCCCGGCTGGATGCGAATCGCCTTGGGTGGGCAGACAAATTCGCAGAGTTGACAGGATACGCATTTCTCCCGCCCTTTGGGATCTTTTACCAGAGTGGGAATTCCGCGATAGCCTTCGGGAATTACCGGGCGCACATCCGGGTATTCGAGAGTTACCTTTTTCTGGAAGAGATTCCACAAGGTAATCTTCAAACCCGTGATGATTTGGGGAAGATAGGTCCTTTCCGCCCAATTGAGGGGCTTTCGCTCTAATATTTTAAAGGCCATAGCGGTCGGAAAAAAAATTAACTGCCAAAAGAATTTGCATCAAACGAACCAGTTATCAAATAATGCGATAAAAATTGCGTTAAGGACAAGATTGGCGAGAGCCAGAGGCAGAAGCACCGTCCATCCCAGCCGCATGACTTGGTCGTAGCGGAATCTCGGTAATGTCCACCGAATCCACATGAAGAAAAATACTACCGTAAACACCTTGAGCAAAAACCAGAGGGTGGATAAAACGCCACCGACCCAACCGCCGGGCCAGGGTGACGGCAGCCCCGGGAAAAAATTCCAGCCGCCGAGAAACAGGACGGTTAACACCCCGGAGCCGATCACGATGTGGGTGTATTCGGCCACGAAAAAGAGCCCGAACTTCATCGACCCGTATTCGGTATTGTAGCCGGCCACCAGTTCGGTTTCCGCCTCCGGCATATCAAAGGGCAGCCGGTTGGTTTCCGCAAAAAGGGCGACCAGGAAAATCAGGGCCGACAAGGGCTGCCAGATCACCATCCATAATTGATCCTGCGACTGCACCACATTGAAGAGGCTCATTCCGGTTTCGGAACCGGGTGCATTGGCCCACAAAAAGGCCGGAAGAATGGAAAGCCCCATGGCCAACTCATAGGAAATCATTTGGGCTGAACCACGGATGCCGCCCAAAAAGGGGTATTTGCTGTTCGCCGACCACCCGGCCAGAATGATTCCGTAAACTCCCAGCGAGGATACCGCCAGCAGGAAGAGCATCCCAATATCGAGGTTTGCCAGCACCAGAGGCTGCCCGTCCATTTCCCCAAAAGGCAGCACCGCCATCGTGGTCATGGCCGGGATAAATGCCACACAGGGAGCCAGAAAATAGTAAACCAGGTTCACATGGCCGGGAATCGGATCTTCCTTGAAAATGAATTTCAAGCCATCCGCGACCGGTTGAAATACTCCCAGGCGAGTCAGCATTTTGCCCAAAATCGGTATGTACCCAATCACCGGAAATGCGGTTCGATTCGGCCCATAGCGTCCCTGAATCCAACCCGCGATTTTTCGCTCCGCCAGGACGGCATAGGCAGCAATAACCACGACCACCGCTACCATGAGCACAGCTTTAATCAGGGCGATAAGTACCGGTAAATAGTTCATTTGGACTTCGTGACCTCAGCCATAATTTGGCGATTATTATCGGGATCGTAATGCAGGCTCATACCTTCGATGAAAGGAAGATGCTCCCATTGGGAACCGTCTATTAAGATCCCGTTGATCGGTATATTCTCGAAATCTATGGCCGAAAATTGGGGAATTTCGGTGTTCATTTCAGCCCAAACTCCTTCCGGTCCAGTCGGCGGAATTGCCTCACCATCGAGAATCGAGCACAATTTGCCGAGGGAAACGATATCCGGCAAAACGCCCTGTGGTCCGGGCACGGCGGGGAGAAATTTCTGCAACCTGAATTGCTGATTGATGAACGTGCCGGCTTTCTCGAAAACGGTGAGGGTTGGAAACACGACCTTGGCCACCTCGCCGGTTTCATTGCAATGGCTGCCGAAATAGATGACGTTTACTTTTTCCAGCAATTGCTTTTCCACACCGCATTGGGTCAGGTCCTCGCCAAAAGAGAGAATCGTGCGCACTTCACCGGATTCAATAGCCGAGGCAAGCCCGCCCAGATTCGCATGGGGTAGAGAGGTTATCAGGCCGGTTAAAAGGGCGCCGCGCACATTGGGATTGCGGTCAGCGGAGACAAGAAGGCCATCGCCATCTCCGGTTCGGCTGACCAACGATACCGAAATCGCTTTCACCGCCGAGGCGATTTTACCCAACAGGTATTGCTCCTCGACACTCGCCCGACCCGACCCGACAACGGCCACCGCCCCCTCCCGCAACAGAGTTGCAGCCTCTTTTGCCGCGCCATCGACGAGGGTGTGGCTGCCATCAATAGTATAATGAATAAGCCGCTCATCAGTATCGATCGATTTATAGAGGATGCGACCGGAATCCGGAATCCAGGTGTCATTTACCTCGTCGTTTCGTCTCGGGGTGATTCTGTAAATTTTGCCCTCCCTGCTTTCGATGTGCGTGTTGACCCCCACGCTGCTCTCGGCGCAAATACTGGGTGTTTCCTTGAGAAACCAGACCCGCATTTTGAAGCGAAAATCAATACTGGTGAGCGCACCCACGGGGCAAATATCCACCGTGTTGAGAGAGTAATTGTTTTGCAGGTCTTTTCCGGGAAAGCAGGTCAAAGTGGAATAACTCCCCCGGTCGACAAAGCCGAGAACATCATCCTTGGCGATTTCCTTGCAAAAACGGATGCAGCGTGAACAGAGAATGCAACGCTCATCATCGAGCATAACACGGGGGCCCAAACGGGTTCGCTTCGGTTTTACGTTTTTGTTTTCGACAAAACGGCTATATCCCCGCCCATAATCGGCCGCATATTCCTGCAGGCTGCATTCACCGGCTTGATCGCATATCGGGCAATCCAGCGGGTGGTTAACAAGCAGAAATTCCATGACACCGTTGCGACACTCACGCACAAGTTCCGAATCGGTCTTGATGTGGATGCCGGGGAATGCCCTCGTTGCGCAGGCGATGGCCGGGCGCGGCATCCAGCCGATTTTCTGCAAACCACGACGGTCGATGATCGGTTCTCCGGTGGAGTGATCCTTCAAGGGCATGCCCAATTCCATGAGGCACATGCGGCAATTCCCGGTCACACTTAGTTTCGGGTGGTAACAATAATGTGGAATTTCTTTTCCAGCCAGCCGGGCAGCCTCGACCATGTTAGTCCCCGGAGGAACAAGAAATTCCTCCTCATCTATAAACACGCTGATCAAATTATCGTCCCGACCCGTCATATCAGCCGATCTCCGTTTTCACTTCCAGTGGCTTGTGATTGAGCCTCGCTGGCCTTGGCCACGAATTCGTCTTTGAATTTTGCGACAAAGCTTTGCGTTGGCCAGGAACAGGCCTCACCAAAAGCGCAAATGGTGCGCCCTTCGATCTGTTTGCTGATGGATACCAACAAATCAGCGTCCTCGGAGCGGGCCTCTCCACTACACATGCGGGAGGTGATTTTTTTCATCCATAGCGAACCCTCGCGACAGGGAGTGCATTGCCCGCAGCTTTCGTGGGCATAAAAGGCGTTCAAATTAGCGAGGGCCTCCACCATATCGACGGAATCGTCCAATACGATCACACCTCCCGAACCGGACATCGATCCCACCGCCATAAAACTATCGTAATCCAGCGGAATATCTTTGAGACCCCAATCGAAAGAGGTGTGATCTTTTAAATGGCCGTGGAAACGCTCGTCTGCGCGAAGGACTTTGGCGGAGGAACCACCGGGAATGACTGCCTTGAGTTTTCTGCCGGGCCGCATGCCCTCGCAGACATCATAAATGAGTTCTCCCAGAGTGATGGCTCCCCCTGCAAATTCGTAATAACCGGGTTTCCGCACATGACCACTGACACACCAAATGCGGGTGCCGGTAGCGGCGGGTGTGCCAATATGGGAATACGCCTCGCCGCCAATTTCGATGATATGCTTGATGTTGCAAAGAGTTTCCACGTTATTGACAATCGTTGGGCATTGGTAGAGGCCCAGCACTGCGGGGAAATAGGGTGGTTTTATGCGGGGGTAAGGCCGCTTCCCTTCCAGGGATTCAATAAGACCGGTTTCCTCTCCACAAATATAGGCGCCCGCCCCGCGATGCACAATAATCTCGCAGGAATAATCGCTTCCGAGGATTTTGGGACCTACAAAATTTGCCGCACGGGCCTCCTCGATGGCCTTTTCGAGAATAAGCGCTCCTTCCGGAAATTCCTCTCGAATGTATACGAAGGCCAGCTTTGTGCCGGTGGCGTAGGCGGCGATCATCATCGACTCGATGAGCTGATGGGGATCTTTATGGATGATTTGGCGATCCTTGAAGGTTCCCGGTTCCGATTCATCGGCATTGCAGATCAGATAAATGGGTTTGCCCGATTTGCGGTCGAGAAATTTCCACTTCATGCCCGCCGGAAATCCCGCTCCCCCGCGACCCCGCAACCTCGAAAGCTCCACTTCATGGCAAATATCCCCCGGCTCCATGTCGAAGGCCTTGTGGAGCATTTCATAACCTCCATGCCGCAGATAGCATTCGATATCGTTTGCATAACCTGGCTGGTCAGCAAATTTCAGAATGATTCTCTGTTCGGTGGGTGGCATGGATGAGGAGTGATTTATCCGGGTTTAATAATGGCTGGGAAAAATATCTCAGGAGCTGGTTTCGGTGGAATTGGCGACCTTATCCCCTTTGATTTTGGCGGCGATGGCTTCGGCCTTGGATTCATCTACATTTTCGTAAAATTCATCGTCCACCATGACGACGGGGCCAGTTCCGCAACCGGCCAGGCATTCGGCGAATTCAACGGCCACCTCTCCATCCTCAGAGGGCTCTTCCAGTGTGCAGCCTAACTCAGTTTGTAATTTTTGGCAAATCTTGTAGGCTCCCGACAGGGCGCAGGGAAGAGTCCGGCAAACACGCACAATTCGCCGGGCGGTGGGTTGTTCGCGAAAAAATGGATAAAATGTTACGATTTCATACACATTGATGGGCTCAAGCTCCAGCTTTTCGGCCACCCACTCCATCGTGTCACGCGAAATATACCCCAAATCCGCCTGCAAGTAGTGCAGCACCGGGAGGATGGCGCTGCGCTTGACCGGGTATTTCGGTATGACCGCCTCTACCCTATCGAGTGTTTCTGGTTTTAAATCCAGGATTCTCATCGGTCACACTCACCCAGCACAAAATCAATACTGCCCAGGACGACGGGAATATCCGCCACCATGCAGCCCTTTAGTAATTGCGGCAAAATGCTCAAATTACAAAAACTCGGAGCACGAATCTTTAGCCGATAGGGTACTCCGCCTCCTTTTGAAACGATGTAAAATCCCAGAGAGCCTTTGGGGTTTTCCGCCTCGAAATAGACCTCCCCGGCGGGCATCTGTGGACCTTCCGTCACGAGCATGAAGTTTTGAATAAGCTCTTCCATACTCGAAAGGACTTTGCTTTTGGGCGGAGCGTAAATCTTTTTCGCCTCCTCGGCGTACCAGGGGCCGTCGGGTATCTGATTGATGGCCTGCCTCACGATTCTCACGCTTTGCCGTATTTCCTCCATTCTGACCAGCCAGCGATCATAGCAATCGCCCTTGCTGCCCACGGGAACATCGAAATCATATTGCTCATAGCCACAATAGGGATTGGATTTTCGCAGATCGTAAGCCACTCCGCTGGCCCTGAGATTGGGCCCGGTAATGCCGTAACTGATCGCTTCTTCTTTCGATATCGCCCCCACACCGACCGTGCGGTCATAAAAAATCCGATTCCGCGTCAGAAGCTTGTCAATTTCTTCAACGACCGGCTCGAATTGGTTGAGAAAATTGAGAACATTGCCCAACCAGCCTTCGGGCAAATCCCGAGCGAGCCCTCCGATCCGCGTATAGCTCGTGGTGAATCGGGCGCCGGTTAATTGCTCGAAAAGGGTGTAGAGCTTCTCCCGCTCGGTAAAGGTGTACATGAACACGGTGAGGGCGCCGGTATCCATGCCGTAAACGCCAACCCCAAGCAAATGCGAGGATATGCGCGCCAGTTCGCAGCAAATGAGCCGAATTGCCTGACAGCGTGGCGGGACTTCCAGACCGGCCAGTTTTTCGACCGCCAGAACATAGGCCACATTGTTGGCCAGCGGGGCAATATAATCGAGCCGATCGGTGTAGGGTATAAACTGGTTGTAGGTCATGTTTTCGGCGATTTTTTCATCGCCGCGATGGAGGTAACCAACAACCGGTTCGACCTTGACCACGGCCTCCCCATCGAGCTCGACCTTGAGGCGCAAAACCCCATGCGTGCTCGGGTGGGAAGGGCCCACATTGATGTTCATGATCTCGCCCTTGAGGTCTTCCTCGAACTCGACGGAGCGATTTACCACATCCCCGATGGAAACTTCTTTTACCTGATTCGCCATTATTTTGCTCGAAAGATTATATCACGAAAATGAGTTTTTATCATTCGCCGGTGGGTTTTTCCAGTTTTTCATTCCAGCTTTCATCGCTTCCCCGAGGTTCACTGGCGCTCATGCGCCCCCCCTGAGGAGCGTGAAATGGCCCCCCGGCCATTGGCGCCGGCCTCACTTTTTCACCGGTTGCCTCGGCCACATCGGCAGCCGGTAGCTCTACTTCTTTTCCAGCGAGGGGAAAATCCTTTCGCAGTGGGTGATAGGGGTAACCTTCCCACATCAAAATCCTCTTGAGATCGGGATGGCCGGTGAAAATTATTCCAAACATATCATAGGCCTCCCTTTCATGCCAATCGGCACCCTCCCATAAACTGGTCACCGAAGGGATGGATGGCGGCTCCTCATCGCTGCAATCGGACGCAACACGCAAATAGTTGTGCTTTTGAGTGCTATACAAGTGATAAACCACGGTGAAACGCGGCGTCTCCTCCTGCCAATCTACTGCGGTTAGATCCGAGAGCATATCAAAGCCCCGCTCGTCCCTCATTTGCTTTAAAAATTCCAAAAGCCTGGTTGACAAGCATTTAACCGATGGCCAGTCCTTGCTGGGACGTTCCTCCAGATATTCAAAGCTTTCCAGGAGCCCTTTGAGAAATTCGTCCTGCATGGCGAGAGGGGAAAGTTATAATTAAGCGGAAAAAAGTTTCTTGGCCGATTTTTCACGACCGATTTTTTGTTGCAGTTTCATCAAACCATCGAGAAGCGCTTCTGGTCGAGGCGGGCAGCCGCTTATATAAACATCCACCGGAACTATGCGGTCAACCCCCTGCAATACGGAATAGGAGCGATACATCCCGCCGGTTGAAGCACAGGCTCCCATCGCAATCACCCACTTGGGAGCCGCCATCTGATCGTGGATACGCCGGACCACCTCCGCCATTTTGTAAGTCACCGTACCCGCCACAATCATGCAATCACTCTGGCGCGGCGAAAACCGCATAACCTCCATGCCGAACCGACTGATATCGAAGCGTGAACCCCCCGCTGCCATCAATTCGATCGCGCAACAGGCCAAACCCATAGGCATCGGCCAAACGGAATGCTGCCGCACCCAATTGACAACGGCATCGAACCGCGAGACGATTAAATCGCCTTCGACCTTGCTGTCGTAATTATAGAGAGTATTTGCGTCGCTCATTATCCAAGCTCCAGCCCGATCAGGAATATTCTGACAATACCCCCATATGGCAAGCAAATCAGGCCGCAAACCGTAATTTTCCGCAATTATTAAAAAAGTAGCCAAGGGTCATTTATTTTTCTGATAGGGGAATAACTTGAACTTTATCCCTCCCCCATCGCCCCCAACGGGCCGATATCCCCTCGGCCCCGATTTCCCTTCTCCCGCATGACGGTGGACAAATGCGTGCAATTACCCCGTTTCTCGCGGTGGTCAAAAAAATTTATTTTCAGGAAGCGGACTCAACTGAAAATTCGATAACACATTCCGCGAGTCGAGCTTGACCTCGTGCCCCACGAAACCCATTTTCCCTTCCCATACAAATTCCGGAGAGGTGACAGAGTGGCCGAATGTGCACGACTGGAAATCGTGTGTACCAGAGATGGTACCGAGGGTTCGAATCCCTCCCTCTCCGCCATTTAAGTATCTATTTGTCTGTCAATATATTACAATTTAGAAATTAATAGAATCCCGTGTCCTAAAAACCCGGTACACCTCATGAGGGCGCACCCATAACCAATGGAATGCCAACTTTTAAGATTAGGCCGAGCGAAGCTTTTCGGGAGAGGGTGTTTGCTTTCGAGGCGAAGGCCGATCCAAAGCTACAGCAATTTACGCCCATCCGGTTTCCGAAACTGGTCTTCGAGCCGGTCTTCGGGACACCGGGAAGCCTGGAGCTTATCGGGCCAAGAAAAAGTAATTGCCAAAGCGCATTAAGGTGAGCTAAATTCACCGAAACATCGAGAGGTCGACTATTTTAAAGGTTTACCCTCGATTCGAGTAATCCGCGCGTATAGCACATAATTTTTCATGGAATTAACAGCAATTATCTGGATTATTATGGGAATTATCCTTGTTCTTGCCGAATTTGTTATTCCGGGGATGTTGGTTATTTTTTTTGGAACATCGGCCATAATAGTGGGGTTGCTCGTGTGGATTGGCCTTCCACAAACGAATGGCATAGCGTTTGTGCTTTTCGCATCGCTATCAGTCGCGCAAATCATAATTCTGCGCCGGTTTTTCAAGCGTTGGTTCACGGGAGATTCGTTGGGATCGGGCGAACGGGATGATGGCATGCAGGAGTTTATCGGCAAGGAAGTCGAGGTAGCTGAGGACTTCAATAGTGATTTGGGACGAGGCAAAGTTGTTTTCAAGGGTGCAAGTTGGTCTGCCCGGTCGAATGAAAATTTGACCGCCGGTGAAACAGCCGTCATTGCGGACCGAGACGGCCTTACCTTAATTGTGAAAAAATTGGAAAAGTAGTTTGGGGAAAGAGAAATATGGAGGACGCAAACAATATTTCACTAATCTTGTCCATTGGGTTAACGTTTATTGTCATAGTTACCCTATTTAAGACGGCAAGGATTGTTCCACAGAAGCAACAGTTTGTCATTGAGCGTTTGGGAAAATATTCCAGGACGCTGGATGCGGGGTTTCACATTTTGTTCCCCTTCCTGGAAAGGGTTGCCTATAAACATAGTTTGAAGGAGGTGGCCGTCGATGTGCCATCCCAAACCTGCATAACCAAAGACAATATTTCGGTTAATGTGGATGGCATCCTTTTTCTCCAGATAATGGATGCGAAACGAGCCAGTTACGGTATCGAAAACTATATGTTTGCCTCTACTCAGATGGCTCAGACGACTTTGCGTTCGGAAATTGGAAAGATCAATCTGGATAAAACTTTTGAAGAACGGGTGCAAATCAACTTCGCAGTAGTTGAGGCAGTGGATAAAGCATCCGATCCTTGGGGTGTAAAAATTCTGCGCTACGAAATCAAAGACATAATGCCTCCGGATTCAGTCAAGGACGCTTTGGAAAAACAGATGCGGGCGGAGCGAGAACGACGGGCAACTGTAGCCGAATCCGAGGGTAAAAGGCAGGCTCAGATTAATATATCTGAGGGTCAACAGCAGGAGACAATCAACCTTTCGGAGGCAGAGAAACAAAGGCAGATCAACACGGCGGAAGGCAAGGCGCGAGAAATTACTTTGATTGCCGAAGCCACAGCGGAAGGTATCAAGAGAGTGGCCGAAGCCATAGATGGTCCGGGTGGAAAGGACGCGGTGAACCTTCGGGTGGCTGAGCAATATATACGGGAATTTGGAAATCTTGCCAAGGAAACCAATACCCTCATCTTGCCGGCAGATCTGAGTGACGTGGGTTCGATGGTAGCAACGATTACGCGCACACTGGACTCCGTCAAAAAACCGACATCCTCAACTCGGTAAATCGACGCTACTCGATGGCCACATCCCGAATACGATTCTGTATTGGCTATCAAGGAAATTTGCTGCGTTTCCTCCCAATCTATTGAAAAATCTGGATTTCGGAGCCGAGAAGTTGATTGGACTGATTGACCAAAGGGGATAATTTCAAGTCCCGTCTATACCGCCACTTTTTTACATATGTATTTCTTTATGGCCGATGGGGTTGTATCGCGTGTCGTTTGTACACGCCTTTTTTTGGGTGAATTTGGCTCCTCTGTTGGCCGAGGCCGAGGATTGCCGCTGCGGTGAATGCGGTTTTTTTTTAACTGCTTTTGCAGTTGTTTTTGCAGCAGACAGACAGGGCGATGGCGATGAGGGCCAGGTTACTGCTTGCCCGGGAAAAACTCTCAGGATAGATATCCATTACGGATATCGGAAAAATTACCTGAATCCCACCCAGGATCAAAGTCAATATTGAGAGTCCGATCAAGATTTGAACTATTTTTTGCATTCTGTTCTCCTTTTTTACTGTTAACCGTGTGTAAATTGGGGGGTTAGGCTGAATCAATAAAAACGGTTTGGCAATCCTCAACTGAATAGAACCTATGGGCTATAAAACCTCCGTTGGCCGAACTTGGCGGGAGGGGTTGAGCAAGGGCGGTTAGCCGCCGCTCCCAGAGGAATTATTAAAGGGCTCGGTAGGAGTAGTCGAACAGACCATCCTTGGTGTAGTAGGTGACATAGCTTTGGGAGTGTGTCTTCCCTCTCATGTCAGTCCATCCCACTTCGAGGCGAATTTCCTTTTGGGTGGTTCCCAATGTGGAGACAACTCTGGTGCAGGTGTAATCTCGCAGGGGCACTGTGGAAAAATTTGTTCTTGGGTCGAAATTGCCGGTTCCCTGGAGACGGGAGATTTCGCTCCAATTGAGGAGATGGATTTCATCCATTTCACTTTGCAAGAGTTGGGTGGCAAAATTGGAGCTTTGGACATTTTCCTGGATTAACAGGGCTTGCCCCAAACCGCTGAAGCTGCCGGCAAGGACGAGGGTCAATACAGCCGACCCCACCATCATTTCGACGAGGGAAAATCCCTTCTTCGAATTTCTGGATCGCGGCTCGTTTTGCGCCACCTGTAAATTGTCTAATTTGTCCGTCCTTTTCATTTCTTGACTATAATCTATCGGGTAAATACCCCATTTGTCTAGAAAAAACTTTGTAAAAAAACTATAAAAATATTTGAAGTTCAACGACTTACAGATTTTTGTTTACACTTTTTTTACAATATCGGTAAAAACGAAAAATAAAGTGATTTTTTTGAAAAAATCGACAGGGGTTTTCACCCAGGGATTTACCCTATGATTTCCAGGCGCCTATCATCCTGGAGGCTGTCAGTATAAAACCGACCCCACTGCCCCCGATCGCGCCCCCGGAAATCCTGCGAAAAGCAGACCAGTCCTGGGATAATAAAAAGTATCCTGTGACAGCGCCCCCGATAATAAACCCCACCATTACGACGGCCATGATGGGGTGTCTTGCGACTGCCCGCCAAAATCCTGATTTGGTGGATTCGGGTTCCTGGTGCTCTTCTGACATTATTAAATTTCCAAATAAACACCCGGGGCTACGGAACTTCCGTCCGCCGAGAAGTGTTTCAGGCTTCGGGGCGCTGGCTTTGAAGGCTGGTTGCCCCTGATGCGGTTGGGGTAGGCGCACCGAGGGGGCGAGCGACAGTTTCGGGTCTGTGGAGGAATTTTTCCCGCAGGTCGCTCAAAAGTGTATAGATGACGGGGATGACAAAGAGGGTCAGCAGGGTGCTGGTGGTGAGTCCGCCAACGGCAACCACGCCGAGGGGGCGGCGGCTTTCTGCCCCTGCGCCGAATCCGATCGCGATGGGTAAAATACCCGCGATGGTGGAAAAACTGGTCATGAGAATGGGCCGCAGGCGGATGCGCCCGGCTGTGACGATGGCTTCATAGGCGTCTTTGCCCTTGGCTCGCTGTTGGTTGGCGAACTCGATCAGGAGGATGGCGTTTTTAGTGGCCAAAGCTATGAGCAGAACGAGGCCGATCTGGCTGAAGAGGTTCATGTTCATGGCGGGGATGCGGGGAACCCAGGGGGAGAGTGTGGTGACCCATTCGGGGGCGTCGGGGGAGAAATTGGCCCATCCGTGGAGCATGGTTCCCAAGCCATCCACCTGACCCAATATCCAGAGGGCGCCAAATGCGCCGACGGAGGCCAGGGGAATCGTCATCATCACGGTGAAGGGGTGGATGAGGCTCTCGAACTGCGAGGCCAATACCATATATACGACAAGCAGAGCGATGCCGATGATAAAGAAGATGTCTCTGCCGGTGTCGCGGAGTTGTTGGCCCTGGCCCGCCCATTCGTAGCGGTAACCGGCCGGGAGCTCCTCCGCCAGAATGGCCTCGGCACGCTCCATGGCGGTGCCCAGGGGCATGTTTGCCGGTGTGCCCTCGAGGGTGATGGCCCGGTAGCGGTTGTAGTGATAAACGGCGTTGGGGCCGCCCGAAGTGACGAGATTGACGACGTTGCTCAACTGGGTCAACTGGCCGGAATTGTTGCGCACATAGAGCCGCTCGACATCGGTGGGCCGCAGGCGGGATTCACGGTCGAGCTGCACCATGACATCGTACTCCTTGCCGCCGCGTTTGATGGTGCTGAGGTCGAGCCCCCCGAAGAGAATTTGCAGGGTTTGGGAAATTTCCTCGACGGAGACGCCGAGGGAGGCGGCGCGGTCGCGGTCGATCTGGACGAGTAATTCCGGTTTGTTGAGCTGATAATTGGGTCTCAGGTTGCTCAGAAAGTCCTCCTCGCGGAGTCGGTTGGTAATTTTGCCCGCAAAAATATTCAATTCGTCGAGATCGGAGTATTGGAGGACAAGCTGGAAGGGCTGCCCGAAACCGCCGGAGATGGCTTTGGGGATGTTGGCAAATGCGATGGCGCCTTCGATCTCACCGAAAAAACGCGACCCTATCCCGTTGGGGCCGTTTACGATGTCCTGCACCGAGCGGTCGCGGTCGTCCTTGAAACGGGCAAACATGACGCCCAAGTTGGATTGCCCACGGCCATTAAAAGGCAGCGCCACAGCGGAAAAATAGCCGCCGACCTCGGGCACGTCGGCCATGATTCCCTCCATCTGGCGGACCATGCGATCGGTATATTCGCTGGTGGCCCCTTCGGGCGCAATGGCCATGCAGAAGAGGCTCCCTTTATCCTCCTCGGGTAGAAAATCCCGTTCGAGTTGACCATAGATGTAGAAGCTGGCAAAAATCGTTAAAACGCTCAGGACCACCACGCTGGGGCGGTGCCGGAGAGCGAATCGCAGGAGTTTATCATAGGTGCGGGTAACCCAATCGAGGCAGTTCTCGAAAAAGAGAAAGACTCGGCCATGATTCTCCTTTTCCACCGGGCGCAGGAGCCGCGATGAAATCATTGGGGTGAGGGACAGGGCGATGAAGGAGGAAATGACCACAGAACCGGCAAGAGCGATGGCGAACTCGATAAAAAGCCGTCCGGTGAGGCTGGTTTGCAGGGCCATGGGCAGAAAAACGGCAACCAAGGCCATCGTGGTCGCAATGACGGCGAAGACGATTTCCTTCATGCCCTGGAAGGCGGCATCCATGGGGCTCATGCCCTCCTCGATATGGCGGTATATGTTTTCGAGAACCACAATCGAGTCGTCCACCACCACACCGATGGTCAGGATGAGTGCCATCATGGTTACGATGTTGATGGAGAAACCGAGAAGCGAAAGGAGGGCGAAGGTGCCGATGATGGCCACCGGTATGCTGATACCCGGAATGAGGGTCGAACGGACATTGCGCAGAAACAGGAAGATGGTTACGATGACCAGCACGAAAGCCACTCCGAGGGTGATCCAGACCTCTTTGATGGCTCTTTCCACATAGACGCTTTCATCATAGGCGATATAGTAGTCGAAACCTTCGGGAAGGAGGGGCGCGAGGCGGGCCATCTCGGCCTTGATGCCATCGGCCACCTGAATGGTGTTGGATTTCGATTGTTTGATAACTCCCATGCCCACGGCGGGTTTTGAGGTATAGCGGGCTACGGTGCGCTCATCTTCCACACCCTGTTTGGCGTATCCGATATCGCTCAACCGAATGAGATTGGCCCCATCTTCGCGGATGACCAGGCGGTTGAATTCCTCGGCGGTTTTCAGCTCGCCCCGTGTCTGGATTGCCATCTCGCGCTCCCGGTTTTCCACAAGGCCGCTGGGCAGCTCGATATTCTGGCGGCGGAGGGCGGTCTGAACATCAAGGACGGTAACGCCGCGGGCGGCCATTTTCTCGGAGTCGAGCCAGAGGCGCATGGCGAAGCGCTTGCTGCCGCCGATGATGACGTTGCTGACGCCCCGAACTGTCTGAAGGGGGTCTTTGAGGTTGTTTTCGGCAAATTCGGACAACTCGACCGAGGAGTGATTTTCACTGAAGAGGGCCACCCAGAGGAAAGGCCGGGCATCACCGTCCTGCTTGGCCACGACGGGCTCATTGACCTCCTCCGGCAGGCGTCCTCGAATACGGGCCACGCGGTCACGAACATCCTGGGCAGCCAACTCGATATCGCGCGAGAGGTCGAATTCGACGGTGATGCTGCTGACCTGTTCGCGGCTTTCGGAGGACATCCGCTTGATGCCCTCGGTGGTGTTGATGACCTCCTCGAGTCTCTCCGTAATCTCGGTCTCGACCACCTCGGCGCTGGCTCCGGGATAGACGGTGAGAACATTGACGATGGGGGGATCGACATCCGGCAATTCGCGCACCGGCAGCCTGCTCAGCCCGATCAGCCCAAAAAGAATGAGCGCCAGGCTCATCATCGAGGCGAAGACGGGGCGCTTGATGCAAACTTCCGGCAGTTTCATGGGGCTGTCTTGTGGTTATTGAAAAAAATTGAGGTGAAAAATCAGGAGGCGTCGGTTTCTGAGTCGGGCTCGGCCTCGGGTTCGGCTTTTCCGAAATCGGAGGGATTGACCGGTGAACCGGGGCCGACCTTCTGATGGCCCTCGACTATCACCCTTTCGCCTTTGCTGAGGCCGTCGATGATTTCCACCGCGCCATCGAGCCTCATTCCGGTCTGAACGAGCCTCATCTGGGCGGTGTTTTCGGCGTCGACGACCATGACGATTGAATTTTCGGCACGCGCGATGAGGGCGTTTTCGGGGATGACGAGAGCCTTTTCCTTGATTTGAAGGACGAGCTGCAAATTGCCGAACATGCCCGGCTTGAGGAGCCCGGATTCGTTCTCGATATTGGCCCTCACGAGCACATTTCGAGTCGCCACCTCCACTTCGGGTGAGATGAAATAAACCACGCCGGTAAAAGTGCGATTCGGGTAGGCGGCCACCGTAATATCAATCCGCTGGCCTTTGGCCAACTGCCCTATAAATCGCTCGGGGACTTCGAAATCCGCTTTGATGGGGCTCATGTTGACCAATATTGTCATGGCCTGACCCACCTGGATAAACTGACCGGGGCTGACTTGCCGGTAGCCGACCACGCCGTCGAACGGGGCGTTTATGCGGGCGTCTTCAAGCTCCCTTTTGCGTAGCTCACGGGTGGCCACAGCGGCATCGAAATCGCCGACAGACTGGTCATAGACCTGCTCGGAAATGGTTTTAGATTCGAGGAGGGTTTGGTTGCGGTCACGGTTGGCTTTAGCGAGGACGAAGTTGGCCTCGGCCTCGGCGAGCCGGGCGCTCAATTTCCGGTCGTCGAGAGAAATCAGCAAATCGCCCTTGTTGACCAAATCGCCTTCATCGAAGTTTATGGCCCTGATGAGCCCGCTGATTTCGCTCTTGATCTCGGCTCTTTCGTTGGGGGTGAGAGAGCCCACAAGATCGATATCCTCGGTGACCTTTTGCTCGACAACCGGGGCTACGATGACGTTGACCGGTGGTCTTGGACCCGGTCCACCAGCCTGATCACCCCCGCAACCGGAAACAGCCAACAGGGTCAGCACCGAAAGGCTGGCGTAACCAAAATGGCGAAAAAACTGAAGAAAGGGGTTCATAGAGAGTTGGGCGCGTGTAGTTTAAGAACCTATCTCAAAATAAGGGACAACTACAATTTCAAGCTGTTCCCCACAATGCAAGACGATTGAAGCGTCCAAAAATACGCGCAAAATGCGAAATTAGGCGGATAAAACAGCAAAAAGGACAAATACTTTCCCTACTCTGCCAAAGAACTACAAACGCCCTTGCAAAATACGGCTAAAATACTATCGTCCCCGACCATAGGCAGCCTGGACGCCTAAATCTGATCGGCCACCATCACGATTGAATTTGAAGGATTTTATGTGGATGCTTTATCGACGTGAAAATGAAGCGAGCTTTAGTGTTCATCTGAAATGAACAGTTTGCTGAAAATAGCGATCTCGCTTCTACTTCTGGTATTTCCGATCAATTCCCGGAGTAACCCAATCGTTATCGATTACTCTGAAGCCGACGTTATTAAGTCCAGCGAAAATCTCTCGATAATGGTGGGTGAATGGGGGTCCCGTATTGTGGGGGAGTTTGCCTACCGAAGAATTCCAAACTTCTCGAAGGAGAAGGAGGAACATTACACGCCCGAATACTTTATGATTATTGTTCCAATCTATCGGGCTAAAAAAACGAAAAAAATTGACGATCCACCTGCGTATGATCCCAAACTCACGATTGAGGCGGGTGGTAAGCAATACGAGGCCATAGAGGTTTACGTGGCGGATGGAGAAGCCCCTAATAGGTTTGGTCCAATTTTGGATTGGATTGAGTCACGAAAATATGAACTCGCATTCTTTGTCGTCGAAATGCCGGTAAAACTACTTGATAATAGTGAAAAGATCAGAATCGAATACACACAGGAACACATCAGGGAAGGAAGAAAAAAATACCTATTATACACCCCGTATTTTGAGAATTATCCCGTTTGGAAGGCCGTTGAAAAAGATCACACTGATTTTCAAATTCACATCTCAGCGAATGATTCCGTGATAATGGCAATTAAACCAACTGGAAATGAATTCAATTACCAAGGTGTCGTCGAAGGCAAACATGTGGTGTGGCCAGAACATTTGAAAACTATTAAAATAAGAATAACCAAACGCTAATAATGAATCGGTGAAGAGGAATCGACTAGAACCGCCCTTACCGCAGATTTTCAAGAAAGAATGGGATGAAGAAACTGTTGTTTATGTGTAGCAAGAACCGGCTTCGCAGCCCGACGGCGGAAGCAGTATTCTCCGAATATGAAGGTATCGATGCAATTGGGGCCGGAACAAACGCCGATGCCGATACGCCGGTGAGTGGTGACCTGATTGATTGGGCAGACTTAATTTTCGTTATGGAAAACACCCATAAGTCCAAGATTTCAAAAAAATACCAGAGATTGTTAAAAAGTAAACGGGTGGTTGTGTTGGAAATTCCAGACATTTATGGTTGCATGCAGCCCGAGCTTATACAGTTGCTCAAAAGAAAGGTGTCGCAGTTTGTCCACCTGTGAAAAGAACCAATCTCGGATGCTACGCGGGTCGGTGATTGGTTTAGTTGCGAAATAGCGCCTGCCGTTTCGAATTTTTTGCGTTGATGATGGGGGGAGGAATGAAACCCCTTCAGGGTTTTGAATATCATCATCGATTTCTGTATCCAGGGGTTTCGCCCCTGGCTGACGAATTTTGCCCCTTCAGGGCATTTGGGATCTGGCTTAGCAGGATGGAGAGGATGCTGGATTCGGGATGATGGGGAAGTAGGATGCGGGACGGTGGATAGGTAGGATGCGGGAGACGATGAGGAGGAGGGAGACGGATGACGGGGAGTAAATGTTTTTGGGATTGGGACGGAGAGGAAGAGGGGATGCGAGAGGATGGATTCTAGATTGTTATATTTTGTCTGACGGAGAGGGATTGCCGCAAAAAGGCTCAAAAAGCACAAAAATGGGAAGAGAGGATTCGGAATGCGAGGGAGAGGGAGAGGAAGCAATTGTGTCATGATGCAAGTGCTAATTGGTGTTTTTTTAGCAGTGATTGCAGGTGTATGAGAATTTTTCTCATGGCCGCTACCAGGGCGCATTTGTATGGCTTGCCGCGTTCCATCAGCCCTTCGA
>JAJFLU010000042.1 GCA_021772515.1 Opitutales bacterium
GCCGGGAGATCCTGGCACTCTCAACATTAGAGAGGGTTAAAAGTTTTTTCGAGTCCTTCCTCCGACGAGTTATATGGACCCATTCTCGGAAGGACTCAAAAAACTCGGCAATCATCATGGGGTAACCTACAAGACAAAGACAAAGAGGAAGAGGGAGACAAAAATTGGAAAGGGAAGATATGGGAGTTTGGATGGGGATGGGGATGGTGAGGAGTGGATATTTTTTGATTGGGACGAAGAAAATGAGGAGGAATATTGGTTTTTTGAGGTAATTAGGTGTGACAGAATGTCTCTGTTTTGGGCTTTTTTAGGTGTTTTTGGTGTTTTTTATAGTCCGCGCAGCCAACGCAGCCAACGCAGCACGCGCAGCCAACGCAGTCATTGCAGGTTTTTTTATTTTGTGTTATTGTCTTTCGCATGAACTTTTACACGACCTATTTAGTACGTATCTCAAATTCGCGGATGAATGATATTTGTAGTGCCACGGTGGCAGATGCCCGGCGGATTTGCCTCCCGATGGGCTCGATGCCCTTCGGACGCAAACCAACGCCACAGGTGCCGTCGTGCCTTGCACCAAGCACAAAATTGCTCTCTGCATCATTATCAGCGAAATTGAGATTGGCTCTACTTACTTTGAATTCACAATTCGGCCTGACTGAGCGCCTTATTTTACCCGGATGTTTTGCCAGGACGAGTTGGCGCGATTGGGTGGGTTTCGTTTTTCACTATCCTCTCGACCTGCTTTCCGGAAATTGCCTGCAAAAAAATGGATTTGCTGGAATATGATGCCGAATAGACGCATCGGATTGACAATCCCTGCTGCCCGACTACAAAAAGCCCCTGAAATAATGCACCCGCTACCCTCCTTTACTTTTACAATGCCGTTTTTCGCTGACTGCAAGCGACGGTGAATGATCAAGCTCAATCGATGACTGCTCCAACCAATTCCGGCTCAACGCCGCCGCCGACTCCACCACCGCCACCTTCAATTGACCGTAGCTCCCTCAAGGAGGAGACGATCAGCGATGCCGTGATCCGTTTTGCCGGGGAGTCTCAGGATGGCATCCAGAGCATCGGCGGTTTTCTGGCACGGCTGGCCGGGCGGAGCGATCAGGATGTGATGACTTACATGACGATCCCTTCGACGATTTCGGGCGGCCCCTCGATATTTCAGGTGCGGATGGGGACGGGGGAAGTTCTCTCGGCGGGGGATTCGGCGGATTTCCTGGTGGCGTTTTACCAGCATAGTTACGAGGAGCATATCGAGCATTTGAAGGAGGGGGGCGTCCTCATTTACGATTCCGATAATGTGACACCGGATACGACGGACCGGCGGTTTATTTATGTGGGGGCGGCGATTACGGGGCTGACGATCGAGGCTCTTGGGGGCAATGCCAAGACCAAGGGGAAGAACATTTTTGTGATGGGGCTGTTGTCCCGGATATTCAACCTCGATGTGGGCAAGTTGAGGGAGTTAATGGGTGAGCGGTTCGGGGGTAAAGGCGAGGGGATTCTGCGCAACGCATTTATGGCGTTTGATGCGGGTTACGCCTATCCGGCCGATAATATCCTGGGTCGTTACTATCAGTTTGAAAAAGCATCTGCGACGAAGACCGACAAGCCTCAGGTATCGATGGATGGCAATCAGGCGCTTACCTTGGGGCTGATCGCGGCGGGGGTGCGTTTTGGGGCTGGTTATCCGATTACTCCGTGGTCATCGATCATGGAGGCGCTGCGAACGGAATTGCCAAAATATGGGGGCACATTTATCCAGGCTGAGGATGAGTTGGCGGCCGTATCTATCACCCTCGGGATGGCCTACAGCGGCTATCTGGCGGTTACGGGGAGCTCGGGGCCGGGGCTGTCTCTGAAAATGGAGGCTATGGGATGGGCCTCGATGGCGGAAATCCCGCTCATCGTTATCAATGTGCAGCGTGGTGGCCCCAGTACGGGATTGCCGACAAATGTCGAGCAGAGCGACTTAATCCAGGCCATATATGGGAGCCACGGGGATTCACCCCGAGTGGTGCTGGCGCCGCGAAATGTCGAGGATTGCTTTTATATCGCGCTGGAAGCGGGACGGATTGCCCGTAAATACAGCACACCGGTTATCATTTTATCGGACCAGGCGTTGGCGACCCGAATCGAGGCATTCGACCTGCCGGACCTGGAGGAGTTGATGCGCGATCCGAGGCCGGATCTCGTGCCCCGACAGGAGGATTTTCTACCCTACGACCTCAAGCAAATCACCCGCCACGCGCCGCCGGGAACAATCATGAAAGGGGGGAGGTATCCGGTTGTGACCGGACTGGAACACGACGAAGCCGGGCACCCGACGGGAAATCCGGGCATGCACATGCAGATGACCGCCAAACGCCGCAACAAGCTGAAGGCTCTGGCCAAAGACATTGGAAAAACCAATGTTTTCGGCGACCGCGAAGGCGATGTGCTGCTGGTTGGGTGGGGCTCGACCTATGGCCCCATTCGCGAAGCGGTAAAATTGCTGCGGAGCAAAGATGAACAGGTCGGCAGTGTGCACCTTCATCATTTGCATCCTCTGCCCGCCGGAATCGAGAGAGTGTTCAGCCGTTTCCGGCATGTATTTGTGGTGGAAATGAATGATGAGGGACTTTACGGATATGGCCAACTGGCGGGTATCCTGCGGGCCTGTTACCGGCACCCGGCAATCCGAAGCATCACCAAAACCGATGGGCTCACCTTCAAGGTTAAAGAAATACTTTCCGGTATCGAACATTTGAGGGGAGATGCCGTGGCGACCTTTTCCGCCTATCCCTATCTCTAGAGCGAACTTTCACAATTTCCACTAATTTCGACGATCAAACCCTATGGCCTCGACAACATTAATTGAAACTCCTCCCGGTGGTGAACCGCGCGAAAAACTCGTTAAAAAGAACCTCACCGCCGATCATCCCACGTGGTGCCCCGGATGTGGCGATTTCGCGGTGCTTTCGGCATTTTACCGGACCCTGGAAAGGCATCAATTCAAGCATGAAAGGATCGTGACTCTGGCGGGAATCGGCTGCTCGTCGCGTTTCCCCTATTTTGTCAATACCCACGGGGCGCATTTCATTCATGGGCGGGCTCTGCCATTTGCCTCGGGGGTCAGTTTGGCCCGCGACGACCTGCATGTATTTGTATTCGGAGGCGATGGGGACGGTTTTTCCATGGGGGGCAATCACCTCGACCATACGGCGCGCAAAAATTTCAACCTGACCTATGTGATCATGGACAATTTCGTCTATGGATTGACGAAAAAGCAAACTTCACCGACCTCGCCGTTGGGTTTCAAGTCGAAGACCGATCCGGGCGGTTCGGTCGATCAGCCCATCAACCCGATGAAAAAACTCGTATCGAGCGGAGCGACATTTGTGGCCCGCACCCATGCCTCGCAAGTGAAGCATATGATGGAAATGATCGATCGGGCCATCGATCACGAGGGATTTTCAGTGATCGAATGTTTGTCCGAATGTGTGGAGTTCTTTCCGGGGGCATTCGATGCCAGCATTCCGAGAAAAGGCGGCGAGTTCGTTACCATCGAGGAGAAAAAATTCGACGGCAGCCCGGAGGATGAATCGCGGCATGATCGCACGGACGAGGTTGCGGCATTCAATCTGGCAAACCTGGAGTGGCCGGGAGTATTCGGTGTTTTTTACGAAGAAAAACGGGTTACGAAAAACGAAAACGAGGCGAATATGGTGGAAAAAGCCCGGGCCAAGCACGGTGGCCTCAGCGACCTCGAAATTCTTCAGCAATCCTTCGACCTGATGGTGTAGCGGTGGGGCCTAAAAACCAGGGACCATTGGCGCCAGACAGATAAACATGAGGGCCAGAAGGACGGAGCCGGCCAGCACTTTGAGCTTGTTCATCGACTTCACCGTGATCGGCTCGGGCACCCTTTTTCCAAAAAGCGCAGCCAGGAGAACATAGTAGGTCCACCATACAAACGAGCCGATGCCGACACCCGCTCCGATCAGAAGGGCGTTGCTGAATTGAATTTGGCGGACATGGAAATTCATGGCGATGAGCAGGGCGAGAAATCCCGGAAGCCGCATGGGCATGGCAAAGGCAATTCCCAATGTGCTCCGAAATACGTTGCCAAACCCCTTTAGCTGACCGCCGTAGTGAAGGGTCTTGATTCGCTCGGCTCCGAAAACCGTGGTGCTCATGTAAATGAGAACCCCCGCCGAAAACATGCGGATTAACCAGTCCATCGAGTCGCTGAACCGGTGCAGCCAGAATACCATTACGGCGGCGAAAGCCGACCAGATTGACTGGGCCAAAGCGATGCCCGTTCCCGCAGCCAATCCCGCCAAAAGCCCCCGGCTCATGGTTATCTGAACACACCAGACTACGCCGGAAACAATCGTCGTCGAAAATACAAGCCCAAGGATAATGCCAAAATAGAAAAAGAATACGCTCATGCCAGCCTTGGAAAATAATATGATTCCCTGGGGGACTTGGGATCAACCTGAAATTTGCTATTCGCGCCGGGTTAATATCAAACTGAAATGCCTGTCGATCAGTCGTCCGACAAGTTTTCGAGAGGAAGCAGCAGGAGAAAAGTCGCCCCCTTGCCCTCTTCGTTTATGACGCCCAACTGCCCACTATGCTCCTGGGCAAAACACCGGGCGAAATAAAGCCCGAGGCCCATGCCGCCCCAATTTTCCTTTGTGGTGGTGAAAGGTTCAAAAATTCCTGGTAGCAACTCGGGGTCAATCCCTCCGCTGGTGTCGGAAAAGGCTAGCTCGGCGGCGTCGACGGGCAATCCGTATGGTTCCGGGAAAACGCCCCTCCGTCCCACCGATCCAGCGGGAACCCGACGCAGAGTTATCGTAACGAGGCAGGTGGAAGAATTGCCGACACTGGCATTCATGGCAAAATGCAGGAGGACAAGCTTTAGGTAATTCTCATCGATTTTTAAGGGTAATTCAGGATCGAATACATCGATGCGAAATTTCGCCCCTCCCGGTAAAATTCCCCGTAGCAAATCGTCCAGTCGGGAGACCGTATCGGATAAATTGACCAGAATTCTTTCCCCTGTTTTTGATCGAAAAAGGTCTATAATTTGGCGGAGCTTTGTATGGACGGAGAAAGCGCTATTGTGAATCAGGGTCAGGTTGGCTTTGAGGGGGTCATCTGGCTCAAGGGAATCACAGGAAGTTTCAGTCATTGAACAGATACCCATAATGGCATTGCTTAAGTCATGCAAAAAGCCGGAAGCGGCGGCCAAGCGGGCCTGTTTCACCGAAGCAGCCGCGAGCGCGGACTGAACCGGCTTGCTACTCAGGTCCACCCCAGAGTTTGGAGGGTCGCACGAATCCAGGTTGTCCATTGAGATTGAGGAATATGAAAGCTTTTCCAGAAGAAGGACACGACCGGCATCAAGTCCGGGTCATAATTGTTCAGCTTTCTCGTAAACCTTTAATTTGTTGCGAAGAGTGCGGCTGCTGACCTTCAAAAGCCTCGCCGCCAGCGAACGATTACCCTTGGTGACTTCGAGGGCATGCAATATGTAACGCCGCTCAAGTTCCTCGATAGGAATGAGGGCATCCGGGGTGGGGATTTCGTTGAAATGGTGGTTTAGAATACTCCCTCCGGTATCAAGCGTTGAATCCTGTGGGACCGGATCTGGTGCGGGTGGATCCTGGTCAGCCAAGTGGAGCAAACCCAGCGCCGAGGGTTCGATATTTTCGCCGGAATCGGTCAAAATAATGGCTCGCTCGACCGTATTTTGCAACTCCCTGATATTACCGGGCCAATCGTGTGCGAGGAGACAGGACTTGGCGGCCATCGAGTAACCTTGAATTTTGACACCGTGTTTGCGTTGCAGGAGATCAAAAAAATGATCCGCCAGCAGGAGGATATCTTCCTTTTTATCACGCAGGGGAGGGTTATGGATCGGAAACACGTTTAATCGATAATAGAGATCCTCGCGGAATTCCCCCCGCTTAACGCATTTGGCCAGATCGCGGTTGGTAGTGGCTAATACCCGCACATCGACCTGGATCGTTTTATTGCCGCCGACACGCTCGAACTCCTGTTCCTGTAAAACCCGCAGGAGTTTGGCCTGCAAGCCCGGAGATATTTCGCTAATTTCGTCGAGCAGAATGGTGCCGCCGTTGGCCAGCTCGAATCGGCCCCGGCGTCTTTCCACAGCCCCGGTGAAAGCCCCTTTCTCGTGCCCAAAAAACTCACTTTCGATAAGGGTTTCGGAGATTGCGGCGCAATTTACCTTGATGAACGGGGCACCCGAACGATCGCTCGCTTTATGGATTTCCCCCGCAATCACTTCCTTGCCAGTACCGCTTTCTCCGTGGATTAGCACCGTTGCCCGTGTGGGCGCTACCTTGCCCACCATTTTGCGCAATTGGCGGATCGCGGGGCTCTTGCCCACAATTTTAGTCTCCTGAGCTTCGCTTTGGCTATAGAATCGGTTTACATTGAGCAAATGCGTGTAGTCCTCAGCCTTTTTGATGACCATATCGATCTGATTGGTGGAAAAAGGCTTAATTAGATATTCGAAAGCCCCCGCTCTTATGCAGTCCACGGCCGATTCCACGGTTGCGTATCCGGTCATCATAATAACCAGCGGAGCATCCGGTTTTTTGGAAACTTTGTTCAACAGGGAGGTTCCGTCTCCATCAGGCAAACGCAAATCCATGAAAATCAGGTCGAATTGTTCCTGCTGAAGGTATTTTTCGGCGGTTTTTATGGTTGCCGCAGCGGCCACCGAGTAGCGTTTCCTCCGCAAAATTTCCTGCAAAGATTTGCGAATGATGAGCTCATCATCCAGCACAAGTATTTTTTCAAAAGCCATTTAACTTTACCAACTGCGGAAGGGAAAATACTGAATCATAATGGTGAAATACGCCGAACGACTTGGATGCATTCATTTTTGAAACAAAGGTAATAACCTAGGCACAATCACAATAGTTTTCTCTGACCAAAGTTCAACAAAGAAATACTCCTTGGATACCCATGCCGGGCTTCGAGGCTCCCCATTTATTGATATTGGCAGCCAAAAGAATTGCTTTTCCTGCGGGATTGGGCAGATTCATCCCGATTACTGCCATAATGGGAGGTTCGACAGCGGGCATCTCTCAAGTTTTTTCGCATACAAAAGGGATTATATTGATGGAATCAAATTCTTTGCCACCGGATTCTCTTCGCAAAATCATCCATGATTTGAACGGAGAGTTATTTTTGATCCGCGGATACACCGACCTCTCTTTGGGAAATTTTGAAGAAAATCACCCAATTGCAGAATATATGCGAAAAATTCTACGGCGGACCGATGAATTGGAGAGAATCATTAAAATACTCCGTAAAAAACAGGAAATCCTGGAGCCGGAGGCGTAAAATTTTTTTCTAGAGAAAGAAGGTGGTTTTGCTCCAGAGGCTGGAATATCTGAATTATTTATTGATATCTTTTAAAGGCTTCCCATTGTGAGCCGATAATGCTAGTAAATATTTGGCTCTATGGTAGTTGTCGTTCATTTTAAACCCCGCAATCCTCTAATATTCCAACTTCTTTATCCGAGACAATTATGCCCTCCAGCTCTAAGAATCAAGATACCTATTTTGAAAGTAACCGCCGAAAAATTCGGCCAGAAATCATCGAAAAAGGAAAACGCCTGGCTCAGGATCCGGGCTATCCTGACAAGAAAGTGATCCGAAAAATTGCCGAAAAATTGGCCGCCGAGGCTTTGGAAAACTGACGCGAGTTGATCGCCTTCTTTCCTCCCACCCTCCTGCCTGTCAATTTATGGGGTGGGTTAGTTCGAATTCAATCGATTAGAACCAGGGTGTCCTGCAATTCGTTGACGTCTCCCTCTTCCCAGGGCAAGGGATCGTGCAACCGCTCGCTCGCCTCTGAAATTACCCCACAGAGAGCATCGGCAGGGTGATTTTGCCCCAGGCTATCGGTAAGCCGTTTGCAAAGGTCATCGAGAAAAGATTGCCCAAGTTTATCGAGAATAATCTGATCGCCGAGTACCATGGCGGTTCGCTCGAACAACGACACATAAACAAGCAGCCCCGAGCCCCCGGCGGTATGATGGACCCTATTATCGAAAAACACCTCCCGCGCCCTTGCGGCCACTTCTTCCTGCATTTGTTGGCGTGGGGTAAATAGTCTGCGGAGCCACCCGATACGGCTTCCGGCAACCGCTCCAGCTATAAAAGCGGCGACACCTGCGACCACCACCACGAGCAATTCAAGATACAGGGGCATGGTGGAACTCCAATTACCCGCATCGCCACTTTCCCTTGGCAGTTCCAGCCAAAGGATTACCACCACAAACATCGCCAGCCACAGCCCGATAATATCCTCGGCTCTATCGTAACGACCCGAAGCGGTCGCCACGACCGGCACGATTTCGCAGGAGGTTTGTTTCTCGGCTTCAGCCACCGCCTTCTGAACCTGCTTGCGCTGCTCTTCGTTAAAAAGTTGGGATGCTTTTTGCATGATTGATAAATAAATTTCTTACCAGGAACCGGAGGCGCCACCCCCACCTGAAAATCCGCCCCCAAAAGAGCCTCCGCTGAAACCCCCGCTCGAACTATTTCTCAACATCTGCATCAGCAAAAACCCCAGCAGAGCAAATACCGCCGCCCAAAGGATCCATGCCCAACCTCCGGCGCCCCTTCGAACAAGCGAAACGATTGTGAAGATTGCCAGACCGATAAACCCGCCGACCATTGCGAAATGCCACCACGGACGCGGGCGGGTGGGCAATTCGAGTTTCCGAGCCATTTTGTCGAGAGCCTCCACACCGGCCACGATTCCTTCAGAAAAACCGCCTTGTTTAAAATTGTAGATGATATGTTCATCCATGATTTGGCGGCTTTGGGCGTTTTCGCGATGCCCCCAGCCTGCCCCCAATTCAATCCGCGCCATACGATCGCCCTTGGAAACCAAAAGCAGAATGCCCGTATTCCAGTCCTGCTCCCCCAATTTCGCATGGCCGATACCCCACTGATTGAAGAGGAGGGTGGAAAAGGTTTCAATTCGCATATCCGAACCCCCATGCTCTGCCATGGAGTTGATCGTCACGACTATGATCGGGGTCGCTTTATCCGTTAAAAGCTTGTCGCATAACTCGCGTATGCGTTCCTCCTCCTCCGCATCGATTAGACTCGCCAGATCGCGGATAAATTCACGGTCTCCGGGGCGTTCCAGAGAAATTTCCAGAGCCCGGGCTGTATTGCCGGCCATCACCCAAAAAATACCGATGGCGATAAAATTGAGCGTAGTTCGAAAGAGGCGAATCTTGCGGGATATTTTCATTTGGCTTGTATTCAATCAACCCTCACTTTGCGCCAAACAATACATTTCTTATGACCGAGAATAAAGTACCCAATAACCCCAGGATGCAAAAAGCAGCCCCCGGAACTGCGATGATTTTCAGCGCATCCTTGGCATCACCCGTACTGCCTAAAACCGGCGCTTTGATCGCCGCAAGGAGCCAGAATGCCGAATAAAGAATCGCCCCCGTGCCAAAAGCCATCGCCGTGGTCTTTTCGATCAATCCTGCCCGACCCGTGAGGGCCAGAACAAGAATGCAGCCCAGCGCTGCCGTACCGATCGCACCGCCGTGCATATGGGCTCTTTTGAGGTAAGACCAGGATTTATTGACGACGGCATTTCTCTTCCTGACGCTCCCTTTGTAAACCGAGTCCATGACGGGTTCGGTCGATTCCTTCAGATAGCCTTTGATAGAATCCTCGGCCGCCCCGAAGGCTCCCCCAAGGCCGAAACCCATTAGTATCGCAAGCAGGGCCAGTATAAGACCGGGCGCGAATGGTTTCAAAAGGTTTGGCGAAACTTGATCATTCATTAGTTTACATAATGCTTTCGTTACCGGTAGATGCAACTGCAAAGGTTCCCACAAAGCAGACCGTTTGGCCTAATATCATTTTTTTAGTTTCACCCGAAATTTAAAATTAATCTTCGTGAAGATGGCGAAAAATTTACCCCTGATGGAAAAATCAATCTTCAAACCTTTTCAGACGGGAAAGGGTCGAGCCGCCGCCGACGTTGCCAAAAATGCACTCCAGCGGTACCAAGTATAAGGAAGCCGCTAAAAAAGGTACTCGGTTCTGGAACCATTACGGGAATGATTTCTCCACTAGCTAGAAGCTGCGCTGAGAAAAAGCCCTGAATGCCTCCAGGATTGAGGAAATATACCTGATCAACCTGACCTCCAGTTAATCCGCTGGCGGAACCAAAAAGAATTTGATCGTTGCCGCCGCCGGAGTTGAACCAACCATCCCAGTCTGTTATGGTAAGCACCGTGCTCGCCGTCCATGCTTCTGCGCTGCTATCGGCAAAAGTCAAAATACTATTGCCCCCGTTTAGGGCGATGGCCGAATCTGCGGATAGGGTCAAAGTGTTTAGGGTCTCGTCAAAACCCATTGTGCCCAGATTCCCTCCGGCGAGGGTTAGCGTGGCCGAATTATTGATTTGGTCGCTATCGCTGCCGAGCAAAAGGGTGCCGCCGGTTAAATTGACGGCGCTGGTTGCGGTTAGCGCTGAAGTGCCGGCAAGATTGAGGGTTCCACTTGTCACGTTGGTGCTCCCCGTGTAGTCATTGGATGCGGCCAGGGAAAGGGTGCCGCTGCCGGTTTTGGTCAGGTTGCCCGTTCCGGTAATGATGCTGTTGCCGGTAAGAGTGGTGCCATTGTCAACTTCGATCGTGCCTCCGCTGGCACCAAGAGTGATTCCTCGGTTGGCGTTCAGTCCAAATGTGGCAGTCGTATTGAGGGTGCCGCCATTGAGGGTCAACTGATTGGCCGCCGCTGCCCCCGGTGCCGTGCCTAAATTGTTATCGGCGCTGATTTTTACGGTCCCGGCGTTAATGGTGGTAATTCCGGTAAAGGTATTGGCTGCGCTGAGTTCGAGAACACCGGCTCCTGTTTTTGTAATCCCGCTTGACGCGCCGCCGTCTATGGTAACTGCGGATACCGTGAGTTCCGTCGTAGCGGTAGCGTTATCAGCTATGTTGAATATGCGGGTGGAGCCACCCAGGGAGAGGTTTCCGCTGATGGTCGCGGCGGTATTGCCCGTAGTCGAGCGGGTGACATTTCCGTTCAAAACCACGAAGGCATCGTTGGTTGCGCCATTGGTTGTGGTGACAAGGGCACCGCCTTCGAGGTTAAGCGCCCCGATGGTTTCATTCAGGTTGCCGCCCAAAAAAGCATCTTCCTGGGCAGCGCTGACTTCAAGAATACCTGAACTATTAACATTTACGGTGGTTGTATCGGCGATTTGGTCGAGCCATTGAGTGCGAAATGTATCTGTGCCGACGCCGTCGCCCACCGTAATTGTGCCGGTGAGAGTGGGCTGGGTGGCGCTATCGCCCACGTTTGATATGAGTGTCCCTGCGTTTATCTGGGTCGTTCCGGTATGGACTGAATGAGGTCCGCCCATGACGCCGCCCCAATTCAGTTCAGTCGTGCCGGTCCCGTTTTTCACCAAATTGCCCGTTCCGTTGATTTGTGAGTTGAAAAACATGTCCCCGGCTCCATCAAGAGTCAGGGTGTTGGCCCCAATGCTTACAGAGTCGTTGGTGTCGGAACCGAAAGTAAGGGTGGTCCCTGCGGTATTTGAAGTCACCGTCGCGGAACCGCTCAAAGTGACATCAGCGTTCCAGGTGTTGTTTCCCGACAGATTACGCAATGCGCCCACACCACCCTCGCCAGTACCTGCCAGGCTGAGGGCTTCACCGACTACCGTAATCCCTCCAGATATCTGGATAGTGCCTCCAGAATTCACCGTGGTGCCGGTGGCCGTCGTTCCCAGGGCGCCAGCATTTGTTATGCTCAATATTCCGTTGTTGATCGTGGTCGCTCCGGTGTAGGTGTTGTTGGAGTTCAGGATTGCCGTGCCGTTCCCATTTTTGACCAAGCTACCGCCACCGCCGCTGATGATCGAATTAATCGTGGTATCCCCGGCTCCATCAAGAGTGAGGGCATTGCCCCCGGTGGCAATTGAGTCTGCGCTGGTCGCCCCGAGAGTGAGAATTGTCGCAGCAGTGTTGGAGGTGATCGTCGAGTTGCCGCTCAAGGTGATGTCACCATCCCAGGTATTACAGCCGGAAAAGCTCCGCAATGCGCCCACCCCTCCCTCGCCTGTTCCGTTCAAGTCCAAATCTTCATTGGTTACGGTAATTCCTCCCGAAAGGTCGAGTGTGCCCCCGCTATTTACCGTTGTGCCATTGCTGGTGTTTCCCAGGGCGTTTCCATTTGTTATGCTCAATATTCCGTTGTTAACCGTGGTCGTACCGGAGTAAGTATTATTGTTGGTTAAGGTTAAAGTGCCGTTACCCTGCTTGGTGATCGTTCCATTTTCAGAAATCACCCCGGCGAATGTTGTGTTGGAGGCGTCTCCCATGATCAGGTTTCCGCCGCCGAGGAACACTTGGGCGCCTGTGCTGGCGCTTGCCAGTGAGCCAATCGTTTCATTTTCTCCGGTTAAATCGAGCCGCCCATCGGAAAGAATGGTCACCAGGCTTGTGTTCGAAATCTGATTATTGCGGTTGGCATAATCGACAAGGGCGCTGCCCGCCGCCCCAATGCCGTCTCCGATTGTCAAATTGCCGGCAATGGCGCGGTCCGTTCCGGAGCGGTTGAGGCGCAACTGCCCCGTCTGAACGATGGTGTCGCCCGTGTAAGTATTGATGCCATTGCTCTGGAAAGTGAGGCGTCCTCCAGTTACTGTGATGCCACCCGTCCCTTGAATCGCGCCCCTGATCCTGAAATTGTTGGTCGTGCTGTTGGTGAAATCGAGATCGTCATTTAACAGGATGGTTACGGAATTTTGAATGATATGATCCCTGTTGACATTGAGGGCGGCGTTGCCTGCGGCCACATCGAAAGTAAGGGTGTTGGCTCCCGTGATAGTATATCGATTATTATCCTGGATGTTCAAGGTGCCGACTGTAACATTCTGCCCCAGTGTGATCGTGCGGTTGGCGGTGATCACATTTCCAAAAGTCGCCGTGTCACCCACGGCATTCGGAAAACCGGCCACATCCCAATTGCCATTTACATTCCAACTGCCGTTGGCGTTCAAGTTCCAGATAAAGATCTGCCCATTTGCAATATTGGAAAAAACAAAAAATACTATTCCTAAAAGAACGAATAATTTAGAAACATTTTTCACGGAATTTGGATGGCTGAAATTTTGTAGGAAGCCATATCATCTAGAGCGTCGATGAGGACACCGACGGACTTATCAGTCTTTAATGTTAAGTCTTTAATTGATAAAAGTCGAAGAAAAAGAGGTTTCACAGAGTATTTAGCTATTTATTTTACATGTTTTTGATAGTTTATTGCACAAAACAGTTGGTGCTCAGAATCAATCTCTCTTGAAAATGACTTTTAATGAAAAACTGACGAAACGCTGGAAAGAGCGAAATTCACTGGTTTGCGTGGGTCTCGACCCCGATTTCGAGCGTATTCCGGTTCACTTGAAAGCACGGAAAAATCCGATATTCAATTTTCTGCGTGAAATCATTGAGGCAACTGCGGACTTGGTATGTGCATTCAAGCCGCAAATCGCTTATTTTTCGGGACAGGGAGCAGAGGATCAGTTAATGCTCACCCTGCGCTACCTGCAGGAGCATTACCCGGAAATACCCGTGATACTCGATGCCAAGCGGGGCGATATTGGCAGCACTGCGGAAATGTATGCCAAGGAGGTTTACGACCACTATGGCGCCGATGCGGTAACGGTGAATCCCTACCTTGGTGGCGATTCTCTGGAGCCCTTTTTGAATCGCAAAGAGAAAGGAGTATTCATTCTCTGCCGAACATCCAACCCCGGAGCGGAGGATTTCCAGAGTCTCGTATCCAAGGGCCGCAAACTCTACTTGGTCGTGGCTGAAAAGGCAGCCAATGAATGGAATCGCCACGGAAACCTCGGCCTTGTGGCCGGTGCCACCTACCCGGATGAGTTGGCGGATATTCGCGCCGTTGTCGGTGATATTCCCCTGCTGGTTCCTGGCATCGGGGCTCAGGGTGGCGATATTGCCAGTGTCATGCGGGCTGGTCTGGATTCCAACGGGGCTGGCATGATTATCAATTCATCACGGGGCGTAATCTACGCCGGAACCGACAAACAGTTTGCCCGGGCCGCCCGTCGGGAAACGGAAATACTCCGCAATTCCATTAATCAGCACCGTTGAAAAACTCCTTTCTGCATTTGATGTAAGCTTTTTCGGATAAGGCGGACTAAATGATGAATAAAGAAAAAGGAGAGTCATGCACATCATAAAAAAATTAGTAAGAGGATTCATCAATTTCCATCTGGGAGTATTAAAAATGCCCGTTTTGTGGCAGCTATGGCTGGTCCTTTTGGTGTCGGCAAACATGGTCGTGCCGCTGTTGTTCCTCGATCGACTGGAGGCTCAGGTGGTATTGGCCACCTTGGGGGGCGCTTTCATTTTGATGGTTGCGCTGACGGGATTTTCCGGTTTCACCCGTTTACTCGGGCTTGGGCATCTCGTTTTTTGGACTCCTGCGGTGGTATTCCTTGTCCCAAGATTGAATGAAATACCGGCTGACGACTTTTTTGGAATCTGGCTTCGTGTTTTGCTGATTTTAAACATCCTCTCTCTCGTTATCGACGCTGCGGATGTCATTCGCTACGCAGCAGGTGATCGGGAGGAAACGGTAACCGGTTTGAAGGCGAACACTACCGTATGCCAGTGCCAATAGTAAAAATTTAGGGCATCTGACTGACTGGTGTGCCCTCGGAAAATAGCAGAATGGAGATTAAAAACCGACAGGTCTTTTAGCTTGCCCCAATCGCTTTTTCCCGCTCGTCCAGTTCTCTCGCGCGCTTATTGAGGTCCTCCTCAAATTGTTCGAGCTCGGTTTCCTTTTCCTGTTGAGCCATTACTTTCTCGAAGAGAGTATTTTCGCTCGTTTCTAAAAACTCCTCACGCTCGATGAGCATTTCTTTGCCCTCATTGATAGCCTGCTGCTGCATTTCGAGCTTTTCCTTGAGTTTCTCCAAAGCCTCCATCGCCTCGGTGGACATTTTTACTTCCCCGCCACCGACCTCCTCTTCGGCAGCTTCCTCGACTTTTTCCGCTGCTTCAGCAGCGGCATCGGATCCGAATAAATTGCTAACACCGGCAATCTCGGCCGCCTTTTCCTTGTCATTTTCGCAAAAACGGAGCAGTTCGGCGATATAGGCCTCTTCTCTGGCCAAAAGGTAGGCGTGGAGCTTGGGCCATTTGCGGGCGTCCTTGAGCCTCAAAGGTAGTTGCTGCGCATTGATCAACCGGTTATGGGAAGCTACGATTACAGCAGTGAGGACGTTGGATAATTCGATCAGGTTGCCCGGCCAGGGATAATACCGCATGGTGCTCAGGGCATCTTTGGAAAATTCTATTTGCGAAGTGTCGAACAGAGGGTTTTCCGCATTTTTCAGAATATCTTTTATCAACAAAGGCAGATCTTCCCTGCGATTGCGGAGAGGGGGCAGAGTGATTGGCAGGGTAGCTACTTTGAAGAAGAATTCATCCGAAACCTTGCCATGCTCGAGGCGGCTTTCAAACTTAATCTCGGTGGAGCAAATCAACCGAAAGGAACCCCCGGATACTTTTAACGCGCCGGCCAGAAGTGATTGCATCTCTACATCCAGCTTCTCGATATTATCGAAAAACAGAGTCCCCCCCTCAGCCTGTTGAATGAAGGGGCCGGGTGATCCATTACTGGAAACCAACCCCGTTTTCAGGTCCGCAGGGTCCGCCAGCCGGCAATCGATGCCGACAAAAGGAGCGCTCATACCGGGGCCTTTTTGGTGAAAAAGATCGGCCAAACCCCTCTTGCCTGTCCCCATTTCACCCTGGATGAGGACTGGAGTTTTGGCCCGCAACAACTTTTGCACCTGCTTGGCGACCGCCTTGATGGCTTCGCTCTCGCCGATAAGAGGACCGACAACATCCTTTTCGGCCCGCAATGGCTCTTCCACAACCGCCGTCTTGGCGCCCGTTCCCTTCTTTCTGGCATCGACGGCGCGGTGGAGGGTCTTGACCAATTCCTCAAGCCGAAACGGTTTTTGCACATAGTCAAAAGCCCCGAATTTCAACGCTTGCATGGCGGTTTCCGTGGAGGAATAGCCCGTCATCATGACGACTATGGCATTCGGGTCAAAAGACCTCAGCTCCTTTAGAACGGTAATTCCGTCCATCGGCTCCATGGCGATATCGACCAGCACAACATCGATATTTCCCTCCCGATAGCGCTTTAATGCCTCCTGGCCATTTAAAGCAAAAGCGCTTAAAAATCCACAGGGATTGATAACCGCCTCGAGCATTTCATGGACCGCTGGCAGATCGTCAACTATGAGTACTGATGCCATAAAACAATATCATTAACTCTTCCAGTAGAGCAGTTTTTAAATATATCTCCACTGAATCGCACAAGGAAAAAATTCCGGTCAGGGCAATTCGCCGCCCGATCTGATGCCATCAGCCAACGACCGATGATAATTGGAAAATTGGCAAAAACATGGCCATGACGATGCCACCGATGACAACACCCAATACGCAAATGAGAATCGGCTCCATCAACGAGGTGAGAGCCTCCACGATAGTCTCGATTTCGGCATCGTAAAAATCAGAAATTTTATCCATCATGCCATCGACATTACCGGTGGTTTCACCCGCTTTGGCCATATGCTTGACCATGGGAGGGAAAAAAGGATCGTCGGCCAAAACCTCGGAAATCTGCCCCCCCTGGCTTACATGCCGCGTTATTCTGACAACGGCAGATTCAATAAAAGTATTTCCGCTGGCATTGGAAACAATCTCCAGGCTTCGCAGAATGGGAACACCACTACGCAAAAGAATTGCGTAAGTTCTGCAAAAACGGGAAACGGAAACTTTTTGCACCAGATTTCCAACCACCGGTATTTTAAATAAGAACTGATCCTTCATTATCCTGCCCTTCGGAGTGCTCGTAACCTTATTTAAGCCTTTATAGAAAACAAATAAACCAACCAAAATATAGAGTATATAAGATTTAAGGAAATCACTCAAATCGATGAGCATCTGTGTCGGCTTGGGAAGATCCGCCCCAAAACCGGCAAACATATCTGCGAACACTGGAATAACCATAATCAGCAAGACGTTGACCAAAACCGTAGCCAGCGATATAACCGCAATCGGATAGGTCATCGCGCCTTTGACTTTTTTCGTCAACTTTACTGATTGCTCGAAATAAGTCGCCACTTTTCCCAAAATAGAAGCCAAACCACCGCTGGCCTCACCGGCCTCGACCATTGAGATAAACAGATTGGGAAACGCATTGGGATATTTGCGAACGGCGTCGGAAAATGCCGTGCCGCTCGAAACATCCGTCTTTACCTCGCGGATGACGATTTGGAAGACGGGCTGCTCTGTCTGTTCATATAAGGCCTCCAAGGCTTGAACCAACGGCAAACCAGCCTCCAGCATGGAGGAAAGCTGCTGGGTAAAAACGCAGACATCCGCCAAACCTATCTTTTTCTTCTTGGCCTGTTTTTCATAAGCCTTCTGTTTTGCCAGTCTCTGGGATTCCATGAAACTGACTTTTTTCCCTCTTCCGGCCCCTCTGGCCGCCGAGGGCGATGCACTGGATGTTAATAAAGCCATAGCTACTCTTTGTGATGGTTAATAGACTGTAGTTGTTTAGCACACCTTAGCAGACTTTGTCAGATTGAAAAGCCTTTTTTCAATTTCTTCAAAAGGGGAGTTCCAGAGGCTTAAAGAAAACCTTGACCCGCCCAAATCTTTCAGGAAAAACTGCCTCCACCTCAAGCGGGCATAGTTTAGCGGTAAAACCCCAGCCTTCCAAGCTGGTGTCCTCGGTTCGATTCCGAGTGCCCGCACCATTTTCCTAAACGGTTGATCTTGAGGTGTTTAATTACTTAACCTCTTTGTTAAAACCTCGATTGTTACTACATATTTACCACAGCGCTTTGGTAAGTCCATGTTGTTTTTATGGTTTAAAAGGGTATTAAATACCCTGATTTTTCCGCCCCCTCATTTCGGGAAGCCCGCCTACAACTCGAAGAAATGAAGCCATACTTTTTTGAATCCGACCCCTAAATTAATAATTCTTGAATATATTTCGCCAAAATTGGCCGCCGATTACTGGGGGTCTCGAGCGGAAAGTTTTTCTTCGATCTCGCGGAACTTGGCCATCATCTGGGGCAACTTCGCTAGAGACGCGTTAATTCTGTGCATCTCTTTGGCGGGCCGGGCGGGAGATCCGAAATACATCTGTCCGGGTTCCGTATCCTTGGCGACCCCTGAAAATCCCAAGACGATGGAGCCTTCCGCGATCTTCGTTTGGGGTTTTACGATCACCATCCCCGAGATCATCGCCCCATCCCCGATTTCCACAGAGCCCCCGATGGCGGTATTGCCGACTAGATACACATAGCGGCCGACCTGGCAGTTGTGCCCGACATGCACCTGGTCGTCCAACTTCGTCTGGGTCCCGATCCGGGTCGTCTCGATGGTTGCCCTGTCCACTGTGCAACTGGCCCCGATCTCGACATCGTCTTCCAGCACCACGTTTCCGATCTGGGGGATCTTATAGCGCTTGCCGTCCTGGTCGTGGAAGCCAAAACCGTCAGCGCCGATCACCGTCCCACCGTGGATGATACAGCGTTTACCCACTACACAGCGATAGCCGAGCACCACATTCGAGTGGAGGGTCGCTCCTTCCTTAATCTCGGCAAAAGGCTCAACTACCACGCCGGGATACAGACAGCAATTCGCCCCAATAACCGCGCCCTCCATCACCACGGCACCGGGAAGAACGGCGGCGCTCGCCGCGACCTTGGCCGACGGATGGACACGGGGCTCCTCGGAGACTCCGGCGGCGAATACGGGGACCGTAGCGAAATGTTTGAGCAACTCGATGAAGGCCAATCGGACATCCCTATCCGGGCTGACCAAGGCACGCGGAAACTTGTCCGCCAAAGTCTGGGTCGTCAGCACCGCGCCTCTCTCCCCGACCCTGGGATGGTTTCTCAAAACTCTCTTGTTCTCCACGAAGTAGATCTGGTTTTCTTCCGGCACCGCGTCCACAGCGAGCCGCTCAAGGTCACGCAGTCTCGTGATTTCATAATCGCCCGGTCCTTTAAACTCAACGCCCAGTTTTTCCGCAAGCTGCTCTAAATTAATATTTTCCATAAGGCGGGTGAATTTTGCCCTATTCAGCACCCCTTGGCAATCGCCAACCCAGCTATTTTGCACAAAAAAGAGTTTGCCCCTGAGATTTTCGTGTTTCTCTTTTGACGTGGATATTGGTGGCAAACATGGAAGTATCTGGTTTTGCCGAACTGAAGCAAATGATGGCCGGATGACAACTTGGGGAGTGCGCGTTGAAAGAGCCTTGATATCAGTGGCTATATCCTGTAACTTTAGTCCGATATGAGACAGGTTTCCTTCAAGCTCAAGAACCAGCAAGCCATAGAAGCGACATGCAAGCGCTTCAATGTGGATCGCTTGGAATTGTTTGGATCGGCCCTGAAGGACGAACAAAAGGCAAGGGACTACGATTTCGTTGTTCAGTTGGGCAAGGAAAGCCGCGGTCGATTGCTGAAGGACTTTCTCGGTCTTGCCGAGTCGCTTGAATCCGTTCTCGGCAAACCTGTAGAATTGCTTACCGAACGATCCCTCAAGAATCCTTATTTCCGGCGGATCGTAATGCAGCAAAAGGAGATCGTGTATGAAAGATCTCACAGTTAAATGCCTGCATGATATTCAGGCCGCGTCCCGCGCGATTATTTCCTTTACGGCAGGAAAAGAATTCGAAGATTTTTCGAAGGATGATCTTACCCGATCTGCAGTGGAGCGGAAATTTGAGATTATCGGTGAGGCCCTTCGACGTATTCGAGATGAAAATCATGAAATTTTTCTGCAGATAAAAATGGGTCATGAGATTGTTGGAATGCGTAACCGACTCATTCATGGCTACGATGCAGTCGACGAGGAAATTGTATGGGAAACGATTGAGTTCAATCTGCCCAGTTTGATCCATTCGGTTGATTCATTGATACCGACTGCAGAGAGATGAAAGAAATGTCCTGTTACTTCTCAGGCCGACGATAGGTTTCCAGGTTGCTCGGCCAGATTCAGTAGTCCAAGCCGAGCTTATTATACTTGATGACTTTACTGTTTTGCAGCTATCGCGGTCTCCTGTTCTTGGAATGTCTAACGAATTCTTATCTATTGGAATCGGGCCTATCGGCGGAGGCCAGAGAACGCGTTACCTCTATGGTCTCAAAATAGCGGTTGGCGTAGTCGGCAGGATGCAGATCCGAAATAACCGCGTTGAAAACCACAAGGGTTCGACCACTGATAAACATGTAGGCGACTCCGTTGAATGAAGGCGTTTCCTCCGATGGTCTTGTCCGGTATGCCAACTTCATTCCCGAGACACCCATGTATTGGGCCGACTCCAGGGAACTCTGCTCTCCATGCGTCTTTTCCATGATCGTATCACGGGCTTTTATGAAAATGGTTTTCTCACCAGCAAGCGAAAGCGCAATCTTCGGGATCACTGAGTAGGACGCCGTGAAGGTGGCTCCCTCCCCTTTTACGGTGTAAGTACTATGAGAAACTTTTCCAAGCGGGGAGCGGGTAAAGGACTCCTCAAAAGTGGGGTCATCCGGCATCATTATAGTGATCGCGGGGTCGGGTCTCTCCTTTGGCTGTATGCGATTCCAGGACGGTTCCGGCGAGTTCCGATCCAAATTGGTAAACTGATCCCGGGAATCTTTCCGAGTCCTTTCTTCCCGGGTCTGTTGATCGAAAACTTTCTCGGAGGGACAACTCCTCCAATTATCTGCGCCGCCCATTTGCTCATTCGGGAGCGAAGGCAGTTCCATCATGTTGATCGCCGCCATCGAACTTAAGGTATCCTGATTTTCGGAGGGAAACAGAGTATTTGGCAAGGAGAGAAAAAGTGAAGCGCCCAGGGCGAGCGCCGTCGCGAATGAGCCCGAAAGTCCACCCTCGAATTCGAGTGGCAGGCAGGCGGCTACCCGCGTGGATCCCCGTCCTTCAATTTCGGCTGGCTCGTGCCGTGCCGACCGATTCTTGGCTATCGAGGTCGCTGGTGTTATGCCCGCAACCTTCGCCCCTACGGATAGTAGTTTCTTATCAAAATTGTAACTCTTTATTTTGGTTTTCATTTCTCATTAAGTCGTTTTGTTATTCGATTCCTTACAAACCGGAAAAACAATAATGAGTATATTCGTCGCTGGAGTGTTCGACGTGTCAGGTCGTATTTTTATTCCCGAATGATTGAACCCCGCCGGGCCGAAGGGGTTACGCCTCGATGTAGGGAAGCTTAATCTTTACTTCTCCCGCCAAACCCTTCCAACCATTCGTTGTATCAACTCACACCGGCGGGTGTTTCCTGTGCCATTCGGTTGACTCTTCGTAGGCGTGACCGATCCGGCACAGCATTGCTTCGCTCAAATGACTGCCCGCGATCTGCATTGAGTAAGGGAGGCCTTCACCTGAAAAACCACAGGGGAGCGTCAGGCTTGGTGTTCCCGCCATGTCCTGCGGGTAGGTGAATTCGTTTCCGATTCCGCGCGACTCTGTGTTTTCTGCTGTTTCCACGGCGAAATCTATCATCGACCCGTATTGTGCTTGCCGGGAAAGCGCGAATGGAGCCCCCATTGAAGCGGGACACACAAATGCATCGACACCGGAAAGAAATGCTGTGAACCGGTTCGAAAATTCGGTTCGAACCCGCCGCGCGTCTTCCAGATCGGCTTCACTTACACCGGCACCAAAGTCGAGAAATCCTCGAAAATAGTCACCGTAATCATCCGCGCGGGCCGGGTAGTTTGCCCGGTGAGCTTCGACCGCCTCCGCTGCGCAAATGACAAACCACGCGCCCAGAATCTCAGTAACGTCGGGCATCTGAACTTCGACAACATCCGCTCCCAAATGCGCCAAATTCTCAACCGCCGTCACAATCGCCGCCGCCAGGCCGGACTCGACTCCCTCCGACACATAGGCGCGGTCGAACCCGATGCGGACGCCTCCAACGCCCTTGCCGAGATCCCCCAGCATGTTTGGCGCCGGAGCCTTCAGGGAGGTCGGATCGTTGGGGTCGAGACCCGCAATCGCTTCAAGGACGATAGCCGCATCTTTGACGCTCCGCGTCATCGGTCCCACATGATCGAGAGATTCCGCCAGCGGCAGGATACCGTAACGGCTCACACGACCGTATGTCGGCTTGAGACCAACGATGCCGTTTGCCATTGCCGGAAATCGAATCGACCCCCCGGTGTCCGTTCCGAGTGAGGCAAAGCACAGGCCGGCTGCGGTTGCGACACCCGGACCGCTGGAGGACATTCCTGCCCACAGATCTTTTCCCCAAGGATTGACCGGAATATCGAAGTCCCGATGGTAACCTGCCATCGCACCCTCGGTGAGGTTCAGCTTTCCCAGTAAAATAGCGCCGGCCGCTTCGAGTTTCGAGACCACAGTCGCGTCGAAATCCGGAACAAAATCGCTCAACACCTTCAATCCGCCCATCGTCGGCACACCCTTTGTGTAACAGAGATCCTTGACCGCTGTAGGCACGCCGTGCAAAGGGCCCCGGTAAACTCCTGACTGAATCTCTCGCTCGACGGTATTTGCGGCAGCCAGCGCGCGATCCGCCATTACTGTCGCATAGCTGTGCAGCCGGGCATCCTGCGTATTGATCCGATCCAGCATCATTTGTGTAAGCTCGACAGGAGAGACCTCTCGCGATTCAATCAGCCGAGCGACTTCCGTAAGGCTCAGGTAATGCAGAGGCCCCCGATCCATGTTGTCCGTGGAAACTTGCGTCGATGGAGATGAGCGAGCGGTATGAAACGATGCCGCCACGCTACCACCGAGCAAAGCCATGAACTCCCTCCGTGATAGCCGCCCGGGATTGTTTCGCTCAAACGAGTCCGGATTCCTGCTTGCTTTAGAAGTATCCATGCAGCCTTAATCTGTGAGATTTAGGAGCTATTTCAGGCGGGCGTTCCATTCCGCGGCGAGTGTGATGTCTCCGGCTTGGTTGGCCACCTTGGCCCCTTCAAAGAGAAAATTCTTTAGCAATGAACTGGGCATTCCTTTGCTCTGTATCAGGTTTTTGTAGATTATGAGCGCCGATTCGAGGTCGCCGTTTTTGGCCAGCAAGTCGGCAATTTCCCTGGTCGGAAGCCAGTCGTCATTAGAAAAATACTGGATGTATATGGCGAACCGGAGAGTATCCAGAGCTTTCTCCTTTTTCCCCGTCGAGAAATAGGCGTTGGCAAGCTTCAGTCCGAGGGCCAGTCCAGGGCTTTTCCGAAATCCGTGCTCACCCGTGGAAATGGAATCGGTGTAATTTCCCTCGGAACTCAGCAGGTTCATTTTCCGTATTACGGCGTATTGGCCCAGTGGCAGATTGTCGATATCGAGGTTTTCGAGTTGTTCATCGAGGGACACTTTAAAGGGTTGGTAGAGGGGATCGCCGATGAGGACGGCCTGCCAACTGAGGACGGGCAGGGAATAATAGGCGGCGTCTCCCAGGTTCATACCGTTGACCAGAGCCTTAAAAAATTTATCGGGATGGTGGGTAAATCTTAAATAGGGCTCCCAGACATTGCCGAAAGTGGCGGTCGCCCCACGCATCACAAGAGGTCCGCACCAATACCGGGAAGGATCCGACAGGGTAGAGGCGGAAAAACTGTGAATATGGGCGGCGATGGCCCCCGGCGGGAAACGAAACCCTGGATTTAAAAATGGTCCCGTGATGTTCCGGGAATACCAACCGAAATACAGCGCCGGGGCATCGAAACGGTCGCCCGGTCCGAATACCTGTTTTGTCTCCTCAACCTCTGTATCGAAACCAGTTTTTCGCAATTCGATTGCTAAATCGCTCAACCACTCGTTGCCGATGGCGTGGGCTCCCCCGTTATCGATGTAGGCGCGCCCCATCAGGCCGTCTTTTTCTGCCCGTATGGCATTGTCCACCAAGCCTTTGGCGCTCGATAGAGTGGGGCCATCGAGGCGTGAAACTTTTATGATTTTCTGACTGTCTAGCAGTGAATACTTATCTTTTTTGAACAGCGGATTGGGGATCCAACCGGTAATTGGGTAGAGCGCAACCGGCAGCAGGGCGAGTTCCGAATCAACGCTGCTGCGGTTGATAAGAAAACGGTTATCCTCATCTTTTTGAGGCGATTCCATTATCCTTCCCGGATCGTTGCGAATTTTCAGAGGAAGCCCCCTGCAAATAACTAGATAGCTGATGGAATGCCCTACGATGCCGAACCGTAGCCGCCCCTCCTTATCCACTAATTTCCCGGGCAGGGCATCGATCCATCCATCTTCCACGAGGGCGGTAAGCAGCGGGTTGTGGATCGTGTTGATAAAAGATTTCCAGTCTATGGTATCTTCCGTGGCGGCCTCCAGGAGTATCAGGTTTACCTCTGGAATCCCTCTTTTTTCCATATAATACCGCGCCAGATCAATAGAATCGGGCTGGGATTTATTGGCTACGACGACAACGGATTGGGCTGAGGGGCTGGTAGCTTCAAGGCCTAAAACGTGGCCGAAAATCCAAATAATCGCGAGCAGGCGGCGCATGGGGGCATCTCCGGTTATTTCCCCCGCAAGCGATTGAGGGATTTCTGGTATTGTAGAATGCCTGTGGCGATTGATTCTGCAATTTTCTGACGGTAGGCCGAGGATTTCAGCTTATCCGCCTCCGAGGGGTTGGTAAAAAACCCGGTTTCCACCAACAAACCGGGGCAATTCAAGGTTTTTAACACTGCCATGCGGGCTCGTTTCAGTCCACGGTCACTCGTTTTGAGTTCCTTGATCAACTCCCGCTGAACATAAAACCCGATGAGGGCATTCCATGCGTTGTTACGGTTACCCGGAAATACTTTTTTATCGGATGCCCTGACACTGGAATTTCGCGTCGAGGGATGATTTTTCGGGGTAAAAATAAAAGTTTCCACTCCTTTTACTGTGCTCGATGCTGTGGCGTTGGCATGCACACTGATGAATAGGTCGGCCCGTTTACGGTTTGCTATGGCGGGGCGCTCGGCTAGTTCGATAAATTTGTCGCTCTGACGGGTTAAAATGGCGTCGTAACCCTTTTTAGACAGGATTTTTTGCAATCGTTTGGAAATATCCAGGGCCACGGCTTTTTCGATCAGACCATACTTTTTGTTTTGGGTTCCCGGATCTTTGCCCCCGTGTCCCGGATCAATGACAATGCGATAGAGTTTAGGCACCGGAGTAAATACCCTCGGGGTCACTATGGGTTTGAGGGTGTGCTCGAAATCTCCTCGGCTAATATAGAGGTCGGACCCATGTCGGAGCGCCGGGTGGCCAAGATATACCCTCCACCCATTGATGAGAAAATAACGCCGATCGGTCTGGAATTCGAGCCGGGTCCACTCGCTGGTCAGGACAATTTTTTTACCGCCACTGACCCCCGAATGCTTCATACCGAAATTTCGGGATACAGACTTGAGGGCCATGTAATTTACCCCGTCGAATTTCAAATCGGCCTTCGCCTGTGCTGCCGGGGCGACCAACCCCGCCAGAAGTAAGATAATAAAAATGGCGTGAAAACTGGAAGAGCAACGGGCAAACGAATCGGACAGCTTACGGCGGCCCAAGGATTTGCAAAAGAGTGACACTCTACTCAGCCTCTTCGTTGGGTTCGCTGGGGTCGTTGTATTTGAGCGTCCGCTTATTCTCGGGAAGCGGGCTCACGATAAGTGTCACGCTGCGCCCGGCCAGTCTGGCTTCTGAATCTGCGGTGCCGATATGCTTTAAATCTTCGACCGTGCGGTTGATAACATCGAATCCCAGATTTTTATGCTCATTTTCACGACCTCGAAACGAGAGGGTGAGCTTAACCTTGAAACCTTTATCCAAAAAGTGCTCCGCCCGGCGAAGCTTAACCATGAAATCGTGTTGTTCGATCCGCACGCGCAGCTTGACTTCCTTGATCTTCGAGCCTGCGGGTTTAGTATCTTTTCCTTTTTTGGAAAGTTCGTACTTGTATTTGCCGAAATCGAGAATACGGCAGACCGGTGGCCGCGCAGTAGGAGAAATTTCCACCAGATCAAGGCCATGCTTCTTGGCCATCTTGAGGGCCTCGTAGGTGGGGACGATTCCAATTTGCCGGGCATCGGGGCCGATAAGCCTGACCTCACGGACGCGGATACGCTCGTTAGTGCGAAGCCGTTGCTTGAAACCGGGGCGTTTGCCTTTAAAACGGCCGCCCGATTGAGGAAATCTTGCCATTCAGGAGTTATCGATGGTTCAAATCAAATAACCGCTGCCAAATAAAGCGATTTCCTTTGATCTTCCTCTGTATCATTGTTGGGCAAGTGTAGAATTTTCCATAAAATACCATTTGGTAAAGAGTATGAGGTATGCTTCATTTGGGGGTTTTTACAATCTTTTTCTCAATTAAATAGCCGGAAATGTCGTTCGGCAAATTTCACTTGGCTCCCTCTCCCCGCAAAACCACCGGAATTGTGCGAAGAAGGATGACGAAATCCAGCCAAATACTCCAGGAATCGATGTATTCAAGGTCCAGCCGCACCCATTCGGAAAAGTCCTCGATCTCGCTGCGACCAGAAACCTGCCACAGGCCGGTGAGCCCTGGTAAAACACTATAGCGCCGGTGGTCTTTGAAGGCCTCGAAATTTTCCGTTTCATAAACGGGTAGAGGGCGCGGGCCAACCAGGCTCATTTGCCCTATTACCACATTCCAAAGCTGTGGCAGTTCATCCAGGCTGTAGTGGCGTAAAAATCGCCCCACCGGGGTTATCCGGGGATCTTCTCCCGATTTGAAAACAGGGCCTTTCATCTCGTTTTGAGCCCGTAATAAATCCAGTTGCTCCTCCGCTCCGGGGAGCATGGTGCGAAACTTGTGCATCCGAAAAACCTGTCCGCGCAAACCCGTCCGCTCCTGAGCGTAGAATACCGGGCCTCGAGTGGTGATTTTGATGAGAAATGCCACGAGGAGAAAAATTGGACTGGCGATACCCAACAGACATGATGACAAAACGATATCAAATCCTCGTTTGACAAGAAACTTTCCCTCATAATGGGAGACCGTTCGGTAAACAATCATGGGTTTCCCCCCAAATTCGTCAATTTCAGGGCGAGCCAGAAGCGGTGAAATAAAATCTGCGAAATACCAAACCTCGACACCCTGCTCTTCGGCCGTTTTCAGGATATTTCTCTCTTTGGGAGCATCGGAGGCAGTCAGGAAAACCAGATCGAATCGGCCTTTCGAGAGGATTTCTCCAATCTCATCAATCACTCCGGCAACACGGTCCTGCCACTTTTCGGGGATGCTCTCCTTTGATTCTCCCATCAATACCACGCCTTTGATGACCACGCTGGACTGTTGTTGTTTTTTGAATTCGGCCAATCTCCCGCTCAATTCTTCGGCGGGGCAGACCAGGAGAGCTTCGAGGGGTTTTCGCTGGTAGTGCCCGATCAAATAGCGGCGCAGCCCCAACTCCTTGACGCCGTGATAGAGGTAAAATGCACCGGCAAAACCGAATAACAGGGATCGGTTTACGTTTTCAAACGAGAAAAAATAGAAGAAACCGGTCATCATGCCAACCCCGATGGCCACACCTTTAAAGGACTGGAAAAGCACCTCCGGCCATTCCGCGAAGAGACTTAATTGATAATACCGATTGAGGTGCAGAGAGGCAAACAGGTTAAAAAGGATGACGAGGAAAACCCATTTTTCGGCGGCTAGATGGGAGACACCCTGGATAAAAAATGGGAAACCTGTTGTTACCCTCAGGAACTTTTCCCAAGAATCTCCGAAATACAGGAGAAATAGATAGACACCAAATAATATCGCCGCTCCGGCCGCGATATCGATGGCCAAACTGATGTTTTCGAGGAATTTTTTTCTGCGACCAAGCATGAGCTTTTGATCTTAATTATCCATCGTTGCCAATTAAACGCCAAAAAGGGCCGGGAATCCCTAAACGCTGAAACTTTCCCCACAGGAGCAACTGCTCGTCGCATTGGGGTTGGTAAATTTGAAGCCTCCCGAAATGAGGCGGGTCGAATACTCGAGTTCAGTTCCCTTCAGATAAAGCGCGCTTTTGATGTCGACGAGGATTTGGACGCCCGCCGTGGAAACCAGAATGTCGCCCGCCTTGGGAGCTTCCACATATTTAAGACGGTAGGAAAGGCCGTTACAGCCCCCTCCGGTTATGGCCACTCTCAGGAGATTTTTTTTATCCTCGCGAGCCGCTAATTCGAGTAATTTCTTACCCGCCAGTTCCGTTACCCTGATCAGGTTTTCATTACCCAGTCGAACCCCCTCGGGAATATCTGTGGAAATTGCCTCAACCATTTTCGTTTTCAGTCATAAATAATATTGTGGTTAATATACCCTTTGTAAGCAAAATTGCAATCTATGTTCCTGTGGAGTGAATTTTGCCCGCGGACAGTCGCCGGGCCATCGCGATCGCGTTGCCCATGCTGGTCGAATTCGCGATTCCCTTACCGGCAATGGAAAAAGCGGTCCCATGCGCCGTGCTTGTGCGAATCCAGGGAAGGCCCAGCGTAATGTTTACCGTGGTTTGAAAATCAATCGCTTTGAGAGGCGCAAGCCCCTGATCATGATAAAGAGCCACAACCACATCGAATTCCCCCTCAAGATGCCGCCAAAATAAAGTATCCGCCGGTTGACAAGGGGAAAGTCCCGCAATCTGTGACCGCAGCCGGTTCAACAAGGGGTCGATGAAAACCCTTTCCTCCGTGCCGAGGATACCCCCTTCCCCCGCGTGGGGGTTGAGCCCGCAGACCCCAATAAGCGGAGATTCGGCCCCCAGAGACCGGGCCAATCGGCCCGCTTGAAAAACAGCATCCTCCAGGATTTTTTCTGTCAAATGCTTACCCACTTCTCGCAAAGGGACGTGCCGGGTGGCCAGAACCACCTTCATTTTCCCGCCCGCGAAGGCCATCACGGGAGCGCCTCCCCAGCGATCAGCGAAGAACTCCGTATGCCCCGGAAAGGGGAATCCCGTCTTTTTCATCCATTCCTTGCTGATTGGGCCGGTCACCACGGCCTCGAACCGCCCTTCACAGCATCCTTGTGCCGCCTTTTCCAAAGCCTCAAATGCCACCTGTGCGCCACTTTCAGTCGGGATTCCCGGCGTAGCTTCGAAGTCATCAGGCCCCACTGAATCCATTGCCACACGGGGGAAATTGCCCAAACTCCGCAACCATTTGCCAGGCCCCATTAAAACGATTCCCTCCGCCTTTTCCCCATTCAGGTGCAGCCAAGAGGTGATCACTTCGGGGCCGACACCCGCCGGGTCGCCGCAGGTTATTGCGATTTTGGTCATCGAAGTTCTCCGTTGATCACTCCCCTCCGGTCACTTTTTGCCAAAGAGCTCCATTTGAGGATCTTTGACCAAATCGTAATTTTTCAGGATACGCAGGATCTGCAAAGTATCGGATTTCTGGTAATTCTTGTTCGTTTCGACCTTGGCGAGGATATCCTGAAGCATCGAGCGAAAGGATATAATGCCATCCACACCATGTTCCTTGAGAAGTCGGATGCTCTCGGAGCGATGGGGCTCGGTCGTGGGTAAACCCGGCAGCACGAGGATTTTGAGCATTTCGGCCACATTTTCCAAATCCTCGGAATCGACATGAAAAAACTGCTCCGCTTTTTTCAAAACCGTTCTCTCCAGAAAGCGAAAAATCTCGGAACTGCTCTTGAGGGTGGAGGGATTAAACCGAAGCGTGGTATGCCAACCTTTAACCACCACGATGGCGCGATGAATGTAGGGAAGTTCACTCGAAAAAAGGAGGAAGTCCGGGGCGCGTTCACCTTTCACAAAGGCGGGATTATAGACCATCAAATCGATTTCTTCCTCGGCCAGTTTTTTACGGGATTGGACCTGATATTTCCGCAACTGCCGAACAAGAAACCCGTGCAGCTCGAAATATTCGCGCACAATATTTTCGTCAAAACCGGCCATGAATTAAATTTTTGATGGATACGCGGGAAAGTAGCTTCCCTAATTTTTACTCAAGCTCTAGCGGTTTTCGGCTCCAGCTTCAATCCACAATTCACGCCATAGGCTTTCCGGGACGTCATTTACGGTTTCCGCTTTTCCAAGCCGCGAAAGAATCACGAAATGCACCACACCCGCCCGGGTTTTTTTATCGCGCTTCATGGCGTCACAAAGCCCCGATGCCGGTAGCGGGTTGTTGAGTCGAACGGGCAAACCATAGGCGCCCACGGTCTCAGTGACCTTGGCGACATCGCTTTCACTCAGGTGGCCAAGTTTTTGTGATAAACGCGTCGCCATCACCAGTCCCACGGCAACTGCCTCCCCGTGCAGGTAATTGCCATAGCCGGTAACCGCTTCAATCGCATGGGCGAAGGTATGCCCCAAATTCAGAAGCGCTCTCCCGCCCTCGGGAGCGTTTTCTCTTTCATCCTCGGCCACGATGGCGGCCTTGATCTCGCAGCAACGGCGAATGATTCCCGGTAGTTGAGGGCTTGAAGGAGTCAATTTCCCCAAAGATTGCAGCCTGTCGAAAAACCCTGGATCGGCCAGTAGCGCCGTTTTGATGACCTCGGCCATTCCGGCCGCAAATTCCCTCGGGGGGAGTGTTTCCAGCAGGCTTGTGTCGATATATACGGCTTTGGGCTGATGGAAAGCTCCCGCCAAATTTTTTCCAGCAGCCAGGTTGACCCCTGTTTTTCCCCCCACCGAACTATCCACCATTGCCAGCAGAGTCGTTGGTATTTGGCGAAATTCGATGCCACGCAAAAAACTGGCCGCAGCGAATCCGGTCAAGTCCCCCACCACGCCTCCCCCGATGGCGAAAAGGCAGCCTTTTCGGTCGATTCCCTCACGAGCCAGAAATTCACAAATCTCCTGCAAACGCTCAAAGGACTTTGTTTTCTCACCCGGCGGCATGACCAGTAGCCGCAGATTGTGGCCAAGGTGTTTGATAAAGTCGCCCAGTAAATTTTCGATATTGGCATCCGTTACAGCGGCAATCTTTCTACCTTCATTCTGCAAGGAGGCAATATCTTCGCGCAGCCTCTCGCCCTGCCCGGTGCCAAAATAGATCGGGTAACTTCTCTCTCCGAGATTCACTTTCAGGGTTTCACTCATGTTTCCTCCCCCGCCAGACCAAAAATGGCGTTGGCATAGTTTTCAACTGAAAAAGGCTGCAAATCCTCGGGCTGCTCGCCCAGCCCCACAAAATAGATTGGCAGCTTGAGCTCATGAAAAATCCCGGCCAGCGCTCCACCGCGGCTAGTGCCGTCGAGTTTGGTTATTATTAGTCCCGTGAGGCCAAAATCCCGGTGAAATACACGGGCCTGTTCGATGGAATTCGTTCCCAGGCTGCCGTCCACAACGAGCCAGCTATGGTGGGGAGCATCTTCATTCAATTTTCCCAAAACGCGCCGGATTTTCTTCAATTCTTCCATCAGATTGCCCTTGGTATGCAGGCGGCCCGCCGTATCGAGGACCAGGATTTCCCTCCCACGGCTGGCTGCGGCTTGGTAGGCGTCAAAGGCTACGGCCCCGGCATCGGCACCGTAATGGCTGGCTACCAGATCGACTTCGAGCAGTTCAGACCAGGATTTGATCTGCTCGTTGGCCGCCGCCCGAAAAGTGTCACAGGCACCCAAAAGCGTGGTGCGCCCCTCGCCGATGAAAAAGTGGGCGAGTTTGGCCGCCGTGGTGGTTTTACCGGAACCGTTTACCCCGACCAGGCAAATGACTTCCGGCACATGCTCATTGGGTTGCAGACGCCCCTCAGCTCCCTCCATCGTTTGCCGCAGGACGGCAGCGCCGATTCGGGCCGCTTCCTGGCCGCGGAGTTCCTTCTCTTTCTGGAAAGCACTCCTGATTTCCTCCAGGATACGCGAAGTGGTTTCCACCCCAAAATCCGCCCCATAAAGAGCCTCCTCGAGTTCCTCGATGGAAGAGGCGTCCAGAGTTTTGCCTCCAAAGATACCCCCGCCTTCTCCTAAAATACTGTAAAAAGTTGGAGTTGTCCGTTTGAGACCCTCCTTGAACCTGGAAAAAAGAGTTTTCATCCTTCAATCAATAAACAAACAAAAAAAATTATCTTAAAAAGTTATCCCGAAACTCGCCCAAAGGAAGCGACCTCCCTTAACCATCCGGCGTCCGTCTTGCATCCTGTAATCCTGCATCCTCCCTCTCCCCCGCTCTCACCCCTCCGGGGAGGCTTCACGCAAAGGGCGTTGGAGTTTCAGTTTAAACTCGTCGAGAATCCCGTTGATGAAGCGTTTGGAATCCTCGATGGAGAATATTTTGCCCAAATCGATGGCTTCATTGATGGAGACAATGGGGGGCACGTCGTTGCGATGGAGCATCTCGAAAATGGCCAACCGCAGAATAGCCAGGTCGATTTTGGCGATGCGGCGGAATTCCCAGTTTTGGGTGTATTCGCGTATAATTTCGTCAACTTCCTCCTTATGCCCGTGGAATCCCAAAACCAGCTCCTCGGCGAACTCAAAATAGACTCTCGGTTTTTCCTGGCTCCCGAAAAATCGCTCCATATCGTCCTCGATTTTTTCAGAGGGGTTAATATCCCACATATAAAGGAATTGCACGGTGGCAATCCGGTTGTCTCGTCGGCTGCTCATTGGTTTACCGTTCAGGATTTCCAAATCGCGGGGCCATCGGCAGGTCCGCCGGGAAATTCACCGCTGAGTGAATCGAGGTTTTCCAGGCGCTCCGATAATTGAACGTTCAATGCCGCCATTTCAAGGGCCGCCATGGCAAATTCCTTTCCGCGATTGATGGCGCCGGTGCATCGGACTTCGGCCTGTTCACGATTCTCCGCCACAATGATTCCGTTGATTACCGGAATCTCACTGTCAACGGCGATTTTCTGGAGGATCAAACCGGTGTTGGTTCCCACCATTATATGATGCTGGGTGTCACCTCCAATCAGGACGCCAAGGGCGATCAGGCAGTCATATTCTTCGGTCTCGGCCAGCATGGAAACGGCATAGGGAACCTCGTGGGAACCGGGGACGCGGATAGTTTCAATATCCTCGGCAGAAACCCCGGCTGTTTCCAGAGTCGATTGGACGCCCTTCAGCAACGCATCGGCAAACTCGCCATTGAAGCGCGCTGCCACGATGCCAAACTTCAGCCCCTCGGCCTTTTCCCGAAATTTTTCTAATAATGGTGAATCAGTGCTCATATCGGATTCCAATTAATAATCAGCAGTACATATGCCGACCTCACCAGCCAAGTCAAAGGGAATTGCTTTCGGCAATTTTTTTGCAACTTTTCTGGTTGTTTTAGTGTTTGCCCTCAGATTGAGGCTCAAAATACTTCGGGCATGAAATTGAATAAAACCTACCGGAACCTGGTTTCCGAGTTGCAGCGTATCGATTGCCTGAAGACCGCTTTCGAACTGCTGGAATGGGATGAGCAGGTGAATTTACCTCCGGGCAGTGGCGAGCGCCGGGCTCGGGAACTGGCGGCTTTGTCGGAAATTATCCACCGCGAATCCACTCAGGAGCGTTTTGCGGATTGGTTGGAAGAATTGGAGGCGGGGTCGAATGGCGATTCCATCGAATGCCAGGCAGTCCTACGCGAGGCTCGCCGCAACTACGACCGGGCGGTCAAGCTGTCACCGGAATTCGTGTCCCGGCAAGCAACGCTCAACAGCCACGCCTACCACGCGTGGGCTGACGCCCGGAAAAAAGGGGATTACGCGCTTTTCGCCCCGTTTTTACAAAAGCAGTTGGAAATGGCCAAAGAAGAGGCTGCGATGGTGGGTTACTCCGAGGAATCTGCCTATGATTACCATATCGACAAACATGATCCGGGACTCACGGCAGCTTTTGTCGATGATATTTTCAGTTCTCTTAAAACCGAGCTTTTGCCCTTGATCCGACAGATTGTCGATTCCCCGGTCAAGCCGGATACCTCGATATTCAAGGGATTCCCACGAGAGGGTCAGGAAAAATTGCTAAAGCAGATTTCAGAGAAAATCGGTTTCGACTACACACGTGGGCGAATCGACACCTCGGTGCACCCATTTTGCTCGGGGAATGGAGCGGACACCCGCATGACCACCCGCTACGATATCAACAACCCCCTCAATTCCCTATTCAGTTCGATCCACGAATCCGGTCATGGGCTTTATGAGCAAGGCCTCCCCCAAGAGCATTTGGGGACGGCTTTGGGGGAGGCGGTCGGTATGGCCGGGCATGAATCCCAGAGCCGGCTGTGGGAAAACCAGGTGGGCCGAAGCCGGGGGTTTTGGGACTATTGGGAGCCTGTTTTACGAGAAACATTTCCCGACCAACTGGCCAATATCTCCAGTGGCGAGCTATTCATGGCCATCAACGCCGTAAACCTGATCCCGATCCGGGTGGATTCCGATGAAGTGACCTATAATTTGCACATTATTCTGCGTTTTGAACTGGAAAAGAAACTGTTTTCAGGGGAATTGGCGGTGAAAGATTTGCCGGAAGCCTGGAACGATGCCTCTCAGGAGATTATCGGGTTAAGGCCACGGAATGTGAGCGAAGGCTGCCTGCAGGACACCCATTGGTCGGGTGGCGCTTTCGGGTATTTCCCAAGTTATTGCTTGGGCAACATGATAGCCGCCCAAGTCTGGTATGCGGTCAAAGAAGTGTTCCCCGATATCGAGGAAGATTTTGCCAAAGGCGAATTCGGGAGACTCCTGAACTGGCTTCGGGAAAATTTCCACAGTAAAGGCCGCCAATATAATACTCTGGAACTAACCCGCAAGGTTACTGGTCGGGAACTTTCTCCCGATGGGCTCATTCGATATCTGAAAGAGCGCTATCTGCCCTTGTATAGTTAAGCTTCCCCGACGGAATAAATTCTCAATGACGTGCTCTAAACCACCAATTATGCGTAAATTTACTTTCCTGGCCACGCGGCTGTTTACCTGCTTCCTTCTTTCGGGAAATGCCTATTCGCAGATCACAACTTTGCCCAACGAGTTTACGGGGCCAGTTGTCGCTCAGGGCGTCGATGATTTAACTATATCCGATCCCTCCCAGACAGTTGTGATCGATCTGCGGGAGCATTTCGAGGTCGCAAATGTCCTCGGGCAAGTCGTGCAGTTCGATTCCAATGTGGGCAAAATTAATCTCGAACTTTTCGACGCAAACACACCCTACAACCGCCCGGTTACTGTCGCCAATTTCTTGGATCTGGCGACCAACGGTAACTATGACAGTTCTTTCATACATCGATCAGTATTCCAATTAGTGATTCAGGGTGGCGGTTTTACTATCACACCGGGTACCCCAGTTGTTGTGGACAATGTGCTCGATGTTGATCCCATCGTAAATGAACCAGGAATTTCGAATACTACAGGCACCATTGCTATGGCAAAACTCGATGGAGACCCCAACAGCGCGACGAATCAATGGTTTTTTAATTTGGTAGATAACAGCACGAATTTAGACGAACAGAACGGCGGTTTTACTGTCTTTGGCCGAGTAATTGGGAACAGTATTTCAGAGGTTATCTCGATTGCGAATTTTCCTCGATGGAATCTGGATGGCGGTGGCACTTTCGCCTCGGTTCCACTAATTAACTTCGATAACACTCAAACTTTGACAGCGGATCATTTCGTTACTTTTGCGTCAATTTCGCCCATCGATATATACCCAACGGAGGCTGATCCGACTGCGGTCTTGTCTTTTCAGGTCACCAATACCAAGCCAAGTCTTTTGACCGCCTCGATTGTTGGCAGCCAGTTGCGCCTTAATGTCAATCCCGGCCAATCTGGTGAAGCTGAAATTTCCGTTGCGACTTTCGATACCCACGATCTTAGCGCAGAGATCTCTTTTTTCATTACTGTTGATAGCGATGTGTTCAGCGGTGCGGATATCCCGGATTTTCCGAACTGGAAATCTTCACCCTGGTATGCCAATTACAATAACGAATTCTGGCCCTGGATTTACCACGACGAACATGGCTGGCAATATGTTTTCGACAATGGGAACCCCGCTGCCATTTTCGTATTCGATCTGGGCCTGCAGGAATGGGTTTTTCTCAACGAAAGCAGCTACCGCTGGCAATACGTCTTCGGCGATACGCCAGGCTGGATTTTTACTTTCCCCAACAATACGCCCGAAAACAGAACTTTCATGCGGCTAGACGATGGTAGCCAATTCACCATCCCACCAGGCACCTGATTACAGAGGATGGGGGAATGGTGGAAGAAGTTTCGGGTTAGTTTTTCAAAACTTTCGACACCTGTTATCCTTTTTTTCTCCCCCTAAATCAGTTTTCCAGTATCGATTTTTTGGACTTCCCGGAAACGCCCTCCCATCTGTTCCTCGATAATTTTTCTTGTTGATTCGGGAACTTTGGCTACCAAATCTCCGAGATCGCGCTGGGGTTGGGTAATGGGCTCAGTAGTAGTGCGGGGGTTTGCAGGAGGAATATCCACCTCTTCGGGTTCGGGGATGTTCGCTTCGTTCGCCGCGATTATGGACTCCATCGCCTCATCGGTTTCAAGATGATGGGGAGGTGGCGCTTCTTCAGGTGGCGGCGCGGGCGGTTGGTTATAGGTTTCCGAGGGTGGGGGTTCAGCTACTTTTTTTTTTCTCGTTTCGGGCAAATTATTGGCCAATCCCGATAGCTCGCGGATGAGAGAATCGATGGCTCGGGCGCGGCTGGCTTCTGCGGCCCTGAGGAGGGCGACCTCAAAATTTACCTTTTCACTGAGCCCCATTTTCACTGCTTGCTCGCTATCCCGGAGAGCCTCCAGCATTCGCATCAGCTCCTCGGCCGTCAAAGGCCGACCCAGGCTCCCGGTGGGGCCTTTTTGACGGACAGCCTCCAGAAGGGCTTCCCGGGCAAGGGCCTGCAAATCGAGCAAGACCCGATAGAGATCGCGGCCCTCGCTATCGAGTTTCTCCACCAATGCCATAATCCGATTGTAATCCGCCTCGGCTACCGCTTTGAGCAGCGCCTCCACCTGTTGCGCGGAGGCCAGCCCGTAAACATCCAAAACATCCTGCTCCTTGATGGTTTCGCCGCAAAATGAGATCATTTGGTCGAGGATGGACTGGGCATCCCGCATTCCCCCGCCGGCGAGGCGGGCGATGGTATCAAGGGCCTCCTTTTCCAAAATGATTTTTTCCGCTTCGGCGATGCTCGCAAGTTTTGCCGCGATTACGGAATCGGCGATGGGTCGAAAGGCGAACCGCTGGCATCGCGAGACGATGGTCGGGAGGACTTTGCGCGCCTCCGTCGTGGCGAAAATGAAGATGACGTGGGAGGGCGGTTCCTCAAGGGTCTTCAACAACGCATTAAAAGCGGCGTTGGAAAGCATGTGAACTTCGTCGATTATGTATATTTTGTAGCGTCCATGAGCCGGCGCATATTGACAGTCCTCCCGCAGTTCGCGCACCTGCTCGACCGAGTTGTTGGAAGCCCCATCGATCTCGATCACATCCAGGGAGTTCCCCGCCGTAATCTCCTGGCAGGCCGGGCATTCGCCGCAGGGCGTGACAATGGGACCCTTGGCGCAGTTGAGAGCCTTGGCAAACAGCCGCGCGGTGCTCGTTTTACCGGTCCCCCGAGGCCCAATCAGCAAATAGGCATGGGCAATTCGCCCGCTGCCTATCGCATTCTTAAGCGTTCGGACGATATAATCCTGTCCGACCACCTCATCGAACTGTTTAGGCCGCCACCGACGAGCAATTACCTGATATCCCGCTTCCATTCAAAAGAAAATAAATACCCCAAGCCGTGAAATGCAAAATTAAACCGACCCCGTACAAAAATAAGGCCAGGCACCCTACGGCACACGCAAATCCTGGCTACCGTTGCTCCCTTCCGGGCCTGGCGGAGTTCACCGGTCTGTCGTTGCATAGGACCCGGCCTTATATAAAGCAAATCTGCTCATTGATGCGGATAAATCAAATCAAAACTTCAATATTTCCCTTCAGGTTTGCCTGAAAGGAAGATTCGATTTACACTACTCCACCACTGGAGCCAGGACGATGCGGAACCCCACCAGGTTGCTGGCAGTGCCCGGTCTCAGGCGTTGACGGGCGGCGCTCCGGCATTGATGGGCGAAACTTCCCCAACTGCCGCCCCGGTAAACTTTGTCCGTGCCATCTGCGGGACCGGCCCAGTTTTCTTCCGTGCCGCCGGGGTAGCGTGAATTAAAGTTGTCCCAACACCACTCGCCGGCATTTCCGTGCATATCAAAAAGCCCGAAGGCATTTGCCGGGTAGGAGCCGACCGGCGTGGGTCCGTATTTGGCATCATCGCGGGTCAGGGTGTCACCATATTCGCGGGGGTAGCCGCCTTTGAAATTGCCGTTTGTCGAGTCGGCTTTTTTACCGAAAGAGTAGGGCGTCTCGGTGCCAGCGCGGCAGGCGTATTCCCATTCGGCCTCGGTGGGCAGTCGGTAGTGGTAATTTTCGGGAAGCCTCTCGGCGCTTCGTTCCTGCTCGCTGATTTTATTGCAATACGCCATCGCCTCCCGCCAGGTGACGTGATCGACGGGATTATTTGCCCCCTTAAATTCGCTGGGATTTGCCTCCATCACGCGCTGATAATCCCTCTGGCTGACTTCATGGACCGCCATCCAGTACCCTTGCGGGAGTTTGACGGTTGTGCGGGGGCCTTCGCTGGGCAGGCGGGCTTGTTCTTGGGGTGGACTGCCGAGCCGTAAATCACCGGGGCTGATCCAAGCCATGGTAGTGCCGATATAGGGCACAATCCAACCCTTGCCTCTCTCCGGGCCTGGAATTGGCACCGCCTTGACGGCCCAATTTTGCCGTTCGTTGGCGGTAAATTTCATTTTTCTTTTAACTGTCAGGTGGTCCTTGATCTGCACCTCGACCTCTACATCTCCCTCGGCTGGAATTTCGAAAGAGGCACCGTTTATTGGCGCCGTTCTACCGTTGGCCAGGACCGAAAACGGGTAGGAGGAGTCCAAATTGATCTCTAGTAGACCGGGGCGTGGGGCTAATTCGGCGGCCAAAGTTGAGAGTTGACCATCGACGATCTGCACCTGCTGGCTCCAGACGAAGTAATCGGGGTGCTCGATCTCGAGAGTCTGGTTGCCTTCGTAAACTTCCTCCAGTCGTCCGGTGGCCCCTTTGTAGGATTTGCCGCCCACACGATATTCCACCGCAGCCATTTTCTCGGGCGTTGTTTGGCTGGACAGGAAAGACAATTGCACATCCAATACACCCGCCTTACGCTCAAGCGGCGCAATTTCCAGCGTTTCATCGAAACCCGGAGGCAGAGTCATGGTAAGCTGCTGAGGTCGGTAATTTTCCAGGGCGATTACCAATGTGATCGGTTCCTCCACAGCCAGATCCTCCAAGGTCGCCGGTGTTGTTCCCACGGAAGTTTCACCAATAAACACCTCCGCTCCCTCCGGTTGGGTGACAACTACCATTTTACCCGGAAGCGGCTCAAGGGCAACCTCCAGGGTCACCAGCTTGTTGAATGGTAGATCAACATCGCTCAATACATTGGTTTTGTAGTTGGGTAGAGAGACTTCCAAAGTGTAAAGGCCCTTGTAGAGCATTTTTTCGGCCCTGAGTGTCCCGGTATCGGGCACCAGGCCAATATCCACCCGATCCTCGGGACCCCGCACCGCCACAACCCGGGCTCCCGGCGAAGTTTTTACTTCCAAAAGACTCCAAAAAGGTTCCAGGGTAACCGTCCCCTGAATCCCTTTCTTACCTACCTCGACGGTCATGGTTCTTGGCCGGTGATCTTTTGCGCTGGCCTTTACCGTGTACTCGCCGAGAGGCATTGTTACATTCAAAACCCCATCCGGCACAACAAAGCTGGACTCCCCCTTGCCTTCGCCGGAAAATACCACTCCCGCTTTTGGAGGTGATAGGGTTAAGGAATAAAGCGGTTCTTGCCCCTCGACCACCCTTTTGACGACGGGCCCAACGGCCTCCGCTTCATCGGTAAATATAATCTTGTAGCAAAAACTGCCTGCGGCGATGGCCAGTGTGGCGAAAACCCCCATTATTCCCAGGCGGATTAATTTCAACTTTTCCGGATCGAGCTTTTTCTCAAGCGCTTTAGGCAGGGGAATCTTATCTATCGTTTCGGCGAGGCCACCGTCCTCTTTCGACTTGGCCTTTTCCTTGGCCAACCTGTCGATGGCGTTTAAAAACTCCTTGGGCCCCTTGAACCGGTTGCCGGGCTCGGCCTCCAGGCACTTACCGAGAATTTTATCCCAGCCCTTGGGAATGGCTGCGGAATATTGCGATGGAGGTTTGTAGGCCAGGTTATCCATCCCCGAATGCCCGATCGGTTTATGCCCTGTGAGCAGGTAATAGGCCGTCACACCCAAAGAGAATATATCGCTATTCTGGGCGGCCTCCCCACCCGCCGATATTTCCGGTGGTAGGAATTTCGAGGTGTTTATCCGCACCTTGCGCAGCCCCATCGTGAATGGGGTGATTTCCGAGGAAACCAATTTTTGAAAAAGCGCCCCATCCGTCAATTGGTGGAGCCCGAATCCGACGATTTTTATGGTCCCATCGGCGGCCCGAACCAGTTGTGTGGGGTTGAAGGTATTGTGGTAAATTTCCGCGGTATGGGCAGCTTTGAAAGCCCCCAGTATCTGTTTGATAATATCGACTGCATGAGCCATCGGCAGCCCGAAACCGAAATCCCTGAACGCATCCTCAGCCAGCGCCGATGACGGATCCCCATGCATCCCGCCCATGGGCGCCCCCGACAATTGCTGCTGCTGCTTGATAAAGGCCTGCATATAATCGCAGATATTTTCCCCCTCGATGGGCTCCATGACTAGGCAGCAGCGCCCCTTTACTTCCATCGTATCGACCACCTTCAAAATATTTGGGTGGTCCAGTTTGCTCAAAATTTTCACCTGCTGTTCGAGCAATTCCTGGAAACCGGGGGCCTGACTTGCCTCGGAATGCAGAACCGTCAGGCAAACCTCGTTGAACTGAAAAATATTCTGCATGCGGTAAACACCGCCCAGCAGGTCGAAGCCCAGGCAGTTCATTACCTGGTAATCCCCGAATTTCTCTCCGGGGGAAAGAAACTCTCCTTCGAGGGATACCTCAATTAGCGGTTCGCCGCCTTGTTCCGGTTCTTGTTCCGAGTCCATAAGTATCAATCAGCGAGAGCCATCCTTTGCCCCAAATCCCGATATGGCAAGAAGGCAAAATATTATCTCAAAATCCAGCATGAGTGGGCAGCCGATGGTGTTAATAATAGTAGTGTTCAAGGCGAATTCTGAAAAAGGTTCACAACCGGGGCAATAATATTTTCCACACTGCTCAATTTACCCTTACCCTCATAACCACAGGCCAAAAGACCCTGATCCGGTTCGATTATGTGGTGGCCGCGCTCGCGTAGAATACCCAGATTCTTGGCCGTTGCCGGGTGGTCGAGCATCTTGCCGTTCATGGCCGGTGCAACCATTACATGGGCCAGCGTCGCCAGGTAGATCGAGCTCAAAAGATCCGGCGCCAGACCCACTGCAAAACAGGCGATCATATTGGCCGTGGCCGGAGCCACCAACAGCAAATCTGCCCGGTCCGCCAGCTCGATATGCCCCGGCTGCCAGCCCTGACCCTCCTCCCAGAGATCGGCCCCAACGGGGTTTCGGCTCAGGGTTTGCAATGTCAAAGGAGTGATAAATTGGGCCGCTTCACGGGTCATCACCACATGCACATCGGCCCCCAGCTTCACGAGCTGACTCGTGATATCCGCCGCCTTGTAAGCGGCAATCGAACCGGTCACCCCAAGAACGATAAACTTTCCTTTCAGTAGTTCTTCCATACAAAAACCTCTGGATCAAATACCCTCAACAGGCCTCACGATAATCGCAATTCAATCCATAAATGTAAAGTAGCAACTTTTAAACGAATTCCCGGGCAGCGGATAACAATTAGCCAACAAGGAAACGCCCCGCCGGGCATCCCTTCTCGACCTCTTCGACTTCCGCAAAAACCACTTCCAACCGCCAAAGACGGCAAACCGCCTAAAACAGCATTTTTCTTTGTTTTGAACTTTCATCGCATAAAAATAACACATAACCCAAAAACCCGCAATGACTGCGTTGGCTGCGCGTGCTGCGTTGGCTGCGTTGGCTGCGCGGACTATAAAAAACACCAAAAACCCCCAAAAAAGACCGAATTAGAGACATTCTGACACACCCAACCCCCCAAAAAACCCACAAAAATCAGCGTTTTTTAGCAAAAAAAACTGGAAACCCACAAAAAACCAATAATCTCACTCTTTCTCCTCCTCCCTCTTCGTCTTTGTCTTGTAGGTTACCCCATGATGATTGCCGAGTTTTTTGAGTCCTTCCGAGAATGGGTCCATATAACTCGTCGGAGGAAGGACTCGAAAAAACTTTTAACCCTCTCTAATGTTGAGAGTGCCAGGATCTCCCGGC
>JAJFLU010000043.1 GCA_021772515.1 Opitutales bacterium
AGAACTTGAAATAATCAACAACCGTCAGACCGAAAACACCTTCACCCCAACCAACAAAAAACTGACAAAAGCCGACTTCAAAACAGACCCACTGGACGAACCCTCTATCCGCATCAACCTGATTTCAGGAGCCACCGTTCAGAATTATTACCTCTCACTCGACCTACTGGAACAGGCAGCCAAACCAGTGACGCCGGTAAAGAAATTTATCACCGGCAATCGCTATTACGACCACCGGCTGACCCCCTATGAATCCTTCCGCATGAACGACGGACTCCTGCCCGGCATCAACCTCTGGGAAATCGCCCATATTCTGACAGAAAACCCGGTAATCATCGAACCCGTAGCCTTCAACGACTACACCATCGAATACGCCCCCGAAGAAAACAACATCCACCTCCTGATCCCCCCCACCAAATTCCAAGATCAACTCCTCCTAGTAGGCCCCGACCTAACCAACAGCAATCCCAACGACCCCGAAACCAACCACACCCTGGAATACGTCTTCGGAGTAACAGAAATCAACATCCTGGCCCACCAATAACCCGGTCCCTAAAAGCCCTCGACCAAATATGGTTCACCGGCTTGATAAAATCACATTCAAATCAACTCCTAGTCACCCAATAGACCGCCAAGAGATTTTCAGTGTTTCCATCATGCCTTCACATTAGATTTTGCCCGGATTTTTCTGAGCAATGTATATTGAAAAGTATAATCGTCGCAATTCGTCGCAACTTATCTTGTTTCGATATGCTGTTTATTGCATTTTGAGGAAATTTTTTCCTTGGTCTTGCTTTACCTGAACTCGTTGTCTATTAGCGAGCTAAATTGGTGGAGCCGATCGGGATCGAACCGACGACCTCTTGCATGCCATGCAAGCGCTCTTCCAACTGAGCTACGGCCCCTTGGTGTTTCTGCGAGAATTGCGGAGTTCAAGTGAATTTTTCCTTTGGGTCAATGTAAAATATCTCACCCCACAGGTCTCCAATTTTTTCTTTCGAGGTTTCTTGGCGCACCTCGCTGCATCGTCGATCTCCGTGGGCCTTTCCTGCTTTGCGGCTAAAGCGAGATGGTTTCTTCAGGCTTTACTCGGCAGGTTCTCCTTCAAGGAGATAGACGACGTTTTCCTTGCCGGATTCTCGGGCGTAATCGACTGCCATTTTGCCTTCCTTGTCGGCTAAATCTGCCTTGGCCCCGTATTCGAGGAGTTTCCTGACAAGCGATATTTCTCCGGCTCTGGCGGCAAATATCAGCGGCGCACGGCCTTTGTTATCCACAATATTGGGATCCGCTCGGGCTTTGAGTATGTAAACTACTTTTTGAAAATCGGCATCACGGGTCTGGTCGATCAATGTGGTGGCGCCGGTTTTATCCTGAGCATTGATATCCGCACCGGCATCCAGCAAAATCCGCGCGACGGTCAGGTTGCCACCGTAAAAGGCCATCATTAACGGGGTTACGCCCTCGTTGTCGCCGGTATTGGGGTTTACACCTCCTTCCAGACATTGCCTGATAATGGTGGAACTGCCGCCTCGGACCGCTGCCATGAGCACTGTATCGCCTACTTTGCTGCGGACGAGGATATCCGCTCCCGATTCAATGGCCCGACTAAAAATCTCGATGTTCCCCCCCCGCGCGGCGGAGTGGGCCACGCTCCACCCATTGATATCGACCGCTTTGGGGTCGCCACGAAAGCCAAGCACGATGGAAAAAATATCGATGTTTCCGCCTTCCGCCGCCGCCATGAGCACAGTGTAGCCCGTCCCGTCTGCGGTATTCAGGCGTATTCCGTTACCCTGGATAATCTCAAAAATCCTCTTGTTACCCCCGACGGCCGCCGCCATTGCGAGAGAGTAACCGGATTTGTCCACCGGGTTTCCATAGCCAACTTTTCCCAAAACCTTGTCAAAAATCCTCTGATTCCCACCGGTGGCGGCAGCCATGAGGGTCGAATAGCCGGAATTGGTCCGTGCGCCGGGGTTGGCCCCTTTTTTTTGCAAAATAGTAAATGTTTTCAAATCACCCTGCGAAGCCGCCTCCATCAAGACCGTCCATCCATCGCCGCTCATCGCATTGGGATCGGCCCCGTCAAAAATGAGCACTCCCACCACTCCGGACTGCTTTTTTTTCACCGCCTGCCACAGATTCGCATCCTTCGTGAATTGCTGAGGGTTCTGGATAACGGCTCCAAAGGCTCCGGCAGCCCCCCCTACCACGAAGAGCGCAAGTAACAGGATACCGGCGGCAAATTTGGAATGATCGAGGAATTTTGCAAAGTTCATGACGATTTGAATCCAGTTTCTACAACCCCGCTCTCACCATGACAACTCTCTTTGCAACTTATCTCCGCCTAAATCAAAAGAAGTAGCCATGCCAATTGAGCAAGGTTGAAACTACAGGTTTATATTCTATATCGGCGAAAATATTATTCAAATTGTTAATCAAGGAATAGAAAATTGATTTGAAATTATTGATTGCAATATGATAGCTGCTGAATGAGTTTGCAAAAATTAGGTGCCTGCCAAATAATAGCTTCAATCTTGAGAAAACATGATAGACAAAACAACACAAGAACCACTGTATGTCTCCAAGGACGGTAACGCCGGCCCCTACATTATGATCCCAGTAGATCAAATTGAAGGTGTTTGTGCCATTCTAGATGCCAACAGCATCCAATATTGGGTAGATCACGGTGCGATTTCACTGGACGGAAAACCTGAAATAACGGTAGTAAATCTTGGATACGACACTGATCATATTTTGGTCCAGGAAATTTTGGACAAAGCCGTGTAAATAATAATCTGGGTCTATGGAATGGCATTGATCGAAGAAATTGAGCAACTACGGTCCCAATGCATTGCTGCACTAGAAGCGAGTCACAACTACTATTCACACACGAAGCACGCTTGGCGCTTTGTGCAGGAGGCGGTTCGTCAAGGCCACACACTTTCCTTACGTAACCAAGTAACAGGAAATACAGTTGACGGCCCGATGTTGTCCAGCCTTTCCCAAGGATATGTTACAAATGAATTAACTTCAGCAACTTTTCAGCATTTCGTATCTCTCTTTGACGATTTTGTAAATGGTTTTTTGCGCGCTTGGCTTACTGAGCATCCTGACAGTCTTTCCGACAAACAGCTAAAATTTCAGTCTGTTCTCGATTCTGCCGATAAAAATGAAATCGTGCAATTTGTCATACAGAAAAAAGTAAATGATATTGCTTACGACGGAGTCAAAGAGAGGTTTATATATCTAGAGTCTATTGCCAACCTTGGCTGCCCAAATCAAGAATGCCTTGATAAGCTTGTGGAGATCAAGGCCTCACGAGATATTTTGGTTCACAGCAAAGGAATCGCTAATTCCTTATATGTCAAAAAATCCAAGAATCTAAGCCGATACAAAGAAGGTCAAAAGCTGGAGATTCCTGACGACTACCACCTCGAATCGTGGCAATTTCTCAATAAAGTTGTGAATGATATTGCGGACGCAGGATTAATTAAAGCTCGGAAATAGAGTCGTGGATAAACAAGATAATTTGATAGATTTTTCAGTTGGAAATGCGCCAAATTTTCAAAAATCTAAACTCGGTTGCCCATTATTAACCCCGATCCATGAGTAAGATTGAAAGCCGCCTCGGCGAGCTTGGGCTCGAATTACCGCCGCCGAAAACTCCGGTTGCCAATTATTTGGGCTGCAAGCGTTCTGGAAACTTACTTTTTGTCTCCGGGCGCGTGAGTCGTGTTTGCGGGGAAGTGGGTTCGGATATTAGTAGCGCTGAGGCGAAACTGGCGGCTCAGGGCGCTCTCCTCGATATCCTGGCAATTATCAAAAAAGATATCGGCGATCTGGATCAGATCGTTTCGATTGAAAAACTACAGGGGTTCGTGCGTTCGGCACCAACTTTTACCGAACAGCCTTTGGTTATCGATGGCGCATCCGACCTCTTAATCGAACTTTGGGGAGAAAATGGCCGCCATGCCCGAACCGCCACCGGGGCCGCCCAATTACCTTTCGGGGCTGCTATCCAACTGGATTTGGTCATGCGGCTTGGATATTCTAATGATAATAACGAGGAGTAATATGAGATTATTAAAAACCACTGGATTAACGACGGCCTTATTTATATTTGCCGCTAGCGGGTTCGCTCAAGTTGAAGAATCTGCACAACCGGAAAAAAATCCGACGCCTCCAGGCACTACGCGACAGGACTCCCGTGGGACGGAGCAGGTTTGGGTGCCGGCGGGAACTTTTTTTATGGGGACCACGGAAGACGAAATTGCCGGTATGGATATTCCAAAATGGGCCGCTGTGGAAATACCCTGCGAGATGCCGAGGCACGAGGTAAAACTAACCAAGGGTTTCTGGATCGATCGCTACGAGGTAACCAACAAAGATTTTCAGGCTTTTGTCGAGGATGGCGGTTATCAAAAAGAGCAGCATTGGTCGCCGGAGGGGCGGGAGTGGCTGCGAGGGCAAAGCCCGGACTCGCTCCCGGTAAAATGTGTCGAGAAAGAGGAGCCGGACCACCCGCGAGTCTGTGTGACATGGTTTGAAGCCGAGGCATTTGCGCATTGGCGGGGGGGTCGCCTGCCCTACGAAGCCGAGTGGGAATTTGCGGCTCGCGGTCCGAAATCGCTGATTTTCCCTTGGGGAAATGAGTTCGATCCGAAAAAGGCTAACGTGCTGGATAGCGAAGAAACAACCCCCGTGGGAAATTATCCGCAGGGGGCCAGTTGGGTGGGGGCGTTAGACATGTCGGGCAATGCAATGGAGTGGGTCCAGGATTGGCTGAGCGTCGATTATTATGAACAGAGCCAAATGGTGGATCCAACAGGCCCTTCGGAGGGGAAAAGAAAAGTCGAAAAAGGCGGCTGGTGGGGCAGCAACATTTTTGTCTCCCGATCAGCCTATAAACATTACGAAGACCCCCCAACCTACAAGGACCACCATATCGGCTTCCGGGTGCTTACACCGGTCGAATAACGAGGCATTCGCCGGTCATCTCTGCGGGTTGTTCGAGGCCCATCAAATGGAGGAGAGTCGGCGCTATATCGGAAAGACGACCACCCTCTTTCAGCCGCAATTTTTCGCATCCGTTACCGACTAGTACTAACTCCACCGGATTCAAGGTATGGGCGGTGTGGGGAACCTCGTTTTCGGGATCCCACATTTGATCCGAATTCCCGTGATCCGCTGTTACCAAGGCCGCGCCACCGACTTCCTTTATCGATTCGAGCAATTCACCGACACAGGCATCTACCGTTTCACAGGCTTTGATGGCAGCTTCGAGCGAACCGGAATGCCCAACCATGTCGGCGTTGGCAAAGTTGACCACTATGAGCCCATATTTGCGGCTCAGAATCGCTTCCTTGGTTGCCTCGCAGATGCCCCGAGCCGACATCTCCGGTTTTAAATCATAAGTGGGCACATCTCTAACGCTGGGAATTAGAGAGCGTTCCTCGCCGGGAAAGGGCTCTTCCCGATAATCGTTAAAAAAGAAGGTCACGTGCGGATATTTTTCCGTCTCGGCGCAGCGAAATTGAGGTATCCCCTGCTCGCTTAAATATTCGCCCAATATATTTTTCATTTTCGGGGGTTTGCGGAAAAGGATGTTATTGCAGAGTCCTTTTTGATATTCCGTCATTGCGATGTAAAAAAGATCGAGTTTTTTCTCCCGCGAAAACCCGTCGAACTCTTCATCGATAAAAGCCCGCGTGATTTCTCTCGGGCGATCACCCCGAAAGTTGAAAAAAATCACCGTATCGCCATCACTGATTGCTCCCGAGGGCTCACCTTTTTCATTGGCGATCCATGTTGGGGTAATAAATTCGTCCCCTTTTAAAGAATCGCTCGAAGGTTTGTCATAATAACGCTGCACGGCCTCCTCGGCGTTGCGGGCGCTTTGCGCCTCCTTGCCAATAAAACAGTTGTAGGCTTTTTCGACTCGTTCCCAACGGTTGTCACGGTCCATTCCCCAATAACGCCCGCAGACACTGGCAATTCTTCCCACGCCGATTTCCCGGCACTTTCTCTCAATTTGCCGCACGTAACCGATACCGCTTTGCGGCGGTGAATCGCGCCCATCGGTCAGCGCGTGGATGCAGACATCGAGATCGGGCACCATTTTATCGCGGGCTGCTTCGAGCAATTTGTAGAGATGGTCGAGAGTCGAGTGGACTCCGGCGTCGGAAATGAGCCCGACGAGGTGTAATTTTCCGCCGTTGACGCGCAGGCGGGTCAAGCCGACCCCGATTACCGGTTTCAACAAGACCTCTCCGGCGGCAAAAGCCTCATCGATGCGGACGATTTCCTGCGCAACCACCCGCCCCGCGCCGATATTCTGGTGGCCCACCTCGCTGTTGCCAAAAATCCCCTCCGGCAACCCGACATCCAGCCCGCAGGCGCCGATTTCCGTGCGCGGGCAACCGGCGCTAATCGCATCGGCCACCGGAGTGCGAGCCAGCTTGACAGCGTTAAAGGCATCATGGGCGGAGTTGTGATTCTCGCCCCAACCATCCCGAATAATCAAGGCAACCGGTTTGTAATTGTCATTCATGTTGGTGGATAAAAGTGATGGTAAGATGCAGGATGCCCGAAACTGGATTTTTTATTCACTAGGTATTGATTCCACAAAAAAGTCCATACCTACAAACCTTAAACCTGAAAATCATCCCCCATCCCGCATCCAGCATCTTCTTCCCATCCTGCATCTTCTTCCAACTAGCTCAGGGTTAAACTGACTCCCGTCACCAAGAGGTAGATGGACAACAGGAGGATGCCGAAGGGGCGTTTGAGTTTGTCTCCTGAGAGGAAAATACCGATTCGGAATACTACCAGGACCCCTATCATGGCGGGAAAGAGGAAGCGGAAAAAATGCGGGGTCGCCTGCAGGCCATCACTGGTTACGGCGGCGGCGGCTCCGGCCACAAAGAGGACATTGAGGATGTCTGCCCCGATAATATTGCCCACGGCGAGTTCGCCGTGGCCTTTTCTTACCGCCGTGATAGCCGTTACAAGTTCCGGCAAAGAGGTGCCAAATGCAACCAGAGTGGCCGCGATGATGGCGTTGGGGATATTCAGCCGGATGGCGGTCTCCTCCACGGCGGGGATCAGTATTTGGGAAGAAATCACCACCAGGGCAATGGCAAAAAACAGCTTTAGCAAAATGAGAAACGGCCCGCCCTTTTCCTTATTCGCATGAGTCCCCAAAGAATCTTCGCCGGCATTCCCGGAGCTGACCCAGCGAACTGAGAGGTAGAGATAGGTCGCGAGCAGGAAAAGAAATACGAAACCCATCATTTGCGGCAGCCGCCCACCGGTGGTAAATACCTCCCCGAGATCCGAAAAAGGCAGGCAGGTTATGACCAGCAGAAATCCCGCCCCCAACTGAATCCAGCCCTGGCGGTTGACAATGGCGCGGTTTAAAGGGAGCGGGGCCATCACGGTGGCTATGCCCAAAATCAGGCCCGTATCACAAATAATTGAGCCCACGGCATTTCCGAGGGCGAGGCTTGGCTTGCCCCCCACTGCTGCCACTACCGACACCGCCGCCTCCGGCAATGTCGTCCCAAGGCTCACGATGGTGGCCCCGATCAGGACCGTGGGAACTCCCCATCGCAGTGAAAGAGCGACCGCCTCGTCGACGAGCAGGTCGGCCCCTTTTCCTAATGTAAATAGAAATATTCCGATAATCAGGAAAAGCACGGGCAAGGACTGGCCTTGCATGAAATGACTGAGGATTTCTTCCATTGGAGATAAAAGGAGACAGGGTAGCGATGAAAGGTGAAAAGAGTTATGGATCAGGCACGCATTCGGCAACATCAACCGAAAAAAATTTCATTTACCGTCCCTTTCGATTACCGTTCCTATGCCGTCGGTAAAAGGGATAATGTTTATTTGCCTCTTAGCTTGACTTGCAATGAGAACATAACATTGTTTCGCCGGTTACTTAAAGGGGGTCACCCTGGAATAGCGTGAATAAAAGGACGTTTTCAGAAAATCATCCTCTTCGTCTTGCTCTTCCTCTTCATCCCCTATTCTTTTTTCAACAACATTTTACAAAGAAATAGAGGAAGACAAAGAGGATGAGGAGGACGAAGATATTATGCTTCAGTTTGTTCCATTCAGACATCCCTGAAGGGTGAAAATCATGGCACAAAACTACAAGGATACTCTCAATTTACCCAAGACGGACTTTCCCATGAGGGGAAACCTGGCCAAGCGTGAACCGGCCAGAGTAGCCCACTGGGAGAAAATGGGGCTCTACGAGAAAATCCAGGAGAAAAACTCGGGTGGAGATTCCTATGTTCTCCACGATGGCCCCCCTTTTACCAATGGAAATGTCCACATCGGCACTGCCCTGAACAAGATTCTCAAGGACGCCATCCTGCACTACAAGGCCATGAATGGCTGGCGCACTCCCTATGTCCCCGGTTGGGACTGCCACGGATTGCCCATCGAGCATAAGGTGAGCCAGGAATTGCAAAAGAGCGGCGAGTTGAAAACCCCGGCTGAAATCAGGAAGGCCTGCCAGGAGTTTTCCAATCACTTCATCGAGGTGCAGCGGGGGCAATTTCAACGCCTTGGCGTGCTGGCCGACTGGAAACGGGAATACAAGACCATGAACCCCTCCTATGAGGCCGAAATTCTGCGAACTTTCGCCGCATTCGTGGAAAAGGGTATGGTTTACCGGGGTAAAAAACCGGTTTACTGGTCAATCCCCTGCAAAACCGCCCTGGCGGAGGCCGAAATTGAATACAAGGATCACGTAAGCCCCTCCATCTGGGTAAAATTTCCCGTTACGGAGACAGGTGACACCCCTTTTGATGGGCCATTGTCGGTGGTCATCTGGACAACTACCCCCTGGACTCTGCCTTCCAACATGGCAATCGCGCTGCATCCGGGGCTCCTCTATGTCGAGGTAAGCCATGAGGGCCAAAACTACCTCGTGGCCGAGGCTCTGTCCAAGCAATTTGTCGAAGACTGCGATCTCGATGGGGCCACTTTTGGCAAAATGCACAAAGGGGATAGTCTCGAGGGTATCGAAACCCGCCACCCCTTTATCGACCGCCCAAGCTCCATCGTCCTGGCGGATTATGTGACAACCGAATCGGGCACGGGCTGCGTTCATACCGCTCCCGGACACGGTCTGGAGGATTACCTGACCGGCGTTAAATACAAACTTGATATTTACTGTCCATTGGATGACCAGGGAAGATACGTTGACGATGGCCGCATGCCGTCCGATCTGGTTGGCCTCACGGTGCTGGAAACAAAGGGCCATTGCCCCGCCAACGAAGGCGTTTTGACGATGCTCGCGCATTGCGGCGCCCTTTTGAAGAAAAAATTTATCGCCCACCAGTATCCACATTGTTGGCGGTCAAAAACACCGGTCGTTTTCCGGGCCATGGACCAGTGGTTCGTCTCCCTGGATAAGGATGATATGCGCGAAAAAACCCTGGCCGAGATTGATAAAGTGGATTGGGTGCCAAAATGGGGTGAAAAACGCATTCGCGGGGCCGTCCAATCGCGCCCCGACTGGTGCATCAGCCGTCAGCGTTCCTGGGGAGTGCCCATTCCCGCGTTTTACGATGAAAATGGCGAATCCTATCTGGACTCCGGAGTGGCGCGGGCGTTGGCCGATAAAATTGAGCGGTTCGGCACGAATTACTGGTTTGAAAACGATGCCGCCGAATTGCTGAACGGGATTGAATTACCCGAGTCCTGGAAGGGGAAAACCCTCCAGCCGGGCAAGGATACTCTGGATGTGTGGATCGATTCCGGTTCCAGCCATCTGGCGGTTCTGAAAAATGATGAGGATCTGCATTGGCCGGCGGATCTGTATCTCGAGGGCAGCGATCAACATCGCGGCTGGTTCCAGTCGTCTCTGTGGACAGCTATGGTGGTGGAAGGGCAAGCGCCCTACAGGCAGATCATCACCCACGGTTTTATTATCAGTCAGGACGGCAATAAAATCAGCAAGAGCCAGGAAGATGCGAAAAAGAAGTCGGGTAAAGCCAAACCCAATACCTCGGACTTTCTGGTAAGTCGTTTTGGAGCGGATATCCTTCGTCTATGGGTCTGCTCTCAGGATTACCGTAACGATATTCCAATTTCGGAGGAAATTTTCGGCCATGTGGCTCAAGCCTACCGTTCGATCCGAAATACCCTCCGATTCCAGATTTCCAACCTCTTCGATTTCGACCCCGAGCAAAATTCCGTTCCTTTCGAGAACCTCACTGTTCTGGATAAATGGGCGCTCCACAAGACGGCCGAATTTCTGGCCGAAATCACCGATTCCTATAATAATTACGAATTTCAGCGGGTTTACCAATCCGTCAACCGATTCGTGGCCGTAACTCTTTCGGCGGTTTACCATGATATTCTGAAAGACCGGCTTTACACTCTCGGGACCGATTCCTCAAAACGCCGCTCCGCCCAGACGACGCTGCACCTGATTTTCGACATCCTCAACCGTTCGCTCGCGCCGATCCTGGTTTTCACCACCGATGAAGCCCACGCATTTGCCCGCCATAACGAGGAGTTCGCCGAGGACTCGATCCACCAATACCCCTGGCCCCAAATCCCCGAAAGCTGGCATAATAATGAGGATGCCCTTTCCATGGAAAAATTGCTGGAGGTCCGAGGAGAATTAAACAATCTGTTGGAAGCTCTTAGAAAAGAAAAAATAATCGGTCAATCCCTCGAAGCGGAGGTTATTATTACTGGCAACGAAGAGGAAAACCTTTACCAGAAACTAATTTCTTTTAAAGCCGATCTTTCGGAACTTTTTATCGTATCGGAAGTCATCTTGAAAACAAATCCAGACCACCGGGGCTCTCCAATGATCGAGACCATCAAAAGCGACGGTAATCGCTGCCCGCGTTGTTGGCGTCACGTTCCCGAGATTTCCGATACTGCGACCGAAGAATCAATTTGCTCTCGTTGCCAAGTGGCGATCAAACATATCTAATAGGACAGGATAGAATAATTATGACTGGCAGGAAAAAAACCAATACTACCAAGAAAACACCATCTACGGCGGAAAAATCTTCTAAAAAAGCTTCCACTTCGAAAGCTAAGAAGATCGTCAAACCGAAATCAAAGGTGAAGGCTTCCGCAAAACCGAAAAAGGTTACCGGAAAGCCATCTGCCGCTGCCGCCATCACGCCCAAGGCCAAGGCCAAAAAGAAATCGGCCCCCGTCAAGACCGCCTCAAAGGTGTCCGTTGCTCCTATAAAAATTATCCCCCGGACGAACAAACATACACCGGCGGTTTTCAAGTTGCCGTCAAAAAAGCAAACTCCAATTGTTTTTTCCCTCGAGGATGTCCGCGAGGTGCTGAAAAAGAACAAGGAGGCTGAGAGTATCAGGGATAAATCGGGTGAAAAAATTGAAGCGCATAAACCAAAGCGGACCGCATCCACTCAAGATCCCAAAAAGGCTGCCAATACGGCGGAGCCAAAACCCGAAAAACATCGTGTTCTGGGGGCTGCGTCCGTCGCCGATATACTCGGGTTTAACCCCAAAAAACAACAGACCCGTCGGGATGATGAAGTTAAAAAAGTTCCCAAAAAATTCGTTAAATTTTACAAAAACCTCGTGGACCTGCGAGAGCATGTGCTGTCGGGTTTGAGCCTGCACTCCAAGGATACCCTGAAACGCTCGGTGAAGGAAGATTCGGGAGATTTATCCCTTTCGTCCGACGCTGGAACGGATAATTTCGAGCGGGATTTCGCCCTCAATCTTCTTTCCAGCGAGCAGGAGGCCCTTTTCGAGATCGAGGAGGCCATAAAACGAATATTCGATGGCACCTATGGCATTTGTTTGATCACGGGAAAACCAATCGGCAGGGAACGGCTGGAGGCGGTGCCATTTACACGTTACTCGCTCGAAGGGCAGGCCCAAAAGGAAAAATCGGGCCGAAAGCAAGCGCCCCGGCGTGGTATATTCATCGATTCCAGTGTCGAGGCGATGGCTGAATTTGCAAAAGGAGACTCTGAAGACTGATAGCACAGGTTCCTCCCCGGTCTGGCAGAAAATCTCTCGCTACTGGCTATTATTTGCCACCGCGACCGCGATTATCCTGCTCGACCAATCGACCAAAGTTTGGGTGCAGCATCATCCAGAGCTGCCTTTGGAAAGCTATTGGCCGTATGGCGGAATAGAAATAATTCCGGGATTTTTTTATCTGGCCCACATCGTAAATGAGGGAGCGGCCTGGGGTATGTTTCGCGGCTTTCGCTACGGATTTGTGGCGCTCGCATTGGTTGCGCTGGTGGGCTTTTATTTTTTCCGGCGTAATCTGCTGCTGAAAAAGATGCCCTGCCAACTGGCCTTCGGTTTTATTTGCGGCGGCATTCTCGGAAATCTATGCGACAGGTTGCGGTTGGGCTTTGTCGTCGATTTTCTCGATTTTCATCTACCCGGCTACCGCTGGCCCGCCTTCAATGTTGCCGATAGCGGAATAACCGTGGGGGTTGCCCTCTACATCATCTTAACGCTTTTCTTTTTTCCCGATCCCGACAAAACAACCGACGATCCACCACCGGAATCGAATGAGGTTTCTCAGATAGAATCCGATTCCTGATGAAGGAGAATCAAGGGTAATTCTCACCCCTCATTGCACATTTTGCAATTGTTCGCGTATGCACTCGATTTCATTCTTTGATTGCAGAACGTTTTTGCTGATATCAACCGCATTGGATTTGGACCCGATAGTATTAAATTCGCGGAGAACTTCCTGAAGCAGAAATTCCAGCTTGCGCCCAATTGGCTCCTCCCCCGGCAAGGTCTCGGAAAATTGCGCGATATGGCTTTCCAGCCGGACGATTTCCTCGGAAATATCACACCGGTCGGCAAATAATGCAATTTCCTTGAGCACTCTCGCATCATCCAAATCGATTTCAAGGCCGACTTGCCGAAGTCTTTTGAGCAGATTGTCGCGGTAGCGAGTGACTTCTCCCGTTGATTTGCCGCGAATGGCCTCCAGTATCAGCGCCAGGGAATTATTTCGCTCGGTCAGGTCATCGCGAAGCGCAGCGCCCTCTTTAAGCCGCATGGCCATCACTTCCTCCAGAGCTTTATTCAAGGCCATCTGGACCAGCGGCCATGCCTTTTCGGCTTCGGGAAGTTTATGGTTACCACGATGTTGCGTCACCAGTCTTAAAATAAACGAGGCATCCGGCTCGAAGGCGATTCCCTCCGCTTTGGCCAGATCGCCCAATTTCCGAATTGTCGCGGCGACCTCATCATCATCCCAGGAAATTATCTCGCTCCCGCCGTTAGCCTGAATTTGCACCGATACCTGCACCCGCCCTCGCTTGATGACCGCGCTGACCGCAGCCCCAATCATCCGCTCCAAAGATTGCCAATCTTTCGGGACGGAAACTTTCGTCTCCAGATTCCTTCTATTGAAAGTGCTAATTTCAACAACGATTGTCAGGCCGTCGCTCTCGGCGTCACCCCGACCATATCCGGTCATACTATACATACTTGTGCCTTTAAAATCCGCTCGACTTGCTCGACATCCTTATCACCTCGACCACTTAAATTCAAGCACAGGATTTGGTCGGGAGACATTTGCGGGGCACGCTTCAAGGCATAGGCCAGAGCGTGGGCGGACTCAAGGGCGGGAATAATGCCCTCCCTTCGGGAAAGCTCCTGAAATGCCGCCAATGCTTCCTGATCGGTGGCGGTGGCATAATGGATTCGTCCGCGATCATGATAAAAGGCATGTTCGGGGCCAATGGCCGCATAGTCCAACCCCGCCGAGACCGAATGCGTGAGATTGATCTGCCCATCGTGGTTTTGCAGGAGCCAGGTTTTACAGCCGTGGAGCACCCCGATGCGTCCCCCCGAAAAGCGGGCGGCATGATTTCCCGGTTCGGGTCCGTGTCCTCCGGCCTCGACCCCCACCAAGCGCACGGCTTGCTCCTCCAAAAAGTCCCAGAAAAAACCTATGGCATTACTCCCCCCACCAACACAGGCCACCATCTCATCGGGCAGCGAGCCCTCAAGGGCCAACATTTGCGAACGGGTTTCCTCGCCGATAACACGGTGGAAATCCCTTACCATCATGGGATAAGGATGTGCGCCCAGAGCCGAGCCGAGGATGTAATGGGTGTCGCCCACATTGGTTACCCAATCGCGAAACGCTTCATTGATGGCCTCCTTGAGAGTGCTCTGCCCGGCGTCAACGGCACGCACTTCGGCCCCGCAAAGGCGCATTCGAAACACATTGAGAGCCTGCCTTTCCATATCCACAGCCCCCATATAGATCACGCAGCGCAATCCGAATTTGGCACAGGCCGCTGCCGTGGCAACCCCATGCTGCCCCGCTCCGGTTTCGGCGATAATACGGGTCTTGCCCATTCTCAGGGCCAATAGCACCTGCCCGAGACAGTTGTTGATTTTGTGGGCGCCGGTGTGGAGCAGATCTTCGCGTTTCAGATAAATTTTCGCTCCCCCCAATTGCTCACTGAGGTGGCGGGCATAATAAAGCTCGGTGGGCCGTCCGGCGTACTCTTTCAAATGTTGATTTAGCTCTTTGACGAACAGGGGATCCTTTTTCGCCTCGGCATAGGCATCGCGCAATTCATAGAGGGCCGTCATCAAGGTTTCCGGCACATACATACCGCCATAGTCGCCAAAATGGCCCCGGCCATCCGGCAGGGAAAAGCGGTCGATTTTGTTATTTTCTACGGAAGCTGGCATCGGAATCGTATTACTATCAGAAACGTTGGCCGGATTTCAACTATGCTTAACCGTGACCAGCGTGACATCATCGGTTTGGCCATCGGGACCGGAAAACCGGGCAACCCTATCCAATATTCCATCGTTTATTTCCACGGCGGAACTATTGCGAAGCTGCTTGACCAGATCGGCCAGTCTTTCGGTGGTGAACTCCGTCCCCTCAAAATTCGTGGCCTCGGTCACCCCATCGGTATAGAGCACAAACACGTCCCCTTTGTGGAAGGGAATCACTTTATCTTCGATCACCTCGTCGAAGAGGGCGGGCGGAACCATCCCGAGAGCCATGCCCTCGGAGCCGATGGTGCGGGTGCGGAAAAGATTGGTTTCCTCGTCTTTATGCCCGAGAAGCGGCAGTTCGTGGCCGCCCCGGGCAATTATCAACTCGTTTTTCGAGGGGTCGACGATCGCGTAAACAAGGGTCACAAACATGTCTTTTCGCATCTCATCACTGAGGACGGCGTTAAGCCGAGTAAGGACACGCGCCGGGGAGCGGCAATTTTTGGCAAAATGGCGCAAGTTGCTCTGGCAAATAGCCATCAGCAACGAAGCGGGAATCCCCTTTCCCGAAACATCCGCTATGGCGACTCCGATTTTATCCGCACCCACACTGAATATATCATACAGATCGCCCCCCACTTTCTGTGCGGGCAGGTAGCGGGCATCGACCTCCAAACCGGGTTTTTGGGGGAAGTTTTTCGGTAACAGCATTCCCTGAATATTGCTCGCCAGCGAGAGGTCGAGATCGAGTTTGTTTTTCTCGATCTGCAAATTCATGATGTCGGCATTGTGGATTGCCAATCCCGCCTGTTCGGCCAGTGAATCGACCAGCGAAAAATCCGTTTCGTTGAAAGAGAGCCCGTCGGCGGGATTGGCCACCGCGAGGACGCCAAGGTTTTTTTCCTTAAACCGGATCGGCACCAGGACCAAGGATCGGACGATCAGCGAGGGGTCGTCGTGGCGAATTACCCTCGGGTCGGCTGAGGCATCGGCAATCAGCACGCCCTCCCCGGTTTTGGCCACTTCGCCGACCAGTCCTTCCCCAACTTCCAATACCTCGGAGCGGAGTACCTGCTCGATAAAACGGGTTCGGGTGGTAATCTTCATTGCCGTGCTCACGGGCAGAGGTTTTTGCGGAGGGAAAAGCCCTTCCACAACGACACCACGCAGGCGCTCGTCGACGGCTCTCTCAAAAACACAGGCGCTGAGGGCCCCGGTGCTCAGAATTGCGGCGTGCACCACCCTTTTGAATAGCTCAGATCGCTCAACTCCTTCACCAATGGCCTCCACCATATTATGCATGAATTCGAGGACGATCTGCTGTTCCTGATGCAGGAGCTGCCTTTGCTCATCGAGCCGCGTAATCTCTCTTCGCGAGGAGAGATAAAAGACACCCCCCACAAAAAGACCGAGTATCAGGCCGAGCAAAAATAACCACATGAATATTAGAGTTTTATTCGGGTTTTGTCTGATTTTTGAGAAAATCGATAACGTCCTGAAATTTGGATTTGTTGCTTTCATCGATCTCAACGAGGTTTTCGTGAGCCCGAAGAATCATTTTGGCGTTATCGATTTCGTTTCGTTTTACCTGATCGAGTTTTTCACTTGGAGCCTCAAATGTCATCGGAAATTCGCCCGAATCAACATTCACGATTCGGTGCAATCCGAGGTTGCGGACCAGTTCGAGGTTTCGTCTTGACAATTTGCAAAGATTTATATCGCCGGGGGGTCGCTTGGTGCGGACTTCCAGGGCGAGACCGGCAATAATGCCCAGGAAAGTGCTGTCCATTGTTTGGCATTTCTGGAAATCGAGAACAAAGCTTTTCTTCCCATCCTTGATCATGCGCGCAAAAAAATCGCTGATGGGCGCGGTATTCAAGTAGCTCGCGCGTCCATTGATTTTCACTACGATGGGCTCACCATAGGCCTTCACGAGAAAGGCCGATTCCTTATTCAAGGGCATTGGTAGAGGGTTAACCTACAGAACCTGAGTGGGCGTCTAAGATGTTTCTTAAAACATATGGAAGAATCCCGCCGTGTCGATAATATTCGACCTCCACAGGCGTATCGAGGCAGGCGGTCAGGGAGGCGGTTTCAACCTCGCCATTTTCACGAGTTATTTCCAGAGAAACCTCCTGACGGGGCCGAAGTTCCTCGCCCAAACCTTGAATCGAGAAGGTTTCCGACCCATCGAGTTTGAGGGTTTGATGGGTTTGCCCTTCGTTGAATTGGAGTGGCAGCACACCCATGCCGATCAGATTGCTGCGGTGGATGCGCTCGAAGGAACTGGCCACAACCGCCCGAACCCCCAGAAGAGAGGAGCCCTTGGCCGCCCAATCGCGCGAGCTGCCCATTCCGTAATCGTGCCCCGTAAAAACTATCAAGGGAATTTTTCGCTCCGAATAAATCTGGCAGGCATCATAGATATGGACCAAATATCCCTCCGGCATCAGCTTGGTCCAGCCTCCTACCCGGCCATCGGCCATGAGGTTTTTAAACCGGACATTGGCAAAGGTGCCACGGGTCATGACACGGTCATTTCCACGGCGTGAACCGAAGGAATTGAAGTTTTTTGGCTCGATTCCGGCAGCGAGAAGGTATTTTCCAGCCGGCCCATCGGCGGGAATGGCTCCGGCGGGTGAAATGTGATCCGTCGTGACGGAATCCCCCACGATCGCCAATGCCTTCATCCCTTCGAGTTTTCCCACGGGCTCCGGTTCTATCGTAAAATTCTCAAAAAATGGCGGAGACTGGATATAGGTGCTCTTGTCTTCCCACGGGTATAGGCCTCCTGTTGCCGAGTCTATGGCGCTCCAATTCGGATTTGCTTCGAGGATATCCGAATACTGGCGCACAAACATTTCGGGATTGATACCCATTGCGATCTTTTCCTGAACTTCAGCCTGCGTGGGCCACAATTCCCGCAGGTAAACCGGCTCGCCATCGGCATCCTTTCCAAGCGGCTCCTCTTCCAGATTGATATCCACCCGCCCGGCAAGCGCATAGGCCACAACAAGGGGCGGCGACATCAGATAGTTTGCCCGAATGGACGAATGCACCCGCGCCTCAAAATTTCGATTGCCCGAAAGCACGCTCGCGGCCACCAAATTTCCTTCTCGCAGCGCTCCTTCGACGGCTTCCTCCAGAGGTCCGCTGTTGCCGATACAGGTGGTGCAGCCGTACCCAACGAGGTTGAACCCGAGCTGATCCAAATAGGGTTGCAGGCCCGTTTTATTCAAATAATCGGTAACGACTCGCGAACCGGGAGCGAGGCTGGTTTTCACGGTGGCCCCGATTTTCAGGCCCCGTTCGACCGCTTTTTTGGCCAACAGACCGGCTGCCACCATCACATTCGGATTGCTTGTATTGGTGCAGCTTGTGATCGCCGCGATCAGCACCGAGCCATGCCCGATGGCCGTGGAATCGCCGTTGTTGCCGTTGCCGTTTGCCGAAATCGCCACCACGCGATCAGTTTCGTTTGAGGGCACTCCGAATCCGCCGTCGCTCTCTCCTTTTTCCAGTTGCGATAAAAATGTATCTTTCAACTCCGGCACGGCAATCCGGTCCTGAGGTCTGCGGGGACCGGCTACCGATGGCACAATCGAAGAGAGGTCGAGATTCAGGCTTTTGGTATAATCCACCTCGCCCTCGCGGGGTATCCCAAACATGTTTTGAGCCACAAAATAATCCCGAATCAAATTTATCTGCTCATCGGGGCGTCCTGTCATGCGCAGGTAATCGAGGGTTTTATCATCGACCGGAAAATACCCCATGGTGGCCCCATATTCCGGTGCCATATTGGCCATTGTGGCCCGGTCGGCGAGGGTCAGGTTGGCCGCGCCTTCGCCGTAAAACTCAACGAATTTGCCTACCACTTTTTCCTCCCGCAGCATTTGTGTGGCGCGCAGGGTAAGGTCGGTCGCGGTTACGCCCTCACGTAATTCGCCGGTGAGGTTTACACCGATAACCTCGGGAGTCAGGAAATAGACGGGTTGGCCGAGCATCCCGGCTTCCGCTTCGATTCCACCGACACCCCAGCCGACCACCCCGAGGCCATTGATCATGGTGGTATGCGAATCCGTTCCCACCAGGGTATCCGGGTAAAACAGATTGGTCGAACCGACCGTTTTCTCGAAAACGACCTTGGCCAGGTATTCGAGGTTTACCTGGTGCACGATGCCGATGGCCGGGGGCACTATGCTGACCGTCTCGAAGGCTTGCTGCCCCCATTTGAGGAATTGGTAGCGCTCGCGGTTTCGCTCGAATTCGATTTCCAGATTCTGCTGAAAAGCCCCCGCCGTGCCCGACCGGTCCACCTGCACCGAATGGTCCACCACGAGGTCAACCGGCACCAGGGGTTCGATCAACGAGGGGTCTCCTCCCACGTTCTCAACTGCATTCCGCATCGCTGCCAGATCGACCAGCAGAGGCACTCCGGTAAAATCCTGCAACACGATGCGCGAGACGACAAAGGGGATTTCCGCCGATGACGGGGCGTCTGCGCTCCAACCTGCCAGAGACTTGACATCCTCCTCCCGAATTATGTGGCCATCGCAATTTCGGAGAACCGATTCCAGCACAATTCTCAAACTGACCGGCATTCGCGAAATCAATCCCAAACCAGCCTCCTCGAGGGCCGGCAAAGAGTAAATGGTGCCTTGTTTGGAACCACTTGTGAATTCTCGCAGGGTGTTGAATGGGTTTTTTAGATCGCTCATCAATTTACTTTGCCTCTCCTCTACTCTCCTGAATATGGGAGTTTCGAGCTTGGAAATGTATTTCAACCAAAGTGGTTAACAATTCGTTCGAAATTTTCGCTCAGGAGCTTCCCAGCGCCGCCTTGATCTCGTCGAATGAGGGAAGGTTATGGGGATCCTCGGAGGACCAACTGTAAATGATGTCACCTTCCTTGTTGATGACGAAGGCCGAGCGTTTGGCCACGCCTTTTAGCCCGATCAAGTCCTCATACAGAACATCGTAGGCTGCGGCTGCCTCTTTGTTAAAATCACTCAGCAGGGTTGCCGAAATGCTATTGGCCTGCGCCCAGCCCTCCTGCGCAAACGGGCTATCCACGCTGATTCCGTAAACCACAGCATCGAGCGTCACGTATTCATCGAGAGCCCCGCTCACGGTGCACATTTCCTCGGTGCAGACGCCGGTAAAGGCCAGCGGGAAGAACAGCAAAACCGTCTGCCGCGAGCCAAAGTTATTACTCAGGGTAACATCCTCGAGGCCATCGGCCGTTTTGGATTTTAACGTAAAATCGGGTGCTTTTTGTCCAATATTCAATGCCATTGCGTAATCCTTGTTGTTGGTTATTGTAAAAAGCGCTTCACGTTGAGCGTCTTCCGGCCCAACCGCAATCGAAAACTGGCCCCTCCATTGCGAATTTTCACCGAGGTGTATCTGTTATCGCTCGGCGAGGAGGCAGATTTTCCTTTACTCCGCCCGAGGTTTGACCTCAATGAAAGGGCGTTCCGTTTCCTTTCGCCACCCTCACTATTCATGAACCCCATCGACATAATCAAGAGCAACACCGAGGGCATCATCAGCCTCGAAGACCTCGGCGAGCGCCTGAAACTCGACCGCCCTCTGAAGGTGAAACTCGGCGTCGATCCCACGCGGCCCGACCTCACTTTTGGCCATATGGTGGTTTTTAATAAACTCCGCCAGTTTCAGGACTTGGGGCACGAAGCCATCCTCATCATTGGGGACTTCACCACATGGATTGGCGATCCCTCGGGCCGCTCGGCCACCCGCCCAGTCTTGACTAAAGAGGAAATTTCCGAAAACGCCCGCACCTATCTCGACCAGGCTTTCAAGATTCTCGACCGGGATAAAACCACTGTCCGAAATAACAGTGAGTGGTTCAGCCAGATGTCTTTTCAGAACGCCCTCGCCCTCGCCCGCCAAATGACCGTTGCCCGGATGCTCGAACGGGACGATTTCGCCAAACGTTACAAGGATAATACACCGATCTCGATTATCGAATTCCTTTACCCGCTCGTTCAGGGCTACGATTCGCTCACCATCGAGGCCGATGTCGAATTGGGCGGCACGGATCAGCTTTTCAACATGCTGGTGGGCCGAAACCTCCAGAAAACCGAAGGCAAACCGGGCCAAATCGTCATCACCATGCCCCTCTTGGTGGGGCTGGACGGGGTTAAAAAAATGTCCAAAAGCATGGACAACTACATCGCCTTCAACGACAGCCCGAAGGATATGTTCGGAAAAATCATGTCCGTCAGCGATGAGGCGATGGGCGAGTATTACCGCCTCCTCCTAACGGCCACCGACGAGGATATGAAAAATATCCAGTCCCTCCACCCCATGGAGGCCAAAAAGAACCTCGCCCAGAAGATGACCGCCAAACTCTACGACGAAACCACCGGCCAACACGAAAGGGAGCAGTTTGAAAAAGTATTCAGTCGCCGGGAAATCCGTGACGACATGCCCGTCTTCCAATGGAGTGACCTGACCGATAAAAATGAGGACACCCTGCTCAACCTGATGGCCGCCACCAACCTCTTCCCCAGCAAAAAAGAAGCCCGCCGCCTGATCCAGCAAGGAGCCGTAAAAATCGAAGGCAACCGCAGCGAAGACCCCCAACAACTCCTGACCAACCAGAAAACCACCATCCAGGCCGGCAAAAGAACCTTCTTCAAAATTCTCTCGTAGTAAGTGTTTGAGAAAACCGCCAATAACACCGAAATTTCTTAAATTGGCTACTTAAAAACTGGCAATCCAGACATCCTGCCAGCCAGTTTCCCACTGTGTTTCAATATATCCTGTCCCAGCTTTTTCAACCGCTTTTCTCGAGCATCCATGTAGGTGTCAATAGCCTTTGTGGCAGCATCTGCTGCTGCCGCATCTAAAACGGTTCCTCTAACGAGTATTTTCGCCAATTCATCATTCAAATCCTTTGCCAAATTATTGGCAATATCATCAATCTCATTGATGAATATTTCTTGTTCAGCGGCAATTTGTTTCGCTTCATTTTTTAACTCGGTCTTTAAATTATCCGTTAGCGAATCAACGTTTTCATCTATCCATCCGGACAAATTGCTATACGCCTCTTGTACGGCAGCCCTGCCTGCGAAACTGATATCCGTGATGTTGTCTGGTGGGCTTATGTATTTTGAACTACTCATCGTTAATACCTTTGTTTAAATAGCTATTTTTTGCATCTGATTACCACGTATATACAGTGATTATGTATTGGATGGCGGATCAGCTACCGTATTTTCGGCAGCATCTTCTGTCGCCTCTTTAGTAGCGTCTTCGACTTTTTTGACTTCCTTGTCCAACTTTTTCCTTAATTCCTCCTCATCCACAACGAAACCTAATTTGGATAGGGCATCGATAACGCCCTTAGTCAAGTCACTATCCTCCTGGCCCAGACTCGTGTTGAATGCTGTTTGAACAGTATCCAGGAGTCCATCTACGATCAACTTATGATTTGGACGGCGGTCCAAATACTTGTCAATAGCCTTAAGAATTTTAGCCTGGGCTTCGTAATCGCTTTTTTGATTATCCTTAATCTGTGCAAGCTTTGCTTTGGCTGCTGTCAATTTTAAAGGTACATGCGGCTTTTTTTCATAATCCGCAATTAGAGCCTTTTCGGCTTTATAAAATGTGGAATCCACTTCCTTGTAAAATTCCCTCCGCGAGATAGCGATGGTTGACCACAGCCTGTGATCAGATTTTAACTTTGTCTTTAAGCGCTCAATTTCCACATTGACTTCTTCTGCTCTTGTTTGGACGAGCTCGTTTGCTACTTTCAGATCATTGGGAGCTTGCTGTGCCACATTCTTCAGTCGGAGTTCTGCCTGACTCAGGTTTCTCAACTTGCTGTCCACTTCATCGATCAAAATATCGTTAACAGATTTCTGATATTTGGGAACTAAGGTCTCGGTAACTATATTTTCAAATTTCATTTTCCATTGAAACTCTAAAGCATTAAGCTCCTCAATCTTTCTCTTAAAACTTTCTTCTCTCAGTCTAAGCGCGAGACCATTCAAGGCGACTTCCGTTTGCTCCAGTTGATTGCTGAATTGTCCGTTTAATCCTATTTCAGCTTCTTGAAGCTTTTCTTGGTTACTTAGGGCCAACCGCGAGGCATCAAGAACGCTTTGAGGTGTATTGCAGCCGGAAACGAATAACACAACCATGCATAAAATGAGAGAGTTTAATGTTTTCATGTTAAAATATAAGCTCCGTAAATTCATTGCCTCAACTCCCTTTCCGCTATTTCAGTTTCTACTGCAATCTTAAATCCTGATTTCAAAGTATTCTTTAATTGCTTCACATTCCTGACTGAATGTACGCTCATTATTTGCTTGTACATCTCAGCTCTCCTTTTGTTGATAGCGCTGGGTCCGGCATCAATTGACTCTTCAGCGCTGCTCATAAACGCTTTTGAGAACTTGTCGAGCAAGCCTACGCTTTTGCGGACATTGAAACCCAGAAAAAAGGCCACAATCGGGATGCTCCAGCTAAGGATGTTGTATTCTCCAAAGTCAAAAAATCCTGTCAGCACAACCATCACCACTACAAGGCTTACGATGGGACCGTAAAAGAACTTGGATGCGCCCACCAGCCCTTCGACCGGAAGATAGTTTCCCTGAACAATAAATTGGGTCGTCTTAATGCTCAAATTCGTCAAGATGCCAAACATAGACCAGAATATCACCTCCAGAAATATTAGTGGCCCCTGGAGCCAGAAAAAGCGCGCCAAAATGGAAGGTGGAGCAAGATTGTTGTAATTTAAAGTAGCTGATTCCTTCAGTGAGATCAAGGTGTCGATTGATTCATCAAATCTCGCTCCCTCCTTGTCTATGAGTTTACGAGAGTTATTACTCAAATCGATTACTAAACGGTCCCATTGATTTGATGATTTGCTGTAGGCGCCTTTTTTTACCTGTTGAATAATAGGCAGTATCCTGCTGTTTTCGTAATTGCTAAGCTGCGCGTTAGCCTCCCACAAGGAGGCTGTTGCCCTTCTGGCTTCAAGTCGAATTTCTTGATTGGACTCCTTTATCTCTGCCGTAAACAAAGTAAGTGTGTCGCGCCCGAGATTGAAAATAGCATACTCACTGTCAATGATATCGATTAAGCCTCGGGAATCGATCGCGATATACTCCTCCTTGGGTGGAGGGCCAAGAATGTCGCTGGATATTGCATGCAAAATTACGTATTCCGCGATCAAAATAGTCAGCAACAAATTATAGATGATCCGATACCTATTGCTTTGCTGCTTCAGACTCAAATCACAACCAAAAATGAAAGAGCAAACACTATTTACGATATTCATATTACAGCAATTTCCACTTCTATATACGTAATTCTATAATCAGCGCTATTAGTAGATTGAAAGACCACAACCGGGCCCAGCATAGACTTTATCCCTTCAACTAAGGTTTCTATTGAAAACCAAACGGCAATGACATCAAACAAGGTATTTATAAAACCCTTGACAGAGGAAGACAATTTGTCCTTTTCTCCGTTGCTCATTTAGCAATAAAAAGAAACTATTTATTGATAAGTCAAATAAAAAATTCATATATTTTTTAAACCTAGCTTTAAAGACGTATTTCTGACGTTACCATGTACAGGTGATTCTCATATCATGTCTCAGACGGTTCTTGTCCTGTCTCATATGTTCACCAAGGAATTATCCTTCGGTATTTTAAACCTGACCATATCTATACTACTGATATTTCTTGATTTAGGTGATCCAGCATCATGGTTATTTTCTCCACAATAGGGGCCCAAAAAATCAATGTTGGAGGTTGCTCAAATGTCACAAGGCCCACCTTGTCTCTCATTTGATTTCTCAATTTTTGGCTGACTATCACGAATATTCTTGAATGTTTTCTTTGGATCAATAATGTCACTAATTTCAGTGGCGTATTTGTCACCGGCAAATTGCTAAATCTAGACATGGAGGGCATATTATGGATTACCCGATTGATCACGTAGATTTTAAAGGGCGGGGGCTTGCAGTTCGCCCGGCTGGTCTGTTCAGGTCGGCGCGTGTCGTTCTTGATCGGGTTGAGTTTGCTGGCAAGAAAGGCAAGTTTACTGTGACTGATTTCCAGGGGCGTACTCACGAAATCACGCTTAAGATCAATGGCATCGACCCCGTCCCAAAAGTCGTGATGGACGGAGTCCCCATCATTCTGGCCCGTTCACTCACCTGGTATGAATACGCCTGGATGGGGATTCCCGTATTTCTTGTTTTCGCGGGAGGCCTATTGGGAGCGATGTTTGGCTTGGTGGCTACCTATATGAGTGCCCGTATCTTCAGAAGTGATCGCGGAGCCGTAGTAAAGTATGTCCTCACGGGGATCATTTCATTTGGAGCCATTGGTGGGTTTATCGTTGGCGCTGTAGCGTTACAATTACTCGTGGAAGGATATGCCGACATCTCTTCGAAGGAAATTCTGGAAGAGATCGCGCAGAGTACCAATGAATCACTCCCTATGCAGGTGGACGATCAGACCGAACTCGTGAATGTCGAAGGCCTCGAGGGAATTCTCGTCTACCACTATAGAGTGACGGAAATTCCAGCCGAACCGGTCACCAAAGAATTCCTGCTGGAAGACCTTCGCCCCGTGGCTACAATCAACGCATGTGACGATTCAGATGTCAGGGAGACCCTTTTGGACAACGGAGTTACTCTCCGCTACACCTATGCCGACTCACAAGATGTCGAAATCGCCCAATTCGACATAGCTGTGGGCGACTGCCAATAATCTGTTGCAAAATAAGTCCAAGGCTCTTTTCACCAGCGCTTCGACACAAATGAGGTCAAAAAGGCTATCTCAAGCGATTGTCAGAACTTCCGATTGACAGGGTGCAAAATGTAGATACATTGGATATTCATGGAAGTAAAAGTAAGTAAATGGGGCAATAGCCTTGCGGTGAGGATTCCCAGCGGAATCGCGAGAGCCGCCAAACTGAAAGAGGGCTCCGGACTGGAAATTACCGACACCGACGGTTGCATAGTCCTCAAGCCGTCCAGAAAAACGGAATATAATCTCGAAGCCCTGTTATCGCAGATCACGGAAGAAAATATCCATGAGGAGATCGAGAGTGCGGGGCCGGTCGGGAGGGAAGAATGGTAGCAAAAGAGTATGTTCCCCACCGTGGAGATATTATTTGGCTAGATTTCAATCCTCAGCGTGGTCACGAGCAGTCGGGGCGACGGCCAGCGATCACCATTTCGACGATTGCGTATAACAGGCGTGTCGGCCTGGGATTATTTTGCCCGATAACTTCCCGGATAAAGGGCTACCCATTTGAGGTTCTGATCGAGGGCACAGAGGTCAGCGGCGTGGTATTAGCCGACCAGGTAAAAAGCTTTGACTGGAGAAAACGACAAATTTCCTTCATCGAAAAAGCCACAGAAAACGCAATAGCCGAAACACTGAAGAAAATAAATTCGCTTATTCAATGAGTATTAATTCCAAAAAGAAAGACCCAGCAATTTTTGAGATATCGGGGTATTGCAAGACATAGGTATTGGCCTGAAAATCCATTGTAACTGGATCTGAAAGATTTGGTGTTGGGAAAATTCACAAATAACCAACAATCGCTTGTTAGTAAAAAAGTGCCCGAATTTGTGGGTGGCGTGAAGCTCCTTGTTGACAGTAGTCGCTAAAGTGGCGGATTATTGTTAGATAGGGAACAGGAATTCGTGCCTGCACCCAAAATAGAGAAATAAATATTAGTCAGAACAAAAGGAAAAACTAAAAATATTATGAACGATTCCACACAATCAATCCAGGAAATTATGGTCAGGAAAATAGAGGTGAAAATCAGCGATAGTTCACCAAAGGGATTTATCAACTATGTGCAAAGGAAGCTGATTTCTGAAGCCAAACTAGGTAAACACCGCTTTATCCGAAGATCCGCTCTTTTAGAAGCCCAAAATATTTTTAAAAAACAAGCAATAGCGGAAACGTACAAATAGAGAGCCACCGTTTCCGGCAGCCCTCTTGGAAAAATTGAGTTTTTCCTTTCTTGTAGCGAGAAAAAGTAAAACTCTTTATTTCGGAAACGCCAGAAAATAATTTGAATACTTTTGAGAAATTGTGGGACTACGGAAAATTGCGATTCTGGTTTATTAAGCTCTAGCTGGAATGCAGTGAATTCCGTTGGGGCGTTGGAAGCGGATGGTTCTTTGCAACTCAAGGTGCCATGAAATTTTTTAATTTAAATAAGGATGCGAGTGCTGATGAACGGACCCGCATTCGCCAGCTTGTTCATACGGGAAAAGACAATGGTGACAGGATCATTCAAGAAGCCGAACTCCATGCCGTCTATGAACTGGACTGGGAAAGCGCGGAAAGTCTTGTTTCACATTGGGATAACCTAAAAATAAGGATAGAAGTATCCAAGGAGGACTCTATACCCCAACAATGTTCAGGTAATCCTAGACTGTGACGCTATCCAACTTCCGATTCCATTATGTCGAAGTTTTCTAAAATGGACATATCTACCTCTTTGATAGGGATTTGGGGTTCCCTAATTTCGAATCGAAAAGCCACGCTGGAGAGGATTTAAATTAGCTAAAACTCAATCGCTCAGGAGGAGGCGGACATCTCCTTTTGCTTTGGCCAGGGAGAGGCGGCTGAGGTCGTATTGGTAGAGGGTCTCGATCATTTCGTCGTTGGCATCGGCGAGGGCAGCCTGGGCGTCGATAATTTCGCGGTTATCGGCCACACCTTCGATAAAGCGAGTCCGCGCCAAGGTTAGCTCCTCCTCGCTCAACTCCACTTTTTTTAGCGTAATGGCGATTTGCGCGAAGCGCGAGCGGACATCCTGGAGGGCCAGCTTGAAATCCACTCCCACCTGGTTTTCTATGTTTTGCAAAACCAGTTCCTGAGATTTTATGAGCGATTTCGCCCGGCGTTTGTTCGAGCGTATGCGGAACCCCTCAAATACCGGCAGGCTGAAGGATATACCCGCCAGCCAGGCATTTTTTTCGCCGCCATCGAGGATATTCGAGGTGGCATAGCCCCATTCCCCAAAAAAGTTGACCGACGGCAGCCTCTCCAGCCCCGCATATTTTAGCGCCGCCAGATTGCGCTCCAATTCCTCTGCCGCTATCAAATAATCGGGACGCAATTCCAGGAGACCGGCAATTTCATAGTCCGTCCCATGAAACAGAAGCGGTTTTACCTCATCGCTTGATATCAATCGCAATTCCGAGTCGAGGTCGAGGTCGAGCAGGAGTTTGAACCGCAACGCGCTTTCCATGACAACGGTATCTTGCTGGATGCGGGCTTTTTGGTTGGTGGCCAGTGCGCCCTCCGCCCGGGTGACGTCGATCTTTGTGGCGACACCGGCATCCAACTGGTTTTGGGCCAAGTCGATGAGGGCCAAGTCTCGCTTGATATTGGCATCGAGCACCTCGATCCGTTTGAGGTTCCGTAAGTGGCTATAAAAGGCGTTGGCGGCATTATTGAGGCTATCCTGGAGCACACTCTCGAAGGTTAACTCGGAAATGGTGTGATTGTAGCGGGCCAGCTTCCAGTTGGCGAATTTAACGACATCTATCAAAGGAACCGAGCCGACCATCTTTCCGTCAAACCGGTTTACGGGGGGAGGACTGGGAAAATCGAACCCGAAACCAACCGGGGCAATTTGACTGCGCGCCTGACTGGAATCCAGAGAAAATCGCGGCAGCAGTTCCGAGCGTTCCCGCAGAGCGACTTGAAATGCCTCCTCGACCGCCTGCCGCTGGATCAATACCTGGAGGTTCTGCTTTTCAATCGCGGCAAAGGTCTCCTCAATCGTCAGGACAATGTCTTCGGCCTCCAGCGGAATAATCGCTTGCCAAAATACTGCCGCAAGGAGAGAAGTTTGAAAAAACTTGAGCTTGCCTCCCAACCATTTTTGGAGTGTTAAACTTCTACCCGATCTTGTCTTCAATTTTATATTCATGTCCAATATTTTTGCCATAAAAACCTTTCGACTCAGCACAGAGCAATGAAAATCGGTATCGCACAGATCAATACTATCGTTGGCGACCTCGAAGGGAACCGCCGAATTATCATCGAAACTTACCGCCAATTATGTGAGAAAGGCGCTGAACTGGTTCTGTTCCCTGAACTTTCCGTTTGTGGGTATCCGCCCCGGGATTTGCTGTTTAAAAGCCAATTTGTGCCCGATAACGAGGCATCCCTGCAGGCAATCGCGACCCAAAGCGGCCAAACGCCCCTCCTTGTCGGTTTTGTGAAGCAAAATAATTCGAATCAGAGCGGAAAATACTACAATGCGGCCGCCTGGTGTGCGGATGGAAAGGTAGTGCGAACCTTCCGCAAATGTCTGCTGCCGACCTATGATGTTTTTGACGAGGAAAGGCATTTTCAAGGGGCCTCGAAACCGGATTTTATTGAATTTAGGGGAAAACGCATCGGGGTCACGATTTGTGAGGATATCTGGACCGCGCCTTTCGTCGATACCCGCGAGCGCTACGAAAAAGACCCCGTGGAAGTTCTATCGAAAGCGGGGCTTGACCTTCTGCTGAATCTTTCGGCCAGCCCCTGGGAGTTCGGTAAAAATAAATCTCGCCAGGATTTGGTCACCAGCGCCGCCACCCGATGCCATTGCCCACTGGTTTTTTGCAACGCCGTGGGAGGCAACGATGAACTAATTTTCGATGGGCACAGCATTGCCTCGAACGCGGATGGGGAAATTATCGCCCGGCTATCGGGATTTCAGGAGGAGGCAGTGGTTATCGATACCAACGCAACCGAGGAAGCCACTGCTTCAGCTTCACCGCGAGAGCCGATGGCCGACATCCATGACGCCCTCGTCCTCGGGCTGCGGGATTACGCCCATAAATGCGGTTTCAAAAAGGCTCTGCTCGGTTTGAGCGGCGGCATTGATTCGGCGGTAACGGCGGCCCTCGCGGTGGATGCTCTGGGGTGTGAAAATGTTATCGGAATCAGCCTCCCCTCGGCCATTTCCAGCCAACATAGCCGCGATGATGCCGCAGACCTGGCGAAAAATCTCGGCATCGATTACCAAACCCTTCCCATTGCCGAACTGGTCTCAGCCGCAGAAAACACCCTCGCGCCGCTCTTTCAGGGCCGTTCTGTGGATGTGACCGAGGAAAACGTGCAGGCCCGGAGCCGTGGCCTTCTGCTCATGGCGGTTTCCAACAAATTCGGCGCACTCCTTCTCTCGACCGGCAACAAAAGCGAATTGGCGGTCGGCTACTGCACACTCTATGGCGATATGTGCGGCGGATTGGCGGTAATTTCGGATCTGCCCAAGGTCAAGGTTTACGAGCTGGCCCGTTGGATGAATCGAGAGGGTGAGGTCATTCCCTGGAGCACAATCGACAAACCACCCTCGGCGGAACTTCGACCGGATCAGAAGGACGAGGATTCCCTGCCGCCCTACGAAATTCTCGATGAGATTCTGGCCCTCTATGTGGAGGAGGGCAAATCTTCGGCGGAAATAACCGAATCCGGCTTCGACCCGGAGGTTGTCAGGGATATCATCCGCAAGGTTGACCTCAACGAATACAAACGCAAACAGGCGGCTCCGGGGTTAAAAATCACCCCCCTGGCCTTCGGGGTGGGCCGCCGAATACCCATCGTCCAAAAATATCTTGGATAGTATGTAAAATACAAGATGCAGGATACAAGATCCAAGATACAGGATTGTTTTTCCCATCAGTCACTGATTTTCTACAAAAGTCGCTAAACCACAATCGCCCATCCCGCATCATCCCTCCCCACCCTGCATCCAGCATCCTCCCCATCCTGCATCCTCCCTCTCTCATCCTGCTTCCTCTTTAATCTCCCATGAAAACTACCACTTCGGAAAATCTATTTAACAGGGCAAAAGAACTCATGCCCGGCGGTGTAAACTCCCCGGTGCGAGCCTTTCGCTCGGTGGGTGGCTCCCCTTTTTTTACGGAGAGGGCCGATGGAGCCATCCTGACCACTGCCGATGGTGAGGAGCTGATCGATTACGTTTGCACTTGGGGTCCGGCCATTCACGGGCATAACCACCCGGCCATCCGCGCAGCCTTGGCCGAGGCATTAGAGAAAGGCACCAGTTTCGGCACACCCAACCCCTACGAGGTGGAAATGGCCGAGCGAATTCGCGACATGGTTCCCTCCGTGCAAAAAGTCCGCATGGTCAACAGCGGAACCGAGGCCACCATGTCCTGCATCCGCCTCGCTCGCGGTTGCACCGGGAGGGACAAGATCGTAAAATTTGCCGGTTGCTACCACGGGCATGTCGATTCGCTGCTGGTCAAGGCGGGGTCCGGTGCGCTCACCTTCGGGCATCCCGACAGCGCTGGAATACCCGAGGGATTTGCCCGCGAAACCATCGTTTTGCCATTCAACGATGAAGATGCCCTTGAGGAGGCCTTTCGGTCACGGGGGGAAGAAATCGCCGGGGTCATCGTGGAACCTTATCCGGCCAATAATTGCCTCATTTTGCCGCAAAAGGGATTCCTCCAAAAACTCAGAGCCCTTTGCACGCGGCATGGCAGCCTGCTCATTTTTGACGAAGTGATGACCGGCTTTCGGGTGGCTCCGGGCGGTGTTCAGGAAAAAGAAGGCGTGATGCCCGACCTGACGGCATTGGGGAAAATAATCGGCGGGGGGCTTCCGGTGGGAGCATTCGGAGGCAAGGCCGAAATCATGGATTACCTGGCCCCGGAAGGTCCCGTTTACCAAGCCGGCACCCTGAGTGGAAATCCACTGGCGATGGCCGCTGGCATCACCGCCTTATGGCTTTTAAAAAAAGAAATTCCCTACGAAAAATTGAACCAAATGGGGCAAGATTTGTGCAAGGCCGTGCTCGATACCGCAAAAGCCAAAGGCCTGCCCATGCAAATGCCACAAACGGGGTCCATGTTTTCACCAATTTTTTCCAGCAAACCGGTCACAAACTTCGATCAAGCCCTGAAAATCGATACGGAGAGATTTGGCCTTCTTTTTTACTACGCATTGCAACATGGGGTTTATTTGCCACCGTCGGCCTATGAAACCTGTTTCATCAGCACCGCCCATACCAGCGAAAACCTCGAAAAAACCGCCGATGTCCTGGTCGCGGGTCTTAAATCCTTTTAATAACACCTATCGGAGAATCTAGCGTGTCCTGGACGACGCCACCCGATAAAATATCCCTGCCGGAAAGGACCGTCGATATTTGGCGTATCCCGTTGCAGGCCAATGATGAATCGATAAAAATGTGCCGTGCCCGGTTGTCGCCGGATGAGATTGTGAGGGCCAACCGTTTCCTCAAGGAAATCCACCGCCAACGCTATATTCTGGGCCGGGGAAAATTGCGGCAATTGCTGGCACGCTACCGGGAGGCTGATCCGGCGGAATTGCGGTTTCGGTACAGTGACCACGGAAAACCCGATCTGACCGAATCGGGCGATGGCAGGCGTTTGCGGTTCAACCTTTCCCACTCTGCCGACATGGCGGTTGCGGCAGTTGTTTGGGATAACGAGATCGGTATCGATATCGAATTTATGCGGAGCAATGTGGATTTTCTGAAGCTGGCCAACCGGTTTTTCGCAAAAAGTGAAGCCGAGGCCATGCGGGAAACGCCCACCGGCCAACGGAAAGAAATGTTTTTCCGTATCTGGACCCGCAAGGAGGCGTATATTAAAGCCCACGGCGAGGGCCTATCTCTCCCGCTGGACGAGTTCGAGGTTTCAACAGGGGCGGATGAACCACCGGCGCTTTTGCAAACCCATTTTGACCCGGAGGACAAGAATCGCTGGAGTCTCGCCGCGATTGAGATCAAAGATGGATATCAATGCACTCTGGCCTGCGAAGGCTCCGCGCATCCCCTCAGATTTTGGGACGGCGGTTAACTGCCAGGGCACCTCAATAACCGAATGCGCGCATCTGCCGCTTAACATCGGGAGTAAAATAGGTGCCGCCAGCCAATATGGTTTCAACAGCCGCCTTCAATTGTTCCAGACCGCAGGATTTTTCAACAAATCCCTCCGCTTTGCCATGCAGGGCGATGCGTATGGTATCGGGATTTACTGTGGCAGTGAAAATGAGAACTTTTATCCCCGGAATTTTACTTTTCAATATATGAAGGATTTCCAGGCCATTGATTTCCGGTAATCGGATGTCAACGATGGCGAGGTCGGGTTTCAGTTCGAGGCATTCGCGCAAGGCTTCCTTGCCATCGCCATTGAAGCCCACAACCTCTACCTCTGGCATGGTGGCGGTGAAAAACTCCACGCATAAATCGCGCAAGACAACCTCATCCTCTACTATATAAATCTTCATCCCTGGAACAGGCGTAGAAATGCTCACCTAACAGGAAAGATTGACCGGTTGGATAGAACTGTCAACGGCACAATAGCCTATTCTCACCCCCCCGGAATTCTAGCATTCAACCAGAGGCGAGGGCGTGCAAAGGGGGTGATATGTCCAGGGCTTTCAATTGCCGACAAACATTGGGGCTGAAATATTTATCTCCCGCCAGCAGAGTCCGCAGGGCATTTTTCAACTGTTCCAGGCCGCCTGATTTTTCTATAAAACCATCCGCGCCGCCCTCAACGGCTTTTTTTATGGTTTCAGGACATACAGAACCGGTCAAAAATCCCACTTTTATCAAGGGATGCTCCTGCTTCAGGAGCTGAAGTAATTCCAGACCGCTCATTTCCGGCAACTGGATATCGAGAAGAACGAGATCGGGTTTTATCTCCGAACACATGCGCAACGCCTCCTTTCCCTCAGAGGCGATTCCGACCAGATCAAATTCCGGAAGCGCTATCGAGAAATACTCAATGTACAAATCGCGCAATACCGATTCGTCTTCGACAATGTAAACCTTATTCATTTGGCATAATTCGGGAACCACTTCCGGTGATGATTCCGATGCATAAAAAGTCGGCTGCCAAATCCGCAACTTAACAGCGATTGCCGTATGTTTTCACTTTTTTGTGAAAAAATCAGGATACGGGCGGCGAAACCCCTTCATCGAGGGGCAAATCGGCCACTTGCTCCGAGGTCTCGTCGGCGGAGAAATAGGTCGTCATGGCGCCCTTGCCTTTAACATCTATCGGGCCTCTGGCGATAAATTCATCTGTCGTGCCCAGCCTGTTATAGGTTTCCTCCGAAATTTGAATCCTGCCCGGAGATCCCAATGACTCCATGCGACTGGCCAGATTGACGGTTTCCCCCCACAAATCGTAGGAGAACCGGGTCTGGCCAATGACACCGGCAACGATTGGACCGGAGTGCATGCCGATACGCAGTTGCAGGCCCATATTATGGTCCTCGTTAAACTGATCCATGAACTTGAGACTGGCCCGGGCAAATTCCAGCGTGTTTCTCTCGTGATTTTCGCTGTTGGGAGGAATCCCTCCCACAACCATGTAGGAATCACCAATGGTTTTAATTTTTTCCAGGTGATAACTTTTTACCATTTCATCAAATGCGCTAAAAATCTGGTTTAAAATGTAGAGCAAAGTTGCCGGGCTGATTTGAGACGATAATTTGGTAAACCCGACGAGGTCTGCAAAAAGGACGGTGGCATCGGGTATCGTTTCCGCGATATTGTCCTCACCTCTTTTCAAACGCTCGGCAATGCTTTGGGGCAGGACGTTGAAGAGGACGGCTTCCGATTTCTTTTTCTCCCGCTGGACTTGGCGAAGGAGCAGTCTTTCCTGGTCGCGCAAGTATTTGCGTTCCAGACTGGCGCTTACTCTGGCCCGCAGAAGGGTTTCCTCCACGGGCTTGGTCAAGTAATCCTCTGCTCCACTCTCAACACAGCGTATCACGCTCTCCAATTGGTCAAGAGCAGTTACCATGATGACAGGTATCTGGCGCAGGTTATCCTTTTCCTTCATGCGCTCAAGGACTTCGTACCCGTTCATCACCGGCATATTGATGTCCAGCAAAACCAGATCGATATGCCTCTTCTGCTCAATCAATTCGAGAGCCTGTTTTCCATCCGGGGCGGTGTGTAAATTCTCGTAGCCCTGATCTTCGAGCAGGGCGAGAATAAGATCCAGATTATCCTCATGGTCATCCACCACAAGGATATGCATCTCAAGGAGTTTGTCCTGCAATTCGTTTTCCACCCGCTTTTGTCGTTTTAACCAGTGCTCAATTCTCCATCATTGCATAGGTCAAACAGCTCACAAAGTCAAAAGTTTATTTTTTCCTAATTCCTAATTTAATTTATGTTACCCTCCAACCGGTAAAAAACTGGAATTTCCTACTTGATAAGGTGTCAACTACAGGGTGCACCCGCCGCCATGAGAAAAATTCGATTTACTGCGGGCAGAGGAGAAACCCGATGTTTACCCGCTTTCAAATCCAGGAGCGTCAATCCGTCATGGGCTCGTTGAACATTTCCTCCCCTTTGACCATGATTTTTTCCGCGCGGGTTCCGAGCCACTTCCGTTCGGCCAAAGAAAGGCTCTTGGCCGTGATAACAATTACGGGTATCTCCGCGAACTTTTCAATGGCTCGAAATTCCTGGAGGAAGGTCAAACCATCCATAACCGGCATCATCAAATCCAGAAATACCATGTCTGGGGTAAAGTTTTTGAGGACTTCCAGAGCCTCCTTGCCATTGCCGGCTGTGTGAATTTCATTGAGACTGTCATCCAGCCAAAGTCTCATAAGTTCCTGATATTCAGCCAGATCATCCACAATCAGAATTTTCCTATTGGTGATTTTATCGGAATTGAGGGTACGGCGTATGCAGGCCAGAAAATCTTTTTGCACCACGGGTTTGGTAAGGGCATCGACCGCTCCGAGCGTAACCGCTTTTTGCAAATCGGCCACCATACTGACAATTACCACGGGGACTTCCGCCGTTGCCGGATCCGCCTTCAGTGCGCCAAGCACCTCCCAACCATTGGTTTCAGGCATCATGATGTCCAGGGTGATCAGGTCCGGGTTTAGTTCCTTGACCATTTGGACGACCTTGCGCGGCTCGCCACACTCGACGGCATCCGCTCCCAGATCTCTAACGTACTGAACGATGAACTCCCTGGCATCGGGGTCGTCATCTACAACCAGAATACGCTTCCCCGGAACAATGGGGAGGATTTTTTTCAATTCCTGGGAAGAACTACCTTCCTTGGGCATAGTTACGGGTTGGGCAACGGGGGGCGCGACAGCTATATCGGGGGTATCGGGTTTTGGTCTCTCTATCTTTGGTGGATCCGCTCGCTTTGATTTCTTTTTCGCGGGAGCGGAGGGAAACTCAATCAACGGCAACTCGACGGTAAAGGTGCTCCCTTTATTAACCCCCTCGCTGGTTGCCACCAAGGAACCCCCGAGAAGTTCGATAATGGACCGCGAAATGGTCAACCCGAGGCCGGTTCCGCCAAACTCGCGCGATGTGCTGCTATCCTGCTGGCTGAATGCGGTGAAAATATGCTCCATGCTATCCGCCCGGATTCCGATTCCAGTATCGATGACCTGCAACCGGATTTTTTGCTCCGCGCCTTCAACCAGAGAGGCATTAACCCTGACGGAGCCCTCTTTGGTAAACTTGAGAGCGTTGCCGACGAGATTGATGAGCACCTGCTTTACTTTATAGGAATCGGTTTTCGTCAAAATCGTTTCCTGCGACGTTTCATAATAAAGTTTAACCCGCTTAGCGTCTGCCTGAGGCTGGAGCATTTCCACCACATCCCGGATAAAGGGGACGAGGTCGGTATCATCAAAAACGATATCCATGCGGCCAGACTCGATTTTGGAGAGGTCGAGGATGTCGTTGATCAAACTGAGCAAATGTTTGCCGTTGCGGTTTATTTTCTCCACCCGGTTGAGTTCGCCATCCCCGAGGACTCCACGCCGGTTTTTCAACAAAATCCCTGAAAATCCTATTATCGAATTTAGCGGCGTGCGTAGTTCGTGGCTCATATTGGCGACAAATTCGCTTTTATGCTTATGAGCCGTGAGCAATTCCTGGTTGGCATCCTCTAGCTGGATCGACTGTTTCTGCACAGAACGGTAGGTGATGGCGTTGAACAAGGCGTTGCCCAGCGCCTCTACCTGATTGGAAAGAACCTGTCGGGTGGTGGGATCCACGGCACAAATTCCGGCCAGGAGAATTACCCCGAGTACCTTATCCTGGAATTGTACGGGAATTCCGTAGAAATTTTTAATTTTAGCCTTTGTGAAGCCCAGGTTCAAATCCGGCAGGGCGTCCGCGTCGATTCCCTCAAGAGTAATCCATTCTTTTCGGCGAAATATTTCGCCGGGAAGCCCTTCCATGGAATCGGTTTCTGTTATATTTCTAAGGAAAGATTGATCCAGTCCCCTCTGGCTTATGGTGGTAAATTCCTCTTTTTGTTTGTTAAAAAGGTAGAATATCCCGACTTGGCAATTCGATATTTCGATGAGGGACTCGAGGGCCGTATTGGCGATAATATTTATTTCAATCGAGGAGATTCTGGATAAATATTCACCGAACTTTTTCTGCCTCCCCACAATCGAGGAAAGTTCCTTATTTTGAACTTCGAGACCCGCCTGTGACTCCTCCAGCTTTTTCTGTGACTCCTCCAGCTCCGCTATGGAAGCGCCGATCTTGGCCGCCATGAGGTTAACCGAATGCGAAAGGCGGCCAATTTGATCACGACCCTTTACCTTGGAACGAAATTCGTAATTCCCACGGCCAATGGCATTGGCGACCTTCAAGACCTCCATCAGCCGCCGGTTGGTCCTGTGAAACTGTATCAGGATCAGGAGCAGGGCAGACACTATAAGAGTGCCCACAGCCTGTTGCTGACTAACAATTTCGGTCGAAAGAACGTCTGGACGCGCCACCAGAATCAGCAAAAAGACGAGAATGCCCAGTGGAAGGAACCAAAGGGAGAACTGCGGTAGAAAGGAAACAGGTAATTTCAACTTTATTTCAAATTGATGACTCTTATAATTTCACTGGTGAGCTCATCTTCATCTACGATTGGCTTGCTCACATAACCGTCAAAACCGGCATCGATAAAGCGCCTTTTGTCGTCCTTCATGGCGTGGGCCGTAAGCGCCAGCATGGGAACATCATTGTAGATTGATTCATCCTTGATTTTTTTCATCAAAGTCACCCCGTCCATCCCCGGAAGGCTGATATCCAGAATAAATATATCGGGCTTTACCGTTTCGGGCTTATAGAGTTCGGTCAACAGCTCGACCGCACTGGAATATCGATCGATATCGTAGTCTTCTGAGAGCATGTCTACGACGAGCTCGGCGTTATCGGGATTATCTTCCACTAAATATATTTTTTTCATAAACCGTTTGAGTATTTTACTGGTTTGAGACCTGTTCGCCGGGTTGGCAATGCGCATGGCTATTTACCGGACGCATTTTGGCTGAAAAAATAACTTAACAGATGCCGCACAAATGAAAAGACTTTTTATTTATGCGGTATCGAGGCCCCTAAAACAGCGGATAATTAGAGTGTTACTCACCATTATCGGAAGGATTTTTCAGAAAATCCACAAGGAAACCACCCACTATCAGTTGCAAAAAATGATAGCATATCAGCGGCAGGAGCAGAACGCCCATGTCGATTGATCCCGTTTCGGCGCTCTCGGGTGACTCGATGAAAATGGAACTGGCCATGGCCACCCCGGCAGCCAATGTCTTTTGAGAACCGCAGAAAAAGGCGGTAATCCGGTTGCCCCGGTCGAGTCCGCAAAGCCCCCCGCCCATCCAGGCAATTGCCTTGACCAAAAACAGTAGGATCAATGATAGCCCGATCGCGGTCGACGCGAGTTCGATCCCCCCATCCCGCCAGGGGCCATCGAGGATCGAGTTGCAGGATACGGCGTAAAATATAAAATAAACGAGGCCGGCGTTCATCCTTACGACGAGCTTTTTATGCCGATCTGCCCGGTGTTTGAGCCAGGGTCTCAATGCCTGACCAAAAATAAGAGGAAGAACCAGCAGTATCGCGATATTGAGAAACAGCGGACCAATCGGCGGGAGGGCGGCCACCGAGCTTGCCAAAAGGACCAGGCACCATACGGGAACCAGAAATACCCCCAGCACATTGGATAATGCCGTGTTGAATATGGCGCCTGCCATGTTGCCCCCGGCCAGGCCCGAAAAGATGATGGCAGTCGAAATCGTCGAGGGCAGCACGGCCAGATAAAGAAATCCCAGGCGTAGATCGGGATGCAGGAAATCACCGAGAAGGGCATCCAGCAAAATCACCATCAGAGGGATGAAACAATACCCGAAAACCTGCACAAACAAATGCAACCGCCAGTTTAGAAGGTCGGTTTTAAAATTCTCGGAGGGCAGCCGTATCCCTTGAATCACAAATATCAGCATGACAGCCAGCCGGATCGTCACCTCACTGTGGAGCGCTCCGCCGGTTGCGCCAGGTTCCGGAAACAGCCAGGCCGCGAGCAGGACCACGAGAAACCCGACCGCAAATCCTTTGGTCGATACCTTCTTTTTCTTCGCCATGCCGTCAGTTTGCCTTTTTTCCGATTCTGCGAAGGATGGTCGATAACAAGTCCCGAGCCTCCTTCACTTCCTCAAACCGCACCAGTCTCAGAAGGGCCAAATAGAGGGCAACCGCCACCGGGACTATCAGGAATACCGCGATCAGCCCCTCCGTTTTGGGCGAATCCATAATCATTGCGGTTATTTTCCAGAGGGCCAGGGTAACGCCCCCCATACCCGCCGAGGCCAGCACGATTTTTAAAAGCGGCCCTCGAAAGAAACTCGTTTTACTCTGGCTGCTCTCGATGGTAAGCAAACCGCGTAGCAAAAGGCTGTGCACAATAATGGCCAGCACATTGGCCAGCGCAAGGCCGACCATCCCGAACAATTGCATGAATATCAGGCTGAACCCGATGTTCAGGACAAAGTTCAAGAGCGCAAGTCGCATCGGGGTGCGAGTGTCTTTCAGGGCGTGAAACCCTCGGGTGCAATAGGTCGCAATGGCGTAAAACGGGAGTCCGCAGGCATACACGACAAGAATAGAATTCGTTTGCTCGACTTCCTCCTGCCCAAAGGCTCCCCAGGCGAAAAAGAGTTCCAGAATGGGGCGGCCCAATAGAACCAATCCCACCGCAGCCGGTACCGTGATGGCCAAAATCAGCCGCTTGCCTTTCCGAAAGATATCCGCGAAATCTGTATGGTTTCCGTTGGCCGCAAGTCGGGCCAGACTGGGAAAAGTGACCGTGGTCACAGCGATGGCGAAAACTCCGAGCGGCAGTTCAATTAACCGGTTGGCCAGGTAGAGCACGGAAACGGCGTCCTCTCTCAACCACAGGGCCAGCAATCGGGAAACCGCCGTATTGACCTGAATGATGGCCGCCCCCGCTAGACCCGGCAAAAACAGCGTCCATAGCTCTTCCAGACGCGCAGAGCCCCCCATTACGATTCTCGTTTTCCACCCCTCCCGTCGCAGAACCGATGCAGGAATCGCAATCTGCAATACTCCCCCGGCCAATACCCCGACACATAAGCCAATCACCAATTCAACCGAGGAGGGCGCCACCAAACTGCCCATGACCACCAATGCCAGAATAATCGACAGGTTCAGCCAAACCTGCGACAGGGCTGCGACGGCGAACCGGTTCAGGACATTGAGGCCCGCCGATATAATGGCAGCCAGGCAGGCAAATATCATGTAGGGAAGCAGCAAAATTCCAAACCCGGCCCCCAAATACCAACGCTCCTCCAGCCCGGGAATTGAAAATATCGACCAAAGGATCAAGGAACCTACGGCCACCAATCCAAACAAGGCCAAAAACGTCCGGGACAGCACCCGATTGAGGAGTTGAAACGCAGAGTTTTTTCTTCCTCCCTCCATTTCCTCGGAAAGTATCGGCACAAGGGCGGAGGTTAAGGCGCCTTCGCCCAGCAGGCGTCGAAAAAGATTCGGCAAAGTGAAAGCGAAAATAAAGGCCGAATTGAGGGTGCCGGTTCCCAAAAAGGCAAAGAGCAAAATATCCCGCAACAGGCCCAATACCCGCGACAGGACCGTGGCGATTGCGACAATGGATATATTTTCCAGAAACTTACCCATCGCTCAACCCCGGTTTTCGCCACCGCATGATCAGGTGAACAATTGCAAAGGCTGCCACAGCGCCGACTAGACCGATTGCAAAGGGCCGAAAATAGCCGTAACCGCCTCCATCGGTGAGTAGATGGCTTCCCAGCAAAAGGAGGATGCCACCGCCGATGGCAGAGAGAGCTTCAGGAACTCCCGTTCGCCGCAAATAGAGACCGGCCAGGACGGGAACAAAGAGACTGACGCTCAGAAGCGAATAAAAAATCCCCAGAGACCCGATGACGGATGGAAGAATGATCGCCAATCCTACACCCAATCCCCCCCCGACAACTGCCGCCAGCCGCGCAACCCGGAGAACCTGACCGTCCGTTGCCGCAGGATTGATGAACCGGCGGTAAAGATCCTGCGAAAGGGAGGTCGCCAGCATAAAAAGTATGGCGTCTGCGGAACTGATTTCCGCCGAAACAATGGCCGCCAATGCCAAACTGCCAATGCCCACCGGCATCGACATTATCAACAGTGTGGGCAGGGCCAGTTCCTGACTCGCCAGATCGGGGAATTGAACACGTGCAATCATTCCGAAAAGAGGTGGCAGAAAGGCAAACAACAAAAGAATCACTCCCTGGCTGGTGACCGCGATTTGCACCGTGCGGCGGTCGCGGGCGCCAAAAATTTTTTGCAGGAGTCCAGGGGAGATTATAAAGGCGGGTCCGATCAGTGCCAGGTATATCCAACCCGATTTTCCGTTCCCCCAAAAATCCCAAGCTCCGGCTTGCGTGGTCGCCTCCAACAAGCCATCCATCCCGCCCACCGATGAAAGAGCCGTTGGGAGCGCCAACGAAAAACCGATTACCAAAACCACAAGCTGAAGTATATTGACCCAGGCCGAGGCGAGTAATCCCCCGGCTGCAAAATAACCGGTCATAACCACCCCACCAATCAGGCAGCCCGCGATTTTGGGCAATCCCGCGACAACATTGAGCACCCAGGCAAGGGCGATCAATTGCCCGGCTAATATCGCCAGGGTGCCCACCCATAAAAGAGCCGCCACAATTCCCCTGACGGTCGAGTTGTAACGGAACTCCAAATAATCTCCGACCGTATATAAATTATGCCGGGCCGCCACCGCCCACATTTTTGGCCCCACCCACAATCCGAGAACCAGCGAGCCGATTCCCGCAGAACCGACCCACCACCAGGCGCTCAATCCATCGCGATAGCCAAGTCCCGTCGCCCCAATGGTCGAGCCTGCCCCGATATTTGCCGCCAATAGAGTCGAAAACACCAATACGGGTCCCAATTTTCTACCCGCTACGAAAAAGGTTCCCGATGATTTTACCTGTCGCCCGATCCATAGACCCAAAAGGGTCAAAATAACCAAATATGCCAGGAGCAGAACGAGGTGGGTATTCATTCCTGATCGTTTTTCAAGTCACTGGCCGAAGGAAGTCCCGGAAGCCCCTCGGCATTTCGAACCGCCCGCAAAACCGACTCGGCCGTAACCTCCGCAGCCAGGGCGCCGAGAACCAGCAGGTTGACCTCTTTATCGTGGTGGCCGGTGCCGAGGGCAAACAGGGTATCACCGTCGAAGGGAGTGTGAGCCGGATAAATGGTGCGGGCCAGACCGTCGTGGGCCATTTGGGCGATTTTGGTGGCTTGGACTTTGGTCAAAACGGCATTGGTGGCAACGACCCCCAAAGTGGTGTTCTCCCCGGCATGGCCGCTTACCTGAAAGCCCGATCGTATCAATCTCCGAACATCGACCAGCGATTTGCCATCGGCAGACCGCATTCCGGCGATAACCGCATTCGTCTCGGGATCAATGACATCGCCGACGGCATTTACGGCAACCAGCGCGGCCACCACCAAACCGTCCTCCAAAACCACTCCATAGCTGCCCACTCCCGATTTCATTGGTGTGACCGGCCTCCCGAGCTTGCCCACGGTTGCGCCCGCGCCCGCGCCGACACTGCCTTCGCGCACAGGATCGGCGGTGGCCGCCAAAGCCGCCCGGTAGCCGCTTTCGGCATCGGGCCGAATGGAGGCATCACCCACTCCGAGGTCGTAGAGGATGGCCGCCGGCACGATCGGCACGGCCCCTGCATTAGTGGGATAACCAATTCCTTTCTCCTCTAAATATCGGACAACCCCCGATGCCGAATCCAGCCCAAAGGCGCTCCCCCCCGAGAGGACGATGGCGTGGACTTTCTGGACCAGATTTACCGGATCGAGCAAATCGGTTTCGCGCGTTCCAGGGGCCGACCCCATGACATCGACACCGGCGACGGCTCCCTCTTCGACCAGTATCACCGTGCATCCGGTTGGCCGCCCGGCAAGAGTATCGTGGCCGACTTTCACTCCCTCAACCGCAGTCAGCGTCGGGACTACGGGAGCATCCGCCCATAGCCCTGCCCCCCCCTCGGGACCGCCGCCCAACATCAGGGCGAGAAAAAACAGAGCCGGTGTGCGTAAAAAATTCATGGTTAATTTTATCATATCCTGAAACACAGGTGGGTAAAACATTTGAGGTCGATGTAAATTCTTGTCAACCCATCCAAGACCTTTGGCCCCCACTATTTTAGACCAATCGGTCTCCCTTGGATTACACGCCAATTTGCGAGTCATCGGAATCATTAGCAAAACGTATTTATTTACTTGCCGATTTGGGCTCTCTCATTTCTAATTATGCAATGGCTCGAAAAATAACTTTTGTAAACTACAAGGGCGGGGTTGGAAAAACCTCCCTCATTGTAAATACCGCCGCATGTCTGGCCCAGAAGGGTTTTCGTGTTCTCCTTTTCGATTTTGACACGCAGTCCAACGCCAGCATCTGGCTCATGCGGCTCGATAAGTGGAATAAAATAAACATAAATGGAATCGGCTCGGTCTATTCCATATTCGGTTCCGAGGAGGTCCATCTCAGGGATTGCCTGATTAAGGACGTGGTTAAAAACAAAGCCGGGGAGCCTCTTCTTCCGGGGCTGGACCTTGTCCCGACCACTTTTAACCTCGTTGATCTCGAAAGCGATTACGAGGGAGACCCCAAAGTGCCGCCCTACCTCCTGTTTCATAAACAATTGGCCGAGATTGAGTCGGATTACGATTACATACTTTTCGACTGCCCGCCAAATATCCTCCGCGCCTCCCAATGCGGCGTCTTTACCAGCAATGAAATCCTCGTCCCCGCCAACCCCGATGCCCTCAGTCTGATCGGGTTTACCCTCCTCGTCGAAAAACTCATGCTTTTCCACAAACGCTCCGCCAGCTTCAGGGTCAGTGGCATGGGCTCCCCGGCGCAAATCAAGGGCATCATATTCAACTCGATCAAGGCCAATGTAGATATCGAGGTGCCCAAAATGAGGATGCAGTTGCGCATGAATCAGTTTCGCAATCAGAAAAGGGTTTCTCCAAAAGCTAAAATTTACCAAGCTCAAATCCGGGATGCCACCGTTGTCCGCAGAGCCGTAACCCTCGGGCTGCCCGTCAATCTCGTCGTCAAAGGCTCCGATGGAGACAGCGTGGTGGGCGATTACAACAAACTGGCGGGTGAGATCGTGCGTCACGAAGATACCTTTACCATGTAATCGACCAGAATTTTGCTGATCACTACAAACTGGCAAAAATACCGACCAATCGACCCGGACAGATAAACAACGAATCCGGTAACAATAGAGGAATTGAAAATGGAACAATCGGGACAAAAAAATACTGCCGCAGAATGGGATGAAGTTCGCAAAACATTCCGCACCTCCATCATGGCGGAGGTCAAACTCAGCGGCCTCGCAGAAAACGTCGGCGCGGATGCTTGGCCCGTCAAGGGAGCGGAGGAAACCCCCGCCAAATACCTCGGTATGACCTATGACGAGCTCCACATGATGCCAGAAATTGGCCCCAAACCCGAGAGAATTGGCCTCCTTATCGAAATTTTGAGAGAGACCCTCGCTTTTGACGACCCCTTTGGCGATATGGTCGAGCAGGTCGAGGAATCCTCCCAACAGGAAGACAATATCATCAAAAACGTCAACAAACTCGAGATCCCGATGGACTTCCCCATCTTCCTCACTGCGCTCACCCCTGATACCAAAAAGTTCTGCGTCAAGGAGGAGTTGTCCAACATCAAACAATTTGTCGATTTCTCCCAGCACATTGCCGAAAACATCGTCGTCGGTGGAGATTTCAGAAGCTTCCTCAACTCCCTCGCCCATATCGATGAGGACGGCATTGCCACCTACCTGCCCTTCCGTAAAGGCTCCAAAGGCTTCCACATGGCGGAGGCCATCAGCCAGGTTATCGGTGAGCTCAAGGATAATCAGCGATTGGCTTTGGTTAAACATTTTGGTGGTAATTTGACTGACTCGGAAGAGCGGGTTCTGCGCAAGCTTTCCGCCGAAGAACTCGAGCAACTCGAAAAATCTGTCGGTGCCAGCATCGCTCAATACTCTGAATGGTTCAAAAAAGATCAGGACGAACTCTCCAACATCGCCACGGATACCAGAGCGCTGGAAAGGTATTTCATTGTCCTTAAAAATGAACGCAGGGAATTTCTCGCCCTCAACTGCCTGAACCTCTACTTCGAGTCGATCGGCATTGAAACCGCTCTCTCCACCAAGAAAAAAGGAGGCCTCTTCGGAGCGTTTTCCAGAATGTTTAAAAAATAAACCTGGGGACTTTAACGAGGGAACTTCCCAAAGGAGAACGCCAAATCTCCATCCTGACACGCACATTTTTCTGCGACCACACATCGCCACCGAATAATATTCAAACCGCACATGGAACCAAAGAAAGTAAAAGCCCCCGTCCGTAGGAAACTTAATCTCAGCCTCAGACTGAGCAAAGAACCCACCGAGTTTTCCCGCCGATCCAAAAAGAAGATCGACGAAATCATGTCGAAAACCCGGACACCCTGGGGTGGCGCTCAAACTTTGACCAACAATGATTTGATCCAACTGGAAAAATCGCTTCATGAACTACAGGCTGAGTTGACTAACAGAGAAAAAGATTTACGCATCGCAGAAACGAACCTCATCGAACGGGAATACGAAGTGGCCGAAGAAGAAGCCCTCATCAAAGCCCGCGAGCAACTGCTCGAAGCCAGAATCAAAGAATTTGCCGACAAACCCACCGTGGCCGCCGCAGCGCCGGTTTCCGCAGAGACTCAGGAAGCCCTCGATCGCCTCAAAAAAGAGCTCGATGCCCAGGAGGAACACCTCAAGGAAGCCAGGGAAATTCTCCACGAACGAGAGGACTTTCTCGAGGAAAGCGAAAACACCCTTCTCGATAAAGTTCAGGAGCACCAGGAACGGGAAACGGAGTTGGAACAGCTCAAGGAAGAACTCCAGCAAAAAGAAGCTGCTCTCGCCAGCATGCAGAGCAAAACGCCCACCGCAGAGGGCTAATTTCCCCTTAACTGCATCCGTTCCAGTTCCTGTTAGTGTTAATGTTATCATTGGTGCCAGTGCTAGTGTTAGTATAAGTGTTGTGTTTCGTAAAAATTTGCCGGATTGCCATAAACCGCAGTGGATAGGTTGCTGGTTGACGTGGCATTGAGGGCCGTCCGGCGCGGCCGCAAAAAGTTCGTTGCGCAAGGCATTAGCATTAGCATTAGCGTCGGCATCGGTATTTCGCATTACGAAAGCCCCTCGCTCTCGAGGTAATCTCGCCCCACTGCTGCGATGTGGAAACGCCGCACCCCATTGCTCAGAGCCTTCACCTCCTGCCTCACAAAATTCTTCTCCTCCAGATACCAAAGCTCCTTCAGTATCTCGTCCTCGACCACCCGGTGCCCCGCCAAACGCACCCCCCTGCGCAAAGTGCTCAAAGGCAGACTCGCCGGCGCCGCGGCCTCCAGTTGCATTAAAATCGCGTGGCGAAAAAGTTCACGTTGTTCCTCATTCATTTTTATATTCATACTCGTACTCATAATTTGATTTTCTCCTGAAGTCGTTCGGTTTTAATTGTAAGTTCGGAAATTCGCTGTGAAGTCATCTCGGTTTGGGCGATAAGGGCCGCGATATGCTCGGCATTTTTGCGGATAAGCTCATGGATACCCGCCACCGAACGCGATCTGCGCCGATCATGCGCCTCAAGATCCATCTTCGTGTCCCGCTGAAATTGATGAAACTGCCCCACCAATTTTTCCAACTCGACAATCGTCGCATAAGTTAGCTTCGGATCCGGCTTTTCCACATAAAACTCCCTGATCCGCAGCAGCAGGAAATACCCGCTCAAAAGCGCCATTCCCACTAAAAAAGCCACCCCCACAATATCTACATTATCCAAATTCATAAAATCCATCCTCCAAAAGTTAAATCAGCTAAAAAATCTCTCCCAAATCTCCCGTCCATCATCCAGTATCCTGCATCCTCTTTCTCTTCCTCTTCGTCTCCCTCTCTCCCATCCTGCATCCTCATTTCTCCCATCCAGCATCCTCCATCCTGCATCGTCTTCTCCCTCTTCCTCATCCTCTTCCTCTTCGTCTCTCTCTCCCATCCTGCATCCCCCATCTAGCATCCTGCATCCTCTTCCCCCTCTCCCCCATCCGTGTTCATCTGTGTAATCCGTGGTTAAAATTTCCTTTCCCATCCTACATCCTGCATCCTGCATCCTGCATCCTCTTATCTTCAATTCTTCCCCCATTCATCTAGTCAACGACCCCCCAAAATAAAGCCCCACGATCGCCGCCAACAAATGCGTGTCCAACGGCGTGATAACCAAACCACGCATCTGCTCCCACACGATCCGCTCCGCCCCTGAACCCGAACCAAAAAACAAAAAACCCTTACCCATCTCTGAATAGCCATAAAACACCGCCGTCTCGGGCATGAATACCGCCACCATCTTCGGAAACGCCACGATGAAAAACACCGCCGTCAACGCGATTGCCCGCCGAGTCCACTGGAACCCGCGATTCTCATAACTCCGAGCCTTGCCAATGATGTCGGCTTTGGCATTTAGCGTCTGTAAAAAGTAGGTACGCTCTTGCCGGCGGGCTTCATTGGTATTGGCCCAAAGTTTCATGACCCCTCCGAGAACGGAAGAGCTGAGAAGTGTTACGAGTTCCAGTGGTACGGGCATGTCGGGTGTTGGTTAGGAATTGGAATTGGAAGAGGGTGAAAATTCGGTTTAAAAAAAGTCTGCATAAAATCTATAAACTAGAACTAAAACTTACTAATGCTAATTCTAATAGTCATAAGTTCACTATTAGAGGGAAATAAAAAAAGACCCCCGGAAACGCCCGAAAAACTCCCGGCACATCCAAAATCGAGCACCGCGTTCGCACGCGCACGCAATAAGTTAAAAATTAGCAGCGCAATGGCTACAGTAGGCAAAATCATAAAAATTCTCATAATATTAATAAAAAATTAAGTGTTAAAATTGACCTGTGGAAAGTTTAGAAAATCGAAGGAATCCTCCGGCGAACACACAGAATACCATAAAAAATATAAACCCGCAATGACTGCGTTGGCTGCGTTGGCTGCGTTGGCTGCGTTGGCTGCGCGGACTATAAAAAACCCAAAAAACACCCCAAAAAGCCCAAAAAATCCAAAAATCGGGACATTCTGTCACACTAAAACCCAAATTTTTAACCCAAAAACAGCCGCGAAAACCCACAAGATACAGGAAATTCACCAGAAAACCAAAAACCATTAATCTTCGTCTCCCCCTTTTCCATCCGTGTTCATCCGTGTAATCCGTGGTTAAAATTTCCCCCTCCCCATCCCCCCATCCCCCAACAAGCATCCAGCATCTTCTGCCCCACATCCAGTATCCTGCATCAAGCGAAGCGACCTCCAGCATCCCGCATCTTCCCTCACCATCCCAATTTTTCGCGCCTTTTGAGCCTTTTTGCGGCGATCCCTCCCCTCATTCGCATTTCGGCGCGAGTTATCAATTAGGATGCCTTAAGGTGTATCCTCTGCGGTATTTTTTCGCTTCCTAACTTCCTCGACAATTCTGAGGTAATCCAGGCATGCCTCGCCAGGCTTCCCTAGAAGCACTATTCTTTTCGGTGGATCAGCCAAATGGATTTCCAGAGATTTACCCAAAAAACCCTTCTTAAATTCATGATAAATGATTGAATCCCATGGTAATAGGAATGGGCGATGCATGATTCCAAACGGCAAGAAAACACTGAATCGTATTCCCTCAGGTCCGACAGTGAGAAACAGAATTCCACTGTAATTCACACCAAGAAGTTTCGGACCGATCTTCATTGAAGCGAATCTGAAACACTCTCCTTCGATTCGCCCATTGAAACCATATCGCGCCGAAAGTTGATACCAACCTCCGAAAAATGAAAGCAAAATCAACACCGACACCCACATGCAGATAAGGTAGACAAGAAAATGGGTCTCGAAGAACTCTTGCATTTCTAGAACCTATCTCAAATTCGCGGATGAATGATGTTTGTAGCGCCACTGGGGCAGATGCCAGGCGGCTTTGTCTACAGATGGGCGACCCGCCCCTCTATTGCAAACCAACGCCGCAGGTGCTACCGTGCCGCACAAATCCTTCGGACAGAGGCAATTATGAGCTTGAGCGGCGTTCCGACGGGTCCGCAGGGCTTCCAGCCTGGTTAGCCCCGTCGCGCCTTGCTCCAAGCGCACAATCGCTCTCTGCATCATCATCATCGAATTTGAGATAGGTTCTAATATAACCGTCATCTAGCTTAACTAAATGTGAACACCATATACGCCGCAATAATCAAATACATTAATCTTACAACCGATATTAATCAAGAATTTTCGCAAAGCTTAAACGAACAACAAAACCACATTCCATTACCAAATAAAAACAAGAAAACAACAACACCCCTATCCCGCAATCCATCATCAAGCATCCAGCGAAGCGACATCCCCCATCCTGCATCTCGTATCCAGCATCTCCTTTTTCCCCAAATAAATCCTTGTACTTGAAAAGCACCGATAACACTGGTTAGCTAAAGCCCTACCCTCTAAAAATCATCATGGGCAATTCATTCGGAAAACTTTTCACCATCTCTACTTGGGGAGAAAGCCACGGCGGCGGCATCGGAGTCGTCGTTGACGGCTGTCCCCCCGGCCTGCCCCTGTCCGAATACGACATCCAACCCGATCTCGACCGCCGCCGCCCCGGCCAAAGCGACATCACCACGCAGCGCAAAGAGTCGGACACCATCTCCATCATCTCCGGGATTTTTGAAGGCAAAACCCTCGGCACGCCCATCGCCATGACTATCCCCAACCGCGATGCCCGCCCCGAGGCCTACGCCGAGATGAAGGACAAATATCGCCCCTCTCACGCCGATTTTACCTATCAGGCCAAATACGGCATCCGCGACCACGAAGGCGGCGGGCGTTCCTCCGCACGAGAAACCGCCGGTCGAGTCGCCGCAGGAGCAATCGCCCGGAAAATCCTCGCCCTCGCCGCAAACGTCGAAATCGCCGCCTACGTCGAGCAGGTCCACGATATTTCCATGCCACCAATCGACACAGATACCGAGGCTGACAACCTCCCCACGCGCGAGCAGATCGATGCCAACTCCGTCCGCTGCCCCCACCCAACCACGGCGGAAAAAATGATCACCCGAATCAAGAAAATGCAGGCGATTGGCGATTCCGTCGGCGGCCAAATCCTCTGCCGCGTGCGCAACCTCCCCGTCGGACTCGGCGAACCTGTATTCGACCGACTCGAGGCCGACCTCGCCAAAGCCATGCTCTCACTGCCCGCCACGAAGGGCTTCGAAATCGGCAGCGGCTTCGCCGGAACCCTCCAAACCGGCTCGCAGCACAACGACCCATTCGAAACCCGCGACGGCAAAATCCGCACCCGCACCAACAATTCCGGCGGCGTCCAGGGCGGTATCTCCAACGGCGAGGAACTCTACTTCCGCATAGCCTTCAAACCCACCGCCACCATTCTAACCAAACAAAAAACCATCACCACCGAAGGCGACGAAACGGAACTCATAGGCCGAGGCCGCCACGACCCCTGCGTGGTTCCCCGGGCCGTCCCCATAGTGGAAGCCATGACCGCCCTCGTCCTCCTCGATCACCACCTCCGCCACCAAGCCCAAAACAAAGCCTTCCGCTTCGACTAATAAGAACCGGGCCTTTCAAAACTCACCTATTAGCAGGGAAAAAATCCATCAGCATTTCGGGAATATAGTATTTCCACGAGTTCGGACTATGCCCGATGGATGCGGTTTGGTTTTTCACGGAATATCCTTTGCCCAACAGCGTATCGACTACGTTATGGTAGTCGCCGATAAATCTCGGGTCGTAGGTTCCCCCAACGACATTAAACCGGATCGACTTGGTCGGCCCCTGCCAAACTTGATTCAGGATATTGGTCGGCGTAATTGCCGGTTCCAGCATACCGCAAAAACCGAATACACCGTCGTTTCTCCAGGCCAGATTTAGCGCGCCCAATCCGCCCCGTGAACCTCCCATGATCGCCCTGCCCTCTGGAGCGGCCACAGTTTCGTAATCGCCGTCGATCAGAGGAACCAACTCATTGACAAAAAAATCCATAAATTCCGGCTGCCCCCGATACTCCACCCCACGGTTCACAGGGGCCACAAACACCCCGATGATGGGCCGGATTTTCCCCTCTCGCACAAGAATATCGATATTCGCTGGAACGCTCAACCTTTCCACATACCAAGTTCCGTCATTGAAATAAGCCACCGGATACGGCGCGTCGTCAGGATAATTTTCTGGCAGCAACACATGAACCTCACGGCCCCCCTCGAACTCATTCTTTTGCAAAATGATCTTCAGCAATCTGCCATCATAGCCTCGATCGGCAGGAGCCAGCCATTTTACGGGAGAAACATAGTCCGGCATTTGCAGCAGTGAGCGATCCTGATCAAAAGTACGAATTTTATTCGGATTAAAAGGATCCCTCCATCGCTCCTTTTCGCCATCGGAAAAACCATATTCAATACGCGCATCCAACGCAAAACCGCCCGTTATATAAAACCAGTCCGTCCCCGCGATGGAAACCATCTTGCCCCCGGCAAGCCCCTCGGCCTCCGGGTAACTGCCCCACCAATTAAAATCGCCCAAAAGCACCGGCGCCTTCCCCTCCCGCGCCTGCGCTAAAAATGTCACCTCAGTCCCATAGATCAGCGGTGTGCCCCCAGAAATTAGCGCCTCGATCAACTCCTCCCGCTCATTCTCCGGAGCAGCCATGATCCTCTCAATATCATCCGAATAATCCGCACCCAAGCCATGAGGAAAAAATATTCCAGCGGCGCAAACAAACAGCCCAACAGGAAAAAAGGATCGAAGCATTTTCTTTAAGACATCTCCAGGAAAAGGGTTTCCCCTTCCGACCCCATTGCTGAGAAAATGTTCAACCAACTACACAAATATTATCTACGTAAATCCGAGCAATCTGCGGTTAAAAAAATTCTTTCCATTCCAAAATTATTCGCACTAATTCGCGCCCATTAGCGGTTAAAAATCCCCCATCCAGCATCCAGCATCTCTTCCTCTTCTCCCCCACTACCCCCTCTGCAAATAAGGCGAAAGAAAAGTCCACGGCTTTCTCAGCATCGCCTCGCTGATCCAAAAGACGGTCACCGTTGCGAAGAATCCACAAACCGCCTCGGCGACATGCGCAAATTGCAAAATAATACCCGGCACTGCGATTATGGTTAAAAGTGTCAAAACTGATTTTAATTGGTGATTCATGATTTTTCCTTTTTTTGCTAAATTGATTACTATTTTCTAAAACTTTTTAATTGATTGTTGCCTATAGGATACTGAAAACAGGCGTTTTGGTTTCAAAAAAATTAAAAAACTTCAAATCTCCCATTTCCGGGCAGTAAACCCCCTCGTTTCAAAAAATCGAGAAGTGATGAAGTGCCAGGCGCAGTTCGCAAACCGGCGCGGGAGCGTAGTAACCTACGTAACCAAGCGGTTTGCGGACTGCAACGCCGCAATTCGCGCTTGTCGATTTTAGCCTTCGAAAAGGGCCTGTTGGTATCGTCACATTAAGTGGGGTTTTTAAAATACAAGTAAAAACACATAAAGTGTTGAATAAAAACAACAAACACTCCACCATTGCGAATGCGATTGAAACAATGGGGGTAACCAAGCGCTGGACAACCCCCGCCTTTCTTTACAGTTTAAACGGCATGACTCCCCTCTACATCCTACTCGGTGCCGCAACCTCCGGTCGCCGGGAAACCCTCCTCGACTTGGTCCTCAACGGCCTGCCCGAACCCACCGGGACCACCGCGATTTTCCTTTCCGAGGACGAAGAACCCTCCCCGTTCGAGGAATCCCTCCACGCTCTCCCCCACGCCGCCATTCTCAACTACCGGATCGAGGAAGAGCACGAAATCAATGCCGAAAACCCCCCTCCCGATACCTCGACCGTCTTTTTTGTAACCGATGGCCGCGCCAACCCCGTGGACCAGATCGAAGCGATCAAAAACTGGATGCAGGAGCGCGAAACGGACACCGAGATGGCTCTGGAGTTGGCCCGCATCATCACCGTGATCCACTGCGAACTCGGGCAAACCCACCCCCCGCTTTTCGCCTGGTTCGAGGCCTGCGTCCATTTTTCTGACATCGTTCTCCTCAACAAACGAACCCCCGGAACCGAAAAATGGGTCCAAAACTTCCGCCAACACTTCAAAAAACACTGCTACCCCTGCGAATTCCAGCTCATTAAAAAGGGCAAAATCGAAAACCCCGCCAACGCCCTCTTTCCGCAACCCAGAAGATTATCCCTCATATTCGACGAACTGGAGGATTCCTGCACCACGCCCAATCTCTTCGAGGATCTGCCCGGAAATTGGCAATTCGACGATGAAGAAGACGAGGAAGCCGAAGCCGACAGCACCTTCGAGCCCGAAAACCGCCCCGATCCATACCTTGAAAACATTTCCAACGGCCACCGCGCCAAACAGATCCCCGACATCGCCGAATTTCTCGATGCCCCCGGCAAGGCCGATCAGCCAACATCGGAGAAAGACGCTTGACTCCCCACAGCAAACACCTAGCAAATGGAGCCACAAACACAGGTCACCAGCCCAAAGAAAAAACCGCAAAACAAAGCAACCGAACAGAATTTTACAAAGCCCAGGTGGTGGAATTGGTAGACACGCATGATTCAGGTTCATGTGCCGCAAGGTGTGGGGGTTCGAGTCCCCCCCTGGGCACCAGTATTAGCTACACCTGTAGCTTCGCAGGATACTTTTCCGGATTATTTTCTTGAACGGCGAAGGAAATCTCTGATCTTCACAATTGGACTCAGACTGCCGGTAGCGGCTACAGGCTGAATTCCCGCTCCGGGAGTCTACCCGCCCCGGGATCCTTTTATTTTCGTATTGGCCTAGACCAGTAACACAAAGCGGGTTGCGATTGGAAAAAATTCAATTATTCAGAGACCTTGATTTGCAATCCCAATCTTTTTTACGAATTTTACAGCAGAATTCAAAGATTCAAATCCGATTGAATCCTGCGCAAGAACCTTGTAAATATTCTCTAAGGTTCGAGCATCCTTTATAAACTTTGAATTCTCTATTAACCAAAAAATAGCTTGCTCACAATAAGTTTTCAGGTAATTGCAATCATCTTGTGAAATGTCACTGTAAATACCTTTATGAACACTCCGATTCCGCTTTTCTGCGATTCCATTCAGACAATATTCAATTCCTGGTGTCGGCATCTTAAACATTTCGCCATAAAATGAAAGTCGCTTACACACAGTTGCAGTATCACCGTTAAAGTTTCGAGATAAAGTCAGACTTTCCGCAAGTTGCCACCAAGCAACAAGAACATTTGAAGGTGTTAACTCATCAACTGCCTGGGAATATAAACGAAACCAGTCTGCAAGTAGATCGGTGAAGCTATTTTTCTGACTTTTATGTCGAAATCTACGCAGGTACACTCGCAGAGCTTTGATTGTTTCTTGATTAAAGGCTCCATCGATCTTCTCATTTCGTTCTGCTAAAAAATAGAGCATCTCTTTTTGATTACCGGCCAAGATTGCTGCCCAACCTGGGTAGGGAAACTTTGTTAGTGGTTTCGGTGGTGAACTCAAAGAAATTTGCGTAGCAGAATTCATAAAATCGAGAATTCCGCGAAAAACATCAAGCGATATTGAAACCTTATCCCAAGCAGCGCGATGGGTATGTGATTTCAACTTCACGGTTGCACATATTCCAGTGTAGAGCGGGAATTTACATGTCTTTTGTAAAGAAATTGTCCTGTCCAGTCCTGATTTCTCAAGAAGTCGCTGAGACCTTCTCCAAGTGGTCAGCCGAAACTGTAAGCCATTTATAGTGAATGAACAGGGCAGAGTAACAGTGTGGTCTATGATCGTATAAATAGGGAAAATGACAAGCCATTCCTTTTGGTTCGAAAGTGAGCTTTGTCTATTGGCCTTAAAGATTCTCTCGAAGTCCTCCATGCCTTCAATGTTGTTTTTCGACATCACTTCCAATGCCTTTAGCGTTTCAAAATCTGTTAGTGACAAATTCGATACCCCACTTAAACACCGAAATAAATGATTTGTCCTAAAATCTACTGGAAAACCACCACCATCCATTCTTGCATCCAACAAACGGGACACCAACTCTGCTGCTAGTTTCTGGTCTTTCCACATTGAATTCATTTTATGGTTTGGCGCGGAGAAAAAAGCGAACGACTTTAACTAAATTGAACAGATGAATTCGATTCGCGATTTTGTTTAAGAAATTCTGTAATTCAGCCCACTACTCCCTGCCTCGCGGGCCTTGGCCGATGACTGCCTCTATGCGATTTTGCAGGGCTTTTTTGGCTTCGGGCAGGTTATCCGGTTCCCACAGGATGAAATTGTATTGCCGGTTGTCAAAATGAACATCGTCAATTTCATCTTCCCGGCATATCCAGATTACGGGGATATTTAGACCCTGGGCGAATCCTGCCTCGTAATATACTCCGCCGCGCTGCCCTGTGAAATCGGCCACTACGAACCGACTCCGCCGAATCATGGCGATGATTTCATCGTCAATCTTGTTGATGTGCTCAAGTTTGTCGATCCGCTCAGGCCGATAACCGGCATCGCTTATGGCTGGCCCAATCGCCTGGGTAAACAAATCCCCTACTTCCTCCGCAAACCACATTGCAATGAAGCCAATGTCGCTCTCGGCATTTCTTGCGGTTAATTCATCGAGGTAGGTCCAACCTTCGGGGCTGATATAACAAATTGCGGATAAATCTTCAGATAACGGAATAAGAAGTTGTTGGCTATCAATTAGATACCTCTCGACAATGAAAATCAATTCTTCGGGATCACATGCCCAGGCAGTCGCTATCATTTCCAATGCGTCGCCAGACTCGTCGTTTACGTTAAAAAACGCAGATTGATGGCTTCCCATGCCAATCGACTGAAAATCTATCTCTTGACCGGCTTTGGGATATTTCCGCGCCAAGTATCGTAGCAACTTCTCTCCCTTTTCCGGCACCGATGGAGGCCGTAATTTCTTTACATATTCAACCAATTTTTCATCAAATTTTGTATCCGAGTTTTCCCTCAAATACCCTGAAATACAGGCAATCTGGATTTCTGAAAAGTTTTCATTTTGCAATAACTTGAAACCTATTTCATAGGCCCCATAAAGACCACAGCGAGGGCAATTTATTCGGTGATAGAAATACTCAACACAAAATGGGTATTTTCCAGGCTCAACGGTTTCACAACCGCAAATTGGGCACTCCGCTACATTATTCTTACTTTCAATCATGAATTCGCTCCCTCTCTATCATTTTCCTGGCCAGAGCCATTCTGTCGGTGCCTTTGGTGTTTTCATGGGGGGACTATATACTCCGCTAATAGCCGTTATTCAAGCAAAATTGCTCGTTTCTTCAAAATATCGAGCCCTTTTCTCGGCCCAAAATGGAATGGAGCTCTTCTCGGTGGGTTTCAAAAATCGTTTACCTATGCTCACACATTTTATTATTTTTCAAGTCACAATGGCATCGCTTTCGCCATTTTAACGGTCATTATGGCATCTCAACCGCCATTATTCACCCAAAATCCAGATTTACACGTCAAAGCGCTTCGTTACTCTGCAATCACTTCAAAATCTGAAAACAAATATACTCTTCTCTAATATGAAAAACTCAGGAAAAGTCATACGCATAAAGCACCAGAGTGAAATTCTGAAAAACAACCCATTGGGAGACCCCTTTTTGCGGGATCTATGGGTTTACACGCCTCCGGGGTATGACGCCGATTCAGGGAAACACTATCCCGTTATCTTCGGAATTCCTGGCTTCACCGGTTTCGGCGAATTCTATCTCCAAAGATCTTTTTTCAAACAACCCTTTAACGAGATGATCGACGAGCTGATCCTTGAGCATCAAATGCCCCCCATCATTTACGTTATGCCTGACTGCGTAACCCGTTATGGCGGTAGCCAATACATCAACTCCACAGCAACCGGCAATTACGAGGACTACATCGTCAAAGAACTCGTTCCCTGTGTGGACGAAAGTTTTCGCACAACCGGAATGCGGGCCATCATGGGTGGTTCCAGTGGTGGCATCGGCTCCTTCACACTCGCCGCCAAGCACCCGGACATCTTTTCTGCCTTCGCCGACCACAGTGGGGACAGCGCCTTCGAATACTGTTACCTGACGGACGTCCCCCAATACGTTACTGCAATGGAAAAATACGACCACAGCCTCGAAAAATTCGTGGACAGCATTCAGGATCGAAGCATCCCAAAAAACGACGACTTCAACTGCATCCTCAACATCACGGCCATGGCCGCCTGCTACTCCCCCAACCCCGACTGCCAACCCCTCGGCTTCGAACTACCCTTCGACATCCGTAACGGTAAAATCCGCCCCGATATTTGGAACAAATGGTTAACCCACGACCCCGTCCACATGGTCGACAATACAGAAATACAAGCAAACCTCAAAAGACTAAAGCTAATCTACATCGATTGCGGAAAAAAAGACCAATTCAATCTCCTTCTCGGCGCCCGCCAACTACACGAAAAACTGAAAACCCACAATATCAGCCACCAATACGAAGAATACGACTCCGACCACTTCCTACTAAGAAAAGAACAAAAAAGAACAACCATCCCACTCCTGACAAACGCCCTAACAAATTAGAACCTATACCAAACCGGATACAGCGCTCTGAAATCCTAATATTTATTCATCTGTGCTCATCTGCGCGATCTGCGGTTGAAAATTTATTGACGCTGACTCCCTGGGTCCAGGCCTAATTCGTAATTGCCAGTTTCAGCAATTTAATGCCTCCTTTGGCATAATGGATTTTTTCCGAAAACAAAACCCCGAAAAACCTGAATCTTTCTGGCGGCCCGATTTCCCTTTTTCTCCGGCTAAATGGCCTTTTTTCTATGGATGGGTGGTCATGGTCGCGGCTACTTTCGGCCTCATTGCGAGCATTCCCGGCCAAACTATGGGTTTCAGCGTTTTCGCCGAGATTTTGATCGATGAGCTGGGGCTGGATCGTGTTCGCCTCAGCATGGCCTACTTTCTGGGGACCGCGGGGAGCGGGCTTCTGCTACCCAGGGGCGGACGGTTTCTGGACTCTCACGGAATCCGCAAAACGATGGTGTTTTCTGCCTGGGGCATGGGTCTGGTGGTGATTTACCTCAGCTTTTCGGACCGCATCGCGGCGGCCCTTGGGTTTGTCATAGGATACACCGAGACTTGGCTAATCCCCTTTGTGGTGATCGGTTTCGGTTTTTTCATGGCCCGGTTTCTGGGTCAGGGAATGCTCATGATGACCTCCCAGGCCATGATCGGCAAGTGGTTTGACCGCCGCAGGGGGATCGTTATGGCCTTGAGTGGAATCGTGGTCTCGATGGCCTTTTCTGTGTCGCCCAAGGTTTTCGACACGCTCATCAATTCCCTCGGGTGGCGAGGTGCCTGGTGGCTCATGGCGGGGCTTCTCATTTTTGGAATGGGCGTCATCGCATGGTTGTTTTTCCGCGACAACCCAGAGGAATGCGGCCTCCTGATGGACGGTGACGGTTCTATCAAAAACCACGACAAAACCAAAAAAAATACCGCTGCCCCACCAACGCTAAAAGAATTTACCCTGGCCGAGGCCAAGCGCATCCCCTCGTTTTGGATTATTATCCTCATCGGTTCCTATTTTACCATGTTTATAACCGGATACGCCTTCCATGTTGTCTCGGTTGGCCAGGAACTCGGTTTGGACAAAAACGCCGTGCTCAACCTTTTTCCAAAAATGGCGATAGTCGGGATTTTCGGTACGTTCCTGACGGGCTGGACGTGCGATCATGCCAAAATCAAATACGTCTTGATCGTCACTACTATCGGCTTCGGCGCCTCGATGGCAGGGACGCTCATCATGCCCTCAAAACTTGGGGTCGCGTTAATCGTGACCGGCATGGGCCTCAGTATGGGCAGCCTCCCCACCCTCAATGGAATCGTCTGGCCCCGATTTTTCGGACGCAAACACCTCGGCGCGATCAGCGGATTCGCGCTCTCAAAAATTGTCCTCGGCAGCGCCCTCGGCCCCCTCCTCTTCAGCCTCTCGAAGGACCACCTCGGCCAATACCGCCAACTCTTCACATTCTCCCTCGCCATCTCCGCCCTAATGATCCTCTCCGCCCTCTTCACCAACAATCCCCAAAGATTTCTCGTCAATCTCTCAGAAAGCGATAACTAAATAATTTAACTGATTGACTGTGTTTTCGAATGCTACTACATTATCAAATATCGGACGAGAGGAATTATAATTTGAACCTTGAAAGAACAGTTTTATGGCCAAAAATCAATATAAGTATGGGCGTTCAAAGGAATTAAAGGTAGCACGGGCATTACGTAATGGGGGGGCGAATGTTCATGTATCACCCGCTAGCAAAGGTGCCGCAGACCTCGTTGCAAAATTCCCGTCGGGGACAGTATGGTCCGTGCAAGTCAAATCTACTCGCTCGGGCACGACAGCGATGCCCAACGCAAAGGACGCAGGTCGTTTGAAGCAAATTGCAACCAAGTCTAAATCGACAGCCGTGGTTGCCCGAGTCAGCTCTAAAGGAATCGATTACAGATCAATTCGCTCGGGTCGCACCCTATCTCCTCCGAAATCGGGAGTCTAATAACTTGAAAAATGCCCGACGACCTGAAATCCAAGGCAAAAGTTATATTAGATCTTTTGGATCATGGAGCCGAGGAAGTTGAAATTACCGGTACAGATATAAAAGTTGTCCGTAAAAAAGGAACTAAAAAATCTGCTAGTGGCCCTACGCAGATTGTCAATGTGCACACACAAGCAACAGCACATTCTTCTTCTGCTATAGAACTTCGTTTAAATTTAGCTTTTCTCGAATTGAAAGAAAATTATAAGGAAAGCAAAAGGTTAGATGAAATTGATGAGAAGCAAAAAATTCTTGAAAAAGAATTGGCCAAAACTAAACCTAACAAAAATACGCTTAAAAAGATACTACAGTGGGCACTCGATTTTGGGTGGGATATTTTTGTTAGAATTGCTCCAATAATCATTGATAAAGTTATTCTTAGTGCGTAAGTCGTCTATATTTTTGAAGTATTTGCTTGAGTCGGTCATGGGGTAGCGCGGTGGCTTTGTGCTCGTCGCGACCGATCATGGTTTGGGCGGCGATGAGGGCGTTGATGACGGCTTCTTCGGTCGCATAGACGGTGGCGGCAAACAGGGGATCGAGTTGGTCGTTGGGGAGAAATTTTGCCGGGCCCACATCGCCGTTTAACTTAAATTTCGGCGTTGCCGTCGAGAAGGCGATAAAGATGTCCCCCGAACCATTACCGGTGATGGTTCCCGTTCGCGCGAGGCCGTGGGTGGCCCGTCTTGCCAATCGTTTTAGCTGATGGGGCAGCAACGGGGCATCGGTGGCGATTACGACGATTGCCGAGCCGTCATCGGGCGGAAGTGTATCATTATTGGGCCGGTATTTGGTGAGGTTTTCCATGATTTCACGGCCCACCGGCACGCCCGCCACCAGCAATTCCTCGCGCCGCCCGAAGTTGGCCTGTATGAGCACCCCAACAGTATAACCACCCTGGCTTTTTTTGAGCAAACGAGAGGCCGTCCCGATTCCACCCTTAAATTCGTAACAGATCATCCCGGTACCGCCGCCCACATTTCCCTCCGCCACCGGGCCGCCCTTGGCATTTTCCAGCGCCGAGTAGACATGTTCTTTTTTCACATGAAACCCGTTAATATCGTTGAGATAACCGTCCCAGGTTTCAGCCACGACGGGGAGCGACCACCAGTAACCGGTCGCGTCGGGGCCATCCTGACTGACCCTCCAGGCAATGGTCGCCTCATGCACCGCGCCCACGCTATGGGTGTTCGTAATCATAACGGGCCCTTCGAGAAAACCGGATTCCTCGACCCACGCGGCGCCCGTCATCTCGCCATTGCCATTGAGCACATGAATCCCCGCGAAAACGGGAATGTTGAGCGTTTTTTTGCCCAGCGGAAGGATGGCAGTGACGCCGGTTCGCACCGGGCCCTCCCCCACCCGTAATTTTCCTTCCCCCCGGATGATCGTCGTATGGCCGACCGCCAAACCCGCAACATCCGTAATGGCATTGAGTGGGCCGGGATTCCCCTCAAAAGGAACGCCCAAATCCCGAGCCCGAGGCTTTGCGTCGAGAACAAACGACGAAATCAAACTAAACAGAAGCAGAAAAACAGGGAACCGAAATTTCATAGCCCACAAGTATTGAGCAAATCCCCACTCCCCGTCAACGACCGGCTAACCACATCCAACCACCATCACCCAGCAACCGAATTTGAGAGAGGTTCTGACAACATATCCGTGTTTATCCGTGAAATCCGTGGTCAAAAAAGTAACCAAAATCGTCGCCCCATCATCAATTCTGGCGGATTTTCGCCAGTTGGCCGTTCAGGAGAAGGGCCGAGAGCAGGACCAGGCCCATGACGGAGCGACGGAGAAATTCGTCCACCCACGTCACATAGCCGAGGCCCACATCAAGCACGGTAAAGGCGAGCACGCCGATCAACGTGTTTTTAATCCCCCCTTCCCCACCGAAAAGACTGGTCCCACCCAGCACCACACAGGCGATGGCTTCGAGCAGCAGGTTCAGGTTTTGATTGATGCCCGCGCTATTGATCCAGCCCGCGTTCATGAGGCCCCCGAGACTTGCCGTCATCCCGCAAATTGCGAGGCAGCCCACCACCACAAATCCCGTCCGCACCCCGGCCAGACGCGCGGCTTCGCGGTTGCCGCCCGTCATGTAAACATACCGACCGAAACGCGTATAAATGAGCACGAAATGGGCCGCCAGCATGATCGTGCCGACAACAAATACCGAGTAGGGCAGCTCGAAATCGGCCCCGATCAAAATGCCCTCGTTGGCGGAGGCTGGAAGCACCCCCGGCATGTCCGGGTATTGAGCGCCCTTGGTAAGATAACTGGCAAGACCGCGAGCAATCTCCATCATCGCCAGGGTGATGATAAAGCTCGGAAGCCGCGACCACACGGTCAGCAATCCGTTGATCACACCAATTAACACGCCGGTCAAAACCGGCAGCAGCAATGCCAAAACCGCCCCTACAAGGGTCACCGTGATACTGCCATCGGGCCCGGTGACGGATAGAATCGCCGGGCCGGTATCGAGCATCCATTTATAGAGCACCCCCATCTGACAACCCGCCAGGGTAGCCACGAGAGCGACCGATAAATCGATCTCACAACAGAGAAGGACAAACGTCAGCCCGGTGGCCACGAGGGCGCGGGTCGAGGCCTGTTTGAGGACCGAATTGAGGGTATAAAGGTCGAAAAACCCGGAGGTGAAGATCGAAAAGAAAATCACCAGAGCGAAAAGCGTCGCCAGGGGCGCCAGAGCCCGGGCATGGGTTCGCAGGTTCATTCGAATGGGAAATTGTTCAAACATTTTCATTTAACCATAATAAAAAGGGGTAAACCGTAATTTACCGAGGTCAGGCATGACGCATCAGTTCCGCTTTGTCCACCGAGCAATCAAAAAGCTCCTTCGTGATTTTTCCCTGCCGCATGACGAGGATGCGATCCGCGTGGGCCAGCAGCAGCTCCGGTTCGCAGCTTGTGATGAGAACCGCCGCGCCCTTCTCCTTCATATCGCGAACCAACTCCATGACTTCTTTTTTGGCCCCCACGTCCATCCCTCGGGTCGGTTCCTCCAAAACCAGCAGTTGCACCTCACCGAGAAGCCATTTTCCTAGGACCACTTTTTGCTGATTGCCCCCGGAAAGCTCACCCGTTTGCACGCGGGGGTCCGGCGGGTTGCAGCCGACTTTTTCGAGGCAGGGCGCGGCCACGGCAATTTCCTTCGAGGGCGTCACCCATCTGCCGACCGCCGTATCGAGATGCGCCAGGGTGATATTTTTGTAATTTTCCGCCTTCGAGACCAACGCCGTGGCCCTTTCCGCCGGAACAAATGCCATTCCCATTTCCACCGCTTTGGAAGGGGTCGGCAATGGGATCGCCTGGCCCTTCCACCACATTTCTCCTGCATCGGCGTCCATTGAACCACAGACACAATGGGCCAATTCCTGATGCCCAGCACCCACAAACCCGTAAAGCCCCAGAGCCTCGCCGGGGCGAACTTCCAACCCAATATCCTGAAACGCGCCTTTCAACGAAAACGAATCCAGTTTTACCAGAGGTTCTCCCGCTGCCTTGGGCGGAAGGGAAAGAGCCTCCTCCATCGCCTCCTCCGCCCCGAGGTCTTTGCCATCGAGCATTTCGTGAATCACTCCATGCTTATCCAGCCCAGCAGTTGGCAGAGTCGAGCGCAGCCGCCCATCCACCAGGATGGTCACACGGTCGCAGGCTTCCAGGATCTCCTCGATAAAGTGGCTGACAAACACGATCCCCCGGCCCTCTTCTTTCAGCCTCCTTAAAAGCTGAAAAAGTCGCTCCTTTTCGGGCGGAGAAAGTGCGCTCGTGGGCTCGTCGAGGATGAACAATCGGCTCCCGGCATGGAGGCAGCGGGCGATCTCGACCAGTTGCCGGGTGGAAAGCGGGAAACTGCCCAACGGTCGCGTGACTTCCAGTTCGAGGTTCACCGTCTCCAAAATCGAGCGGGCTTGCCGATTCATTTCCTTCCAGTCGATCAACCCAAATTTCCCCCTCAACTGGCGGCCCAGAAAGAGGTTTTCCGCCACACTCAGTTTCCCCACCCCGGACAATTCCTGATAAACCATCGCTATACCGTGGGCCAGAGCCTCGTGTGGATTCCCCATCCGGATAGGTTTGCCCTGAAAAGTGATCCTGCCCTCGAAATCCGAAAGCGCCCCCGAGAGGATCTTCATCAAGGTGCTTTTGCCCGCCCCATTGGCCCCCACCAACCCATGAATTTCACCCGCTCTCAATTCCAGGCTGACATCCCGCAGGGCCTCAATCCCCGAATAGGATTTGGAAATATTTTCGCAGGTCAGAAGCATTTATGTGGTAGGAATGCAGGTTGCTGGATGCGGGATGGGAAGGAGGACGAAAACGGAGAGGAAGATTTGGTGAAGTCAGACCAGACAGCGAGAGGGGTCCGCCATGTAGAGCATGGCTTCGGCGTTGCCCGTCTCAAGGCTGACCAACGGCCCCGGGGTCACTACACGCAGGGGCAAATCCTCCACTTTTTCACCGTTGCGGGCGATGAATTGCCCGATAACCAGAGTGTTCATGTGAATCAGGCAGGCCGGATTGACCGTAGTGGCGTGGATCCGTCCATCGATAACCGCCGTCAGGCCCTCTTTCTGCCCATCCACCGCCGTGATCACCATGCCCTCGTGTCGACTGCCCTTGAGGGCTTCCACCGACGCGATTGCCATGTCATCATTATGAAAAAAAGCTCCCGCGATCTTTTCCTGTGTTTGGTTGAGCAGCGCGGCAAAAGTGGCTCTCGCTTTTTCCTTCTCCCAATCACACCAACGCACCCCGCCGCCGACCACCTCGACATCCGGGTATTCGCTCAAAATTTTCTCGAAACCGGCCCGTCGCCCCTGCCCACCGGAATGCCCGCTCGCCCCGCCGATGTGGATGACTTTTCCTCTCCCGCCGATTTTATCCATCAAATACTTTGTGCTCGTGCGCCCCATGTATTCCTGATCCGGCTCGATCTGTAACCACACGCCGACCTCCCGCATTCGATCGAGCGCGACCAGATGGGTGTCCATGCTGATGACGGGAATATTGCGGCGTTTCAACTTGCGCACCGCCGGTTCCAGGGCGTCGATCTGCTGGGCCTGCACGGCCACGAAATCCCAATCCTGATTTGCCAGCCGCTCCATTTCGCTGCGCTGTTTTTCCAGGTTAAAAGCGCCGTCAAACCACGTCACCTCGACATCCAGCAACTCGCCCCAAAGCTCCGCCGTGGTCTTGCCCAGAGTGCACCAGGTGCTTTGCAAACCGCCATTGCCCATGGCCGCCCTCAGTTTGCGCCGCTTGCCATCAGCCGGAGCCGCCACCGCCGAATCCTTACCCCCACAACCAGCCAAAGACGCCAAAGCCAAAGGTCCCAGCCCCATCAAAACACTCTTTTTAAGAAATTCCCGACGATCCGCTTTGTCTGCCATAATAAATTAAGAAATAAAAATTTAGCCCATCAATAAAATTAAATCGTTTTCAAAACCAAAAAACCACCTACCAGAAACCATACTCCTGGTCAAATCCTTCCCATGCCGGGTGGTAGAAGTTTCTGATTATTTCTGGACAGCCAGCGAATTGCTTGAAATGGTTGAGAAGTGAAGAACATCACCGGTTTTCTCCAAAATACCCTCAAAGCGGCAGTAAAAAGCCATGCCTGATTCAGAAAATGCTCTTTATTACGGGGACAATCTCCGAATCCTCAAAAATCATCTGATTGACGAATCGGTTGACCTTATTTATCTTGATCCGCCATTCAATTCCAAGGCTGACTACAATATCCTTTTCAAGGAGCAAAGCGGGGAACCTTCACAGGGTCAGATAAAAGCCTTTTCTGACACATGGCAATGGTCTGAGGGCGCATACATTGAATTCATCAATGAATGCCAGAATGAGAAATTATGTTCTCTCCTGGAAGGATTTGTAAACACCATAGGTCGCAATGATGTTACGGCATATCTGACCATGATGGCTCCACGACTCCAAGAATTACACCGAGTTCTAAAACCGACAGGTAGCCTTTATTTACATTGTGATCCCGCAGCATCCCATTATTTGAAGCTGATTCTTGACTGTGTTTTTTCACCAATCAACTTTCGAAATGAAATTATTTGGCGAAGAACAAACGCTAAAAGCCTAGCTTTTACAAATTTCGCGAAAAATCACGATATTATTTTTAGATACTCAAAATCAAATAAATGGATTTGGAATCCACAGTATCTTCCGCATGACGAGGAATATGTTAGAAAATTCTATAAATATTCCGATGAACATGGGCGGAAATACAGGTTATCTGATCTAACAAATCCAAATAAGAACCGACCAAATTTGACGTATGAGTTTTTAGGAGTAACGAGAGTATGGAGATGGACAAAAAAGAGAATGCAACAATCCTATGAAAAAGGAGTTATAGTTCAGAAAAAACCTGGTTCAGTTCCACAATTTAAGCGATTCTTAGACGAACAATCAGGAAATCCAATTGACGATATATGGAGCGATGTTCGACCCGTTCAAGCCAACGCCGCCGAACGACTTGGCTATCCAACCCAAAAACCACTCGGCTTATTGGAACGGATAATTAGTTCATCGTCAAAAGAGGGTGATGTTGTTCTCGACCCATTCTGCGGATGTGGAACCGCCATCGCATCAGCACAAAAATTAAAACGGAATTGGATTGGAATCGATATAACCCACTTAGCAGTTTCATTAATTCAGGCGCGACTACGGGATATGTATGCCATTGTTTCGGGAACTGATTATCATATTGAAGGGGTTCCAGAAACAGAAAGCGCCGCACGCGTTCTCGCTCAACAGGATCGCTTTGAGTTTCAAAAATGGGCGGTTTCACTGGTTCCGAATGTTTACCCGCTTGAAGGCAAGGGAGCTGACGAAGGAATCGACGGTCGGGGTAGTTTCCCTGAAATCACAGATCAACAAAAAATCGCCCGCAGAAAAATTGTCATTCAGGTGAAGAGCGGGAAAATAACTTTGAGTGCGATCAGGGACTTCGGACATGTCATCGAACGTGAAAAGGCCGCTCTTGGATTTTTTATCACCTTAGAAAAGCCAACAGCGAAAATGTCCATAGAGGCGAACAAAATGGGATTTTTCACTTCACATTTGTTTCAAAGCCAAAAAATTCCGCGTTACCAGATAAGAACAATTCAGGATTTATTTTCAGGTTTGCAATTTGAGTTGCCACCAACGCTAGGCATGGGAATCGAAGGAGTTAAAAGGGCGCAAAGAGCAGTTTCAAAAAGCGAACAGCCTGAAATAGATTTTACCGATCCTAATTAGAGCACTGCCCTTACTACGGTTCGGACTTCCCTTTATATTCAACCTATTAATTCAGGTTCTCAAAACCCGGCAGGAGCCCGTGTATGCTCAACTCCGTAATCGAGGTGAAGGGGATTTTTTTGCTATTCCAGTGCTGGGCCACCTGGATCCCTCTGGACTAAACGCCGGATTCGGAAAGGCGGAGTTTTTTGACTTGGAATACCGCTGCTACAGCCAAACCTAGAATCAGTAAGATAATTCCCCATTCGGTGAGTGTCGGAACAACAGCGGCTGGAAAAACTTCAACCTCGTCAATCGCAACTCCCATGAAGCACCCCAGCATGGTTCCCGAATCAGCCATACGAAAGCGTTCGACCCTATTTACATTACCATCATCAGCCAAACAATTACGAAAATTCTTGAAATAAACAGTTGCATGATTAATTTACCAATTAGTCGCGGTATATTTGCAGCTTACATATATTCAGGCTGCATGAGATATATCCGCGTGAGGTCTTAGTTTACAGTTGGACAAATTGAAGCGAATGGCCGCATCTCAAACGAAAGTAATCGAAAGGATAGAGGACATGAGTTCGACGAAGAAAACAGCAAGAATCGCAGGGTGGCTATATCTATTACTGGCAATAGCCGGCGTTTTCAGCCTTATCTATGTCCCATCCACTCTTATAGTGTCTGGAGATGCCGCAGCTACTGCCAACAATATTACGTCTTCTGAACTTCTATTTCGATTCGGTATTCTTACTGGTTTCATTTCTCAGGTCGTCTTTATATTCCTGGTTTTGGTTTTATACCGTTTACTCAAAGAGATAAGTCATAAACAAGCGTTGCTTATGGTGACATTGGTCGTGGTCTCTGTCTCTACAGGATTTCTTAACTCGCTCAATAATATAGCCGCTTTGATAATCTTGAGTGGCGCTGACTTTTTGTCGGTATTCGACAAATCTCAGTTGGATTCCCTGGCATATTTTTTTCTCCGTTTGGAAAGCCATGGGATACAGGTAATCCAGGTATTTTGGGGGCTCTGGCTTTTCCCCTTTGGGCTTCTCGTATATAAATCTCGCTTCATTCCCAAGATTCTGGGTGTCTTACTCATAATTGCAGGCTTCGCCTATTTGCTGAGTAGTTTTATGTTCTTGGTCTTGCCGCAATACCAGGCTACTATTTCTCCGCTCCTCACTCTTCTTGAGGTGGGAGAATTGCCGATTATATTTTGGCTTTTGATCGTGGGTGCAAAAGCTCAGTCATCATAATGCCCAACTCCTTCAGTTCTCTGATCGGGTTAATAAAAATCAATCGACTGCGACTGCGCACAGTACCTGCACAATTGCCGCCTGACAATTCAATTTAAAAGTTGCTCCGAAAGGTGTCGATAAAGGTTGACCGATGAATTCGGATATTTCAGTAGAGTCAATTTTCTGGTTTGGGTTGGTCACGGGCGTCTGTGGCGGCCGCGCCCTGTTTCTTTACGGACTTGGTAAAGTGACTTCGGCCCTCAAACGGGTTGCCGGGTCGAGGATGAAAAAGATTCTCGCCAGCCTGACGGTTCAAATCGTCGCCTTCAAGGTCACCCATTTCGGCCTTGGATTGGTGGTGTTGAGATTTTTAACTTTGGCGGTCCGCTTACCTACTGATTCAAATCCTCAAATCCCGGCAAAGGCCCGTGGATGCTTAATTCCGTTATCGAGGTGAAGGGGATTTTTTTGCTTTTCCAGTGCTGGGCCACCTGGATCCCTCGGGACTAAACGCCGAATTCGGAAAGGCGGAGTTTTTTGACTTGGAATACCGCTGCTACAGCCAGACCTAGAATCAGTAAGATAATTCCCCATTCGGTGAGTGTCGGAACAACAGCGGCTGGTAAAACTTCAACCTCGTCAATCGCGGCTCCGCCCACAGCAAAAGTGATCTTGACATACCGCGCTGAAACCGAATCAAAACTAGCTTGAATAGTGTCTGCGCCGCTAATCGTTCCGGTGAAGCCACCTGCGGCTGTCGTCGAATCCAAAGCCAGCACATATTCGGTGGAATCGTCGGTGTCATTTCCATCGGCAAAAACGCCGTCGGTAAGTGCCACCTCTACCGTAAAGTTTCCGGGATCGCGGTCGTCGAAGAGCCCTAATCTATCACGTCCAAATTTGACTCTGTCTATCAATAATGCTTGACCTAAATCTATCTTGATCCAACTATTTGCGCTGGCTCCAATCCAACTCGCCCCGTTGCCGTAATTTCCGTCATTGATGTGTGCTATCTGATGGACCGCGCTTGATCCTCCTCCAAAAATATCCTTCGCTACTACAGTACCGAGGAAGGCCAGATTTCCCGCCGTGTCAAAGGGTCTGGCTTGGCAACCGGGACCTGGAGAGGAAAGATCGTTGCAAAATTGAACCCCGGAAAATGCCGATGGCGCAACTACATCAACCGAGGCCCCGTAGACCCCAATTGTGCTGAAAATACCTAATATAATACCCCATCTCCTTAATGCTCGCCACATAATTATTGCCCACTTCCTATATAAAAAAATTTTCCTGTTAAACATCCATGATCGTTGAAAATTACAACATTCCACTAAATACTTCGATCCAAGTTACCGATTCCCAATGCCAGTTAATATGAATATTACAGAAAACGTAGAAACGGTTTTGTCAAGATTATTCCTCTAATAATAACAGAGAGCGCAACCTGATTATGAGCAATAAAAAGCTTCGTGGGGACACAGCAAGTCGGTCTGTATCACTACATATTCTCAAAACCGGGGAGGGGCCCGTGGATGCTTAATTCCGTTATCGAGGTGAAGGGGATTTTTTTACTTTTCCAATGCTTCGCGCTTCCGGCCTCTCCGATGATGCGGACTGCCTTGGTTTGAACGGCGTCGAAAGCCAGCAGGTATTCCACGAAATGCGGCTTGTTGTAGGGATTGACGCCCTCCGGTAATTCCTCGGGGAGTTCCGGGCTTAAAACCTGGTTTTCTACCGGCTGCCAGCGACCTTCCATATCACGATATTCGGCATTGAGGGTCTTGAACCAACCGCCGTTTTCCTCCACCGTGCCGGTATGGAGCGCGATCAGCCCGATCCTTTGCTCACGACTCCATTCATAGCCATAATGATCCCATTGGCGGGTCACTTCATCGCGAATGCTGTAAAAGGTCGAGCCAGGGCCAAGCGTTTTGCCGTCGCGAATGATTTCTTCCAAATTATCGGCATAAAAGGACTTGGGAACCGACAGCCACATGGCATCGCGCACCGCCGTATTGGTTTTTTTAACACCGCCCAATACTCGAACCGCTTTGGGGACCAGATTTTTTCCGCGAATGAGCAAACGGTATTCGCGATCGGCTTTTTCATCGCCATTTTTCACCTCGACCCGAAGTTTATACAAGCCCGGTTCCGCCACATTTCCCTCAATAACGCCGTTCCTGAACGCAGCCCCCGATGGTATGGTCCCTCCCCGGATTCCCCAACGATACGGTGTTTTACCTCCCGAAACCGGTATCGGAAAACGAAAACTCTTCCCCGCCTCAATAAATAACGGTGGCCCCGCAGGCAACTCCAACGGCGCGGTGAATTTAGCTCCGGTATTGATCCGATAATAGGTTCTGCCATCCTCTACCCACTTCTCGCCCCCCGTTTGCAGGATGATTTTTTCTGCTTGGGCTAACGTCCGATGCGCCAGATCCTTCAGACCGACATCGGGCATGTCATGGCGGCTGACATTTTTGTAAATATCGTTCAAGGGCTCCGCCCAATGTCGATCTCCTAACGGGTAAAGCAAATCCCCGGGAATCCCGTCTACACCCAGCATCAGCCCGAGCAATCCAGCCAAGGTAGCCGCCTGGTTATCGGCATCCATCCCCATCGAACAGGCCAGGTCGAGCGTTAGTTGAAAATCACCGCCCCCATAAAGCAAGGCCAGAAAACCCAGCGCGCCGTTCAGATTGGCGTTCCAGATAGTGCGAGTGTCGGGCGGTTCCTCACGGTAATATCTTAGCGCCAGTTTCCGGCGGGCGGCTTTCCAGTCAAACGGGTGATCCCGGTGCAGGGCTTCGACCTCCTCGATGGTGTTGAAAAACCGGCTGTCGGCATCAAGCGACTCCTTTGCGGCCCGAATAAGCCCATCGATATCGGTTTCAAAAAAAGCCGCCGAATACATGGCCGCATAAGCCACGGTCGGCTCGATTCCCCAATAGTCATCCATGATACGGGCTGCCCAGGCGGATTTGTCAGCCGAATACCCAACCATACCAGGCGCAGTCACGGCCCAGATTTCGTTGATCAACTGCGGATCGATCTGAAACCAGTGGGGATTGTTGGCCCGGTAACCAGTTGCAGGCGGTGTGTAGCCGAAATGCATGGCAGCCAAAGCCGCCCGGTTGGCCAGCCATACTTTGCCCCGCACATGATATTTCCAACTATCGGCTAATTGGGCAAAACTCGGCTCCGTCCCGTATTTTTCCATCGCCAGCAGATACATGTATTCGATATCCGTATCGTCATCGGAAAATGCGCCGTTATTTTTCTCCAAACGACTGAGGTCATAATAACCCAGAGGAAAATCGTCCAGCCCCGGATTTTCGATATAAATATTCTCATGCGGAAGCCCATAGATATTCCCCACACATTGCCCCAGCCACGACGCATAGATTTTACCCTCCAACTCCGAAGCCGAAATCCTCTCCAAAGTCCCCCCGCCATGCACCAACCCCGAAGAAACCAACAGGAAAGCCAAAAAAACAAGCAACCGAAACCGTTTACAACTCAAACTAATAATCACCCCTACCCACTACCCCGCCCCACCACCTCAAGCAACACCAAATTAACCCAAAGATTCCACAAATAAATGCAGATATTATTGCTGAAAATCGTCACGTAAATCAGTAAATCACGAAGATGAGATTAGAACCTTTCTCAAATCAGGATTTTTCGCATTTGTATTTTAAGACTTTTTTTGACATGCGTGATTAAATGAGATCCTCCGAAAAAAAACCAAAAAAAACCGATTACGAGGCTCTCAATTCGGGTTTGATGAAGATACCGCGTATCCAGATTCCAGTGGTACGCGATCTCATAGATCTCGGTTTCGCGGAGGTGGAAGAGCTAAAAGGCCGTGCCCCCGAAGCCCTCCTCGATGAATTGCGAAAAAAGAAACCGAATACCCCGCAGGACCGACTTTACGCCTTCCGCATGGCAATCTATTACGCCGAAACGCCCGACCCCGACCCCAAACGCCTCCACCCCTGGGCTTGGCAGGATTAAGGTTAAGAGGGTGTCTAAGGGCGTTGTAGATCAGACATCGGTATCGGGGTAACTGCCCAGCCATTTCACCATCGAGCAGGATTTCTCCAACTCCTCGATCGCCTCGATCATGGCAGGGTCTTTTTGGTTTCCGAGGACATCGATGAAAAAAAAGTAATCCCAAATTTTGGTTTTGCTCGGTCGGCTCTCGATTTTGCTGAGGTTCAAACCTCTTTTGCTGAACGGATCAAGGGCCTTGATGAGTGCGCCCGGTTCATCACTGATCGAAAAGACGAAAGAGGTTTTTTCAGGTCCCCCACCCTCATGATGGGCAGGAATGTTTTTACAAATGACAAAAAAACGGGTGAAATTTTCGTTGATGTCCTGGATTCCCTCCGCCACCACGGGCACATTGTAGAGTTCGCCCGCAATTCGACTGGCGATGGCCGCCGCGCCGGGGTTATTTCCAGCGTGCTGCACGGCCAATGTCGTGCTGGCAGTTTCCACCCGTTCCGCCTTCGGCAAATTGCGCCCAAGCCAATGGCGACATTGCCCCAGCGCATTATCCTTCGAGTGAACCGATTGGATCTCTTCCAGACTCGACCGCGAAATCAGGCAATGGGATATTTCCAGATAAATTTGTGAGATGATTTTAAGCCCGGTTTTAACCAACATATCGAGGGTTTCCTCGACCGCCCCCTCGGTTGAGTTTTCCCTTGGAATCACTCCGTAATCGGCGTCCCCCCTCTCGACTACGGTAAACACATCGCCGATATCGTCACAGGCCTGGTATTTCACGCTGGCCCCAAAATTTTTCAATGCCGCCTGTTGCGTGAAAGTCGCCTCGGGGCCGAGGTAGGCCACCATTATCGGCTTTTGCAGCGCGGTGGCGGCAGAAATCACCTCGCGGTAGATCGCTCGAATAGCCTTCTCGTTCAGAGGCCCTTCATTGATAGCGGCCAATTTCGCAAAAACCTCCTCCTCCCGCGCGGGCACATATATATCCTGCCCGTTCTGCTCTTTTACCCGGCCAATCTCACAGGCCAATTTTACACGCGCATTGAGCCGATCAATGATTTCAAGATCAATCGCGTCGATTTCTCTGCGTAGTTTTTCAAGGTCCATGGCAAATAGTAGGGAGATACGGGATGCGGGATGCAGGATCAAGCATCAATCCTCCGCCAGCCCCATATCGGAATCGTGTAATTCGTGTTCGGGCCCGGAAGCTTCTCGGATCCACTCGCTTAACTGGTTGGGTGAGAGAACATCCGATGCCGGCAATTCCTCCACCGAGCGAAGTCCGCAGAGTTCCAGAAATTTATCCGTCGTGCCGTACTGCAATGGCCGGCCCGGCAGTTCGGCACGTCCGGTCACAATAATAAGCTCATGCTCCAGCAAGGTGTTCAGCGAGCTGTCACAGGAAACTCCTCGGATCGATTCGATTTCGGCCCTTGTGATCGGCTGGCGGTAGGCGGAAATGGCCAAGGTTTCCATCGAAGCCGGACTGAGCTTTAGCGGGCGCGGGTCTTCGCGAAAAAGCCCCACCCAACCGGAATAATCGGGATGCACCGCTATCCGATATCCCTTCGGCCCCTGAACCACCCGAAAAACCTCCCGCCTCTCGATCAATTCATTTGCAATCGCATCCATGGCGTCACGAATTTGGGTCGAAGTCAGCAGCGAGGGAACCTGGTCGATGAGGGTTTTCATCAGCCCTTGGCCGTTTTCCTCGCTGAGGGTAACTTTTGTCTCCGGGGATTCATCCGCCCCCGCGTCAACCTTCTCCGAGGGAGCCGACTTGTCATGATAGCGGGCGATTACCGACTGAACATCCTTGATGGACAACGGCTCGGAGGTCGAAAAAAGGAGCGCTTTTAGTATTTTTTGTAAATTGAATTCCATGTAATTACCGCCCGGACTCTCGCTCAACGTAGGGCCATTTGATGAAAAGGTTTGTCATTGCACAGTGTTTGTTGGAAAAAGACCAATCTCAGGAAATTTGCCTTTTTGAGCCTGGCAGGCAAGCACTCATTGATTGCCTTTCAATTTTAAAACCCAAAAACAAGATAATATATACACCAGTGAAAAAGGATAATCACGACCCAAGGGCCTACTCATCAGAATTTGTGGACGGCTATAGCCGCGCCGGAAACCGCTCCATGCTCAGGGCCGTCGGCTTTGAAGATGATGATTTCAATAAACCAGTCGTCGGCGTGGCATCCACTTGGAGCATGATCACCCCTTGTAACATGCACATCGACGAACTCGCCCGGGAGGCATCGTCGGGTGTCGATTCGGCAGGAGGGAAATCCATAATTTTCGGAACCATCACGGTATCGGACGGAATTTCAATGGGCACTTCGGGGATGCGCTATTCGCTCGTTTCCCGCGAGGTGATCGCCGACTCCATCGAAACCGTGGCTGGCGGTGAAGGGTTTGACGGGGTGGTCGCCATCGGCGGTTGCGATAAAAACATGCCCGCCTGCCTGATGGCCCTCGCCCGCATGAACCGCCCAGGTATTTTTGTTTACGGGGGGACTATATTACCCGGCATCCACAAAGAAAAACCCGTCGATATCGTTTCCGTTTTCGAAGCGGTGGGCCAGCGCGCCAGCAACAAAATCGACGATGCCGAGTTGAAGCAAATCGAATCCTGCAGCGTCCCCGGTCCCGGTGCCTGCGGGGGCATGTACACCGCCAACACAATGGCTTCGGCCATCGAGGCGCTCGGCATGAGCCTGCCGGACAGCTCCGCCCGCACCGCCGTTTCCAAAGATAAACGCGTGGAATGCGTCGAGGCGGGAAAGGCAGTCGTCAATTTGGTCAACAAGGGCATCCTCCCCCGCGATATTTTGACTCGGGAGGCCTTCGAGAACGCCATCACGGTGGTTATCGCCCTGGGCGGCTCAACCAACTCGGTGCTGCATTTACTGGCAATCGCCGATGCGGCCGAGGTGCCCCTGAGCATCGATGATTTTACCCGCATCGGCAAAAATGTTCCCGTCCTCGCCGACCTCAAACCAAGCGGAAAATACAATATGGTTCATCTCGTGCGAATCGGGGGCTTGCAGCCGTTAATGAAGACCCTCCTCGACCACGGTCTGCTCCACGGCGACTGCCTCACAGCGACCGGAAAAACGGTTCGGGAAAATCTGGAAAACGTCGGCCCCTATTCAGAGGATCAGGATGTCGTTTACCCTTTTGATAAACCATTAAAACCCGACAGCCACCTGCGAATCCTCTATGGAAATCTCGCTCCCGACGGGGCCGTGGCCAAAATTTCCGGCAAGGAGGGCCTCAGTTTCACAGGAAAAGCGATCACCTTCGAATCCGAGGAGGCGGCCCGCGCAGCCATCCTCGACGGCACCGTGAAAGCGGGCCATGTCGTCGTCATTCACTACGAAGGTCCCAAGGGCGGCCCCGGCATGAGGGAGATGCTCGCCCCCACCTCATCGCTCATGGGTCGTGGTCTCGGAGATGTCGTCGCGCTCATCACAGATGGCCGTTTCTCGGGTGGCAGTCACGGTTTTGTCGTCGGCCACGTCACGCCTGAAGCCTTTGTCGGTGGCCCCATCGCCATCATTCGAGACGGTGATACCATCACCATTGATGCGGTTGCCAACGAGCTTAACTTGCACCTGTCCGAGGACGAATTACAGCATAGAATGAAGGCATGGATTCCCCGATCCCCCAAGGTCCGGCGCGGCGTCCTCGCCAAATATGCCAAATTGGTAAATTCCGCCTCTTTGGGTGCGGTCACCGACGCAAATCTCTGAAAACGACCGATTTCCGGCCCAACCTATGTTACTCGATATGCCTTGGGAAAAATATAAAAAGCACCATTTTCACGACCCGGAATTGGGATTCTCACTGGACATCAGTAAAATGAACTTCCCTGATTCGTTTTTCCAATTGATGGAGGAGCGCATGGTCACGGCCTTTCGCGAGATGGAAGCGCTGGAATCGGGTGCCATCGCAAATCCCGACGAAAACCGCATGGTCGGGCACTATTGGCTGCGAAATCCAGAAATGGCTCCCTCGCCGGAGATCCGCGAGGCCATTGAAAACGCCCTGAAAAAAATTCTGCGGTTCACGGAGGATATCCACGCCGGGAATATCGTCGGTCAGGGTGGTCCTTTCCGCAACGTCCTGCTCATCGGCATCGGCGGCTCTGCGTTGGGGCCCCAATTTGTCGGTCAGGCTCTCGGCGATTTTTCATCCGACAAGCTCAAGATGTTCTTTTTCGATAATACTGACCCCGATGGTTTCGACCAGATTCTGGGCGCTTTGGGAAACCAACTCAATGAAACCCTGGCGGTGGTGGTCTCGAAATCGGGAAGCACGCCAGAAACCCGCAATGGCATGGTCGAGGCAAAAAACGCCTACCAGAACGCCAGTCTTGAATTCGAGCGTCATGCCGTCGCCATAACCGACGAGGATAGCCATCTCGACCGTTTGGCGACGGAGAATGGCTGGCTGGAGCGGTTTCCCCTCTGGGATTGGGTCGGTGGGCGAACCAGCGAAACCGGCGCCGTGGGTCTGCTCCCTGCCGCCCTTCAGGGGATCGATATCAATGGATTTTTGGACGGCGCGAGGGCTATGGATGAGGTCACCCGCCGCCCTCAGACAGCGCGAAACCCGGCGGCCCTGTTGGCCCTCATGTGGTATCATGCGACGGATGGAAAAGGGTCAAAGGACATGGTCGTTTTGCCCTACAAAGACCGGCTTTCGCTTTTCCCCAAATATCTTCAGCAATTGGTCATGGAATCGCTCGGCAAGGCAAGGGATTTGCGGGGTAATCTCGTCAACCAGGGAATCGCCGTTTACGGAAACAAGGGCTCAACCGACCAGCACGCCTATGTGCAGCAGTTGCGAGACGGTGTCGCAAATTTCTTTGCCACCTTCATCGAGGTGCTCAAAGACCGCAATGGTGATTCGATGGAGGTCGAGCCCGGGAACACATCCGGCGATTTCCTGAACGGTTTTTTCCTCGGCACCAGAGCCGCCCTGCACGAAAACGGCAGGGAATCCATCACTATCACTCTGGACGAAGTTAATCCCGCCTCCGTCGGAATGCTCATCGCCCTCTTCGAGAGAGCGGTGGGATATTATGCCAGTTTGGTCGGCATAAATGCCTATCACCAGCCGGGAGTCGAAGCCGGGAAGAAAGCAGCCGCCTCGTTCCTCCAACTGAAAGAACTAATCCTGAAATTCCTGCAAAATCACCCAAATCAGACCTACACAGCGGAAACACTGGCCAAATCACTCTCCCGCCAAGAGGATACCGAATTAATTTTTAAACTTCTCGAACACTCCGCCGCCAATCCATCCAGCGGAATCTATAAATCGGCGGAAGACATTATCTTTGAAAATGGTTATGGGTTTGATGCCGACAGCAATTCCCATTAACTGAAAACACAAACCCCGATCCAGTCACCGTGGCGCCTTCAAATAACAACCGCATGAGTTTTGCCGCCATTTGCGCAGCGGTAACTTTTGCCCTCCTTTCGGGGTTTATGTGGAAAACAAATAGGAACCTTGAAAGTGAACTGGCAGTCTCCCGCGAGGCGGTCCAGGCCATGAGCGACGATAGGGATAAAATTCTTCAATCCAATGCTACCCTCACCAATAAAATCGAAAACCTTGTTGCCGAACTGGATTCGGCGAAAGTAAAGGCGGGCGCTTTATTTCAGGAAAATCTGCTGGCCAGAAAAGAAATTTCATCTCTGACAGGAAAAATGGAGGAAATTCAGATTCAATCGAGAATCCGAGATAGCGAAATCGGAGAACTCAAACGCGAGTTGGTGGCATTGAAAACCAATCCGCACGAGCTTTTGGAGCAATCCAACAGTCGGGCCAACATGGCAGAAATCGACGCGCTGCAAGATGAAGTGCTTCAACTAAAGGCGGATTTGCTGGCCTATCAAAACCGTTTGGTTGGTCCCGTGGCCGAGAATATCATAACATCACACCCGATGGCAAAGGGAACCCAGATGCGGGGCCATATTCTCAGTGTTAGCCCCGATAATTCTGTGCTGGCAATAAGCCTCGGAAGCGAAAACGGAGCCCATAAATCCATGCGATTGCGGATGGAAAGTGAATCGGGGCAACTGGCGCAGGTAGAAATTTCTAAGGTTGAACCGCAATTCAGTATCGGACATATTCTCCCCGGTAGCGCCATCTCCTTTCAACCAACCAAAGGTCAACAAATCTCATTTACCGTTCAATAGGAAACCGAACCATGAAAAAAAACATCACCAAACTTATTTCCATATCGCTGCTGGTCATCGGCCCGCTGCTGCTTTTTTCCGGCTGCGAAACAGATCCAAACTCGACCCCCGTCCCCTGGTCGCAACCGGCTGACTGGGAAGGCCAGGTTCCCGGTTTAGGGCGCTAGTTGCCGACACATCTCAGCTCCGGTGCCCAAGCAGATTTCCAGGCGGAAATCCGATAGCCAAAACCAGGAGCCAATTCCTGGCTGCCTCTATCTGGTAGCCACTCCCATTGGCAATCTCGGCGATATTTCGGAAAGAGCCCGCAAGATTCTCGCCAATTGCCATTTGCTGGCCTGCGAGGATACCCGAAAAACCCGGCGGCTTCTTTCGCACCTCGGAATCTCGGTAAAAACAACCGCCCTCCATAATTTTAACGAAGCCAGCCGCGCCGGTCAAATTGCGGACCTCCTCGAAGCCGGTCAAATCGTCGGCTTGGTATCCGATGCGGGCACCCCGGCCATCAGTGATCCGGGGTTTCGGGTGGTTCGGGAATGTCGAAAACGCGGCTTGACGGTGACGCCAATTCCGGGGCCCTCGGCTGTCCCGGCAGCTCTCTGCGCATCGGGCTTACCCAGCGACGGGTATTTGTTCACCGGATTTCTTCCCCCCAAAAAATCCGCCCGTAAACGGTTTTTCGAGCGCTACAAGGACTTCGAATACACCCTCGTCCTTTTTGAATCGACTCACCGCATAACCAAATTTCTGGATGATTTGATCGAGGTTATGGGACCGGAGCGGACGATTTGTGTGGCCCGTGAAATGACAAAAATTCACGAATCCTTTCACACGGGTCCAGCGGAGGAGGTGCAAAAACAGGTCCTGGCCAAGAGTCTCAAAGGTGAATTTGTAGTCCTCATAGCCAAATCCGGTTTCACTCTTTAAAATTATGAGAATTGGCCAAATGGATTCGGGAAATCCCAGATTTGCCATCATTGATGTCGGCAGCAACACCATCAAACTGCTCGTGGCGGAACGGGGCGATGATGGCGGATTGGTGACTCTCGAACAAAGGTCCCTGGATACCCGAATCAGCGCAGGAATTGGCAGCGACATTCCACAATTGGGAGAAAAAGGCATCGCTGAAGGGGCGGCGGCGGTGAAAATTTTGACCCAGAAGGCTTCGCTCTATCATCCGAGCAGAATTATTATTACGGCCACCAGTGCAGTGAGGGATGCGGGCAACAAAATGGAGTTCGCCGAGGCAGTTTTTGCAAAAACAGGTCTCAATTTACGAATTTTGAGCGATATCGAAGAAGCGCGCTACATAGCTCTTGGGGCGGCTCAGGATCCCTTCCTTAGCGGTCTGGAAAGATTTCAAATGGTCGATCTTGGCGGCGGCAGCCTTGAGTTCATCGATTTCTCGGAGGGTTTCCCAATACAGGCGATAAGTCTGAAGCTCGGTGCAGTCAGGCTGATGGAATTGCATGTCGAAAACGCCCGAAAACCGATGGTGGACTCAGAAATACACCAAATTACACAAACGGTGCGAAAGCGAATCATCGAAAGCGGTTTTCAGTTCGCAAATGGCGAAGTCCCCTTGGTTGGTTCCGGCGGGGCGTTTTCCTACACCCGATCCATGCTTGCTAGGGAAAAGGCGTTGAAACAGGAAAATACTCCGAATCGTTTGGACGTTGCCGATATCGAAAAACTGTTCAGCAAAATTTCTGCCATGACAATCGAGGAGCGTTGCTCCCTGCCCGGACTTCCCCCCACACGAGCCGATATTTTTCCGGTTGCATTGTTGACTTTATCGACCTTGGCAAGAGTCGCCCAGAGGGACAGTTTTTTACACACGTTCTACAACCTCCGGTTCGGTCTAGCGGCTGAATTTTTCTCGGAGCCGTCCCAGAAAGGTTGAGAAATCCTCCGGCAGTTCAGCCTCGATTTTGATCGGTTGATCGGTTACCGGATGCAGAAAACTGAGCCGCCGGGCATGGAGCATAGTGCGGGCGGCATCATTTGGGGCGGAGGGGGAAGATTTGCCACCATAGACCGAATCCCCTGCTACCGGATGCCCCAAATGCGCCAAATGAACACGTATTTGATGTGTGCGCCCGGTATGGATTTTCAGTCGTAACAACGAAAATTTCCCCCCAAAGGTCTCCATGATTTTCCAATCGGTGAGCGCCGGTCGCCCCCGTGGATTAACCGCCATTTTTACACGGTGGACCGGGTGGCGCCCTATCGGTTCGTCAATACTTCCGCTCTGCGCACGCGGTTTGCCGACCACAACAGCGACATATTCCTTATCAATCTTCCGCTCGGCGAAAATCCGACTCATTCCCATGTAGGCGACATCGCTTTTGGCAGCCACCATCGCGCCGCTCGTCTCCTTGTCGAGCCGATGAACTATCCCCGGCCTTAGCGAGCCGCCGATGCTGCTCAAATTTTCGACTCCGCAATAATGAAGCAAGGCATGGACCAAAGTGTCATCGCCGGTGGCGTTTCCGGGGTGAGTCACCATGCCCGATGCCTTGTTGATGGCCACCAAATGCTCGTCTTCGTAAAGAATGGTCAACGGTATTTCCGCCGGTATCAATTCGGTGGGGATTTCCGGCGGCAGCGTGAAGGTAATTTTCGCCCCCTTGGAAATTTTCCGATTTTTCCCGATGGCCTCGTCATCCATCCAGACCAAACCCTTGGCAAACAGCGTCTGCAAACGCGACCGACTGTATTCCGGGTAGAGACGATGCAGCACTTTGTCGGCGCGCTCCCGTTCGACACCCGGGGGCGCCTCCACGGTTATTTCTTCTCCCTCCGTCATACCGATAATCGGCAACTATTGCTCCCCGATAAAGGAATCGATTTGGGACAGAAAAGGCGCCTTGTCCTCCTCTGACATAAGCGCTACCTCGAACCCATTTCGGGCGATTTTTGCCAGTTCCACTTTCGTAAATACATCCACGGACAAAGCCTCATACTCATCGATAAGGCGATTGCCAAACGACAGCGGGTCGTCCGTGCTGATCGTGCAGCGGACGCCCTCATCGAACAACTGCCGAATCGGATGATCTGCCATCGTATCGACTACCCCGAGTTTAACATTGCTGATCGGGCAGGTGTCGAAAGTTACATCCCTATCGATAACCATCTGCACTACATCGGGATCCTCGATGGCCCGGATACCATGCTGGACCCTTTGAACCCGTAGCAGTTCGATTGCGTCGCGCACATATTCGGGGCCGCCGAATTCCCCCGCGTGGGCCTTGGTTTCCAATCCCGTATCGCGGGCAGCCTTCCAGAGACGCTCTTTCCAGGGCAAAAGGGGCATGATTTCGGGCCCGTGCAGATCAATCCCGTCAAGACCCTCCCAATTCGGGCAATCGTCCAGAATGGGCGCCATTTTCTCATTGTAGTGGTTACGCAGCATGCCCATGAAAACGCGGACTTCGAGTCCCTCCGGGGCCGCGCTCTTGATCGCCGCCACCACCTCCGGCCCATCTAAATCGTGAAGCTCGATCATGCCCGCGTGAAAGCTGAGTTCGAGGTATTTCACATTTTGCTCGACTAGGGATGCGAAAATTTCCTTGGCCGCAATATGATACCGCTCGGGCGATATATACCAATGGTTGACCATCCCGAGAAGCTCGTCCTCGAACTCCTTGAAGGTGGCAAACTTGAAATCCAGACCCCACCCGGCAGGGGGCGATTTATACCGATCGGGGTCAAGTTCCTGCAACAGATGAAACGGCACCGCCCCTTCGATATGCAGGTGGGTCTCCGTCTTCGGCAGCCACTGAATAAAGTCGATTATTTCCCTGTCGTTTTGATATCCCATATTTATCTAAATCTATGCCTATCCCTGTAATCCGCAGTCAAATAAACAATCAACTAAAATGATTTTCCAAGTTTTGGCCATAAAATTACCAAAGACTCCACCCGCTCCCCACTTTGCTTGACATCTCCGCGTTCTTAAAATATAGATCATTTTCAGTTATGAAAAGCTCGTTTCGATATTTATTCTTGGTCACTTTTATCGGCTCCCAAGGCATCTTGCTGGTGCAAGCGCAGGGCCAAAATCTGATCACCAACGGCAGTTTCGAGAATTTCACCATAGGCGCGGGTGGTGTGCATGTCATAGATGATTGGGTCGTGGACATCAGTGGGGGTGGTCCTTTTGGCACGATTTCCGGCATTGATACTCGTGGCGCCACCGACGGAACCAATGCCGCAGTTTTCAATGCAGGGGATTCTTTGGGCCACAACAACACTCTATCTCAAACTTTCACGACCAGTCCTGGTTTTATTTATCAGTTGGATTTTGACTATGGCACATTCGGGTTTGCCGAAGTAGCCAAAGTAGAAGTCGAGGTAACGGGAAACGCACAGGTTCTTGCCAAGCAGCTGATTCAGGATACCGGTTCAAACCCAACTGTCTTTGATCCCTATACCTTTACATTTACTGCGGATAGCGCTTCATCAACCATTATTTTCACCGATGTTACGACAAGCGCTCCTTCAGCGGACGGTACTTTGGATAATGTATCCGTCACCGTCAGCCCCACAAATGTAGTGCCAACACTTACTGAATGGGGCATGATTATACTTATTCTGGGTCTTGCCGGTCTGGCCTACCTGAGAGTGAGAAAAATGAACTTCGCCACCGCCACGGCAGCCTGATTTCAAAGTTAATTCGGAACAGCCCCTCGGCAGGAATTCCGGCGCCGGAGTTCCAAAAAAATTCAGAGTGCAATACTCGGACTTTGAAAATACCAGCTCCTTTTTAATATTTGACACCAGCGTAAAATAAAAACCGTTGTCACGCCCAAGCTCACACAATTCCTTACTGACATCTTGTTTACTGGTGTTGTTGGCCTTGTTTTCAGGGGGTTGCGCCGAGCGGGATGAATTGACCATTTCGGCCGCTTCCAGTCTGCGCGAACCACTCAAAATCGTCGCTCAAAGTTATGAGAAATCCTTTCCGGAAAGCGGTCTGATTTTCAACTTCGGCGGCACCGGTTCTTTGTCCAGACAGATTATAAACGGCGCACCCGTGGATGTTCTCCTCTCGGCGGCGGAAGATGAAATAACGGTTCTGATAAACTTCGGCCAAATACTTCCGGATTCCCACCGTATACTTCTGACAAACCGGCTCATGGTGGTCACTCCTCCAGATTCCGAAAAAATCTCCGATTTCAATCAACTGGCGCTCCCTGAAATGCGCAGAATAGCCATTGGCGAGGTCTACAGCGCGCCGGTTGGCCAATATGCCAAAGAGGCGCTGGAAAATCTCGGATTATGGGAGAAGCTGAAGCCGAAATTGATCTATGCCAAGGACGCCTTGCAGGTGCTCTCCTATGTGGAAACCGGTCAGGTGGACGCAGGAATCATCTACAAAAGCGATGCGATTCGAACCGGTCTCGATTCATCGGCGCTCGAAATTCCCGCCGAAATACACTCCCCCATCCGGTATTCCGGCGGTATTGTGGCAACAACCCAAAACAAGGAAAAAGCGGCCCGTTTTCTAAACTATCTTTCCACCGATGAAGCCCAGGTAATTTTCCAATCTCACGGATTTGGTATTGTGAAAAACTGAATCCGCTGATTAAGGGATAAGCAACCCTGTAAAACTCATGGATTTGTCTCCCCTTTGGATTTCTCTTAAAACTGCGGTTGCCGCCACACTCATTGTATTTGTTTTGGGCGTGTTGGCGGCTCGTTGGCGGCTGAGTTTCCGGAGTCGGAGTTTCGAGATTCTGGATGGGATTTTGATGTTTCCCCTCGCCTTGCCGCCCACCGTTGTCGGTCTCGGCCTGCTGTTAATTTTCGGCAGGCAATCGCCTTTGGGGGGCGCATTGGAAGCTATTGGCTTGAACATCGTGTTTTCCTGGCCCGCAGCGGTGCTGGCCGCGACCGTCGTTTCCTTCCCCCTCATGTATCAAACCATTCGGGCGTCTTTTATGCAGATCGACCCCGCCCTCATTGATGCGGCTCGCATTTTTGGTTTCAGCGAATGGCGAATCCTCTGGCAGGTGATGATTCCCCTCAGTTGGGCCGGGGTGACGGCGGGCCTCGTGCTCTGTTTCATGAGGGCTTTGGGTGAATTCGGAGCCACCCTCATGATCGCGGGCAATATTCCCGGCAAAACCCAAACCGCCCCCATTGCCATCTTCTTTTCCGTGGAAGCCGGTGAAATGTTCCACGCCGCCATCCTCTCGGGCATAATTCTGGCCGTATCCGTCTGCGTCGTCATGACTATGGGCCTTTTGAGCCGTCGACGCGATCATTAGAAATACTTCATTGATTTCTCGGATGGAAGCGGGCGTGCTGAGTCCATAAACGCTCCTTCTCGACTGCGGTATAAATCTGCGTGGTTGCGATATCTGAATGCCCCAACATGACCTGAATGGCCCGCAAATCGGCCCCGCCCTCGAGTAAATGGGTGGCAAATGAATGCCGCAACGCATGGGGTTTTACCAGATTTGGGAGGCCCGCTTTGACCGCCCACCGCCGAATCCAATACCAAACCGTTTTGCGTGAAATGGCATTGCCTCGGTTGCTCAAAAAAAGCGCGCTCCCGGTGTGGGGTTTGACCAAACGTGGCCGCGCCGACTCAATATAAACATCCACTGCCTCCACCGCCGCGCCTCCTAGGGGCACCACGCGGGACTTCATTCCTTTTCCCGAATGGACACGCACAAAGCCGTTTTCCAGATCGACATCCTGCAAAGCAAGCGCGCAGATTTCCGAAACCCGCAGACCGCTGCTGTAGGCAAGCTCCATGATCGCCCGATCCCGCGCGCCCTGCGGGGAAGCGAGGTCGGGAACCGCCAAGAGTCGCTCGACTTCCTGTTTGGTCAGAGTATCCGGCAGCTTTCGGGCAGCTTTCGGGGAATCCTGTAGCAGGGTAAAATCCACTGCGCACTCCCCTTCCTTTAACGTAAAGCGGGCGAACATTTTGAGAGCGGACAGCTTTCGGGCCAAACTGGCAACGGCAAACCCCTTGGCGCTCAGGCTGTTGATCCAAAGGGCCACATGCTCGGCCTGAACGTCGGACCAGCCTGTCAGTTTCAAGCGATCCAGAAAGAAGGCAAAATGGGCCAGATCTCGCTCATAGCCATCGTTTGTGTTGATGGAGTAATCCTTTTCCAACTCACAATAGCCCATGAAACCATCAATCAATTTCACGAAACCGGGAGGCGCTTTGATATCCGGTTTTTCCTTCATTTCACGTCGATTTCACTTTTTGCAAATCGTTGACGAGGGATTTCATCACTCCATCGAAGGAGCCGTTGGAGAAAAAGCAGAGCGCCAATTTTGCCCGCCCCACCCTTCCGCAGAGGTCGCGGGCGGCATCGAGCAACTTCGAATTATCCTCAAAAGCGGTCGCTTCAACGCCTTTTTGCCGCAATTCAATCCCCAATTTTGCGGTATCGAGAGCCAATTCGGCAGACATTTTCGAGGCACGATGCACCGGCCCGACAAAAACACTCTGGGCCAACCCAAGAGCCTGGCAAAATTCCTCCTGAAAAACCGACGAACGAGCGGTGTTGCTACGGGCTTCAAAACACGCTGCCAAGCGATATCCGGGGTAGCGACCAGCGAGGGCTTCGAGTGTCCCGGAGATGGCCGTCGGGTGGTGCCCGAAATCCTCGATTACCACAAGGTCCTCCGATTCGTGCAGGATTTCCTGTCGGCGTTTGACCCCGCGCATAGCAGCAAACGGACTCAAAGCCAAACGTGTGGGATCTTCGGGATGGATGGCCAACGCGGCGGCAAGTGCTGCCATTGCGGCGTTGCGGGCATTGAACCTCCCATGCAGCTTCCACGACACCCTGCCCCACAGGCGGCCCTTCCATTTCAGCGAAAAAATAGTTTCTTCGCCCTCGGAACCATAATCGACGATGCGAAGATCATTTTCAGGGCCTTCACCCACGAAAAAAGTGTTCGTCCAGGAAACCGGCACGAGATTTTTGAGGTTGGGGTCGTCGCCATTGGCCAGCACAAAACCATCTCCGGGAACCAACCGCAGGAGGTGGTCGAAACTGCGCTGCACATCGGCCAAATCGCGAAATATATCGCCGTGATCAAATTCCAGGTTGTTGATGATTAACAGGTTTGGTCGATAATGGATGAACTTGCTGCGCTTATCAAAAAACGCGGAATCATATTCGTCTCCTTCGATCACAAAGGGATCAGCGGGATCGCCACAGGTGGCGCCACCGGGAAGATCGAGGGGAATGCCTCCAATAAAATACCCCGGATTTCTGCCGCTGGCCCGAAGCAGCGCAGCCGCCAAAGCGGAGGTGGTCGTCTTTCCATGAGTGCCGGTGACCACGATATTTAACCGATTTTTGAGCAAGGTATCGCCCAGAAAAGCCGGCAGTGAGGTGTAGGGGATCCGCCGTTTCGCCAGCAGCCACTCCACTTCGGGATTACCTCGTGAAAGCGCGTTTCCGATCACCACAAGATCGGGAGAAAGGGATTCCAAACGCGTGGGATCGTAGCCGTCGAATAACCGGATACCCGATTTTTGGAGCACACCGGACATGGGCGCGTAAATGCCGCTGTCGGACCCGCTCACCTCGTGGCCAAGGCTTTTCGCCAAAATCGCCGCATTGCCCATGGCAACTCCGCAAACTCCCATAAAATAAATCCGCATTAAGTGTTTTTAAAGAAATGACAATGGCGGTAAAACACAATTTAAAAGGCAATTCAGAACAACTTCCACTACCCGATGTCTTTCCGTCCCGCAGGAGCGCGAAAGCATTGCGACTTTACAAATTCCAGCGGCGATGACACATTCCTCACAATAAGCGATGGCTCTTGATTCCAGTTATATCACCTGCGTATGCACCGCCAATATCTGCCGCAGCCCAATGGCGGAACGTCTTCTCGCGCACGCCCTCAAAGCCGAGGACGAGCCCCTGCGCTCGATTCCAGTGATTTCGGCCGGGGTCTCATCCTACGAAGGCGATCGGGCTTCAAATAACTCCATACTGGCGATGAAGAAAGTGGGAATCGACCTCAGCGACCATTGCAGCCAGTCATTATCTCAGGAAATCGTGGATCGATCTTTGGTCATTTTTTGCATGACGGATTCACACAAGTATTTGCTCCATGAATTTTTCCATAAGACCAAAGCGCCCGTCGTTCTTTTTCGGCAATTCCTCGATTCTCCAGCGGAAACACAGGTGACTGACCCCTATGGCATGAATCTGGAGGTTTATGAAAATTGCCGTGACAATCTGGTCGAAGCCATCCCTTCTTGCGTCAATTATATAAAAACCGAAATTTTGCCTCTTTTAAAATAGAAACCCATCAATTTTTTATGAATCCGACAAAAACGACTTTCGACTCCCGCTCTCTCGAGGAATTGGATCCGGAAATCTTCGCCACGGTTCAGAACGAAGTGCAACGCCAGCAAACGCATCTCGAGCTGATCGCCTCGGAAAATTTCACCTACCCTGCCGTCCTCGAAGCTCAGGGCAGCGTGTTGACCAATAAATACGCCGAGGGGTATCCTCGCAAACGCTGGTATGGCGGCTGCAAATTCGTCGATGCGGCCGAGCAGCTAGCCATCGACCGGGCCAAAGAGCTATTCGGCGCCGAACACGCTAATGTCCAACCCCACTCCGGCAGTCAGGCAAATGCGGCCGTTTATTTCGCCATGTTGAAGCCGGGTGATAAAATCCTCACCATGAGCCTGCCCCACGGCGGCCACCTCACCCACGGCTCCCCCGTCAATTTCAGTGGAAAACTTTACGAGGTCGTCAATTACGGAGTCGATGAAGAAACCGGTCTCATCGACTACGATGAATTGGCAAAAATCGCCACCCGGGAAAAGCCCAAAATGATCACGGTTGGAGCTTCCGCATATTCGAGAATTTTCGATTTCGAGCGCATGGGAAAAATCGCCCGCGATTGCGGCGCAACCCTCATGGCGGACATCGCTCACATCGCGGGTCTGGTCGTCGCCGGGGTCCATCCCTCGCCCATCCCCCATGCTGATTTTGTCACTTCCACCACCCATAAAACCCTCCGGGGGCCTCGGGGCGGCCTCATCCTGTGCCGCCAAGAGCATGCCCGGACCATCGATTCCTCTCTTTTTCCCGGAACCCAAGGCGGCCCGCTGATGCACGTTATCGCGGCCAAGGCGGTGTGTTTTCAGGAAGCCATGAAACCGCAGTTCAAGGACTACCAGCAACGGGTCGCCGCAAACGCCAAGGCTTTGGCCGAAACCTTGCAAAACCTGGGGTTCCAAATTGTCAGCGGAGGAACAGACAACCATTTATTGATGCTCGATTTTCGCAAAACGCATCCCGAATTAACCGGAAAAGTGGCCCAGCTTTCCCTCGACAAAGCCAATATCACGACCAACAAAAATACCGTCCCCGGCGAGTCTCGAAGCCCTTTTCAGGCCAGCGGTTTGCGCTTGGGAACCCCGGCCGTGACCACCCGCGGAATGGGTGTCGATGAAATGGCAACAATCGCCAATGCCATCGAATCGGTCCTCCGCGACCCCACCGATGAAGACCGCATCGCCGCGGCAAAAACCGTCGCCCTCGAGCTCTGTCGGCGGTTTCCCCTGCCTTATTAGAACCATTTGGTTGACGCAGGCCTATTTTTTTTGCTATACATTCAGACGCTTGTAACCCTACGAGTATATGCAATTACCCAAATACACCGCCCGTCGGCGAGGTTTCACCCTGGTGGAACTGCTGACCGTCATTGCCATCATCGGTATTTTGGTGGCCCTTATAATTCCGGCCGCAGGCAAGGCAAAGGAGCTTGCCCAAAGGCAAAAGGCCGGTAGCAACCTCCGCCAGATCACCCTGGGATACCTCGCTTTTGCCAACCAGAAAGAACGTGCCCGCTCCATTCCCAATAGCGGAGAAAATGCCGTCACCGATATTTACGAATGGGCTCAGTGGCTCGCCGTGGAATCGGATTTGAACGATGCCGCTCTCTACTATGTGGATGTGGACCCACGAGCCGCCACCACAACATTGCCGCGAGTTATCGTGCGCTCCAACCGCGAAACCGGCGCCGTCACCGTCGAACCCGCCTGGCAAAACTCACCCGTTGGCTATGAAGCTTTTGCCGGCCTCAGCCCAAGGGCACCGGCCTCGACCACTCCGCTTCTATGGACAAGGGGGCTGAGATCCGACGGCACATGGGATCCCGAAACCTCTCCGTGGGAAGGAACCGGCGGACATATCGCATTTCTCGACGGGCATGTGGAATTTTTTACCGATCTAAAAGGTGAGGATGGCTCGGGAGCGCTCATCGATTACACAACACAGGCTCCAACCTCGGACATCACCAAGGCGGCCAACAAAACCGCAACCATCGTCAAGCCCAATATCGGCAACTAACTGACCCAAGGGGCGGACGAGAAAAATAATTACCGGGTTTACTGTTCTAAACCTGGATTTACACTATAATGTAAAAACGTATCATTTATTAAGCAAAACTATGGAAGAAAATATTTATCAATTGATGGGGCAAACGGATTACGTGCCCATCACCGCAGAGAAAATTGGCCAACGGCTCAACCTCAAAGGCGGCCAACAGGCCATCCTCGATAAGGTTCTCCGGCGGCTGGTAATTTCCGGTTCGGTCGTGGTGGTGAAAAAAAACCGCTATTGCCTGCCGGTGGACGCCGACCTCATTCCCGGAATCATTCGTTTCCGCCAAAGTGGTTCCGCCATCCTCATCCCTGACAAAGGGCTCACCCGTTTCCGCGAATTGGGAATTTCCGCCGGAAATGAGCGGCTTTTTATTCCGGCCGAGGATACCGGCGTGGCTCTTCACGGAGACCATGTCCTGACACGAATCGTTCAGCAAAAAAGACGTTTTCATGGTCGTCGCCCCGGCAAGAAAGCTCCACCGGTCAGGCCACCGGAAGATTTACGGGGGCGAGTCATCCGTATTTTGGAACGCGCCAGGGAAACGGTCACGGGGACTTTGAAAAAAAGCCGCGCCTATTACTATATCATACCGGACGACCCCCGGATCATTCAGGATATACTCGTGCCCGATCCGAGGAAATCCAAACTGCGCCCCCTTCCAAAAATCGACGACAAAGTCATCGTCCGTTTAAACGAATGGAAACAGAGGCACCTCAATCCCGAGGGCGAGATCATCGCGGTTCTGGGCAAAACCCATACTCCTATGGCGGAATACGAGGCCTTGTTGCACCGTTATGCACTCGAACCCCAATTTTCTCAGGCAGTGCAGGAGGAAGCCGCCAAAATCCCGAATCGAGTCGATAAATCGGACCTGAACGGGCGGCTCGATCTGCGTAAAACGTTTGTTTTCACTATCGACCCGGACGATGCCAAGGACTTTGACGACGCATTGTCCATCGAGAAAAAAGCAAATGGCGAAACCGTCGTCGGGGTGCATATCGCCGACGTGGGAGCCTATGTAAAACCGGGCAGCGCAATCGACAAGGAAGCCCAAAAACGGGGGAATTCCACCTATCTGGTGGGCACGGTAATCCCGATGATACCGGAATCCCTCTCGAATGGCCTTTGCAGCTTGTCCGAGGGCGAAGACCGCCTCGTAAAAAGCGCCTTTCTCACATTTGGATCGAAGGGCCGAGTGAGTGCCGTACGTTACGCAAATTCCGTTATTCACAGCAAAAAGCGGCTCACTTACTCACAGGCTTACGCTTTTTTAAAAGGAAAAAATAATCGGAAAATAAAAAATCTCCCGGTACCGCCCGCACATTTGACCGGTTCTCCGGGCCGACCCCTTGCCGATCTCTCCGATGAGGATTTGGATCAGCTTCGCGAAAGCATTAATAATCTCTGGCAACTCGCTTCCAGACTCCGAACCCGGCGCATGGACAAGGGGAGCCTCGATCTCGATATGCCCGAAATCAAAATTTATGTGGATAAGGAAGGCTATGCGGAGAAAATCGTCCAAATCGAGCATGACGAAAGTCATCAGCTAATCGAGGAATTCATGCTCGCGGCCAACGAGGCGGTCGCGAAGTCGTTACGGATGGCGAATCTGCCTGCGGTTTACCGGGTTCACGATAAACCCGAGGCCGACAAATTGGACGAGCTTCGCGAATATTTGGCGGGATTTCAAATCAATGTCGGCGACTTGACCAACCGGCAGGAAGTGACGAAATTTTTGCGCAAAATCAAGGATCACCCACAGAATTACACCTTGAAACTACAGTTTTTAAGAAGCCTCAAAAAAGCAATCTATAGTGAAAATTGCCGCGGCCATTACGGTCTTAACAAAACCAATTACCTTCATTTTACTTCACCAATTCGACGCTATTCAGACCTCATTGTTCACCGCGTTCTCGATCATTATCTGGTCAAGACGGGGAAAACCGAGTCCGATGGCGCACAGGTTAAAAGATATGGTCCGGGCGATGTCACAAGAATCTCCCACCACCTCTCCTTGACGGAGGTAAACAGCACGGAAGCCGAGCGGGATTCGCAGAAAATCAAGCTGCTGGAATTTTTTGAACGCGAGGTTGGCAAAAAGGACAAAACCGTCTTTGAAGCGGTCATTACCGATGTCAAAAATCACGGCATGTTTATCGAGCTAACGCAATCAACGACTTTTGGCCTCGTCCACATTTCGACCATAAAAGATGACCTCTATCGACTCAACGAAAGTGGCACTGCCATTGTGGGGCGTAAAAAACATAAAACCTTTTTTATAGGCCAAAAAATCAACGTCGCCACCGAGCGGGTTGACCGATTCAAACGCCAAATCGATTTCCGACTGGCCTGAGCAATTTTGATACTTTTGAAAGGATTCCCTATCTCCGTCGTCCAATCAGTATCAATAATTTAACAACAGAAATATGAAAAATTACGATTATCAGAAACAATTGAAAGAGGTATGGGAAAAGGCGGTTCGGCTTTATGCCGAGGGTAATACTCAGCCCGATAGCTATTTTAACGAAACGGAGGCGGCTTTCATCGCTTCCATCGGCGTAACGGCGCAGGAAATTTTCGATTTTGCGGAGGATTTCAATGTTGGTGGTGAACCCGATTTTGTCACTTTCTCCCTCATTCACGATATACGGCGTTCCTATTTTCTGGACAAGCAAAAGGGTGTCGGATCGGATAAAACTCTCGATCCCGCAACTCTGCCGGGCAAAACATCCGAGGCAAATGGCATCCGCTGGCTGCCCCGAATCATCCAAAAGGCGAAGGCGAAACTGCGTGGCGAAATGCACCCGGACATCATGTATTCCTGCGGTGGCGACCGCGCCTTCCTCAAGGAAAACGACATCCACGCTTCGGAATTTCTCCGGATTGTCGCCGAAAATGAAGACAACGAACAGGGCATCATCGATTGGGTAACCAGTCGCACCACCGCCTCTGTCAATGTCTAACGGTCAATTTTCGTAACTCAAAACAGCTCACCCTGCGGATTCTCTTCCTCATCGACGAGATATTCACTGTAGCGTTTGATCCAGGCATCGAGCTTTTTGGTGTAGTAGGCGGGATCGTATGGACAGCTTTTCGAGTCGTGCGAATCCACCGGTAAGGCCCGCTGCCAATCCGGCATCCGGGGCTTCTCACCATACGGAATAAAATAGGAAACCCGTTTCCCCATTTTGGGCGGCGGACTCATCTTTAATGCGACCTCCAGCGATGCCCGCCGGGGCTTGCCCCCACTTTCCACCTTCTCCCTGTATTTGTCGGGACTTTGGCTGAGATATTCCGATTTCGCCAACCGCACAATATCCATCGAGCCCGCATTGATCTCCGCCCGAAACCGCTCGGCCAAATCCAGGGGCGACTCCTCCTCCACCCCGAGTAAATAGCTGATGAGCCGTCTCGATAATTCCTTCAAATACGGCTCGATCCCACGGGAACGCAGAGCCGAACCGCGTATGGTGATCTTGTTCCCATCGTATAAAGCGTAATTTTTGGCTTTGTAGCAAAACATGGAAGCATAACGCCCATCGTATTCCAATTCGATCCCCTCCGGCAGGAGACCCCCGATTTTTGAAAGAAGTTTTTCCGGCTCCGTCCAATACTCCTCCGTGGCCAGATAAATGCCATCCGTATCGGCCTCCAATACCGTGCATCCAAGGCGGTCGAACTCCTCGATCAATTCCCGCAATAGCTCGCGGCCCCGACGGGTCACCTCGGCTGCCAAATCGCTGTCCGCAAATCTTGCACCGGAAAACCCGAGATAGCCATAAAACGAATTGATGAGAATCTTGTAACTGGTCTGCCGGGCCTGATATTCGATCCGCAGCTCCTCGGTTTCGGCGTTTCGGGCGCGATCCTTAAATTCGAGCCGCGCCTGCCGCAGTTTTATCAAAAGCGGAATAAATATCCCGAGCGAATCGGAGGAGGGGTTGCGCCCAATCAGCATCAACAGGCTCGGATAGAGCGAGGCCACATCGAAATGGAGAACCTGTTTGTGAACACCCGTGACAAAACTGCGGGTAAAAGCGCCCTCAAACCGCTGAACCTGCGGAAATTCGGGCAGGCCGCGACAGGCATGAAAGTATTTTTCCTGCAAAAGCAAATCCACTTTGTTGGCCGATCCCCGCAACGCGACATCCTGTAATGTCATGGGAAAATTTTCCGTCTGCGCAAAATAGGTCGGCAGCAACAGGTCGGCAACGCCCCGCGTCTCTCTCAAATCATCCCCAAGATAGGAGAGAAACCGCTCCCGATCCTCGGAAAAGGTCACCTGAATCTCTTCACCCGATAAATAGGTGCGATTGTCCGATTGGGGCTTGGTTACACCGAGATAAACGGCCACGTCCTTGAGCGAATAGGAAATCATGTCCCGCGTCGTGACATCGAAAATCTGGATGAGCAAATAGGTGTCGATGACTGCCCGTCCGGGAATATCACAACGCATAAAATCGATCCAGCGCTCGGCCACCCGCAGGCGGCTTTTTCTAAAGGTCGCTTTTTGGCCGAATCGTCCCCATATGCAGGGTAGTCGATAGCGCAAACTCCGGCGTCGCAGGTATTCCAAATCGAAATTGAAAAAATTATGTCCTTCGATGACATCGGGATCCTTTTCCACCAATACCTTATTGAACCGCGCCAAAAGCTCCCGCTCGGCGGCATCGGTCATTTCTTCGAGAACCAAAATCGTCGGCTCGCTCTCTCCCGTGAAGGACATCCCGATGGCGAGCACGCGATCGGATTTTCGGCCCGCATTGCTAAATCCGCCGGGCACGCCGCAGGCGGTTTCGATATCGCATTGGCATCGCCGCAAACCGCTGAATGGCAGCCCCTCGAATAGCCGCCTCCCCTCCCTGAGCAGGAATTGGCTCTCCAGGGAACGCACACTTTCGGCGAAAAGATTGTCCGGACGGTTTTTTAGGAAATCGCGGTAACTTTCCAAATCCTCAAAATGAAGCAGATGGCGATAGGGCTCATCGCCGGATAGTATTTCATCACCAAATTTTCCCGGCGGAGGCGAACCATTGGCCCAGGCGAAAGGAACAAATGGCCTTATCTCCTCCCTCCGCCCCGCATCGCCATCGGCCAAGGAAAGATGCGTTTCTCCTTCGGGACTTATCCAGATACCGCAGATCGCTTCTCTATTTTCCACCACTCCTTCCATCATCAATCTGCTATATTAGATTTGCGAAAATTGCATCACAAATCCATGGGGGCAAACCCTTGCCGAAGCGTGTTTTCGCAGATTGTGCGGGGAATGACAAACTGGAGAAGATAATCAGGCCCACCCGCCTTGGACCCCACCCCGGAATGATGCGCCCCGCCAAACGGCTGGCGTCCCACGAGGGCTCCCGTGCTCCCGTGGTTCAGATAGAGATTGCCCACCCGGTAATCCCGAGCCGCTTGTTTCAGGTGGTTCGGGCTGCGGCTGAATACGGCTCCGGTCAGGGCATACTCGGTTTGCATGGCCATCTTTAGCGCAGAATCGAAATCGGGCGCCTTAATTACCGCCAAAACCGGTCCAAATAACTCGTTTTTCAGCAAATTGTGCCCATCCGGCACTTCGGCAAAAACGGTTGGCGGCACAAAATAACCGCCGTCGGCATTTTCCGGCAGTTCGCCCTGAACCACCAATCGGCAATCTTCGCTCGCATCGGAGATCGCTTTTTTCAACCGCTCGAAGGCTTCCCGGTCGATTGCCGGACCCACCACGGTTGCCGGATCGGAGGATGGCCCTGTCACCAGACTACGAGCCGCCTCCGTTAATCGGCTCAGGAATTTTTCATAAACCGTTTCCAGAACGATGACTCGGGAACAGGCGCTGCACTTTTGCCCGGCATAGCTGAAAGCCGACGCGACCACCCCTTTTACCGCCTCGTCGAGATCGGCATCACTATCGACAATGATCGCGTTTTTCCCTCCCATCTCGGCAATGACCCGTTTCACATGCGTTTGGCCCGGTTGCAGCCGTGAGGCCGAGGAAATAATCTCCATGCCAACCGGTTTCGATCCCGTGAATGCGATGGTGGACATCAACGCGCTGTTGACCAGAACCGGTCCCACGATCTCGCCATAGCCCGGTAAAAACGCCCCTGCCCCAGTAGGAAGCCCGCCTTCCTGAAAGGCCCGAAATAGCTCCCACGCAATCAAGGAGGACTGCTCCGCCGGTTTCAAAACAGGGCAATTACCAGTGACCAATGCGGCCGCAAACATACCACAGGGAATGGCCAGCGAAAAATTCCACGGCCCGATGACGGCGCAAACCCCTCTTGGTTCGTAGAAATAAAAATCGTCCTCCCCCGGTAATGAGTTGGTCTCCCTCGTCTTGAAAAGCTCTATCGCCTGCAGGGCGTAGTAGTTGAGAAAATCGATTCCCTCGGCCACATCGGCATCGGCTTCAGCCCAGGGTTTGCCCGTTTCCAGAATCATCAAAGCGGTGAGACCGGAACGGCGTTCCTCAAGAATTTGGGCAGTTTTGTAGAGAACCTCCGCCCTTTCATCGGGGGGGACCCCGCGCCACTTGGGGAAAAAATCCGCAAGGGCTTTGAGCGCATCCTCGGCCTGTTTAGGGGAAGCCATTCCAACTTTGCCCAGAAGGAAAGCGTTATCCTCGGGCGAAAAAGTATTCCAAATTTGGGTGCAGCTTTCTTTTTCTCCCCCGATTATCGGAAAGACTTCCATGGGCTTTGACAACAGCCGCTCTCGAATCCTTTCAAGAGCCGCCAGCAAATCCGCTCGGCTTGATTCTATGCTGAAGTCTCGCAGTGGCGAATTTCGAAATTCCTTTTTTGGGTCATGGGCCAGATGTTCGCTGCCCGTGTCGGAAGTTTTCGCCTCCGGTTTCTGCAATAATTTTCCAATATCCTCGTTTTCGTGGAATCCAATCCGTATGAATCCCTGGTTCGAAGTATTTTCCAGCAGCCGCCGCACAAGGTAACTCATGCCCGGAATCAGCTCACCAATGGGGGCATACTCGCGCACCAGATAACCGCGATCGATAAAGGCTTTTTTAATCGGATCGGCCATCCCGTAGAGAGTCTGAATCTCAAAAGCCGTTTTATCCAGCCCCCGGCTCTCGGCGTAGGTTAGGGCATGGCAGAGCGAGCGGATATTGTGCGAACCGAAGGCGGGCCTTATGAGGTCGTTGTGATCGATCAGCAGTTTCGAGGTTTTTTCAAATTGGATATCGGAGGCCGATTTTTCCTGCCAAACCGGAATGGGCCAATTATCCAGCTTTGCCCTAATGGTCTCGGTGTCCCAATAGGCGCCTTTTACGAGGCGGACCGAGATAGGGACACCCCTTTTTTCAACCCATTCGAGGAGATCCCGAGCATCCTCATCCGTTCGTCGCAAATAAGCCTGCAACACAATCCCAGCCTGGTCGAAATCGTGAAATTCCTCCGAGGAAAGAACCCGCTTGAACGTTTCCAGCGTAATCGACGTGAATGCGGTCGATTCCATATCCACATTGACAAAGCAATCGGCCTCGCGGGCCTTCCGCAAAATTTGCCCCAATCGCTTTGATAAAACGGCCACCGTCTTCTCGTGGTTGACCGGCTTTGCTTGGGAATAGAGGGCCGAAAGCTTAACCGACACATTGTTGGGAGTGGATTCGCCGGGGTGCCCCGGATGCAACGACTGACTTTCCTTCCAGCGCGGAACCTCCTTTTGCAGAACCTCAATTAACTCCAGATAACGCTCCAAATATCGCTCTGATTCCAGCTCACTGACAGCAGCCTCACCCAGCAAATCAACGGTAAAAGCCATTTTTTGCTGCCGGATTTTTCGCAGGGATTTGAGAGCCTTTTGAGGACTTTCACCGAGGATAAAGCGCTCCGCCATGGCCCGAACCTGGCGTTTTACCAGAGTTGCGGTTGTTTTGGCTGCGAGGGATTCGGGATTTAAATTAAGTCCCCAATTGACCAAACCGGGTATGCGACCGGCCACGGGGCTGAAATACTCATGAACGTGCCGCATAACCTCCGATCCACTTTGAAGCGAGGGCAGCACATCGACAAAACGTAACAGGCTGACGCGAAAATCCTCGTCCTCCATCGACCAATTGATGAGCTTGCCGGTGTATCGCTCAGGATCGAAGAGAGAAATGCGGGTATCCCGAATCTCATTAAAAATATCCGTGCCCAGACGAATGGTTTTTTCTTCCAGATTGGCTACTTCCTTAATCGAAGACGGCATGGCGGCAGTGGGTGGCAACGTACCTAAACAAAGTTACCTGTTATTAGAGAATTATTCAAATAAATCCAGCCGAAAAAAACTTGAAGTATGAAAAATCTGAGATACGCCCCAGATGCATCGGACATCACAGTCGCCCCCTGTCCTCGCGCGGAATCGTCAATTTTGCTTCGATAAATTTTTCGGGGCGGACTCGCAACAAATTGGCAATGACGCGAATTTCCTCGATTTCCTCGTTGGTGGTATTTTGAGCGCTGTTGGCAACGTGAAAGAGGCATTTGATAAAATTTTCGCGCTCAATCGGGGTTGTGATTTCAAAAAATCCTCGGCAAAGCCGAAACCGGTCAAGGCCTTTCATGGCGGCATCGCAACTTATCCTGGCCACCAACTCGGCCTCGCGTGAATCGAGATTCCAGTCCTGGCGCAGGCAGTTGCCGATAGCTTTGGTTTCGCCAGGATCGAGATGGTTGTCAATCCACGCGATGTGGGCCATTAAACCGGCTGCCAGGCAAAGTTTCCGGGCGTGCTCATGTGGAATCTCCCATTGCTCGCCCTCATTTTCCATCTCATGCAACAGCCGAAAGTAAACCCGGTTTTCGATAAAATCCTCTATACGCTCCTCACGATTGGGCGCGCTGGCCGCTATTTCTTCTCGACGCAGCAAAAGACTGCCGACACTTCGCCCAAGCAGCCCGATAACACCAATCGCCGTCCCCTCAACCGCTTTTTCGATCACCGCCATGCGGGAACGTTCCTCATCAGTGATCTTTCCATCGGCCTGAAATAATTGTTCGAGAGCATCGTGGACCAGTTTTTTGTCCTCATCGGTTTTCAGGCTATTGGTCAGATCTTTCAAAAGTCGATTAGCCTCTTCCTCACAGACCGGAGTTTCCATGTAAATTTCAAGCTGACTCCAATCCTCGCCGCTGAGATTGGGGAAATTGAACAACAGATCCTTCAGGGCGTTCAGCTCGGCGTTATCGAGATCGCCGTCAGCCCAAGCCGCCGCAATGAGCACCTTGGCCAGCGGCAAAACAATATTCCGATTAGTCATAACGGGCATTTTCCGAATCCACTCATCAACTGTCAAGATTCCCGAAAGCAGTAATGATTCGATAAGGTTTGCTTTTTCACCTGGCCTGATTGGAAAATAATCGCCTCTCCTTTGGGCTGAGGAAAAGCGATGAAATTTTTAAAATACCACGCCTTGGGCAACGATTATCTGGTTTTGAATCCAGTGGATGCCAAACGCGAGTTGACGGCCCCGGAAATCAGGAGGATTTGCCACCGAAATTTCGGACTCGGCTCCGATGGCATTTTATACGGCCCCCTGCCGACTGATGAGGCTGATTTTGGCCTCCGTATTCTGAATCCAGATGGCGGAGAGGCGGAAAAAAGCGGCAACGGATTACGTATTTTTGCCCGGTATCTCTGGGACCAAAAACAGGTATCCGAGGAACCATTTACGGTCTCGACACCGGGAGGGATCGTCACCTGCAAAGTAGGCTCCGAAGTCAGGAAAATTGTCGTTGAGATGGGCAAAGTCAGTTTCGACAGCGAAACGATCCCCGTCACCGGCCCAAAGCGGGAGGTTTTGGGAGAGACGGTGGAAATCAATGGCTGTGAATACCAGTTTTACGCGGCCACCATCGGAAATCCCCACTGCGTCCTACCGCTCGATGAAATTTCCAGCCAATTGGCTCACGAGTTGGGTCCCATTTTGGAGAACCACCCGCTATTTCCCAACCGAACCAATGTTCAACTGCTCAAGGTGCTCGATCGCTCCAATATTCAGCTCGAAATATGGGAACGCGGCGCCGGTTACACGCTTGCTTCAGGCAGCAGTAGTTGCGCCGCCGCTGCTGTGGCACGAAAAATGGATGCCGTCGATGCCTCTTTGACCGTCCATATGCCGGGTGGAAATCTGGAAATCCAGATCGCTGAAAACTATGTCATCACGATGGCCGGACCGGTGACCAAAGTGGGCGATTTACAACTGGATTGGGAGACGATGGAAAAATTGTTCTGAAAACCTTCAATTGAGGTTGCGAAAACAGGAGAGACTGTCATTTTGAAAGAACAATGAAACGGACCGCCACATATATATGCTGCTTGATATTGGGATTGATCGTTTCTACTGGCTGCCAAAACCCCGATAATTCTGCCCTGAAACCGGTCGCAACGGGAGTAGCGGAATCTCCTTTGGGTTCCGTTTTAGCCGGGGAAACAACCGGTTTGGAAGGTTACATTGAAAAGGTCAGAAATAGTAACGAACAGGCCCGCCAGGAAGAATTGAGGGAAATGAACAAGGAAACCGTGAGGGCTTTCAACCTCTCCACAGGCCAATACGAATACGTCGAAACCGATTCCCTCCAACGTTGGAACGAAGAGGAAAAGCGCTGGGAATTTACCCCCGAGTAAAACCATCGCACTCTCTCGTTATTCGGAGTGCGTGGACATTTTAAGTGACTCCGAACGGGGTTCCTGAAAATCTGACTTTCACCCATGTTCAATCCGGTGAAATTGGCCCACGAAAAAGTGGCCACGATCTTGAAGCATTGCGATTTCGCAATCGACGCGACCGTCGGAAATGGTCACGACACTATATTTTTGGCTAATTGCGTTGGGAAAACGGGCAAAGTGCTCGGTTTCGACATACAGGAGGAAGCCTTGGCAAATGCGCACGCTCTTCTCAGGGAAAGTGGGCTGTCAGACAGGGTGATCCTGCTTAAAGAAAATCATGCCCGCATGAAAGAATTCCTGCCGGAAAGAGACGGAGACAAAATTCGGGTTGCCATGTTTAACCTCGGGTATCTGCCCGGAGGCGACAAAAATATAGCAACCCACCCCGAAGACACGATTAGCGCTTTAAACGCCGCATTGGAATTTCTGATTCCCGGAGGAGTAATCACAATCGTCGCCTATAATGGCCATCCCGGAGGTCAAAAAGAATGCCAGGCAGTCGAAAAGTGGATATCCAATCTAAATCCAAAAAAGTAATCTTCGAAAAAACCACCAATGCGACCAACAGCCAAACCAAGCCGTCACCAGTCCTTTTCACAATAGAAATAACGTGATTATGTGACATAAATATCAATGGATGTGAAGAAGGCCACCCAACAAATACAGCGACTCAGAATTCATAATATATTACCCCATACTTTAGCAATATTTCCCTGACACCAGTTTCATCTTCCAAGGAAACACTCTTGATAATTTTCAAGTGTTCGACAATTTTTCGTTTATTGAACAAGCCCAAATTCCGCAGCGTTTCATTTTTACGCGAAGGAAATAGAATTCCATCAGGCTTGTCTGGATGTTCCATAAGCATTTGGCCCCATTTTTGGGTGACCTTGTAGGGTCCGCTAAACACTCCGGCATCAGCTCCCAACAGGTTTAGATTTGGTCCGCTAAGATCCACAAAATTGAGTTCATCAGAAATTTTCAATGAAATCAGATCATTGGCAGCCAATGTAGAGCGGGCGATCCTTCGATCCCCCCAATGCGTTGCCGATCCATCGGTCGCCGAATACCTCCAGCATGCTGCATTCCAGCGAATCGCCGATGTAAAGGACTCCATACATGGCTTCCGGGCTGTCAAAGCGATGTAGCCCTTTCTTCGACCAGTGGATCGGGTTAAGGTCTGTTTTTAACGAAATTCTGATCCAGGTTTGATTTCGTTTTTGGACCAAAGGCAACGGGCGCTTGTTTAGATCCTTCGGAGGCTCCTTGGGACTTGGTCTAGCCATAAACACCAAAGCTTTTCGCTGCTTCGATCGCCTTATCCATGTTTCCAATCCTGATCATATCCAAAGGGCGCATACCATCCAGCATTTCCGACTTGAGGAGGAAAAAATCCATGATCGATGCTTGGTCGTCGTATTCTAAAGCTGCCAGACATTCCACGATGCCCGGAAGCGTTCCCCCCGCGCCGAATTGCCAGACAGGGTAGCGCCACTTCCCATCAGTCATGCGCCATGCCACTAATTTTCTTCTTCTCCGCCTCTCATCCACTGCCTGACGCGATAATCCCAAAACTTTTGCGATCTCATTGGAGGACAAGGCCCCACCCTCGGCTCGCTGAACATTCATTCTAGCAATAAGCGCCTCAGTCTCAGGGTTAAGAGAAGAAGAGACATTACTATCAAGAATCCGCTCGGCAGCATTCTTAACAACCTCGGAAAATACTTCCACAGCAGACACCGAAGGCGATACCTGCTCCATAGCCTCTACCAGAACATTCTCAACGCGCTCAGCTTCCTCTATTATTGTCGGCATAATCTACTGTATCGACATATGAGCAAATTCGTCAAGCAAAAATGTCAAATTTACGACGAAAACAGCCATTTCACTATTTGGGTCAAACTGGCTTTTTGGCCTTGGGCCAGTAGGCCGATGCGAAAGATTTTTCCGCCAGCCCAGACGCAGAAAAGGGCAAAAACCGTACACAACGCCAGGGCCGTTCCAATTTCCCACGGCGCCGGACCCGGAGCGATCCCCAGTCTCAATAGCATTAGCATAGGGGTGAAAAGCGGCACCAGCGAGATCCCTATCGAAAATGCGCTGCCGGGTGATGACAAGACCGGCATGATCAAGGCCATTGGAGCCATGACCATCATTATGGAGATGCCCGCGAAATTTTGGGTCTCCTTTAGCTCCGAACAGGCGGCCCCGATACCGCCCCACATTGACCCATAGATCAACAGCGCGAATACCAGAAACACCACAAACCAAATCACGTAAATACCCGAAAGCTTATCTATGACGCCAAAAAATACTAAAAACCCAAGCGTCGATCCCATATAAATTACCGCCAGCGTCAGTCCGACCATGCTCGCGGCCATCAATTTCCCCAGCATCAGAGAAAACGGCGAAACCGAGGATACCAGGACTTCGGTGATCTTGTTCATTTTTTCTTCGATCACCATGTTGAGCATCAGCGGAGCGCTCATATTGACGATGATAAAGAGGAGAAAAACCGCCCCAACAGGAATCAGAAAGGTTTCCAGGATATTATCTTTTTTCGGTTTCGCAGTGGGGCCATCAACCGAGATATCGGCCAGTCCCAGCGTCTCGATCTCTATCGGCTGCATTAACTTATTAACCGTTCGCTGGTGGATGCCCGCGTTTTCAAAACGAATCGATTTCACCTTTTCATTGACCGTTTCCCGCAGCCAATCCGGCAGATCACGAGCGGTCGGAGAATCCGAATAATAGGAAACTCCTATATCCGGTCCGTCGTTCGGATTGAGTATATCTTTTCCGATTATGGCGAAGGCAAATATTTCCTGATCGATTACCCTTTGGGAAAGCATTCTTTCAATTTCCCTCGTTTCGATAAGGTCGCCCTCATAGGGTTCGACAAAAAACATGGGCCCGACCTGTTTTACTTCTCCACCTTTACTGTCGATCACTTTCTCGCTTCGGTTACGCTGAATCGCTTTGTCAACAAGTGTTTGAGAAAGGGCTCCACTCCTGTCCACCAACATCAACAATTTGATATCTAAATCTACGTTTCGGTCCGCGATTATCTGAAGCCCGGCTATCCCCAAATACAGCAAGGGCGCTATCAGTATGCTGATGATGAAGGTGCGGGAGGCCACCGTCAGCAGGTAATCATTCCACGCAATGCTGCAGATTTTCCTCATGCTTCGACCGCTTCTGTTCTCTCGTTCTCCCTTCCCTGCCCAGCCAATCGTATAAATATATCGTGAAGCGACGGCCTCGTGACCTCAAATTGCTCGATGTCCGCATGCCTCGACAATGCCTCCAAAATAATTCTTGAATCCCCTGAATAGCGCAATTCCTGAAACCGTCCGTGATCGCGAACGGAAGAGACTCCGGGCAGGGTTTCCAGGTCGATTCCAGTTTCTCCCCGGACTCGCAGCCGGATGGTATCCTGCCCAAATCTCCCGTGAATTTCAGCCATCGAGCCGTCGAGAACTTTTTTCCCGCGATCAATCATGAATATATGGTCGCACATGTTTTCTGCCGCTGACATGTCGTGGGTAGATAAAATAACCGTCGTTCCCTCCCGCCTGAGTTGGAGAATTTCCTCTCGAATCGCCTCAAGGTTGAGGGGGTCGAGACCGGAAAAAGGTTCATCCAGCACCAGCAAATCCGGCTTCATTATCACAGCCGTAATGAATTGGACTTTTTGCGTCATGCCCTTGGAGAGGCTTTCGGTTTTGGCATCAATACGGTCCGCCAGCCCGAGGCGATCAAGCCAATATTCGGTTCGCTCCCGGATCAGCGGACCGGGCATTCCTTTGAGTCGCGCAAAATATCCTATTTGCCGCCTGACGGTCATTTTTTTGTAGAGCCCGCGCTCTTCGGGAAGATAGCCTATCCGGTCATTGGCAGCCCGCGTTTCCCGTTTTCCCAATACTTCCACGACCCCTGCATCGGGCATGATCAGATGGAGAATGAGGCGCAGGGTGGTCGATTTGCCCGAACCATTGGGGCCGATAAACCCGTATATGGAACCCGCCGGAACCTCCAGAGAGAGATCGTCCACCGCATTTTGCCGATCATAGCTTTTGGCGACATTTATCAGCCGCACCGCATAATCAGACATGGCAGCTAATTCTTACTGGCAGATTTATTAAAGCAAACTGTAGGCGGCAGTCACCCCGGCCATGACGATTGAGACCATGCTCATCAATTTAATGAGGATGTTCAAACTCGGCCCGGATGTATCCTTGAAGGGATCGCCCACGGTATCACCGATAACGGTCGCCTTATGGGCATCAGAACCCTTGCCGCCCATATTGCCTTCCTCGATGTATTTTTTGGCATTATCCCAAGCGCCTCCAGAGTTGGCCATGAAGACCGCCAGAACAAACCCCGAGCAAAGCCCCCCGGTGAGCAATCCAACCACCCCGGCGGGACCGAAAACCAGCCCCATAATGATGGGCGTGAGCACCGCCAGCAGAGAGGGCATAAGCATCTCTTTTTGGGCGCCAACCGTTGAGATGGCCACGCATCTGGCGTAGTCGGGAACGGTGGTTCCTTCCAGAATTCCTGGGGATTCACGGAACTGCCGACGCACTTCCTCGACCATCGCAGCTGCCGCCCGTCCAACCGCCAGCATGGTAAATCCACAAAACAAAAAGGCCAGCAATGAACCGGTAAAGATTCCGATCAGGACGATGGGGTTCATCAAATTGATACCGAAATAGTTGATATAGTCGGCAAAGACTGCGTCGGAAATATCGATACCCATTTTCTCTTGAAACTGGGCAACTTTCTCCGCGCTCCCCTTGAGTCCCGCCTTTAGCTGCTCCATGTAGGAGGCCAGCAATGCCAGAGCCGTCAGGGCAGCCGAACCAATGGCAAAACCCTTCCCGATTGCCGCCGTGGTATTCCCCAGAGCATCGAGAGCATCGGTGCGTTCCCTTACCTCGGGGGGCAGCTGGCTCATTTCGGCATTGCCCCCGGCATTATCGGCTATCGGTCCATAGGCGTCTGTAGCGAGGGTAATCCCGAGTGTGGAAAGCATACCGACGGCGGCAAAACCGATCCCGTAAAGCCCCATGGAGAGATTGGTAAAATCGAAACCAGAGGCAAAACTGAAGGCCAAAATGATACCGGTGCCCACTGCCACGACCGGGACTGCGGTGGAAATCATGCCGATGGCAATTCCCGAAATAATCACTGTGGCGGGACCGGTTGCGGCGCTCGCGGCAATGTCCTGGGTGGGTTTATGGGCATGGGATGTGTAGTGCTCGGTCGCCTTACCAATCACAATTCCGGTAATCAAGCCAATCACCACGGCGCCCCAGATGCCAACGGCGTTTTCCAGGCCCAATCCCCTCAATATAAAAAAGGAAGCCACTACCACGAGAACGGCCGTGGTATTGATTCCGCGATCAAGGGCATGCAAGAGGGCTTTTTGATCGGCGCCTTTTTTAACCCGCACAAGAAATACACCTAAAACCGACAATACCGCCCCGACACCCGCGATAATCATCGGCGCGATAACTGCGGTGAGCTGCATTTCCGGATTTCCGTAAAAAGCCGCCGCACCCAATGCAGCCGTGGCCAAAATGGACCCGCAGTAGGATTCATAAAGATCCGCCCCCATGCCGGCAACATCTCCAACAAAATCACCGACGTTGTCCGCGATGGTCGCCGGGTTGCGCGGATCGTCCTCGGGAATTCCAGCCTCAACCTTACCCACGAGATCGGCCCCGACATCTGCCGCCTTGGTATAGATACCGCCGCCCACTCGGGCAAAGAGAGCCTGCAAGGAGGCGCCCATGCCAAAGGAGAGCAAGATTGTGGTTATTCGCAAAATATTGTCGGTCGCATTATCGCCATCGATTGGATACCGCAATGACAGCCAGTAAAACCAGACGCAAATTGCGAGAAGCCCCAGCCCCACTACCGAGAGACCCATAACCGCGCCGCTCCGAAATGCCACCCGCAAACCATGGTCGAGTGAGTTACTCGCCGCCTGAGCCGTCCTGCTGGCCGAGTGAGTCGCCGTTTTCATTCCGAAAAATCCAGCCAGCCCGGAGAAAAAGCCCCCCGTGATAAACGCAAATGGAGCCCACCGGCTCTGCGTTTCCAATCCGAAAGCAAGAAATAAAAATACCAGAAGCAAGAGGGCGAATACAATGGTCACAACCTTGTATTGCTGCCTGAGATAGGCGTGGGCTCCGGCCGTAACATGGGCTGCGATTTCCTGCATCCGGTCATTTCCGGCATTTTCCTTAATCATTTGCCGAAAGAAATAAACCGCGAACAAAAGTGCAAAAATGGCGGATGAGGGTGCGATCCAAAAGATGGTTTCCATAGATTTTATGTGTTGTTAATACATTAAATGAGTGAACTCTTTACAGACTTCAAATTTAACTGGCCGTTTGGTGCAAACAGAATCAGTGGGTCGAGGTAGTGGGTCAATCGCATATTACAATGGTCAAAACTCATTACCGAGAGCAGGTTCTGCTTACCGTAACGGTTAGCTGAATCCCAAGGCGCTAAGGGCAGTTAAGGAAACACTATCCAATCCCGTGTCAAGGTTGTTCTGGACAAGAATTATACTCTTGGTCGAATATGTCTAACAATGGAACTTTCCAGGCAATATTTTAATCTGATCCGCGAAGCCAACGAGGGCATTTTTCGGCAAAACCGGGAGACCCTCCGTGAATTGGGGGCGGTTATTGGCAAATCGATTGGAGTGGGCGGCATTCTGCATACCTTCGGCAGTGGCCATTCGGCAATTCTGGCCCGCGAGTTGGTTCATCGCGCCGGAGGATTGGCCACGGTCAGCGCTATTGTTGACCCCACCGGCGGCTGGGTCGAGACCTTGCCGGGTTACGGAACCAAATTGGTGGAAAAACATCACTCGATTTACGATCTCAAGGCGGGTGAAACTGTCATCGTCATTTCCAATTCGGGAAAAAACCCCTGCCCCATCGAAGTCGCCCTCAAGTGCAAGTCTCTGGGCTTGACGGTGGCTGCGCTGACAAGTTTGCCCATGTCCCAACAGGCGGTTTCCAACCACCCGAGCGGCAAAAGGCTGTTCGAGGTCGCCGACTATGTTCTCGATAATGGCGGTAAGCCGGGCGACGCCGCGGTCGAAATTCCCGGCCATTCCGAGCGCGCGGGGCCGACCTCCACTCTCACAGGCGCACTGCTGTTGAACCTGTTATTGATGGAAATTGTCGAATACCTTTCGGAAAATGATCTACCCCTACCATTATTGGTGAGCGCAAACTCGTCGCCCGATGCCCGTGCCTGTAACGAAAAAATGGTCACCGCATACAAGCACCGGCTCCACCGTCCGCTCTGATATATCCAATTCAGAAAAATGATTGCCTGTTGCTCGAAGATTGATGAAGGTTGTTCTCTCTAACCGCCATTTATGGAAGCCTCGATCACCCAAAGCGCCAATGGGAAATTGGATCAGATAATTGACGACCTCGGAGATGAAATTCGGGAAGTCCGGCGCTATCTCCATGCCAACCCGGAGGCCAGCGAGCACGAGTTTAAAACCACCGCCTACCTCAAGGAGTGGTTGAACCGTGCCGGAATGCAGTGCAGGGTCGCAAATACTAAAAGGGGTTTAGTTGTCGATTCGCTGGATCAACGGGGCAAAATACGGGTTGCCCTGCGGGCAGATATCGACGCACTGCGTTTGCAGGATGAAAAGACGGTCATTTACCGCTCAACCGAGGCAAACCTCATGCATGCCTGCGGGCACGACGCCCACACTGCCATGCTTTTGGGAGCCATTCATGCTTTGCACAAATGCCGGGATCTCTTTGATCAGCCGATTACCTGGAGAGCGATTTTTCAACCGGCGGAGGAATCGGCTACCGGGGCCAATGAGATGCTTGATTTCGGAGTTATGGAGGGGATTGACGCAATTATCGCCCTCCATGTGGACCCTTCCATTAAAGTGGGTAAGATCGGGGTTCGCGATGGGGCTCTGACCGCCATTTGTGAGGAGTTCGATATTTTAGTGACCGGCCGGGGAGGGCATGGAGCACGCCCGCATCAAACGGTTGACCCCGTGGGGGCCGCATCGCAGTTCGTAAATACCGTTTACAGCACCGTGCCGCGTTTGCTCGACGCTCAGGAACCGGCTGTGGTCTCCTTCGGTGTTTTTCAGGCGGGTATCAACCCCAATGTAATTCCCGAACATGTGCAGCTACGCGGAACCATCCGCACGGTTAACCACCTGACATCGCGATTCATCAAGGATAAGATGAAGCATATTGCCGATGGGATTGCCGAGGCAACCGGTGCCGATTTTAAAATTGATATTCCCTACATGATCGAAAGTGTGGTCAACAACCGGGAAGTCATGCGGCGCTGCCGAAAAGCGGCCATCTCAGTGGTGGGGAAGGAAAATGTGCGCTGGATACCCCACCCGAGCATGGGTGGTGAGGATTTCAGTAATTACCTGGCCAGAGCCCCCGGCTGTATGCTGCGTTTGGGCGTGGGCCTGCACGGTCAGCCGCAACGTTACCTCCATTCCCCGCAATTCGACATCGATGAATCGGCCCTTACCATCGGGGCCAAAACCCTCGCGCATTCAACCCTCAGACTGGCTCTGCGCTAATAAGTTTACAAAGAGCTACGGCCAGCCCCTGCCCATGGACTCAAATTCCGCCCTCAAATTCACCCACAACCCCAAGCCCACAGTGGGTGTGGAAATCGAATTGCAACTAGTCGACACCGAAACCTACGCCTTAAAAAGTGTCATCACCGAAATTCTCGATTTGCTGCCCGCAGATTTCGGCGAGGCCATCAAACCTGAATTGATGCAGTGCTATCTCGAAATCAATTCGGAGGTTTGCAACACGATAGCCGAGGTCGAGCAGGATTTGAGCGAGAAAATAAAGGCTGTCGAGGCGGCGGCAGCAAAATTGAACACCCTTTTATTCTGGGGAGCCACCCACCCTTTTTCAATTTGGAGAGACCAGAAAATCACCCCGAGCGACCGCTATAACCTGCTCATCGAAAAAATGCAGGACACCGCCCGGCGCATCGTCACATTTGGGATGCACGTGCATGTCGGGGTGGATTCCGGGGACAAGGCCGTTATGCTCATCGACCGCATGATGCGCTATCTGCCGACTTTGCTGGCGCTTTCTGTCAACAGCCCTTTCTGGGTAAACCACGACACCGGATTGCACTCCCAAAGATGCAAGATCATGGAGCAATTACCGGCTGCGGGACTGCCCCCGCTGATGCGTAACTACAGCGAGTATTGCTGGCTTGTGCGGCATTCGATCAACACCGGTTTTATTAACAGCATCCGCGAAATCTGGTGGGATGTAAGGCCCCACCCGCGCTTTGGCACTGTCGAGGTGCGTATATGCGATTTACCTCCCTGCCTGGAAGATGCCCTCAGCATGGCGGCCCTCATTCAATGCCTGATTTGCCGTTTATCCGATGATATTGATAAAGGCGTTTACCAGCACGATATCCACCCCATGATGGTCAAACAAAACAAGTGGAAAGCCTGCCGCTACGGCCTCGATGCCAAACTCGTGGATGCGATGACCCACAAGCCTATCCCCGCTCGGCGATTGGCCGCCCAAATGGCCAGTGTGCTCCACGATTACGCCGTGGAGCTGGGTTGCGCGAAGGAACTTAACCACATTTACAAAATGGTCGAGCGGCCCACCGGTGCGGATTTCCAGAAATCGATTTTTGAAGAAACCGGCGATATGGCCGAAGTCGTCAAGCGAATGATTGCGACGAACTCGGTAAATTAACCAGCCGCACACGAGGTTTTTTTTACCGCATTGAGAATCGAATGATACCAAGGCTGCTGAACTGCGCCTCATAACTACCCTCTGTGGCGGCAGTCAACCCTCCCATCGCTCCGCTCAAGAGAATATTTCCCGGCTCGATGGTCCAACCCTGCGCCACCACCTGGTTGACCAATTTCAGGGCGGCCTCCCAGGGTTCTCCGATAAACTCCGGCCCCTTTCCCTCTCTGATAATCTGACCGTCTTGAAGGAGTTTGATTTCCAAATTGCTGAAATCCTGCGCTGACCCCGCAACTTCGTTTCCGACTATGAAGGCGGAGGCGACAGCATTGGCGGCGATGATGTCCACTCCCGCGACCACATCCATGCTGGCGAAACGCAGGTCGGGCAGTTCGATGGCCGGAAGGGCGGAGCGAATTCGGGACTTCAGCGCAGCCACATCCTCGAGCGGTTTTTCGATTCTTTTATCGACTACAAATGCGATCTCCAACTCGATCTTGGGACGATAAAATTCGGTCGAGGAAAGGTCAGTCCGGCCCGTGCGCCGCATGGAATCGAGCAAAACACCGGCGGCGGCCTCGGAGAGCCCAAAATGCTCCTGAGATGGCTTGGTGGTGAGGGCTGCCTTGAAACCGGCCACTCCCACTCCTTCTCCAGCCAGTTGTTTCAAAACAAAGATTCGCTGAATTTCGTAGGCTTCTTCCAGAGACAATTTGGGGGCCAACTCAGAGGCCAGAGACGTGGCTTGATTGCCCTTTTGGTCTTGAAACAGCCTTTCGGCGACCTCCTCAATGGTGGATTCGTCCACTTCACCCTGTAAAAAACAGGGCAGTAGAATCAGTAATAGATTTGTGGAAATTATTTTTCTCATAACGCGAGGTTCAACTCCCACCGAGAGCCTTTTCAAGAGCCTGGATGTCTGGATCAATGGATTCTGGCATATTGACCGCTTTGCGGGCGGAATCGATATCCTTGAGCCCCGTGCCGGTGAGAAGAAGCACGGCGCGTTCATCGTCGGCCACCCGCCCCGCCCGGCGTTCTTTGACAAGACCCGCCACTGCCGCAGCGCTCGATGGCTCGACAAAAAGCCCTGTCAATCTGCCTAACATGGACATGGTCGAGAGGATTTCCTCGTCCGAGACCGCGAGGGCTCTTCCGCCCGATTCCCTGATTTCGCGGAGGGCCAGAATTCCGCATTTGGGAGCTTCCACGACGATGGAATCGGCCACCGAGGAGGCTCCCAACACCGGTTCGGGTTCTTCCGCACCAGCATTGAAAGCGTTTACAATGCCCGCGCTCCCGGTAGCTTGAACGGCAATCATTCGGGGCATCTTCTCAATCAGCCCGAGCCCCAGAAGATCGCGGAATCCCTTGGCCACACCGGCGATAATGACGCCATCACCGGTGGCTATCCAGACGGAATCGGGCGCTTTTTGGCCCAGTTGTTCCCAAATTTCAAAGGCGGCCAATCGTTTGCCGTCGATGGTATAGGGATTGAAGGCGGTATTTCGATTGTACCAACCAAATCGCTCACAGGCTACAGCGGAAAGATCGAATGCCTGATCGTAATTTCCCCGAACGGGAAAAACCCTTGCCCCATAAATGAGCATCTGGGCCAGCTTGGCCGGTGGGGCCGACTCGGGCACGATTACCGCACAGTCAACTCCCTGCGAAGCGGAAACGCAGGCCAAGGCTGTGGCCGCATTTCCGGTCGAAGCCGTACAAACGGTTTCCGCCCCCATTTCGATGGCCTTCGCCACCACCAATACCGAGGCGCGGTCTTTATAGGAGCCTGCGGGGTTTCGCGATTCGTCCTTCATAAAAAGCGAATTCATGCCAAGATGCGCTCCTAGGCGATTTCCTCCATAGAGAGGGGTATCGCCGATCAACAGGGGCGACAGATATTTCTCATCCAAAAGAGGCAGGAGCGGAAAATACCTCCGTGTCCCCACCTGAGCGCAACTGGCGAGGTAGTCCCGGTTGAACGACTCAGTAAGCCGTTTGTAATCATAATCCACCTCCAGAACGCCACGCAAAGCCCGCCCGGATTCCTGCTTTTCCGAACAGTCCGGGCAGACATATCGGACCTCGTCGGGTTCATAGCGGCGTCCGCAGTCAGCGCATTTCAGTTTATAGGGCTTGGAAGTATAATCGCTCATTAGCCAAGAGAAAATGCCAATAAATATCAGCAAGGCAAGAGCGGAGGGGATCCACTATTTTTTCTCTAGAACCTATCTCAAATTCGCGGATGAATGATGTTTGTAGCGCCACGGTGGCAGATGCCAGGCGGCTTTGCATCCCGATGGGCTCGAAGCCCTTCGGGTGCAAACCAACGCCGCAGGTGCTACCGTGCCGCACAAATCCTTCGGACAGAGGCAATTATGAGTTTGAGCGGCGTTCCGACGGGTCCGCAGGGCTTCTAGCCCAGCAAGCCCCGTCGCGCCTTGCTCCAAGCGCATAATTGCTCTCTGCATCATCATCATCGAATTTGAGATAGGTTCTACTAATTAGAGGCAATCGATAGCAATTTGCAGCGGTTGACTGTTATCCAGGCAGGAAAAGTCCCGGATATTGAAAACCAACAATATCTGGCGGAAAAACAAATCCATATTAATATTTAATTAATTTTCTTGTTAAGTAGAAGTACGTAGGGTTTTTCTCTTGTAATAATAGGCGGAATTTAGTAGATGATTTATGTGTATTTGAACTAGATACATACAAAAGCCTAATAGCGTTAGACACCGATTAGGCAAAATTTAAAAGGGGATAGGAATTTGCCAAATTCAGAAAATGCTGAGGAATCAGCTAAACATTATTTAAGTAGCGACAATCCGGCTGATGCCATTCCCTATTTAATCGAAGCGGCCAGGCAGGCCGATTATCGATGCGCCTACGATACCGTGATCAAGCATTATCGGAAGGCGCTGACCTTATTTCAGGAGCAATTTGACGGGCGGGAAAAGGAATATTACGAAGCCCGAATCGGTCTGAGCAAGGCATTGAAGTTTAATGGAAACTACAATGAGGCGCGTCTTGTCTTAACCGAAACCCTCGCTCGCTTGAAAAATTGGAAGGCAGGGGCAGAATTTTCTATATTTAAGCCCAACCTGGCAATAATCTTGCGGGAGTTGGGCGATATACGGCAACGAGAAGGAGCCTTCGATGATGCGCTGGAATATATGGATTCCGGCCTGGATATATTGAATGACGAATCATCGTTGGAAATATCGAAGCTGATCCAAACAATCAATGATCGGATTGCCTGGATTTTTTTCCAACAAGGAGAATTGGAGAAATCTTTTAAAACCGTCCATAGCGCTATCGAAAGCTTAGGACGAGAGGATACAGACCCGGCAACCCTTGCGAGCCTCCACAATACAAAGGGGGGGATCAGTTGCCAACAGGGTAAAAATGATGAGGCAATTGCCGATACAGAATTGAGCCTGAAATTGTACCAAGGTATCAATAATCCCCGGGGAATGGGTATCGCTTTTACAAATTTGGGTATTTTAAATGATATAAACGGCAATTGGCCGAGGGCGATCGATTATTATGAACGCGCCCATGAATTGCAAAAGTCGATAGGTGACCTGGAAAATCAAGCCCGAAGCCTGGAAAACCTGGGTGCCCTGCGAATGGCGATTGGTAATCACAAAGAAACCCGAAGGGTTCTACTGTCCGCTCTGGAGATTCGAGAAAAATTGGGTGATAAACCCGGCAAAGCTCATTCGAGGGCAAGTTTCGCCCAACAGGCTCTTATAGAAAAGGAGTTCGATGAGGCCTCCAGCAACGCAGCAATGGCATTGGAATTATCGAAATCAGTCGGCAGTAAAGAGACCGAAGTGTACGCCCTGTGGGTATTGGCCATGGTACAAGCCGAAACCGATGATTTGGAAAAAGGCCTGGCCAACGCCAAAAAAGCATCGCAGATGGCTCGAAGCGGCGGCCTTATTGATGAAGAAATAAACTGCCTGCGAATTGTTGGAATTCTGCAAGCTCGAAATGGAGATATCTCCGCCGCCAAACATTCACTACAGGATTCCATTAAATTAGCCCGACTGCAAATGGATCCCTACAGGGTTGCTCTAGCACATATTGAATTAGGTAAAATTTATTTAAATCAATACGAAACAGAAGAGCCCAAGTTGGAGAGTACTCGCAGAAAAGCCGCCGACTCTATCCAGGATGCCATTGCCATATTTGAAGCTCTCGGAGCCACGCGAAATCTTAAAGCAGCAATCGTCTTAAAAATATGATGTTCGGAGTAACCAGGCTACTGATCGAAACAATTTCAAACCCCCGAATCAAAACTGTTATTTAGCACAATTTAATTTGAATATCCAGCAGTGATAGCTGACGCATATTATTCAACAACAGAACATATTTCTCGTAACATTGATTAGGTATATTTGTTGATAAATTCAAACGAATCATGCTTATTTTCAAACGTAATCGCAGATTTTTATAATATTTTCACTTTTTTCTTGATTATTAGCAATATTCCATAATAATGTTCCTAACAAGGGTTAGATTTGATTGAGATGTCACACACCCGACATCTCACTTAACCTTTCAGGAGAGCACTATTATGTCGAATACTGAAGAGAAAGAACCTACCGCTCACGGGTACCTCAACAATGCATCACTTTCGAGAGCAATTCACCACTTGATCGAGGCTGAAGAAAAGTGCAGGAGGCTGTTGAGTCAACACAATAATCAGCAAGCATTTTCAGAGTATGAAAACCTAACTGCCGAACCGACCAACAGACCACATCGAAGAGTATTTATTGGTTAGCTTCTCTGTCCAACATGTGACAATCAACCATTATGTAAAACAATAACAACCCAAGGAATTCAGAATTTTTGCTATAAATTTATGAGAAAAGGCAACTGTTTTTCTTCTTCACAAAGGAGTCTCAATTATGAATGCAACACATAAAATCCAGATCCTGTTTATCTCAATATTCGGCCTCTTTCTAAGTGGATCATCTCCCACTCAGCAACCGATTCCCGACAACAATAATAGGGCTGCCTATATCGAACCAGGTCTTCTCGAATTAGAAACTGAAAATATTTCAATCATCGTTACCGCCCGTGACTCTCGGGTCGCGGCCAAGGCGATCGAACGATTAGGCGGGCATGTTACGAGTGATCTATATATCATTAATGCCGTGGGAGCGGAATTACCCGGCAACCAACTTGAGGCCCTGGGAGCAAATCCCGATATTGTTTCCATCATTGATAACAAACGTATAAAATCGGCGGATAGGGATAATGAGGTAAGCGTGCATGTTGATGGCGTTAAATCAACCAATCAGGCTTGGCCCGTCGGGATGGATGTTGGCGCCGATGAATTACACGATGCTAAAATCACCGGTAAACACGTAACCGTAGCCATTCTCGATTCGGGAATATATTTCTCTCCCCTGCCCATGGACAACGGACATGAAGGCGGCATGAGTATGAATAGCGCCATTCACTTCGTTGCCCAAGCTGATTTTGTCGGAAATGGAGCCTGTCTCGGGGATGGTTATTTTGAAGATATTAATGACGATGGGTTCGATGATGATGATCATTTCGGCGGCATGTCGCAATTTGACGGCTATTGCCTCAGCAATGCCGAGAACAGCCGCGATTACTACGGGCATGGTTCCCATATCGCAGGCATCATCGGAAGCCGTTTCAAGGATTCGACCACCCATACCTATCTTGGAATCGCCCCCAAAGCCAAACTTTTGAGCGTGCGAGTGCTCGACGATGAGGGCATGGGCACCTACGAAGACGTAATCGAAGGAATCCAGTTTGTCGTCGAAAATAAGGATGAGTATAATATCCGGGTCCTGAATGTGAGCCTGAGCGCCTACGCGGTAACACCCTATTTTGTGGATCCATTTAACCGCGCTGTGGAAGCGGCATGGGCAAACGGCATAGTGGTTCTCGCTGCGGCCGGAAATACAGGTCCCAACGCCGAAAGCATTACGGTGCCGGGAAATGATCCCTATGTCATAACGGTTGGCGCCGTTGACAGCAACCGCACCGCCGCCGATTGGTCGGATGATATTCTGCCGGATTGGTCGGCCACCGGGCCTACTTTGGATAATTTCGCCAAACCCGACATCCTGGCACCTGGCAGCAAGATCGTCTCGTTCATGTATAACGACCCGTTCGATATCACTAATTCGGCCACTCTTGTCCAGCAGCACCCAGATTACACCGCAACCACCAGCCTGTTCCGTATGAGCGGCACGAGCATGGCCACAGCCGTCGCATCAGGAGTCGTAGCCCTGATGCTGGATGAGCACCCTGAATTGGATCCCGACCAGGTAAAATTCCGTTTAATGTACACGGCTGCTCCCGCCATCGTTGATACCGATGGTGACCTCGTTTACAATATTTTCCAACAGGGCATGGGCCGCATCTGGGCTCCAGACGCGATATTGAGCGCCGAAATCCCAGCCGATGGGAGGGCAAACTTCGATATGGATATCAACGCCGACCTCGCACACGGAATAGGTTGGGTTGACACGAATTTGGATGGTATGGTCGATTTTGATGAGCTCGATCCCGTTGAGATGTCCTACCACTATTCCGGGCAAATCGATGTATTGGCAAGTGATGATGCGCGTGCATTTCTATACTATATAATCGATCCCGATGGAACCGTTTTCACAATGGGCGCCGCCTGGACGGATACCTTCGAATGGATTGAACCCGAGACATTGGCGATTTCCGGTTTAACTTGGGCGGAAAATCAGCTTGGGTGGGAAAACGGCATGATTTGGGCAGGCGGCAGATCCTGGGCCGGAGGACGTTCCTGGGCAGGTGGCCGTTCCTGGGCTGGCGGTAGATCTTGGGCCGGTGGCCGTTCTTGGGCTGGCGGTAGATCTTGGGCAGGTGGCCGTTCCTGGGCCGGTGGCAGAGGCTGGGCAGGTGGTCGTTCTTGGGCCGGAGGTCGTTCATGGGCCGGTGGTAGATCATGGGCCGGTGGTCGTTCTTGGGCCGGTGGACGTTCATGGGCTGGAGGCCGTTCTTGGGCTGGAGGAATAGGAATTTCCAGTACCCTCTGGATAGAGGATTAGAGCGAAGCCAATGAACTAAATCAGCCCGATTTTATTTTCCGATTGGAATTCCAAACCATTCGATTATCGATTATTTGAAGACATAAAAAGCCAACATTTTGGCCATGATAGACCTGTTTTCCGTTTTTCGGATAACAGGTTTATCTTTTATATTGAAGACGGACTTTGATGTAACATTATGAAACTCCCGTAACAAATGCGGGGTATCTTATGTAAAATGAACACAGTAACCGAACATTACGATAACCACCTGGCGGAGGTTTATTCCTGGATGGCCGGGGATTGGGACGCCGCCCTCGAAAGATATCGCACCCTTTTGGCGAAAACACCGATTGATTCCCGCCCTCGCGGAAGGGCGATTGATCTCGGCTGCGGATCAGGGTTTCAATCGATTCCTTTGGCAGAAATGGGATTCAAGGTCTCCGCCATTGATCTCAGCAATGACCTTCTGGATGAACTCCGCAAACATTCGGAAACCCTTCCAGTCGAGATCATTCATTCGGACATTCTGAACTACCTGAATACTCAGGAAAACGGGGCGGAAGTTATTGTATGTATGGGCGACACACTGACTCATTTACCCAACTATCAATCTGTTTTAAAAGTAATCGAGGCATCCGCGCGAATCCTGGCCGACGACGGCGTATTGATACTCGCCTTCCGCGATTATGCTTCGCCATTAACAGGCATCACTCGTTTCATACCCGTCCAGAGTAGTTCGACGAGGATAGCGACCTGTTTTCTCGAATTTTTTGATGATTTTATCGAAGTTACCGACCTGTTTTACAATCTGACTGACGGCCAGTGGAAGTTATCCGCTAGTTCCTACCCCAAAATCCGCCTCGCCCCCGATCAAATTTGCGAGGAGTTGAAATCCTCCGGATTTTCCGTCACCTCCAATGAATGTTTTAGAGGCATGTTTACCATTGTCGCACAAAAGGAATCGCCATGAATACATTATGCTTAAAGTTGCTAACAGGAACAGTTATTCTTTCAACTCTCCTGCCGCAAAACCTGCAAGCCAATGAGGCCAACAAGGAGGAGGCGGTCGCCATTATCGAGAAACACAAAGTTGCCCTCATCGATTTGAGTGACCGGATTTGGGCCTATGCTGAGACCGCCTTGAAGGAGACGAAATCCGCCAAAGCCCTCGCCGATTATGCCGAGCAACAGGGGTTCGCGGTCGAGCGCGGGGTGGCCGGAATGCCGACCGCCTTCGTGGCCAGTTATGGTGAAGGTTCGCCCATAATCGGAATCATGGGAGAATACGATGCCTTGCCGGGGCTTTCCCAAAAACCGACTTCAGAGAAAGAGGCCCACGAACCGGGCGCGGCCGGTCATGGCTGCGGGCACAATTTGTTCGGCGCAGGGAGTTTGGGCGCCGCAATCGGTATCAAGGAACTGATCGAAGCCGGAAAGTTGAAGGGCACGATCCGTTTTTACGGCACTCCGGCGGAGGAATCCGTGGGCGGCAAAATTTACATGGTCCGCGAGGGTCTCTTCGACGATCTTGATGTCTGCCTTTCCTGGCATCCCAACTCAAAAATCAAAGCGGATGTGCAAAGTTCGCAGGCGCTGGTAGATTTTATCGTGGAATTCCACGGTAAGGCCTCGCACGCCGCTTTCGATCCCTGGAACGGACGCAGCGCGGTAGATGGGCTGGAACTCTTTACCGATGGGCTCAATATGATGCGGGAGCATGTCAAACCCTCCGTCCGTATGCACTATGCGATTGTGGACGGCGGCGATGTGCCCAATGTCGTGCCCGAATATGCCAAACTTTGGTGCTGGGTTCGTGACTCCAAACGGGATGGTGTCGAATCCGTCCTCAACCGGGTAAGGGATATTGCCAAAGGTGCCGCTCTCATGGCTGGCGTCGAGTCCAATCTCTCAATTATTTCCGGTGACTACGAAATGCTCGTCAATATTACCGGTGAAAAAGTGATTTACAAAAACCTCGAATGGCTCGGCCCGATCGAATACACCGAGGAGGAACAGGAATTTGCGCGAAAAATCCAACGGGCCGTCGGCATTGAAGAAAAGGGCATCAACGGCGAGGTACAGCCCCTTGAGGAACAAAAGGAGGATCCCTCTGGCGGTTCGACCGATGTGGGCGATGTTAGCTGGGTCGTGCCCACCCTTCAACTGGTGGTCACGACAGCCCCCGAAAATTCACCCTGGCATGCCTGGCCGGTAGTCGCCTGTGGCGGAAACTCAATAGGCCAAAAGGGCATGATATACGCGGCAAAAGCCCTCGCTGCAACAATGGTCGATTTATTCGAAAACGAAGAAATTCGCCTGGCCATCAAAAAGGAATTCAAAGGAAAAAGCGGAGGCCACATTTACAAACCCTACATCCCCGACGGACCTCCACCAGTACCGGATCTGAACTGAACATAAAGTGAGAAGCCGGTTCGCAGCGGAATTTAACCACGATGACTGTGCTTCGACCTATGACGTTGAGGTGCGGGATGAATCCGACCCTATCCGAACCGGTTATGCGGAGGTCCTCCAATGGGTCGCGGACACAGCCGAAATTTCACTAAATCATAATGTGCTGGATCTAGGTTGCGGAACCGGAAATACAGCGGCACTTTTAAACAATTTTGGGGCGCTGATATGTGTCGATGTATCATTCAATATGTTGGAACTTGCCCGACAAAAGTTGTATAATACCGGAAACATCAAATACGTTCAGGCCGATCTACTGGAATTTTTCGACAATAATGACACACCGTTTGATAGAATAGTCAGCACCTATGCGATACACCACCTAACCGATGATGAAAAACTCGTATTATTCGCGGAAATCGAAAAATGCCTGCCGCCGGGAGGCCGTGCCGTTTTTGGCGACTTGATGTTTCAAAACACGAAGGAAAAAGAAAAGATCATCCAAACGCTTTTGACAAAGGGCCACAAGGAGGCGGTCGCCGACATCGACGAGGAGTTTTTCTGGGATATCGAAAAAGCGACCAAACAACTTGAAGGGTTGGGGTTTATGACAAAAGCAAAGCGGTTTTCCGAACTTTCATGGGGCATGGTGGCAAAAAAATGATTGCTCTCTGCATCATCACCATCGATTTTGAGATAGGTTCTAAGCATCATGGACAGAATCATTCACCTTAAAGCCTTTTTAAGCTGTGCTTCCCAGGAGGCATTTGCCTACTTTACGAACGAAACTTTACTCGAGAGTTGGCTTTGCCAAAAAGCGGAAGTAAATGTTGAAATCGGGGGAAAGTATTACTTGTTTTGGGAGCCGGATGACCGCGAAAACAACAGCACCCTTGGGTGTTGCATAACGGCCCTCAGTGAACCTGATTTTCTCTCGTTTGAATGGAAGGGACCGAAGCCTTTTAAACATTTCGCCAACGAGGCCGATCCGTTGACCCATGTGGCTGTCTTTTTCCTGCCACGGGACAAAGGAACTGAGGTTCATTTACTGCACACCGGCTGGAGAAGCACTCCCGAGTGGGAAGAACATTTTGTGTGGCAGGAACGGGCCTGGAATTTTGCTCTGAAAGCGCTGGAGCAAAAGACCGCGAAATCCTGAAAGGGCAGCCACTTCAACGGCTGAAGTATCCCTTAAAAATCCACCAGATGTGTCTCCTTGATGGCTTCATGGGATGCGATTTCACACAAAGCCTTTTCGCCGGGCGAACTATCCAACTGTAATATGGTGAGAGCCAGACCTCCCAGAGTATTTCGGCTCAAAGACATGCCGGCAATGTTGACGGTTTCCCTCCCCAGGACAGTTCCGACCATTCCGACCATTCCAGGCATATCCTCATTTTCCAGAATAAGAAGGCTCCCTTCGAGGCCGGATTCCACATCGCGCCCGTTGAGGCGGACAATGCGCGGCACCTGTTTCTTGCCCACCAGAGTACCCTCGATACTGGTTAGTTTTTTATCCGGCCCGACGGCCTCGACCCGCACCAGTTCAGTGAAATCGCACTCGCTGCTGGACTGCGTGACAATGACTTTTATCCCCAGCCGTTTCATAAAGTGAGGCGCGTTCACATCGTTCACATTCTCCCCGCTTATGTTTCGTAAATATCCGCGCTGAATACTACGTGTAAGGGGCAGGGTATCCTGCTCGATAATTTTCCCCCAAAAGGTAATTCGCATCTTTTGGACATGAGGAGAGACAATTTGTTGAAGAATCAGGCCCAGTTTTTCGCCCAACTCCAGATAGGGTCCTAAAATTTTCAGGACACCGGCATCTACCGAGGACATATTAAGGGCGTTGCGGATAATACCCTCCTTCAGTAAATCGGCAACCCCCCGGGCCACTTCCAGACCAACGCTATCCTGTGCCTCCCGTGTCGATGCGCCCAGATGGGGGGTCAAAACCAGGTTGGGCAAGGCTAGTAATTCGCTATCCTGCGGAACCGGTTCCTCTTCGTAAACATCGAGACCGGCTGAGGCAATTTTGCCACTTTTCAGCGCTGAAATCAAATCCGCCTCCACCACGATTCCACCACGGGCGCAGTTGATCAACCGCACCCCGTCCTTCATCTTTTCGATGGCGCTGGAGTCGATGAGGCCCCTGGTTTTTTCAGTCAATGGCATGTGTATGCTGATATAATCCACCCGCTCCACCAATTGCTCAATATCCACCGATTCGACATCGAGAGCCTGCCCCCGCTCAGGGGCCAAATAGGGATCGTAGGCCAAAACCGACATGCCAAATGCTTTGGCCCTCTCCGCCACGATACTGCCAACCCGCCCCAACCCCAGGATTCCCAGCGTCTTGCCGTAAAGCTCGCTCCCGGAAAATGCTTTCCTTTCCCAATGCCCCTGTTTCATTGAGGCATCGGCCCGGCAAATGGGTCGAGCGGCGCAAAGCATGTGGGTGAAGGTCAACTCGGCGGTCGCATTGGTATTTCCGCTCGGGGCATTCATAACCACAATGCCTCGCTGTGTGGCTGCATCGATATCCACGTTATCCACCCCGACGCCCGCCCGTGCGATCACTTTTAGAGAATGGGCCTCGGCGATTACCTCGGCGGTGACTTTTGTTTCGCTCCGCACAATGATTGCCGCCGCATCTGAGGCGAGTGAATTCAAACGGTCCACTCCGGAACCAAACGCTTCCACAACCTGAAAATCCGGCTGATCCTTCAAATATTCGATACCGGCGGCGGAGATTTTATCGGCGATTAAAATTTTCATCGGTCGGCGAGTAAGACACTTTCGCTATGTTGTTTCAACAGGTTACAATGTCATAGAGGCGATTTCCACTTCGAGGTTTCCCATCAACCGCATAAATGGCAGGGCCATGTCGAAGAGGCTGTTCTCGTCCAAAGTGCCGGTGTAAAAGGCGATCCGGGTGGGTGAAGTTTCACTCTCCCCCAAGGCCGCATCAAAATCCACCCATTGCCCGTTGAGGTAAAACTGCGTCCACATATGAAAGCCGAGGATGTTTTGCTTGCCTTGAAATGCGGGCAAATAGGCCAACCCGACAGCGAGGCGCGAAGGCACCCCGTTGATACGCCCAAGTGCGGCCAGAAACACTGCATGTTCGGTGCAATCCCCGGCAGGATTTCGGGCCACTTCGCTCGCAGTGGCAAACCCCACCGAAAGCGATTTTTTGGAAATATAACGACTGGCAAATCTTCGCATCGAATCCGCCTGTTCGAGTGGCGAAGCGGATTTACCGGCAGCCTTTGAGGCCAGTGTGATCAATTTCTTGTCCTCGATGTTCATATTCGCATTACCGGTCAAAAAATCGGCCAGATTTTCATTTTCCGCTTCTCCATCAATATTTTCTCCCAAGGCTTCGTGATTGGCCTGCCTGACCATTATTTGAGCGCCTTTCAAATCGGAATCCACTATGCTTTGCGTATAGTATTCGGGCCAGGAAAACGGGGTTTCCAACGGTTCCTTGAATTTTATGGAAAAAGTAACCGCTTGGGCATCTTCGGGGATTCTCTTTGACAAACTAAGTAAGGTAAACCCAAACAGGTCGGCGGGAACAAAATCCGCCAGAGCGGAAGATTCATCAGAGGCATAAAGCGTCAGGGCCATCCCCCCCATCGGCAAAACGGTTTTCAACGCCCTTCCCTCATCATTCAACCAGGAGATACTATCAAACGAGCCAATGCCGAGGTCCATGGTGCTCGTCACTTTTCTAGCCTCCGTATATTCCCCGCGAATTGATACATTTTCAATTTCTCCAACTTTGACCCGAGTGCTTATTGGCCCGTCCAGTTTGGCATCGGGGCTGAACAGCGGCAACTCGTACTCCGTGCCCGCCTCAAGTCCTCGCAAAATCGTTTCCCTCGTCAGCCCCCAAGCCATCAGTGCGCCTTTGCTCCACGAATATTCCTTTTTCTCAAGATTACCCGCCTGCGAGGTGCTTACTAAAAGATTACCCCCTTGGATTTCGCCTTCAACCGTTATGGGAAGACTGCCCATGCGCATCTTCATCTGAAAGAAAATGGCTTCACCGGAAACGGTTTCCACAGTTTTCTGCTCTGATTCCAGGGAAACTTCGATCGGCCCCCGACTCAACCGCATGGACATAAGGTTATGTGAAAAGATACGCTTACCCTTGCGAGTAAAAGCATCCCGAGAATAGCCAACCTTGCCCTCACCCAAATAAATTTCCTGCCATTCCTCATAAAATAACCCCTGCGGAGGATCACCAATATCGATATCGGGAATTCCCGCATCCAACAACAGTGTCGCGGCGAGAATACCTGTAACGATGGCTAGCGCCGGGAATAATGATCTTATGCGAGTTGACCTAAAATGTTTCAAAACTAGAAAACTTAATCCCGATGTATAATAGGGCAAAACAAATCCAATGGGAGTTCGACTTGCACAGTTATCTATTTTCGGGTTTATTTAGTCGGCTGATGTGGGTTGATTATTAATGACAGGAAGGAATTCGTGAAAAAAAATTTTGAGTTTATTGTTATCGGTGGGGGAAGCGCAGGGTATGCTGCTGCCAATACCTACCGGGAGACCAGCGAAAACGTGGCTGTGGTGGATAGTTCCGCCGAGCTTGGCGGTTTGTGCATCCTGCGTGGTTGTATGCCATCAAAAACTCTCCTCTATATAGCGGATGTCTTGCACCACGCCCGACAGGGGGCAAAATTTGGCCTCAATATCCCCACCGCAACCGCAGATATGGCCGCTGTTCACGAACGCAAAAAGCGCATCATCGGTGAGTTCGCAGAATACCGTGCCAATCAATTGCAGGGCGGAAAATTCGACCTCATTCGTAGTTCCGCCCATTTTATGGACGAAAAAACCATCCGCCTCGACAATGGCGACGAGCTCACTGCGGACGCTTTTCTTGTTTCGACGGGTTCAGTGGTGAATTTCCCTCCCTTGCCGGGACTGGAAAAGGACTCCGCAATCATCAGCGATAACGTCCTTGATCTCGATCACCTTCCGGAGTCTGTAATCGTTTTGGGCGGTGGCGTGGTGGCCTGTGAACTGGCCCAATTTCTCAACCGCATGGGCTCCAAGGTCATCCAGATACAGCGCAGCGCCACGATTCTGAAAGAGGGTTCGCCCGAGGCCGCGCAGGTGGTCATGCAGGCGTTTAGGGACGAGGGCATCGAGCTTCACACAGGCACCAAAATAACCGGAATCGAGAAAATCGGAGACCGATCTCGCGTAACTTTTCAAGCAAATGGTGCAGAGATCACCAAAGAGGCCGCCTATTTATTCAACGCCTTGGGCCGCAAACCGAATACTTCGAATTTGGGGCTGGAACATGCTGGAGTCGAGTTGCTCCGCAGCGGTCATATAAAAACCAATGCCCTTCAGCAGTCGAGCAACCCCCGGATTTATGCAGCCGGAGACTGCGCCGGACCCCACGAAATTGTCCACGTCGCTATCCTCCAGGGCGAAGTGGCCGCCCGCCATGCCGCCGGTTTGAACCCCGATCAGGTCAATTACAACCACCTGACCAAGGTAATTTTCACCGACCCCCAAGTCGCCGCAACGGGCATCCCTGAAACTGATTTAAACGCCCGCAATGTCGCTTTCCTGACTGCGGATTACCCTTTCGACGACCATGGAAAATCTATCTTGATGGAAGCCAAATACGGCTATGTAAAAATTTGGGCCGACAAAGCCGCTGGTGTGGTCTTGGGAGCCGAATGTGTGGGCAAAGACGCCGGTGAACTCATCCACTCCATGACCGTTGCGGTGGCATTGAGGGCGACTGTTTTCGACCTCTTAAAGGCTCATTGGTATCATCCCACTTTGTCCGAAATCTGGACCTACCCGCTCGAAGAAATCGCCGATGAGTTGAAAAAGCGGGATTAGCCCTCGCCCGCCCCGATAATCGAGCCTAAATCGATTTTGCCCTCGTAAAGGGCTCTGCCGATGATAACTCCCTCCAGATTCGAGTGATTTTTTGACATAGCTTGAAATCGCTCAACATCTTGTGCACAGGCAACCCCGCCCGAAGCGATGATTCGCGCAGGCACATGGTCGAGCATTTCCCGTTGAGCCTCGAAATTCGGTCCGGTCAGCATCCCGTCGGTGGCAATATCGGTGTAAATAATCGTTTCCACCCCCATCGCGGCAACCCGCCAAGCAAGATCAAGCGCACTCAGGTCGACGGCGTCCACCCAACCTCTCAAGGCCACTTTTCCCTTCAAGGCATCGATACCCACGGCGATTCGCGAGCCGAATTTCTCCACCATCGACTCCAAAAACGACGAATCCTCTGCCGCGATGGTTCCGAGCGCCACCCTGGCGGCTCCGCTATTAAATGCCCGCTCGATAGCCTGTTGACTCCTAAGCCCCCCGCCCATCTGGACTTTGAGCCCGCTGGCAGCGATTTTTTCAACCGAGTTCCAGTTTTGTGGACTTCCACCAAAGGCGCCATCGAGATCCACCACATGAATCCATTCAGCCCCCGCCTCCAACCAAAGACCGGCGGGAATGGCAGGATCCTCATAATAGACGGTTTCCCTGTCCGCCCTGCCCTGTTCAAGACGCACCACACGCCCCCCTCGTAAATCAATTGCCGGATACAAATTCACAAACCCAAAATCAAGATTCCCCAACCAAAAGCAAAACAAAAACGCCTTGGGGCTCTATGGCTTCACAACCATAGTTGATGGTGATTTTTCCGGCAATTCCTTCACAAAAATTCTGCCTTTGAGGTAAAGCCGGGCTTGGCCAGATATTTCTACTCTGTCGCCTTTGTCTATGCAGTGCAGATACCCTCTGCGGGCGGAAATTTGGACCGCTTCGAGTTCCTTTTTACCGAGCGCTTTGGACCAATAGGGTGTCAACAGGCAATGGGCGGAACCGGTCACGGGATCTTCGATGATGCCTGCGTCGGGAGCGAAAAACCGCGATACAAAATCAACTTCGGGCGCATCGCCTCGGGCCGTTATGACCACACCGAATTTATTCAATTTTACTAACGCATCCAGATCGGGGGTGACTTCCGCGACTCTCGCCTCATTGTCCAAAACCACCACCAAATACATGCCATCGAAACACCCAACGACTCCCTCCTTGAGCCATCCCGCAATGGCTTCGGGGAGAGCGATTGGCTCTAATTCCTTGGCCGGAAAATCCATCCGTAACCGATCCCCCTCTTTAAAAACCGTCAACCTTCCGCTGCGGGAGGTAAAATCGACCTTTTCGTCCGCCGGATTTTCCAAAAAATGCACAAATGCCGCCGCCAATGTGGCATGGCCGCATAAATCAACCTCCAAAGCAGGCGTGAACCACCGCAAATGATAGCCGCCCTCCTCAGGCACAATATAAGCGGTTTCCGAGAGGTTGTTTTCGATGGCGATCGATTGCAGGGTTTCGTCATCCAACCACGACTCCAGAGGGCAAAAAGCTGCGGAGTTGCCCCCGAACAATCGGTCGGTAAACGCATCAACTTGGTAAATTGGTATTTCCATAACAAATCCAGTATGGCAAAAAACAAGAAAGGGGAACAGCCACAATTGTTTACTTAACAAAAGATTACAGTTGGGAATGGGGGACTTTCAGGGAATTGCTTTGCGCGGGGCTCAAGATTTCTTTTGAAGAGGGTATGCAATTGGATTCCAGAGATGGTCTGAACCGATTGGCCGACTACAGCCCGGTTTACCGGAATTACCTGAGCCAATACCCCGAATCTGCGCTCTGGCTGGTTAATCCCGTCAACAGCGAAACGAATTTTCGTTACAGCGCATTTAAAAATACATGGCAGAGCGAATTCGAGGAGGACAAGGCCAAGAGCATCGAATTCTTGCCCTGCATTCAAAAATTTCGACGGCAAATGTCCATGCGGATTGCCTTCCGGGAGATCAACCGCCTTTCGGACATCGAAAATTCCATGCAGGAACTCACCCTGCTGGCGGAGTTTTGTTTACAGGAAGTCGCCACCAAAACAATGGCTCAATGGGAAAAACGTCTCGGTCAACCCTGGGATGATACGACCGACCGACCGGCGAGATATTGCATCCTCGGCCTGGGAAAATTGGGCGGCGGTGAGCTGAATTTTTGTTCGGATATCGATTTGATCTATTTTTTCGACGGCGATGGCTGCTGCCGCAAGGGAGGGAATTCCACCACAACCGATAATGAATATTTTTTTAACCGCGCCTTTCAATCGCTGACCAAAACGCTACAGGAACGCAGCGAATTTGGATTTCTCTACAATATCGACCTCAGACTGCGGCCCGAAGGCTCGACAGGCCCGATTGCGCGATCCCTTGCTGGAATGGAAAATTATTATTACTCGGCGGGTCAAACCTGGGAGCGACTGGCCCTGCTGCGGGCAAGACCGGTGGCCGGGGACAAGGGTCTCGGGGAGGAGTTTTTTGAAAGCATAAACCCATTCCGCTACCCTCGTCATCCCCCCGAGGAACTGCTTTCCGAAGTTGCCGGAGTTAAAATCCGCACGGAAAAGGAACTGGTCGGTATAACTCAGCTAAAAAATGACATAAAAAGCGGTTACGGCGGCATCCGGGAGATCGAGTTTTTCGTTCAGGCGCTGCAATTGCTCCATGCGGGCAAAAATCCATTCCTTCAGGTCGGCAGAACGCTTGAAGCCATTGAGCGACTCGCCCGCTACGATTTGCTGGATAAAAACGACGCCTCTTTTCTCATAGAATCCTATAATTTCCTGCGGAAAGTGGAACACCGCCTGCAAATGAAGGAGGAGAAACAAACCCATACTCTTCCAGAAAACGATTTCGATTACGAGAAATTGGCAAAGTCACTGGGATTCGCAACCAAAGAGGATTTACAGCAAAAAATATCACCACTGCGTAATAAAGTTCGAGAAATTTACAAAAGCCTTCTGACGGAAAACACTATCGAGATTGAGCTGCAAGACTGGACCGTATTTTTGTCGGGGAAAGGAATATCTCCCGCTATTTCCAAGGAGCTTGGAAGGTGGTTCGGCGACGGAAAAGAAGAGGAAGCCGCCATACGACTGCGAACCTTTGCCCTCGGCGGGCCGCATTATGCAGTCACCCGCGAGCAAGTGCAGCTTTTGGTGAACCTTGCTCTGCAATTTGATGAAGTGCTGCCCCAACTGGCCCGTCCCTTGGCTTCTTTGGAAAGGGTTTCCAAATTTGCCGAAAGCTACTCGGCACGGAAATTTTTCTTTAAAACCTGCGCGGCGCATCCTCGGTTTTTTCATTCCCTCTGCCTCTTGCTCGACCGTAGCCGGTTCACCACAAAGCTGCTTTGTCAACATCCCGAGATAATGGAGGAGGTTCTTGTCGTCCAAAATCGAAAGAATAAGCCCATTGAGCGTCTTCTGGAAGAATTGGCTGATCTTCCTCAGGGAAATGAGTTTCCCAAATGGCTTTGGCTTTATGTCAAAGCGGAGCAGGTGCGCCTTTCCATCTCCCAATTAGCCGGGGACTTAGATTCTGAAGAATTGGAAGCAAATCTCACTTCACTGGCCGATGCGGTCTTGCGATACACTCTCGGCATCATTGATCAAGGGGGAAAATTGACAGTAATCGGATTGGGGAAATTCGGAGCGCGGGAAATGATATTCGGCTCTGACCTCGATCTGATAATTCTCAGCGATGAATCAGAGAGCCAATCCTCATTGGTATCAATAAAACGACTGCTCGCCATTTTGGGATACCGCAATCCTCAGGGCACAACCTACGAAATCGACCTGCGCCTGCGCCCCTACGGCAGGGACGGGTCACTCATCACCACTTTGGACTCTTTTCGCCGATATTACCAAAAATCGGCTCAGACATGGGAAAAGCAATTGCTCACCAGATCGAGATTTATTTGCGGTAATGAACAATTGGGCCGGGAGTTTGTCGAATTTCGGAACCAACTGATTTATTCAACGTCTCCAAATGACGAGGAATGGAATGATATTCTGAAAATGAAAAATCGTATCGAAAAGGCCAAAGTCCCCTCGGACAACCCTTTGCGGGCTTTTAAAAAAGGTCCCGGCGGCCTCTTGGAAATAGAGTTTCTTTGCCAAATGGCGCAGTTAAAATTCGGTGTCGCACATCCGGAACTTCGTCAGGCCAATACCCGGGAAGTCCTCGCGCAACTGACCCAAAGGGGGCTTCTGAAATCGAATGATAGTCGAAAATTGAGCGAAAATTATGAATTTCTCAGGTCCATCGAACTACACCTTCGGCGCGATACCAACAAAGCGGTTGATACCATCGACAAGCAGTCAACCGCACAGGCAACACTGGCCAAATGGATGGGATTCGGTAGCCCGGAAACATTTTGGAACCGCCACCAAACAGGCATGAACGAAAACAAAAAGATTGCGAAAAACCTCAGAAATGAAATAATCACGTCCAATTAAGCATCCAGATAAATAGATGCAATCACGGTCATTTGGATTGGTGGATCCTTTAATGATTGTCCTTTTTCCATTAATTTCCTATATATAGACCACATATGATGAAAAAACTGGCTCAACCAAAGAAAAACCCATTAGCGCCCGCAATCCATCGATCTCTGGAGAGACTGAAGCTGTTGGTCATTGTTTCGTGTTTTATGGGGTTGGCCATTTCTGCCGATGCCAGTGAATTTGTCATCAATCGCGGCGACCTCGAGCAGATGCGGCAGGAGACCGAAAAAGCAATCAACTACCTGCAATGGTATCACTACAAGAAGGAGCCCATCACCAGAATCGATCAGGAGGAAATGCTCACATCCTTCATGGGGGAACTGGATTACGGCAGACTATTTTTTCTCCAAAGGGACGAGGAAGAAATCCTCGGCAGATTTGGCAACACTCTCATAGACAGTTATTTCCGTCAGGGGAAATGGCTTTATCCGGCTTTTCAAATCTTTCAAATTTACCGCGAAAAATCGCTCGCTCGCCTCAATTGGGTCTCACAGAGACTGGAGGGTGATTTCGACTTCACCACCGAGGATACATTTGTGCTCGATCGGTCGGAAGCAGAGTGGCCGGTGGACCCGGCGGAGGCCAACGATTTATGGGAAAAACGCTTAACCTTTGACCTTCTTCAGGAAGTGCTCAACGGAGAAACCGAAGAGAGAGCCAAGGAAAAAGTGGATCGACGGTATCGACGCACCTTGCGCTACGTTGAAGGCCTCGAACCCCGCGATGTGCAGGAGATTTTCCTCACCTCTTTCGCCCAAATGTACGACCCCCACTCCACCTTTTATTCACCCGATACCTGGGATGACTTCACCATCTCGATGCGCAATTCGCTGGTGGGAATCGGGGCGCTCCTGCGTGATGAGGATGGCTACTGTGTAATTCAGCAACTGCTCCCGGGTGGACCTGCGGAATTGAGCAATCAGTTCAATCCCGGTGATAAAATCGTCGAAGTGCGACAGGAGGGCGATAAACCGGTGGATGTCATCGACATGAAATTGCGCAAAATCGTGGATAATATCCGGGGCCCAAAAGGGACCAAAGTGCATCTTACAATTATCCCGGCCAATGCCACCGACCCCTCGGAGCGCAAAGAGGTGACCCTCGTCCGCGAGGAGATCAAGTTGACCGAAAACCTGGCCAGCGCAGAAATTATTGAATACCCTCTGGACGACCACAGGACACTGGCGATGGGGGTTATCGAACTGCCTTCCTTTTATGGTTCCGGTGTCGGTGATCAGGTTGAGTCGAGCACCACTGCCGACGTGGAAGAACTTATTGAAAAACTGAACGAAGAGGGCATCGATGGCCTGGTGCTCGACCTTCGCCGCAATGGCGGAGGGCTCCTCAGCGAGGCGATCAAGCTGACCGGCTTGTTCATCCCCAAGGGTCCCGTCGTGCAGGTTAAGGACACCACCGGACAAATCCGCGAGGATTGGGACACCGACCCCAAGGTGGTTTACGATGGCCCGCTGGTGGTGCTGGTTTCACGGCGCAGCGCCTCGGCCAGTGAAATCGTGGCAGGCGCTCTGCAAAACCTGGACCGCGCCCTCATTGTGGGAGACTCCTCTACTCACGGAAAAGGCACTGTGCAGCAAATTTTTGAGCTCGATCGGAAGTCCGGCCTGGCCATTTTCAGCAAGCCGAAGGCGGAAAAATTGGGAGCCACAAAAATTACCATTCAAAAATTTTACCTGCCCAACGGAGATTCCACGCAAAATAAGGGCGTGATTTCAGACATTGTTTTGCCCTCCATCAATGAATTGCTCCCGATGGGCGAATCCGATCTTCCCAACGCCCTGGTTTGGGACGCCATTGAACCCCTGCGGTGGAATGCCAAAGAAACGGTCGGCCCAAATGGCAAAGAGATCGACGAGGGCATAACCTCCTACCTGCGGGAGGCGAGTGAGAGTCGGCAGGATACCCTCGGGGAATTTTCTTACCTCCAGAGGCAGATAGATTGGTTTAAAAATAAGCAGGAAGAAAAAGAATTTTCACTCAACCTCGATATTCGCAAATCTCAACGTGATCTGGACAACAAGTTCAAGGAGGAGATGGATAGCGAAAAGGAGAACCTGAGCCGGGATTATTTCAAGTGGCACGAGGTGCTATTGGATGTCAGCGTTGAGAAGGAAATACAGCATCAGGCAAAACTCCGAAACACTCTGCTTCCCAATGGCAAATCCAAGGCCAACGCCTATTATCAGAAAGTCTTTTACTTCCAGTCCGCGCAGGATGCGCCAATCAAGGAGATTTGGGTGGATTCGATCGATTATGAAAAATCCCTCAAGCACAGTGCAGAAATTGCGGCCAGTTTGACGAATCTATCGGGGGTTCCCATACAGGAATCTAAAGTGACTGACTTGTTAAACTACTTCAAAAACGCCGAAACCAGCGCCGAATTCAATGTCGAAAAAGCCTTCGCCGATTTCTTGGGCGCTGAACTCGATGCGGAAACCATCGATAACATACTTCCCGGATATTTTACGGCATTGGTCAACCTGGACCCGGAGCTACTAACAGAAAAACCAGCATTGGACATACCCCTGCGCGAGAGCATCCGAATCGTTGCCGATTGGGTCGTGAAATCAGAGGAATCGATAAATTCCAGCACAATCGCCATCCTCAAAACCAAAGATCCCGTGCGGGTTGACTGACCGCCCTCTTAGGTCGGTTCCCTCCTCCGCAAAAACAAAAATCGATCCCTACCACCGAGGTCTTTTTTCGACTCGATTTCGGAAAATCCCGCTTTGGCTGCTATTTCAGTGAGAAAACCGTGTTGTTCGGGGCCGGTTTCAAGGGCGACAAGTCCTTCGGGTGAAAGAAAGGACGCCACCCCCTCAATTATCTTTTCCAGATCGGCAAGGCCCGAATTTTCAGCCACCAACGCTGTGCGAGGTTCATGCTCGCGGACTTCCGGCTGGGCGCTCTCCCATTCCTCTTTGCCCAGATAGGGAGGATTGGAAATAATGAGAGAGTATTTCCCCTCCAAACGCTCGAACCAATTAGACAGGATCGTCTCGACGCGCCCCGCTAGCCCAGCGGCGGCAATATTCTCATTGGCCAATTCCAGAGCGCGGGCGCAATTATCGACGGCTAAAACATTCGCTTGAGGATAGTGTCGGGCCAATGCCAACGCCAGTGCTCCGCTGCCCGTGCCGAGATCAAGAATCGATTGGGGGGACTCCGTCAGTTTCCCAGTGACCATCTCCACCATCTCCTCGGATTCCGGGCGGGGAATCAAGGCCCGGTCATCGATTTTCAGATTACTGTTAAAAAAATCCGTTTCACCAATGATGTATTGCAAGGGCTCACGCCGCGAACGCCTTGCCACAAGTGGCCGCAAGGTATCGAGAATACCCTCACTCATCGGCTGCTCAAACCGCAGGTATAGATCCAGCCGCTTGCATTCCAGCACATGGGCAAAAAGCAATTCGGCATTCAGGCGCGGATTTTCCAGACCTTTCGCCTCGAAAAAGCGGGCTGTCTTGTCGAGCACTTCAAGTAGGGTTTGCATGACAAGACCGTTGATGCGGGAGCGTGGACGCCTTTTCAATGCAATTGTTAATTTCTATTGTAAGGAAACTGCATCCTTGAAAGACTAAGAGGCAATTGATTACGGAATTTCAGGATGTTGAAGAATTTGTACATTAAAATAATCGCCAAATTCACACCAAATTGTGATGAATTGGCAAAGCTCTCATCCGAGGCCATGGAGAGAAAACTTTCTCTTAAAGAACGCATCCTGGTTCTTCTTCACGGCACAGTCTGCACTTGGTGTAAACGCTATGACGGCCAATTGCAGACGATCCATGAAACCGTGCAGGGAAAAGGAGAGGATGTCTGCGATAATCCCGAGGTCTGCATGTCGTCCGATGGCAAGGACCGCCTCAAGGAACTGCTCAAAAACAAAGACAGTAGCGAATAAGCTGCGTCCGGCTTCCGCCCACTGTCTGTCTATAACGGATCGCTGGGGGCAAACCAATGCACCTCCAGACAACGGCGCAATGCCATACGCGCACGATGGAGTATCGTCCAAAGATTTTGCCGGGATATCCCCACCATCTCGCAGATTTCGGGACTCGAAAAACCATCTACCTCCCGCATGATGAACACTTGCTTGATTTTTTCGGGCAATTGATTGGAACAGGACCGAAATTGCTCCCAAAATTCTTTGCGGTCCAAATTGGCCAACTGCTCCGGTCGCCATTCGGAGGGATACTTGTTCGATTCCTCTTTCCAATGGCCATTTTCCTGAAACATCTCACTGGCCTCACCATCATAGAAGGTTGTCAGATCGCTAAAATTGCTCCAGCGGGAACTCTTGCGGTAATGGTCGATTATCTTGTTTTTAAGAATACCCGTGAGCCAGGTTTTTACCGAGGCGCGGCCCCCGAATCGGTCGAGCGCCTTGATGGCCGCAAGAAAGGTATCCTGCACCAGATCCTCCGCTTGGGCCGCATCGTGTACGCGGTATTGGGCATAACGAAACAGTGCATCTCCGTAATCGTCAACCCATGTAGCCGGGTCGAGCCCGTCCGGGGACTGGGATTCTTTCCCGGTCCCTTTCGATTTGTCCTTTAAATCCGCCATTCCAGTATTTCGCCACGCGATTTAAAAAATACATCAACCGCGTTCATCGTGAACAGTCTTCTAAAACTCGAAGAAGCTGTCAAGGTTCACCTCGATTCGGAGGCCAGGAAATTAGAAAAATGTCCAAATATGTAAGCCTCAGCAGAGTTTCCCGTCTAATTGGAAAAGAGAGCAGTCGCTCTAGAAAAAATAGCAATAAATCGATAAGCAAAGGACTCTTATTATTATGAAAATTTTTGAAAAAAGTTACCGATTACTCGGCGCCTTGGTGGTGGGAACCCTTCTATTGGCTGGATCGCCCGGAAGCCTGTTGGCAGAAGGTGAATCGGCCAAGCCGACGGTCAGCCTTTCGCAGAGATTGAATCATTACAACCTCGGTGATGGATCCGTGGCGTTGTCTGGCTACGATCCGGTTTCGTATTTCAACGCAGGCCCCCACAAGGGCCAACCAAACATCAAGAAACGATACAATGGCGTAAACTATCTCTTTGCCAACGAGGCCAACCGCAAATTGTTTGAGGCCGATCCGGAAAAATACGAGCCCGCCTACGGAGGCTGGTGCGCATGGGCCATGTTCGAGGGCAAAAAATACGAGGTCGATCCCGAAAACTACAAAATTGTCGATGGCCGGAATCTGTTATTTTACAAAGGATGGACGGGAGACACTCTCAAAAAGTGGAACAATTTATCCGAGGAAAAAGGCGAAGTCTCTCTTACCAGAAGCGCCGACACAAATTGGGGTAAAACCATCGCGAAATAATCGCCCCATAGGCTCTAACATATGTTTTCCTCAAAAAACCGCGAACTCCAGCCTTATTAATCGTCTGCCGGTTTAAGAATCTCTTTGATTTTGGCTTCCCTGTCGGCTAATTGGAGCGCCTCCAGCAACTCCTGGATTTCACCGTCCATGATCTGGGGAAGACTGTGCAGGGAAAGGCCGATTCGGTGGTCCGTCACCCTGCTTTGAGGGAAATTGTAGGTCCGAATGCGTTCCGAGCGATCACCCGTGCCCACCTGACTTTTGCGGTCGGCGGCATATTTGGCCCTCTCCTCCTCCTCCTTGAGCTTCAAAAGTCGTGCCCGAAGCACCTTGAGAGCCTTGTTCTTGTTTTTCAACTGCGAGCGTTCATCCGCGCAGGTCACGATAATGTTGGTCGGCAAATGTGTAATCTGCACCGCCGAATCCGTCGTATTCACGCTCTGGCCTCCCGGTCCGCTGGCGCGGCAAACGCTTATGTCGATATCCTTGGGATCGATCTGCACATCCACCTCCTCGGCCTCAGGCAAAACGGCCACGGTGGCTGCGGAGGTATGAATACGCCCGTTCGTCTCCGTAACCGGTATCCGCTGCACACGATGGACTCCACTCTCGAACTTGAGAGATTTATAGACGTCTTCTCCGCTGACCAAAAAGACGACTTGTTTTATACCGCCGCTCTCCGATTCACTGGCTCCGAGCGGCTCAATTTTCCACCCATGCACCTCGGCGAAACGGCAGTACATGCGGTAAAGATTACCCGCAAACAGGCTTGCCTCTTCCCCGCCCGTGCCAGCCCGAATTTCCATCACCGTATTGCGCGAATCGGAGGCATCGCTCGGAATCATGTCATGGAGGACTTCCTGGCGAACCTCCTCCATCTCTTTTTCAAGAACGGGCAATTCCTCGCGCGCAAGCTCGGCGAACTCCTCCTCGCTGGTCGGATCGTTGATAATCGCCCGGTTTTCCGCCAACTCCGATTGAAGGCTTGTCAACCGCTCATGGGATTCGAGCAGGCGATTGAGCTTCTGGTGCTCTCGCGAAAGATCGGCCGCCCTGCGTTGATCCTGAAAAAAATCAGGCGCGGCCATGAGCGCGTCGATTTCATCGAAACGCCTTTGAAAAGGAGCGATATCGAATAGGGCATCCATATTATTTCTCTCTTCAGGGCTAGGTAAAATAGCATCGGTTTGTCCCTTTCTCGGCAAGCGTTTTCTCCCTCCTGCCACAGGGCGACCTTGAAAAAATAGAGGCGGCTCCTCTCAGGGATAAAGAGTGAGCCGCCTCATTCAATTGCATTTCATCCTAGCGCCAACTAAATGAACCTGCAAAGTCATGACTTCCCAGCCTGCCAAGTTAGCAAGCTGTAAAGGTAGGTTAATCGATTAATATATCGTATTTTTTTGTCAATAAAATTTCAGCATTATTCTACTTTAAATAATTTTTCCAATAATTTCTCCCGATGAATCATAGGAGTAGGTTACGAAGGATTTTATTTCCGATTTTCACGATATACTCCAAAATCACCTTTCCTCGAAAGTCCCCTTTTTTGCCATTTCATTAATGAAATGCTTTTCAAATCTACGACAATAACTGTTGTCCATTGCGGTCGAATACTATTTTGTCAGCAGCCTTATGTTTGGCAAACAATTGATACTTCCTGCTCTTTTGGGCTTCCTCACAACCAACCTGTCTGCTGACATCCCTCTGGATTCCATACAGATAACTGATCTGCTGAAAGTACAGGTTCCGGGCTCCCCTCGAATTTCTCCCGACGGAACAAATGTTATCTATACGGTAAGAGCGATTATCGAAAAGGAGGATGACGAGAAGGAGAAAAAATACTCCTATCAGACACAAATCTGGTTGGCGAAAACAGATGGGAGCAGGCAGCCACGGCAATTGACCTATGCCGATACGGGGGCTTCGGAACCCGCCTGGCACCCTTCGGGAAAATACATTACCTTTGTTCGCAAAAAGGAGGAGCATACCCAAGTTTTCGCTTTGCCGCTGGATGGTGGAGAAGCATTTCCGCTGACAAAGTTTAAACATGGAGCCTCCGACCACAAGTGGTCCCATGATGGTAGCAGGCTCCTCTTTACCTCGACTCTCAAACACGAGGATATCCGCAAGGAATTAGCCGCGGCTGGAAGCGAAACTACACCCCCCTGGCCCGCCGAGCGCCCCAACCGCACCCTCGGTGACACGGCTCCGTGGGAGGACGATAAAGCGGAAAAACCTGCCTCCGAACCGGATGGCAGTATGCAGGAAATCCGGGAATGGCTGGCTAAAAATGATTCCAAAAATAATCCCCGAATCATTCACCGCACAGATTTGCAAGGGGAGCACGATCTCGAAAAAGCGCTCGAATACACCCACCTCTATACCATTACTTTCGATGCAGAAAATCCGACCGCCACGACGCACAATGAGCCTGTCGCCCTGACTTCGGGTTACTTTTCTTATGGTGAGGGCGAATGGGCATCGGACGGCGAGAGGATATTTTTCAGCGGTGCCAATCGAATCGATATCCACCCCGACCGCGATCTGGGCAACGATCTTTTCGTGGTCAACCGGGACGGTTCCAATTTTAATCGATTTCTGCACATCGATGGACAGATTTTATTCAGCCCCAAAGTTTCACCGGACGGCCAAACAATCGCCTTCCTCACAAATCGAGAGGACGCCCTGTCCTACGCACAAATTACGATTGCCACTGTCGCCATAGATGGCTCGGGGGTAAATTGGGTCAGCGGTGAACTGGATCGGAGCGCCTCGGCATTGCAATGGTCCAATGACAGTCGGTCATTATACTTCACCGCTCCCTCCAACGGCGGATTTCCCCTCTACCGCTTTCAGATCGAATCGGGAAAAGTAAAAATGTTGACAGGGTTTGAAAGCGGCGTTCGATCCTTTCACGCACGATCGGGTTTATTGGCCTACGTTTTAACCGAAGTTTCCAATCCCTATGAACTCTACTTGGCAACCGAGCCGGGAGAAAATGCCCACCAAATCAGCAGTCACAATAGCGATTGGCTTCAAGACAAAAAACTCAGCTACCCGACAAAATCTTCCTTCCTCACCGATGATGGTTTCGAGATTGAATATTGGATAATGCCACCGACTGTTCAGGAGGAGGAAGAACGCTATCCATTGCTTTTGGAAATTCACGGTGGCCCCACCGCCATGTGGGGACCGGGCGAAAGTTCCATGTGGCATGAGTTTCAATTTTTTGCGGCTCGGGGTTTCGGCATCGTTTATTCCAACCCGAGAGGTTCTGGCGGTTACGGTGAAATATTTCAGCGGGGCAACTACCAAAATTGGGGTACGGGACCGACGGATGACGTTCTGGCGGCTGCCGACATTGCGGCCCAACTGCCTTGGGTCGATCCAGACCGGCAGGTGGTCACGGGTGGATCCTATGCGGGATATTTGACGGCGTGGATAGTCACCCAAGACCACCGGTTCAAGGCTGCCGCGGCCCAGCGCGGAGTTTACGATCTCACGGTTTTTATGGGCGAGGGAAATGCCTGGAGGCTCGTCCCTTTTCAGTTTGGCGGTTACCCTTGGGAAACGGAAATCGACCCCATTCTGGAGGCCAATTCGCCAATCACCTTTGTCAATCAAATCCAGACCCCGCTGCTCATCATGCATTCCGATCTCGATCTTCGCACAGGAGTCAGCCAAAGCGAAATGCTCTATAAAAGCCTCAAAATTCTCGGCAAACCGGTGGAATATGTCCGCTACCCCAAGGCGGGTCACGACCTGAGCCGCACGGGCGACCCCCGGCAAAGAATGGACCGAATTTTGCGAATCTACGAATTTCTCAAACGATATTCCGATCCCGAGAGTTGAACAGCCAACTTATTTGGCCTTTAAAGCATCCCGGTGATGGTCCGCTCGTATTCGGGGAAATACCTGCCGATTAGCGGTAGATCAAAACGCCCCAAAATCTGAGTATTGCTTTCTCGGGCCAACAAAAACAGAAACGATTTTTCGATCAACACCTCCGGCGTAGTTTGCCCTCCGGAAAGCTTTTGATAATATGCCTCCGTCAACGAAACCTCATGGGTCGTCGTGCTGCCAGCTTCCACCGTCACCTCATAAGATTCCGGTCCCGATTTTTTAACAGTAATTTTCGCCATCGCACCAACCTGCCGGATATGCGCCCTCGCCACAAATAAAATCGCTTGATAAAACCGGCATTTCTGAATTAAATCTAGATGCAGCCAATATCAATGTGTTGATGAGCCCCACCACAAAGCTTTTCAAGCATCGAGGATATCACAATCTACAACCGAACCCCGACTCTTTCCGAAATTAACGCTACAAATACCTCCACCCACCGATGGCAAAACACCTTCGGACTCTATTGGGGCTAATACTCGGATTCCTATTTTGCGATTCTGCCAAAGCCGATATTCTCCCCGTTGAACATTTCACCAGATTGCCTGCATATTCTCAGGCAATGCTTTCGCCCGATGGCGACTGGGTAGCTATTATTTCACCAGATGGGGATTATACATTTCTGAAAGTCCTGAATCTCGAAACAAAAAAAAGTAGTTCGGTAGTCGGGGACATAGGGGTAAGTGGCTTGGCAACCTACCAGGCAAAATCCCAATCCAAGATTGCGACTCAGGGAAAAGTAGGCCCCCAGGGAAATGTTATATCGATGTCCCCCGTAGTTATCCCAAAAACTGAAACAGTAACAGCTCCGTATAGTTTTAAACTCAAACGACAGATTGGCAGTTTTCTGTGGACTGGTGATCAAAACCTAATCGCAAGTGGAAACCGTATCGGATTTTTTCAGTCTGGATTGTTAAGCTATTTTGTGAATAGCCGAGAAACGTATGGATTGACATGGAGATATTCAGACCCCGATTGGATTGAAAGTTATACGGTTCTAGATCCACTTGTGGATGATGCGGATAGCGCTTTGCTGCTTTTGGAAAAGGCAGATGATGATACCACTCCCTCTGTTATCAAGATGAACCTCCAAGATCGTAAATATGAACTATTGGAGGACAATCCTGGCGATGTACTTGAATGGGTGACCGATTCGAGCGGCAATATACGTGTCTGTCTTGTCAAAAGCGAACAAGGTAATTTTATCAAATACCGGCAAAAATCCAGTAATGAATGGATTCGATTGGCAAAGTTAGAAAGAAAAATAAGCGATATTCATCCCCTCTTTATAGATGAAAACGATAGTCTCTTCATTGGTGGAAAATTCGAGGACAAAAACTATGGTATCTTCGAAATTGACCTTATTTCGGGAAAATCAAAACAGACAGTTATTCTCGACGACCAATTTGATGTGCTCAGAGGAAATTTTGCGACAGATTTTGACGGAATGCCCCTTGAGGGTCTCATAGTTTCGGTTGATCGAACTAAAGCCCTAGGGGTCAAATATTATTCCAACGTTCCAAAAGTGATTTATTGGGATCCCGTTTTAGCTAACATCCAGGAACAAATGAATCAGGCTTTTCCAAATTCAATCAATCTCATCAAGAATGTAAGCCGAGATGGTACCAAAATTCTCATCCTCTCCTATTCTGCTACTAATCCCGGTGATTATTACCGTCTTGATAGAGATACAATGAAAATGGAATTTCTGATTTCACGAATGCCCTGGATTGAACCAGAAAAGATGTCGATGACTTATCCGGTTAGCTTCAAGGCGGATGATGGCATGAACATTTATGGTTACCGCAACGATCCGCAGGGGAAAAAACCGGAAAATTTACCTTTGGTGGTAATTCCACGCAGTGACTTGGGTGCGCGTCTTCAATGGGAATTCGATCCGCTAGTTCAATTCCTGGCAAACCGTGGTTACGGAGTCCTGCAAATAGATTACCGTGGCGCCTCCGGATATGGCACTGATTATTTTCACGCTGGATATGATGAATTAAACGAAAATATTCCAAAGGACATCATAGCCGGTGTCAATTGGGCCATTCAAAGTGGCTATGCGAATCCGGAAAAAATTGCGCTTGTCGGTTCAAATTTTGGTGTCACCACTGTTCTTTCAGCTTTGGGCGAATCTCCCGAGCTCTTCCGTAGTGCGGTGGTCATCAATGGAATTTACAATTGGGAAAGTATATTGAAATTGGAGAAATCCACTGATTACAAATATGTCTTTAAATTCTGGATGGGAGACTTGAAGAATCATATATCAGACAAAAGCATTCTATCCGACTACTCGCCTCTAGAATCGCTCTCAACAATCAAGATACCGATATTGCTCATCCACAACGAGGAGAATAAAACCTACCCTGTGGCAGCAGCAAAGAAATTTGCCAGAAAACTGAAATCGAAAAATAAATCCTTGAAAAAAATATTTCTGACGGACGAGGAGAACACTATTTTTACACAAAATAATCGCAACATACTCTATAGATCCCTGGAAAGTTTTCTCCAAGAATCCCTTAAACAGTAATCTTTTTCCAATCGGATCCGATTGAAAGATTGATATGGTTCAGAATAGTCAGCTAGGGATCGAGAAGTAGATTTCTAAAGTAGGGCAGATAAACCGTTGCCCCTGGTGGGGAGTTTGGTTTTATCGGCGGATGGGATTTTGTTTATGACTGCTGCTTATTCTATTGCCGGGCATTTGGAGGGGCCTTTCGAGGAGTCTGCTTTGGAGCGATGGGCTGCCGGGTTGCCTTCGCAATTGAGCGGCGAGGTTACCCTAGGGATCGTTTTCTTGGGGCCGTCTTTTTTTGAAAATGCCGAGCAGGTTCTGGAAATTATTCGCATCAATGCCCGCGTCCCCCTCCTTTTGGGTTGTTCGAGTCACGGCCTGATTGCCAACGAAATGGAGATCGAAAATGGCGGCGGATTAGTCCTGCAGCTCTTTCACTTGCCGAGCGCCAACCTCAAGGCAATGCACCTGAGCGCAGATGAAATCGCCTCGGCAGATAGCGGTGAATCCGTCTGCGCAATGACTGGAATTTCCCGTGGCGAGAACAATGGTTGGCTTCTTTTGGCCGACCCATTTCATTTGAGAAACGATGACTGGTTGATGTATTGGAACGAGGCTTATTCACCCAGCCCGATTTTAGGCGGTCTGGCAGGAGGGGTGATCGGAAAGCCGGAATCTTTTCTATATCTCGGCGGCGAGGTTTTCAACGATGGGATGGTGGCTCTCTCGGTGGGCGGAGATATTTCACTCAATGGCGTCGTTTCGCAGGGCTGCACACCCATCGGGGAGACTTGGACAATCACGGAGGTGAAGCATAATCACATTGTTTCGATCGGTAACAGGCCAGCTTTCACAGTCTTGACGGAGACTTTTAACAGCCTTCCGCCAGAGGCCAGGGAAAGGTCCAAATTTAACCTCTTTCTCGGCCTTGTCATCGATGAATATCAGGAGGATTTCCACCGGGGTGACTTCCTCATCCGCAACCTCCTGGGCGCCGACCCCAAAAACGGCACCTTGACAGTGGGCGCGTTTCCCCGGCCTGGTCAAACCCTCCAGTTTCAACTCCGCGATGGCGAGGCAGCCAGCGAAGATATGGCGACTACGCTTGTTCTGGCCAAGGATGCAATCAACCGCGAAAATATTCTCGGTGGTTGTCTTTTTTCCTGTAGCGGACGTGGGACGAATCTCTTTGGATCTCCTCACCATGATACCGAGCTGATTCAGGAATTTCTCGGCCCTTTCTCACTTGGGGGATTTTTCTGCAATGGAGAAATTGGCCCGGTCGGAATCAGCAGCTATCTTCATGGCTACACTGCCGTGCTTGCTTTATTTATCAAAAACCCTGAGTAATCTTCATGGATTTTTTTGAAACCTTTGCCTTCATTTTAACGCTGACCGCTTTGTTCAGTTATTTGAATCACCGGTATATCAAGCTTCCGGTGACCATTGGGGTCATGGCCATTTCCCTGATTCTCTCACTTTTACTGGTGGTGTCGGGCGAATTCCACGAAGGCATCCGCGAATGGGCGCGTTCCCTGGCGGACTCCTTTCATTTTAGTGAAACATTACTACAGGGCATGCTCAGTTTTCTTCTCTTTGCCGGGGCTCTGCATATTAACCTGGATGAACTCCACTCCAACAAATGGATAATCGGTTCTCTGGCTCTGTTTGGCACCTTATTTTCCGCCTTTCTGGTGGGGTTGCTCACCTGGTGGCTTCTGGCCGCTGTGGGTATCGCAATGCCTTACATTTATTGCCTCGTTTTTGGAGCGCTTATCTCTCCGACCGATCCTATCGCGGTCTTGAGCATACTCAAAACGGCAAAAGCGCCCAAAAGCCTTGAAACCAAGATCACCGGGGAATCCCTTTTCAACGATGGTATCGGGGTGGTCCTTTTTCTGGTCGTGGCGGAATTGGCATCAAGTGGTCACGGCGAAGGCGGGCATACATTCCTTTCCATCGGTCTGCTTTTTGCCCAGGAAGCAATCGGCGGGGCGGTTTTCGGCCTGGTTTCAGGGTACATCGCCTACCGGCTGCTCAAATCGGTGGATAACCATCAGGTGGAAATTCTCATCACCCTCGCTCTGGTAACCGGAGGCTATGCGCTGGCCAGCGCTCTGGGGCTTTCGGGCCCAATCGCGATAGTCGTGGCAGGACTGTTAATCGGAAATCATGGTCGCCTTTTCGCCATGTCGGACAATACACGCCAACGGCTGGATACTTTTTGGGAACTGATCGACGAGATCCTCAATGCGGTGCTTTTTGTTCTCATCGGGCTGGAGGTGGTCTTGCTGTCCTACACGGGCCAAACCCTGTTGGCTGGAATTCTCGTAATTCCTTTGGTTTTACTGGTGAGACTGGCGGCGGTCAGTTTGCCTGTTGGAATCTTGCGCAAGATACGGGATTTCAGCCCCGGTGCGGTTCGCATCCTAACTTGGGGCGGACTACGGGGCGGCATATCGGTGGCACTGGCGCTTTCGCTGGCGCCGGGACCAGAAAGAGACCTCATTCTCAGCCTGACCTACCCCGTGGTGATTTTTTCTATCCTGGTCCAGGGACTCACTATTGGAAAGTTGATCGAGCATATTTTTGGAGAAAGAGCATAAAATCGCTCCACCCTTCTTGGAAATCGGTCACCAAAGCGTTACATTATCTTGTAACAACGTTCAAAACACATAAAATATCGCCATTATGTTGGAAATACTCAAAAAAACGATTCTTGCCGGTGTCGGCGCAACGGTAACTTCAAAGGAAAAAATCGAGGCGGCTCTCAGTGATCTGGTTAAAAAAGGCAAAATTTCTGCCGATGAGGCCAAAGAGGCCGCCCAGAAAATTGCCGAGGATGGTAAAAAGGAATTCGAGGAAGCCAGGCAAAACCTGGGCGAATCGTTTTCGGAGATGCTTGATAAAGCCAAATTGGCCTCTCAGAAACAGGTCAAAGCTCTCGAAGAAAGGGTGCAAAAGCTTGAAGAGGATGCCGCAGCTGATCAGGAGCAATCCGAAAAAGAATAGGCGCAAATTTTGAGCCCGTTAAAGCCCCTCAACCTGTTCAGCAACGCTGTCAGGGCCAAGGAGATCGTAACCACCCTGGCCCGTTACGGCTTCGAGGATCTCCTGCATCAGGTCGGAGTGCCTACCCGCTGGCTGGCCCGGATCGTCCCCGAGACGCGGAAAGGCCTCAACACCTGGCAACGCACCCGCGCCGCCTGCGAAGATCTCGGCCCCACCTTCGTAAAGCTGGGCCAAATCCTCAGCACCAGAGTCGATGTGCTGCCGAAGCCGCTCCTGACCGAGTTGAAGATGTTGCGGAAAGAAGTTCGCCCCGTGCCTTTCGATGTAATTTCGGCCGTTTTGGAGGAGGAATTGGGTGGGTCTGTTCACGAATTTTTCGACGAGTTTGATGAAAATCCGGTCGCATGTGGCTCCCTTGGGCAGGTTTACAAAGCTATTTTGACTGGCGAAAAAGATCCGGTTGCGGTAAAAATACAGCGTCCGGGCATAAAAAAGGATGTCCTCTCAGACCTCGAAATTGCGGGTTGGCTGGCTAAACAGGCACATCAGCGGGTCGAAATCCTGAAAGCCTTCGATCTTCCCTCATTGGCCGAAGAGGCCCGGCGCAGCCTTTTGCGCGAGCTGGATTTCCGCAGCGAGGCCCGCAATGCTTCTCTTTTCAATGATTTGAATCCCTATGCTGAATCGGTTTTCGCCCCAAAAGTGCATGACTCGTTATCCACCGAGAAACTTTTAATTACCGAGTGGGTGGATGGTAAATCCCCTGATGATTCCGAACTTTCGCAAGAGGAAGGCAAGAGGATCGCACTGAACGGTGGCCTGTCGGTTTTTCATCAAATTCTGCTGACCGGATTTTTTCATGCCGATCCGCATGGAGGAAATGTGGCCATAACCGCCGATGGCCGACTCTGTTTGCTGGACTGGGGTCTGGCCGGCCACCTGACCCGGAAAATGCGCTACAATCTCGCCGATTTGCTCATGGCGGTGGTCGATCACGATCCGGAAAAGATCGTGCGAGTCGCCTTGGGCATCGCCCCCGCCGCCGCCCTCGTACAAACCGGCAGACTGGAACGCGATACATCATTTCTGCTCGGCAAATACGGCCGGTTTACCGATGGCGGCCAGGATATGGGCAAACTCATGATGGAGTTAATCTATCTTTTCGGGAGCAACGGGGTGCCCATTTCTCGCGATTACAACCTGCTGGCCAAAGCCATTTTGGCCATTGAGGAAACCGGTAAAAGCCTCGACCCCGATTTCAATATCGGTCTGGCGGCCAAACCGATTTTGCAACAACTAGCCGAGGAAAGATGGAATCCCCTCACCCTTTTCAAACAGGCCGGATGGTTCTTTTTGACCGGCCTATCGAAAATTCAAGAGCTTCCCGACAGCGCCGCCCGCCTGCTCCGCCGCATCGAATCGGAAAACCTCAGCATCAATTTACTACATAAAGGACTGCCGGAATTCGAGGAAGCAATCAGCTCAGGCGTCAACCGCCTGACCCTGGCAATAATCATCGGAGCCCTCATCATCGGCTCCTCCCTGATCGTAACTACCGGCGTCGCGCCCTACCTCTGGGGCTATCCAGTATTAGGGCTGGCCGGTTACCTCATATCGGCATTACTAGGGTTCTGGATCGTTCTCGACATCCTCCGTCACGGCAAACACCGGTAGAAAATCATCCGAGAGGATCTCAGGCCAACTTCTGATAACCTTACTCGCTATCTGGCAAAAGCTTGGAAAAGTTGGCTTGGGATATTTTTTGCAGATAACTGATCTTTGGTCTTTTGAAAAAACATAATATTTCATCACCCTGCTCGGTTATCCAGAAACACTCCCATCTCTCTTTTCCCAGAGAATTTAATTTTGATTCAAATTGCTCAATATCCGAATAATTTATCTCAACAATTTTATACTCCCAATCGCCTATATTACCGACATCTTGCCGAATCCATTCCTTTGTCTCCTCCGTTAGATCTTTACCATTGGATGAGAGCGTTTCATAGGCTTTCTTGGCCTTTTCCAAATAAGTTTCCTCCTCTAATTGCTCCTCCTCAGCAACGAGGCCCAAACAGGAAAACAACAGTATTACGATCAATAGTGGATTTTTCATTTTAATCTGCCCGTCAATCGGACTCTCCTTCCGACCGATTTCCGCCCTTGCCGCAGAGTGACCATTTGGTGTCTTCATCCCTCATAATATAGAGCGTGAAACAGGCCGCAAGCATCGGCCATGCTGCAAAAAAGAGAAGGTGATATGGTTCAAAAGGTTTTAAGTATTGGGCGTAACTGGAAAAAGTGGAAACGGCATGTAAAAGAAGCACCGCGCCATAGGTGAACCGTTTGGCAAAACCGACTAAAAACCCGATGAGCACCAACAATTCCAGTCCCCCGATGATTGCCACAGCGGACGACCCCAATCCGGGAATGAAGTAAAAATGCTCGTAAACCTTCCCGGCGTGCTCGGGATTGACGAATTTATCCAGAGTCCACATGAACATTACCAGAAAAATACTCAAACGGATTAACAGCAGCGCCAGAGGCAAACGATTTTCTTTATTCATAGCTAATATGATTTCTTGATTTTGGGGGTTAGAAACATCGGAGGATTCAAAGACAAAAAATAAAATTAATGGCATTGGCCGCCGGACACAATCCATTTTACAGCACGATTGTGCATTATCAAAACCTACACTTTGATGCCTTCGACATAGGCCATCGGAATCGTTAATACCAGCTCTCCGGTTTCATCGGCGACTCGATTTAAATTTTTTTCCAGTTCAGTGAAAACCATTTCCATTCGCTCCGGACTGACTACTTTTTTCCAGCCGTCCAGAAAGCCCAATTTTATAAAAGAATGATTGAGCAAGGCGCTCCCGTTTGAAAATCTCATAACAAACGACTCCTCAATAGTTTTTACCACTTTAAACCCGGATTTTTCGAGAATCTCGCGGCTTTGCACGAGGGTGGTTCGATGATCGATGTGCTCCAGCAATCGGGCAAGTTCCTCATCCGAACCAACGCTTCTTAGGGTTGACTTGAAAATATTATAAAATTCCTTCATATGCCCCTTCAAGTTGGAGGTCAGAGCAATTCGTGCCGATGGTTTCGCAACTCGAAAACACTCCGCCAAAGCGGCCTCTGGGTTTTCGAAATTATTGACCCCGAGGTTGGAAACTATGAGGTCGAATACATTATCGGAAAATGGCATGGCAGTGGCATCACCCAAGCAAATATCAACATTGCCGAGGCCGTATTCTTCGGCCTTGAACTTCGCCCGTTCAACAGCCGCCTGCCATGGATCGATCCCACAAACCGTGCAGGATGGCCCCAGCCGCTGGGCGATCTCATGTAGCGGAAAACCGGTTCCACACCCAACATCCAGAACCGTAATATCCTGCCTCAATTCGATATTTTCGAGCAGCAAAAAGCCGAACTTTGCCGACCAAAGGGGAAGTTCATCATAGGCAGCCGCAAAGTCTGGATTATCGAAATCCGCATTGAATGTCAGATACTTGGTCATCGTAAACTCTTTCCTTTCGAGGTGTTTGATGCGCCCTTGACTTGATTTTGGCGGGAATGGATACTGGATTGGAAGTTTGACCGAGAGCGGACTATTTTGGCCGTCATGGGAATAACATAACGGAGGAAAATTTGAAAGAAATTCTTGCCTTGGCCTTTGCCGGAGCTTTGGGAACCCTCAGCCGCTATGCGCTGAGTGGCTGGAGTTACCGGTTTCTAGGCGAACGATTTGCCTATGGCACCCTCGTCGTCAACGTCCTGGGCTGCCTCGTTTTGGGAATCGTAATGCAGATCGGTCTCAGCAGCGAAATAATCCCGAGAGCCTGGCGCGCCCCGATTTCCATTGGATTTTTTGGCGCTTTCACCACATTTTCAACATTTGGCTATGAAACCATTCGCTACGTGGAAGACGGCGCCTGGTCTCTGGCTGTACTAAACATTTCGGCGAACATCGTGCTGTGCCTGGCCGCAATGGCTATTGGCCTGGGCTTGGGGCGAGTCATCCTGGGAGGAACCTGATATCATGCAAGTATTGAACGGCGAACAGGTGCTCATGCGGATTTTTATCGGTGAGGCCGACAAGCATGGCATGCAACCACTCTACACTGCGCTCGTGGCGCTGTTCCGAAAACAGAAGTTAGCGGGGGCAACCGTCATCCGAGGCATCTCCGGCTATGGAGCCAAGAGCCATATGCACACGGCCCATCTGTTGCGCCTCAGTCAGGATTTGCCAATCATCATCGAAGTGGTCGACAGTCAGGAAAAAATCGACCGCGTCCTCCCACTGATCGACCCAATGGTCAAAGAAGGCCTCATCACCATGGAAAAAGTCAACGTCATCCGCTACGCCCCAAAAAAAAGCGAGAGTTGAAGGGTTTTTATCCAATAAATGGCTGCCCGACAAGGACTCGAACCTTGACAGACGGAACCAGAATCCGCCGTGCTACCATTACACCATCGGGCAATCGGGGTAAAATCTCAAACAATCACTCTAGGCTGCCACCGAGCACATATCAACTCTGTTTTCCTGTATTTTACAGACCTCAATGTCGGTCTGCGGGGGGCTTCTAAACCAGTAAAAGGCGATCTAACACAAGTCCCCCAAGGAGAATCGGAAGGTAGGCGATGGACGCCAAAAACAACTTTCGAGCGGCCCACTCCCGGTCATTTGAAAAGAGAAATCGAGTGGCCGCCAGAAGGAACCAAGTACCGGTTACCATCGCCAGGACAGTATAAAACATCGTGGTAAACCCAAGCAGCGCCGGCATCATGCTGCCCACGAAAAGCAAGAGCGTGAACAAAAAAGACTGGCGTGCGATCCGGTTACCGGAGGGGTCGATGACCGATCCCATGGGAAAACCGGCACGGGCATAATCTTTGCGGTAAGTCCATGCCAGAGCCATAAAATGGGGGATTTGCCAGAAGAGCAAAATGGCGAAGAGTATCCAACCGAGAGTGGAGATGCCAGACTCCGCTGCGGCCCAGCCGATGAGCGGGGGCAGCGCGCCGGGGATGGCTCCGACTTCGAGGCACCAGGGGGTGTGTTTTTTCAGTGGCGTATAAGCCAACAGGTAGGCCACCTGTGTTACCAAAGCCAACAATGCCGCCAGCAAATTTACTCCGGCAAAAAGAAGCACATCACCCGCCAGGCATAGAATCAGTCCAAAAATCAAGGCCGCTTCGGGAGTCACCATGCCCGAGGGTATGGGTCGCCCTTGTGTTCGAACCATTTTCGCATCGGCAACTCGCTCCATCCATTGATTGAGGGCTGCGGCTCCACCGGCGGCCAGAGAGGTGCCAAAAATAAGACTCGCCAGCACACCCGGCTCGCGAACGGGCAGCGCCGCCAGGTAACCCACAATCGCCGTGATGACCGAGAGCATGCTCAGGCGCGGTTTGGTTAACTCCCAATAATCGGAATAGCGGGATTTTTCCCGGACGGCATCTCCAAGGAGAATTCCCGTTTCGGTTTTGGACTCGTATTGAAAACTGGCTGGCTTCAGGTTCATGTAATATTGCGCTCAGGCGGAGGTAGACGCGGAATCGTTGAAATGATTGGGGTCGCTTGAGGCGAGAGATTCAAGTTTGAACTCCGTCAAAGGCAAGCGGAATGATAAAAAAGTAAGCATCCAGCAACTCGCAAGCAGAAAAGCGCCCGTTAATGTATGAAGTGTGGCCGCATGTTCGTTAAGGCGTGTCCAAACCACCGTGGCTCCGAGGAAGACCTGCACCGCAAGTAGAAACAATGGCAGAAACGCCAGAATACCGAATGCCTTGCGGGTATTTTTATCCGTCCAGATTTTAGCGACAAAAGCGAGAACTGATAAAACCACCGCCAAAGCACCCACGCGATGGGCAAAATTAACCACCACGGCCCAATTCCAGTAGGTCGGCAGCCAATCCCCATCGGGAGTCGAATGAGGAAACGATACCAGGGCCAGCCCGGCGTCCCCATGACGGACGACCGCCCCAAGTAGAATCTGCACCAAAATGAAAAGGCATGTTCCGACACCCACAATACGAAATGCCACTCCCGCAGGCTCCCGCAGCCCTGCTTTTCGCTCAATCCAGTTCCTCGATTGAGCCAGAGAGATACTCACCAGCAAACAGAGGACCACCTGAGCGCCCATCGCGTGGGCCAATACAAACGACTGAGCCAACAGATTGTTTTCCGCGCCGGTGTTGAGTTGATCGAAGCGCACCCGCATCCCGCCCATGACCCCCTGCAAAATGACCGTTACCAGACAGATCATGGAAAGGTTCCTGAGCCACCGGCGCTCCTCCTTTTTCCAGGTCCAAAATACCATAATCATCGAGAGAAAGCCGACTGCCATACCGAGGAGGCGGTGGCTGTGCTCCGCCCGCATTTCTCTGTCCTGGAGCCACCCTTCGGGATTCAGTGTGCCGTTCGAAAGGGGCCAATCGAGAAAAGCCATGCCCGCTTCGATGCTCGTGGTGAAGCCGCCCGCATAGAGCAAGGCGACCGCCACTATCAATGGCGCTGAGCAAAACCAGGCGAGACCGGGTTTATATTGACTTGTTCGTTGGCTCTTTACAGACATCAGTTCTCAAAATATTTTCTGGCGTGCAAATATGTCTGGAGTGGTTCTCAAAGCAAGATTGAAGATACCATCGAATCTAACTTTTCTACTATAAACTACGAATTATGAATTTCAGGACTTACATTTTCAAATTGGCGGCTATCGCGACGGTTCTTTGCTCGCAGGGAGTGGGTATTGCCGAGTCTGCCGAGAGCGAAAGCATCGAATTGCGTGGAGAAATCGTTTCGATTTCCAGAGCAGATCAGATAATGCGCCTTCGTCATGACGCGACCGAGGGAGTTTTGCCCGCCGGTGAAACGGATTTCACCATCGGCAAAGGAGATTCCCTGATTTTCAAAGTCGGCAATCAAGTTCGCGGCCAAGTGGTTCGCAGCGCATCGGGATTTCAACTCACGCGCATTTGGCCCATAGGCTCCTTTGCCGAAAGAGTCACGAACAACGTCAATCGCCAGTTGCACGAGGACACCCTCGCCCGCAATCCCGCGCCTTTTCGCCATATTGGTGAGCCAATCCCCGAATTTGCCCTCTACAATCAGGACGGCAAGGTGGTTCTATCCCGTTCACTGCTCGGGAATAAAGTCGTCTTGAACTTCATTTATACTCGCTGCCCCATGCCAATGATGTGCCCCGCAGCCACCCAGCGAATGCAAAATTTACAAAAAAAGGCGAAGGAGAAGGGGGTGAAAAACCTGCTCCTTCTATCAATGACCTTCGATCCCGAGTTCGATAGCCCCGGAATCCTCAAGGATTTCATGGCAAACCGCAGTATCGACGAGAGTAATTTCAAACTGCTGTCCGGAAAACCCGAAGTAGTGGCGGATTTGCTCCAACAATTCGGAGTCGCCGCCCGGAAGGATATTCATAGCGACACCTACGACCACACCATGGCCACTATTCTAATTGATGAAGAAGGAAAAATCGCCTACCGAAAAGACGGCGCCATGTGGGACGTCGAAGATTTCCTGAACCGCCTTTAATTTTGCTACTTATTCGAAACAAATTTTGTAACTATATCCTACGCGAATACAAATAGATTACAATCTCTTTGCATACTTCCACTTTTTACCAATTTTCAAAAGCGGGCCCTCAAAATATAAGAAAGACAATTGAGCAAAAGCACAAGTTGTTACAAAAGCAATGATTACAACGACTATAGTATTTTGATCGATTATTTTTAAATATTTCCCAGTACCCAATCTAAATATCAAAATCAAAATAGGTAAGTGAAAAAGAAACATAAAATAACTTATGTTACCAATACCTCTTAGGAACTTATTTTCTAGAATACTTTTAATAATAGACATTTTATCAATCACACATAAATAAATTAAAAGTCCAAAGCTTATGCTAATAAAAGTATAATAAAATGGAGTAATTAATCTAGAGTATTCCCCAAAAGCACCTTTTGAGAATAGATACACTCCCGTCCATATAGCAAAAAATATAACATGAATTAATGCAATGCTTTTTTTGCTGTCGATCTGCAAAAACATTTTTTTATTTCGCTCAATTGCCGCAATTAAAAATCCTACGGAAAAAGAATCAAATCTAAATGGAAGTAAAACAACGATGGACGCTTTTTCTTCGGGAAAATAATACAACCATAAAAATCGAAGCGCAGGGGAAATTATTACGCCTGATATAGCTAATAAAACAGCTTTGTTTTTTGGAATAAAAAATATTAAAATAGAGAATATAATGTAAAACTGCTCTTCCACTGCCAAAGACCAAGTCACTCTCAACCAATCATTTCCAAAATAACCTTTGGAAGCCATAAAAAAATTCTGCAAAAATAGGTAATGACTCCAGTCAGGAATAAGACTGTTGAATTTTTGACTTCCCTGTAGCAGATTGAAAAATAATATTTTCGATACAGAATAAATTATCAGTAAAAATATTAATAACGGTACAATACGGAATATTCTTCTTATATAGAATACCTTAAAATAATTGTTACAAGTTTTTGTATCCAATAAGATACCACCTATCAGATAACCAGAAAGTACAAAAAACAATGTAACTCCAGCCCAACCAAAATTAGCGAATTCGTTTATATAAGTTAAATTGAAAAATAAGTTATTTTTACCAGGTAGTCCGTAATAATGATACAATACCACCCAAAGAATTGCTATTCCTCTAACTCCGTCCAGGGATTTTATTCTCATAACTTAATCTTCTCTTTCAAAAAATGACAGAGTTTGCTCGATAAAACCCTCTGCGCACCCTCCGGAAATCCGATCGACCGCAGATCGAGAAAGGCTGCCGATTCGGAACTCCCTCCCGTGAATATAGACTGCAAAACTTCCAGAGAGACCATCATAAAATCTTCCGGTTTCCCCAAGGTTTCCGCGCAAATTTGCGAAGCTTCCGCAAGCAGGTTTTCGCTTTGTTGGAAGTCAAGACTCTGATTGGTGCGAATATTCAAATAAGACATGATAAGTTACCGGTTCAGAGGAATCTCAAAGCTAAATCAATGGATTATATAAACCGCAGATTACACAGATTTACGCAGATAAAAAAGGGTGGTTATATGACTATTCAGTAAATTATCTGTGTTCATTAGCGCAATTTGTGGTTAGTATTGGACTTAACTCTTCCAACAAGCTTTCGAATGTGTGCATTATCTTCTTTTAGTCGTTCTCCCCGTAATTCGATCAACATCGTCCTGAGGCGGAAAGCTCTTTGAAGAGGGGATTCTGCCTTGGGCTTGCCAACTGTTTTATTGATTTTCATCGTTTGTTTATATCATTTATGAAAAATCGAATAGGTGGGGATCAGGCCAACATGTTGAGGTCTCCACCTTTTAATAGATATTGCATCACTGTCCAGATATACTGATCCATCTCGAAGTTTAGTTGTTCCGATACCTGTCGTAACATATGTTTCTGTTCGTTGGCTGCCTTTCTCATTTACTTTACTCCCGACATATTTCCAGTCAGAATATTTTTCGGTGTATCCAACCAACTCAGCACACATGGCATGTATAAAGGAAATATCGCCGTTCGATTTATCTAACTTAAAGCACACAACTAGATGCCAGCCAGAGTGTCCGTTATGGCTTTCACCGCCTTTGCCAACTCTTATAGTAGATTTTATCTCTAACCCTTCAAACCTATTCCCATACGCTTCCTTGAAGATCAAATCTGGAAATTGTTGGTTAGAATTGTGTTTATAGACGGTGAGGCGATCGAAAGAATCACTTAAAATGTTTGATACAATGCCACTAAAATTATTCGCTTGAATATAGCTAGAAAGTGGCCTGCTACCAACTCGCACCAAAGACATATTGAGCAATCTGACAATGCGTTGCGTTTCATCTAAAGCGATAGCAACATCATCGTGCGATAGGCCGACAGGCAATGGCACCTTCCTGCGAATGTAATTTGGATTAATACGAGATAATTCGTCTGCTGATTGATCTCTGGAAAAGGATGCGGCAACTAAATCGGGAAATGTCTGTCTTAGAGCACCTGCCAGTTTTTCAAGAACACCAATAGTAAAATTTTCTCTTCCATTCTCAAGCGACGATAGGTACTGATAGGTAATGTTCGCTTTCTCTGCCAGTTTTTCCTGCGAGAGACCTTGACGTTCTCGGAATTTCCGAATTGTGGTTCCAAGTATAAATCTTGTATTCATTATTCGTGTAATTTATACTTGAAATTTCCATCATAGTCTTTCAACTATAGTCGAAAATGTATGAAATTTTCAGATCAGACTGCATCGAATGGCTGTCAAGTTGTCGGCCACACTCACTACATGCGGTTTGCACGGATCCGCCGTACGGTTTAATAGAGTACTCCTCAAAGGAGATTAACAAGCTTAGGAATGGCAAGGGAGGGGTATGGAGAATACCACCGGAATTCGATGGTAAAAGGCGCCGTCCCTTACCCCGATTTTCTGTGCTCACCCTTATACAAAAGAAAGCAATTTGTGATTATTTCCAAAAGTGGGCAACTTTATTAATGCCAGCGTTGGCACCTGGCGCACATGTCCTTATCGCTACAAATCCTCTTTTACAAAGTCATGTTTATTACGGTTCGATTTCTGCTGGGCTTGAACCTCGCGGGACGATTATTCGACTTTATCATGGGTTTAGAGGAGGAGATAGGCCAAAAGGCGCTGAACGGGAGTTTCCTGATCTATGTGTCGGACCTCGTGGTAATCATGAACCTTGGTTGCTATTCCGAAAACCGATTTCAGAACGCACAGTAGCTCAAAACATCAGAAAATGGGGGCTTGGCGCTTTAAGAATGTTGGAAGGAGAGAAGCCCCTTCCAGATGTAATCCCAAGTTTTAAGACTCCGCAAAAGGAACGAAAAATTGTGGATCATCCCTCTCTAAAACCTCAGCATCTTCTTAGAATATTCTGTCGAGCATTGCTGCCAAAGGGAGGCATAGTCCTTGATCCTTTTATGGGTTCAGGATCAACAATCGCCGCTTGCAATGCGGTCGGGGTGGATAGTGTCGGCATAGAAATGGACGAAGCATACTTCAATATGGCCCGGAAAGCCATTCCTTTACTTTCGTCGCTCTATCCCGGTTTTTCAGGGCAATCATTACACATCAAAGAGAACGAAAAAGTGGCAATTGAAGAGCCAGAGCAACTAATATTACTTGAGGAATCGGGGAATTATAATATCTAAGCTGCAATCGACTGTGGCAGCCACTAGTCGACGCCATCTTTTTGAGTCGTTCTGAAGAACAAACGTGTAAGCTGTTTAAATTATGCAATAATTGGGCCGATTAGCGGTTTTAGCAGGGGACAATTCCTGCGTAGTGTTTGCTAACGGATGCGTGGTTTTTTGATCGTTCTTTGCGATAGTATAGTGAATACAAATAACTGTATATTTCTATTTGGCTGGTAGTGAATATTAAAAAATCCAAAAGACTTACCCAAAATCTGATGAAGCGGGGCGGTTTGATGGCAAAATTCGGAATTTTGCCGTTGTTTTTACTGTTGCTGATCGGAGCCTTTGCTCTTTTTCCAGGGGTCTTCAGTTCGGCCCAGCATGAGGAAGAAATGGATGCTGACAAGGGGACGGACCAAATGACATCGCAGCCTGTCCAGCCCGGTTTTGTCATGGTTGACGAAGATCTCCCGCCACAGCCGATAACGGGCATTGCCAGCGATACTCATTTGGATAAAACCCCTCCTCGTTTTACCAAGGGTCTCGACCTCACCAAAATGGATTGGTCCTACGATTGCATGGAATGTCATGATCTCATCGAGGCCCAATGGACCCGCGATTACGACTTGGAGGAGCACGATGGCATAGTGCTGAACCACGGGAATAACCGATTTTGCCTGAATTGCCACAACTCGAAAAACACCAATGTATTCGCCGATTACGATGGGTCGGAAATTTCGGAAAAAAATGTCGTTTTACTCTGCGCAAAATGTCATGGGCCGAAATACCGTGACTGGAAAGCGGGCGTGCATGGCCGCAGAAATGGCTATTGGGATACCAGCAAAGGCCCTCAGACCCAATTGCGCTGCATCCAATGCCACGACCCCCATAATCCCGTCTACAAGACCATCCATCCTCTGCCAGCGCCCAACTACCCGAGGCGCGCATCGGGGGCAGAACACGCCAGGAAGCTTCTCGAGGAGCATTCATCAGCCGAGGAATCGACCGAACAATGACTCAGGACAACAACAATCACCCTACCCCACCGGCCCAGCAACCGCGTACGATCAAGGAAGCGTTGAACCCGGTTTCACGGCGCACCTTTTTAAAGGGCACTGCGGCCTCCCTACTCGGTATGACAGGTGTGGTCGCGGCTCTGGAGCCATTGCTCAAGCTGGAAAGGGGAGAATTGACAATTGATGGTCTTTTGCAGAAACACTACCATCGGCTGACTCCCGAGGCCATGGAGCGCATCCTGCGCAGTCTCGAGGAAAAGTGCAAGGAGCAGTATGGGGTAATGCCGAATATTGCCGACATCAAGCCGATGGAGGGTGTCGGATTTGCCTACGCGCTCAACTTGAGCCGCTGTGTTGGCTGCCGAAAATGCGCCCACGCCTGCATGGCCGAGAATAATCAATCACGGGAATCGGCCACCGATATCGAGATGTCCTACATTCGGGTGCTGGAATTGGACCAAGGCTCCATCAATATGGAATCTTCCAACCAATATTACCATCCGGATGAGGTGCCGCGAAAAGGCAAGTATTACATGCCGGTTCAGTGTCACCAATGCCGTCATGCTCCCTGCACCCAAGCCTGCCCCGTAAAAGCCACCTGGCAGGATCCCGATGGAATTATCGTTGTTGACTATAACTGGTGTATCGGCTGCCGCTACTGCATGGCGGCCTGCCCCTACGACGCCCGGCGCTTCAATTTCGACAAACCAAAAATCCCCGAGAAGGCCATCAATCCGAACCAGGACTACTTGAGCAACCGCATCCGCCCAAAGGGAGTGGTGGAAAAGTGCACCTTCTGCCTGCACCGCACGCGAGAGGGTAAATACCCGGCCTGTCTGGAGGTTTGCCCCACGGGTGCGAGGGTGTTTGGGAATCTTTTGGATCCCGATAGCGAGATCAATTACATCCTGAAAAACAAACGGGTTTACATCCTGAAAGAGGATGTGGGAACGATGCCGCGTTTTTACTATTTCTTCGATAAATGAGCCGGGTTCGATGCTAAAAGATTATACACTTTTTCTGGTCCGAGTCGGCCTTCTCTCCTTTCAGGGAAGCCGAAAATACTATGCCTGGATGATTTTTCTTTTCGTGATCTGCCTTATCGGACTACATGCCTATTCCTTGCAATTTGTAGAGGGCTTGAGCACCACGGGAATGACCAACCAGGTATCCTGGGGAGTTTACATCGCCAATTTCACCTTTCTTGTGGGGGTGGCTGCGGCTGCCGTGATGTTGGTCATACCTGCCTACATTTACAAAAAAGACCACATGAACAAGGTGGTCATTTTCGGTGAATTAATGGCTATCGCGGTCATTATCATGTGCCTGCTTTTTGTAATGGTTGACCTCGGTCGGCCAGACAGATTTCACCACATGCTGCCGCCTTTCGGGATTCTCAATTGGCCCCTTTCAATACTTTCCTGGGATGTCATCGTGCTCAACGGTTATCTGCTGCTCAACCTGCACATCTGCGGCTATTTGCTTTATACTAAGTATCTTGGCCGCAAACCGACCAAGATGTTTTATATTCCCTTCATATTCATCGCAATGGCATGGGCGATCAGCATTCACACAGTCACCGCGTTTCTCTATGTGGGCCTGGCCGGGCGACCTTACTGGAACAACCCCATTGTGGCGCCCCGGTTCCTCGCCTCGGCCTTCACCGCCGGGCCGGCATTGTTGATTATTACCTTCCAGGTTATCCGAAAATCCACCAGCTACTGGATCGGCAACGAGCCCATTTTCACTTTGCGAATGATTATGACGGTGTCCATGGTCATTAACGTATTTCTCCTTGGCTGCGAATTGTTTACGGAATTTTACGCGGCCACCGCCCATGTTGTCGCCTCCCGATATTTGTATTTCGGTCTTGAGGGGCACAACGTTCTGGTTCCTTGGATTTGGACCGCAATTGCCCTGGATTTCATCGGGTTGGGGTTGCTCATGACACCTCTCAGCCGCGACATCAACTGGCTAAACTTAGCCTGTATATTCTGTTTTATAGGGATTTGGATCGAAAAGGGAATGGGTCTGATCATCCCCGGATTCGTTCCCTCCCCCCTCGGCCAGGTGGTCGAATATCTCCCGACGATCAACGAAACTCTCGTCTGCCTCGGCATCTGGGCTTTCGGCGCCCTCCTCTACTCCTGGATGCTTAAAATCGCCATACCGATTATGGACGGGTCGCTCCGGCGGTCAGGAATTTCTCAAGTGGATTAACTATCGACTTTTAATCTATCAAAGCTCACGGTCAGTAAGGAAAATATATGAGTATTTATCGAAACCTCTTCAACCTTTTAACATTCGCAGGGTTTCTCGCCCTGTCCTCGTACACGGCGGTGGGTTTTACCCCCAAAACCATGTCCGAGGAGTCACTCGCTTGTGTCTCCTGCCACCAAGTGGACAACCAGTCTATCTACGAACAATGGGGGTCGAGCAAACACTACCGCGCCAATGTGGGCTGTTACGAATGCCACCGTGCCAGGGAGGGCGATGCCGACGCTTTTGAACACGAAGATCAGATTATTTCCGTAATTGTTTCGCCCAAAGATTGCGCCCGATGCCACGAACATGAAGTCTCCGAGTTCAATGGCTCACACCACGCCAAAGCAGGGCGTATCCTGGGTTCGCTGGACAATGTTCTGGCCGAGGTGGTGGAAGGTAACCGGGGCTTCAAAACGATGGGGTTCCCGGATGGAGTTTCCGCCGCAGCCGTCAATGGCTGTTGGCAATGCCATGGTTCTGAGGTCAAAGCGCTGCCCGATGGCACCCTCGACCCCGCAACATGGCCCAATACGGGCATCGGGAGAATCAACCCCGATGGCAGTGAAGGCTCCTGCACGGCTTGTCATTCACGGCACGAGTTTTCCGCCGCTCAAGCCCGCACCCCCGACACCTGCGGTAAATGCCATATGGGGCCCGACCACCCGCAAATCGAAATCTACAACGAATCCAAACACGGAATCGCCTATTACGCCAACATCCCCAAAATGAACCTCGACAACGCCAAATGGATTGTGGGTGAAGATTACACAGCCGCCCCCACCTGCGCCACCTGCCATATGAGCGCCACCCCGGATCAGCCCGTCACCCACGATGTCGGCCTTCGCATCTCCTGGAACAACAGGCCCGCCATTTCCATCCGCCCCGAGGTATCCGACGCTAAAATGGGCCTTCCGGGCGCAAACATCCCCTGGCAGGACCGGCGCGAAAAAATGGTCAATGTTTGCCTCAACTGCCACAACGAAAATTTTGTCGATGCCTTTTACCAGCAATACGATGGCCTCATCGATCTCTATCACGAAAAATTCGCCAAACCGGGCCTGGCTCTTTACGAGACTGCTCAACCTCTCCTCAGCAAGCCAAAATTCAGCAACAAGATCGACTTTATCTGGTTTGAAATCTGGCACCACGAAGGCCGCCGTGCGCGTCATGGCGCATCCATGATGGGCCCGGACTACACCCACTGGCATGGCACTTACGAAGTAGCCAAGCATTTTTATTCCGACTACATCCCTGAATTGTGGGCGTTGAGTGAACGCCATGCACAATCAAATGATGCCGAAAAGAAAGCCGCCTCGGAATCCCTCGCCCAACTCCTGAACGAGATCCTAAACAGCGAAAACCATATGTGGTTTCTCAATAAAATGAGTCCCGAGGAAAAAGCTTTGCGTGACAAGCGCCGGGAAGAATTTCAAAAACGATACGAGAAATAAACGCCCCAGCCGATGGACTCAATTGACCAATTTCGCAGCCTTTCACTCTCCGAGAAAACCAAAGAGGGGGAGGACAGCCTGGCGGCCCATTTGCTGGAAAGGGCCAACTATGCGCGCCAAAAATACGGGGGCCTCAGCCCGGCAAATTTTGGAACCTTCCTAGCGGACAAAGAGTGCGTCCGCTACCCGACCCGCTTGCTTTTTGAATTCGGTGAAATGGGTATGCACCAGTTTGCCCAACCGGAGTCCGACCCACGCGATCCCGACAAAGCCATCGTGCTATACATCCGCCCACCCCTCGCCCAAAGGCCCGAATTGGTGGCCTCGGCAATCGCCTACATGACCCCAGCAATCAACTACGGGGAGGTCATTACCGATGAGCACTGCCTCATCTATGGAGCCATTTTGCAAGGCATGACGGAGGAGGAATTTTACCAGCATATTTGCCAATTAGCCGATTATACCGGAGCCGAAAATCTCGAGGTCGACGAAAAGGGCAACCTTCTACCACAAAAAAGCTCCCAACACACTCATAGCATTCCAGGAAGCAATTGCGCCTGCCAGTGCCACGGCTAATTCTGCCTTTTGCTATTTGGACAGTTGTTTGTTTAAAAAGTCTTTTCCTTCTTCGAGAGTTTTGAAAACGCCGTCCAATTGAGCCTCGTAACAGCTTTTCAGGAGTGACTTGAATTCGGGGCCGGGGGTTAGACCCGCTTCTATCAGGTGTCGGCCCATGATGATCGGCTTCGGGGCAGCTTCTTTAATGGCGAGAGCCTCGGCGCGGGCCAGCAGCCAATCACCGGCGGGGAAATCCGGGACTGCTTTCGGAGGGCGGCCCCGCATATCGGCCAAGCTGACCCGCACCAGCCGATCGATCCGTTTGACCGCATGGGCCAACCTGCGAATCGCGGCATCGCCCGCCCGGTTTCTAAAAAGCTCATCGGGCCGCATATGGGTCGCCACCAAAGGCGCCACTTCATCCGCCAAATCCTTTTGGGAGGTCAAGCGGCTGAGAAAGCTCACCGTCACGGCCTTCCCCTCGGCATCGTGCCCCGGCGACCGTATGCGACCATCCTCCCCAACGGCCGTCGTCGCAGGTTTGCCAAGATCGTGACAGAGAACGGCCAGACCAACCACGAGATCCTCCCATTCGTCGCCCGTCTTTTCCGCAGCAAAGGCATCCATGCAATGCAGGGTATGGGTCCAGACATCCCCCTCGGGATGCCAAACCGGATCCTGCGGGCAGCCATCGAGCGCCGCCAACTCCGGATAATGCGAAAGCCAACCGCAGTCCTTTAAGAAATTAAGCCCGATCGATGGTTTCTCCCCTTTCAAAATGAGTTTTTTCCACTCCTCGAAAATACGTTCCGACGAAAGTCCCTCGGTGGATATTTTCCGACAAAGGGCAACGGTTTCTGCATCGACACGCAGATTGAAACGGGCCGCGAGCTGCATCGCCCGGAGCACACGCAGCGGGTCTTCTGAAAATTTTTCACTGGTGTGCCTGAGAATGCCTTGGGCCAAATCTTCCCGCCCACCAAAGGGATCGACGATCTCACCACTGAGCAAATCCCATGAAATTGCATTTAAGGTGAAATCCCGCCGGGTTGCCGCCTCCCGAAAGGATAGATTTGGGGCTTCCTCGATTTCAAATCCACGGTGCCCAGTCCCCTTTTTCGACTCGCGGCGGGGGAGGGAAATATCCACCGGAAATCCACGAATCTTAAATACGCCGAAAGCCCTCCCAACCCAGTCCAGAGAATACGTTCCAGATAAAATTTCCTCAATACGTTTCGCCGAAAGTCCGAATACTTCGATATCGGCGTCCTCGACAACAGCACCCAAAAAGGAGTCGCGAACACAGCCCCCCACCAGCATCGCCCGACCACCCGCCTCTTTTACTTTACTAAAAATCTTCCGACAAACGAAATCCAGCTCCCCCGGAAGGGGCAAGGGCTGATCGGGCGCATTCATTGGCGGTGAAATTGACTTCCTTTGTGCCGGTTCAACCGGACGACAGTCAATTTTTCAGGTAAAAAAGGTTTCCTCAAGCATCAGGGCAAGGCAGTGATAAACCGGTAAATGATACTCCTGTATTAGATACACTTCGGTTTCGGGAACCCGAATGCATACCTCCACCAAATCCTTGAGGGAGCCGCCATCCTCGCCGGTCAGCCCCATTGTCCGCAAGCCCGTGGCCCGACCGACTTCGGCGGCACGTAAAATGTTCTCGGAATTGCCAGAGGTGCTGATACACAGGAGCGCATCTCCTTCAACTCCCAGTCCCCAAACGAGTTGGGCAAAACCAAAAAGGGAATCGCAGTCGTTGGCAAAGGCGGTCAGCAAGCTCTCGAATGCGGGCAGGGGTATGACCGGGAGGGCTCCCTGCAACTTTGCTGCGAGCTCGTGACCCAAACGGTTGCGCCAATCCTCGCTCAGGGGCCTGGTTTGGCCGAAACCCTTGAGCAATTCGGCGGAGATATGGGAGCTGTCCGCAGCGCTCCCGCCGTTTCCACATACCAACAGCTTGCCCCCGCCCCGAAATACGGTGCAGAGCGCAGTATGCGTCTTCAACATATCCTCACGGCAAACCTCAAGGGCCGGATAGCGGCGGGTCATCGATTCCAGGTAGCGGCTCATATTTGGTATTGCCAGTATTAAGGTTCTCCAAGCTGTGGGGACAATAAAAAAGAGTCATTCTTTAAAAGAGCAAATTCATTCAGAACGATAAATATTACCGGAAAGTTGACAGTCGGCGGTTTGTAAAGTCTTGACCTTGTGCAGGAAACGAGTAGATAATTTCATGATTCCAGAATCGCTGGAATACCTTACACATATACTCCCATTTGAATGTCAATTTTTGCAAAATGGCGCAAATACTAGTGATCGACGATGACAGGAGCATGTGCGAAATGCTCCGATTGGCCTTGGAGAGTGAAGGGCATCAAGTCGTAACATGCCATAATGGCGAAGAGGCCGTGGCCCACTATTGCGAAGAACCCGCCGACCTCATAATCACCGATATTTTCATGCCGATCAAGGATGGCATAGAAATCATACTCGAGTTGCAGGGCAGGTTCTCGAACCTGAAAATTATCGTTATCTCAGGCGGCGGTTCAACCGGAGTGGGAACCGAAGATGTATTCGTCGCAGCCACGGAATTTGGAGCCGACTACGCTTTTAAGAAACCGTTTAGAATCGAGGAATTGCTGCAGGCTGTAAAAAAATTGTTAAATTAGTCAAATCTTCGCATCGAAATTTTTTGCTTGATTTATTATTGGTTTTTTGCTAAAAACATCGTTCCATTATTTAACAATCCATTTGTTTTGACGATAAAGACCGTGATATACCAGAATCCGGCACGTCTTTAGCGCTAAAATAATTGGGTTACAAATTTTCATAAACGCAGCATGATCAACAAGATAAGCAATAAAAAGGGATTTTCCCTGATTGAGATTGTTATTGTTATTACGATCATCGGCTTCCTCGCCGCGATGGCGGTTCCCGCTGTCCAAAAAGTGATTCGCGCCTCCCAAAACAATGTGATAATAAACGATTTGAGAGTTTTCGCATCTGCTTTTCAACAATATGCCGGAGAAAGTGGTGACTGGCCCGATGACCAGGCTTCCGGGGATAGCTACCCAGTCGGCATGGAGGGCTATCTTAGAGAGTCCTCATGGACTGAAATAACCCCAATTGGGGGTAATTACGATTGGGATAAAAATGTCACCCATAACGGCACCAATTTTGAAGCGGTTGTCAGCATCACCGATGGGCAGAACAATGAAATCATCGTCAGCACAGATCAGCTTTCAGAAATTGACGATATAATTGATGATGGAGATTTGACCACTGGCAATTTTCGCCTCGGGCGCCGCAGCGCTCCCATCTTCATAGTTGCTGAATGAGTGATTGGGATTGGATGCGGATTTTTTTATCCGGTCATCACCCTATTTTTCGTCCGGGAAAAGCCTTCGAGAGCGGTTTACTTCATTAACTCGGATATAGTTCCAGGATAGCGAAAGTAGATATCCTGGTAAAACTCGATTTCCGTGCTGCTGATCAATTTGATAATTTCTCGCCCATCCAATATCGCCTGTAAAGTCCCATCTTTCTTTCCGTAAACGTAGGCACCCTCATCATCTTCCTCCAGCACCGCCTCGTCCAGCACACTCGAATAATTGTATTCATAGAGCTTGGCAATCCCGTTACCGCTCAGGTGGATGACAAAGTCTCCCTCCTCGTTCCCCGTCATATAGATACCCGCATAAACAGCTTCCAATGAGGCTATCTCAGCAGGACTTATCACCGTTTCACTTTCAATGGGGGGAAAACGGTCGTCGATTTTACCGAAATACACCCACGCTCCAGTGGTTCCGCCAACTACCAAAAGCACATAAACTGCCGTTTGGATGAAACGCGCGAGATTGTAAGCCCGCTTGGATACCTTTTCCAGATCTTCCGCCGTAAACTCCGGGGCCGGCGTGTATTCGAACTCCTCCCCCGACACAAAGACGATTGCCTCCTGCACCGAGACTTCCACATTGCGCTCGTGGGCAACATCGATGTTCGTGGCATACAGTTGGCCTTCTCGCGCCTCAAGGGTGAAGTTACCCCATCTGGATCTGGCGATGATCAGCGGCGGAAGTTCCATATCCTCGGGGCATTCGAGTCGCACAAGCCTTTCGATGAAGGTACATAGCTCCTCCCGGCTGAGGTTTCCGATTTCGTTGAGACCGAACTCATCACCCGCGGCAAGAAAATCTTTATCCACACCACGGGAGGTAACTTTAATTACAGTTATCAATGTCTTTGCTGCCTACAGGAATTCATAGTCAATAAAACCAATTCCTGGATTTTTTATTGATTTTCAGGAATAGCCGTTTACTGCCCCCTTTTCCGGTTTGAATAGAAAAAAATTCTCGAAAGACATAACCAGGATATATTTCTACAAAATTTCATTAATTTATGAAAGAAAAATAGGGAGTAAAGAAATTCCCTATGCCGATGGGCAAGTTTCCAGTTGCCTTCGTCGAAATCAGGCGGTCAAGATACCCCTCCTATCATCGACTATGGCGAGAACCGGCAAGAAAAAAAAAGAGGGCGGCCTCACCCCGATGATGCGCCAATATCAGGAGGTGCGGCGCGGCCTCCCCCCAAACACTCTGCTTTTTTTCCGGCTCGGTGATTTTTACGAAATTTTTCTCGATGATGCCAGGGTCGGAGCGCCCATACTCGGCATCACTTTGACCCACCGCCACGGTATGCCAATGGCAGGGATTCCCTACCACGCCGCCGACAACTATATCGGCAAATTGCTCGCCGCCGGTATCAAAGTCGCCATCTGCGATCAAATGGAAACGCCCCAACCGGGTAAAATCGTCAAACGCGCCCTGACCCGCATCCTCTCGCCGGGCACCACTCTGGAGGATCACCAAAGCGACTCCAAAACCAATAATTTCCTGCTCGCTGTCAGTTTTGATAAAACCACATTGAACGCCGCATGGCTGGATTTATCGACTGGTCATTTTCAAATTGCTTCGGAAAATTCAGCCGAATACCTGCTTTCCGTATTTTCGAGCATCAACCCCCGGGAAGTCGTTGTGCCCGAGGGTGCTCAGGAGGATTGGGGTAGCGATGAGGGTTTACGACAATGGGCGCAGTCGTTCGACCAATTTTGCGAAGGGCTGCCGGTCAATGAGCTTCCGGGCTACCATTTCGACCAAGCCAGCGGCGCCCAGAGTGTCATGGAGGCTCTCGGGGTTCTCAATCTCCAGGGATTTGGCATCGATATCGACCACGGCGGGTTGGGGCCAGCGGGTGCATTGGTCCACTACGCCACGGAAAGCCTCTGCTCCAAACCCGGCAACCTGAGCGGGATTCGTGAATACAGAAGCGCCCAAACTCTCCTCCTCGATCCAGCCACTTTGCGTAATCTGGAAATTTTTCGCACTTCCGGTAATCGGCGCGAAGGATCTCTCCTGGAGGCCATGGACGCCACCGCAACCGCAACCGGAGCCCGTCTTCTCGAAAATTATCTGGCCGAACCAAGTCTCGATTTCTCGGAGATCAAGCGCCGTCAAAGCTGTGTCGGTGAATTCCTCGAAGCGCCCGCCTATGCCTCGGAAATCCATGAGTATATGAAGGGTATCCGCGACATCCCAAGAATTCTCGGACGTCTTCAAAATCGCCTCCGCAACCCCCGCGAATTGGGCGGAATCCGCGACACCCTGCGGCAGCTTCCACTCCTCGGGCAGGTTCTCGGACAATTTGATGAACCGGAAGTATCTAATTTGTCCAACAGGGTTCTCGATTACCCGAAATTGCGTGAATTACTGGAAAATTCCCTGGCCGATGAGCTTCCCAATCTACTCAAGGACGGTGGCTACATCCGCGATGGCTATGATGAAACCCTCGACCTCCTTCGGGGCTCCTCCCTGGAAAACAAGAACTGGCTTTCCGATCTCGAAAGGGAGGAGAGGGAGCGAACCGGTATCAAGAATCTTCGCATTAAATTTAACAATGCCTTCGGCTATTTCATCGAGATCACCAAATCAAATCTCGCTCTGGTCCCCGAGCATTACATCCGCAAACAGACCACGACAAATTCCGAACGTTACTATACGGAGGATTTAAAGCAAAAAGAGAAGGAAATCCTGCACTCCGACGAACGCTCCATCGCCCGGGAGGAAGAGCTGTTTCGGGAGCTGGTCGCCCATGTCCTGGCCGAGGCGGAACCGCTAAGTGAAACCGCCCGGGCTCTCGCCGAAATTGACCTCCTCATTGGTTGGTCGAAAATTGCCCGCGAATGGGATTATTCTCGACCCGAAGTCGAGGAAGGCCATTTGCTTCACATTGAGGAAGGGCGTCACCCGGTGGTCGAGCAGACCATTCGCAAGGAGCGGTTTGGGCTTGCCGGAACGCGGGCCTTTGTCCCCAACGATACCGATTTAAATGCAGAGAAAGAGCAGATTGGAATCATCACCGGTCCCAACATGGCTGGAAAATCCACCTATATTCGGCAGGTCGCTTTGATAACCCTGATGGCTCAGACCGGCTCCTGGGTGCCCGCTAAAAAATGCCGCATCGGATTGGTTGACCGTATTTTTTCGAGGGTCGGGGCAAGTGACGAACTTTCACGCGGAAATTCCACATTCATGGTGGAAATGAATGAGACGGCCAATATTCTCAACAATGTCACCGACAAAAGCCTCGTCATTCTCGATGAAATCGGGCGCGGCACCAGCACCTACGATGGCCTCAGTATCGCCTGGGCGGTTGTCGAACATCTGCACGGCGAAAAAATCCGTGGCCCCCGCACCCTGTTCGCCACCCATTACCATGAATTGACCCGCCTCGAACAGTTGCTCTCAAGAGTCTGCAACTACTGTGTCGCGGTTAAAGAATGGAATGACGAAATCGTATTTGTCCGGCAAGTCCTGCGGGGGGCCACCGATCGCAGCTACGGCATACAAGTGGCGCGATTGGCTGGGCTGCCCCAAAAGGTCATCGACCGAGCAAAAATCCTTCTCGAACAACTCGAATCAGAGGATTCCAGCCACAATCTGGCTGGTAATTCAGCGAAAAGTTCTTCAAAAGTGAAAGAATCGAAACAAGATTGGCCGCAAATGGAACTTTTCTAATCCTTGTCTTTCCAACTGTGAAAACTCTGCCTTATTAACCAGAACCCCACTGTAACTATGAAAAAATGGACATGGATGCCATTCTCACTGCTTTGCGCGCTCCTTTTGCTGCAAGTATCCTGTGCAAAATCGCCCGAACCCACCGAACCCACAGCCGACCTGACGGATGACAAGGACAAAGAAGATGAAGAAAAAACCATCGCCGAACTCGTCAAGGAGAGCGAGCGTTACGACGGACTGTTTACCTTTTTCCAGGATAAAAAGACCGGTGAGGTCCACATGCTCCTGACAAATGACCAGATCGATAAGGAATTCATCTATTTTTCGCATACCGTCGATGGGGTGGTCGAGCCCGGCCATTTCAGGGGGAACTTCCTCGAAAATTCCGTTTTTTCCATCCGCAAGCATTTCAACAAGATAGAATTCGTCGAGGAGAGCACGTCTTACTATTTCGACCCTGAAAACGCTCTCCACAGGTCGGCCAAAGCGAATATCAGCCCCTCAGTGCTCGCCGTGGTTGAAATCGCCGCTCAGGATGAAGAAAAGGGCGAATACCTGATCAAGGCAGACGGTCTTCTTCTGAAAGAGCAATTCAGCCAAATCACCCCCTCACCCGATCCCGATGCAGAGGATTCGGCCAGTTCTTTTAAACTCGGATCACTGAGTGAGGATAAAACAAGATTCGTCAGTATCAAAAGCTATCCTCTAAACACCGACATCGTGGTCGAATACGTATACGAAAACCCGACTCCGAGTTATGATGGTGAGGAATACATCACCGATTCCAGAAATATCAGCATCAAAATTCAGCACAGTTTTCTTCCCGTGCCGGAAAACGATTACGAGCCTCGGATCGATGACCCCCGTGTAGGATATTTTTTGGACCGAGTGACCGACCTCACTTCGATCAGCGCCACACCCTATCGGGATCTCATCCAACGATGGCATCTCAAAAAGAAAGATCCTCAAGCCGAACTTTCCGAGCCAGTTGAGCCAATCGTTTACTGGATCGAAAATAGCACCCCGGTCGAATTCCGCGAGACGATCCAAAAAGCGGGCGAAGCCTGGAATGAAGCCTTCGAGTCGGCAGGTTTTAAGAATGCCTTTGTGGTAAAAGTGCAGCCCGACGACGCCGAATGGGATGCGGGCGACATCCGCTACAATGTCATCCGGTGGACCTCCTCGCCCAACCCTCCTTTCGGTGGTTACGGCCCCAGCTTTACGAATCCGCGAACGGGGCAAATTTTGGGTGCGGACATCATGCTCGAATACGTCTTTATGACCAATCGCGTCCACATGGAAAAACTCTTCGAGACAGCCGCCCTCGATTTCCCAAACGGTGACGACACCCTGCAAAAAGGCGGGATGACCTGCTCGATGGGTCATACCATGCAATTGAGCAACCTCTTTGGAAAACAGGTTCTGAGAATGACGGGAGGCTCAGCCATTGAATTAAAGCAACTAACCGATGAGGCTCTTCACCTGCTTATCCTGCACGAAATCGGCCATACTCTCGGTCTCAACCACAATATGAAAGCGACCCAGCTTCACTCCATCAAAGATGTTCACAATCGCTCGATTACTGAACGGGTCGGGCTTTCAGGTTCCGTCATGGACTATCACAGCATAAATATCGCCCCGCCGGGAGTCGAACAGGGTCAGTATTACGATACCAAACCGGGACCCTACGATCATTGGGCCATCGAATTTGGCTACTCGGAAGCCCTCGACGACCCTGAAGCGGAAGCCGTGAGGCTCGAAAAAATCCTCAGTCGCTCGACCGAACCTGCCCTGGCTTTTGGCAACGACGCCGATGATATGCGTGCCCCCGGCAGGCATATCGACCCCCGCGTGATGATAAGCGATCATTCCAGCGATGCCATCGGTTACGCGGAGGATCGTCTCCAGTTGGTCAAAAAAGTCATGGCAGGCCTCAAGGATAAGTATTCGATCGAGGGGCAATCCTACCACGAATTGAGAAACGCCTTCATCGTCCTCACACGGGAGCAAAGCAATGCGGCAAGGGCAGTTTCCCGCTACATCGGCGGCATTTATGTGGATCGGGCTATGATCGGGCAAGACGGCGCCGAGCAGCCTTTCACACCCGTCAGCCTTGCCGACCAAAAAAGGGCTATGAAAGTTCTCCGCGAGTATGTCTTTTCCCCCAACGCCTTCGGCACTCCGTATGGACTTTACAACTACCTGGCCATGCAGCGGAGGGATTTTGATTTCTTTGGAAACAATGAAGATCCCAAAGTTCACGAGCGGGTTCTCAACATCCAGAATGATATTTTAAACCACCTCCTCCACGCCAAAGTTCTGGCCCGTATCACCGATTCCCGCGTCTACGGCAATGAGTATAGCTTAACCGCATTTCTGAATGATTTGTCCGACGCCATTTTCGAGGCCGATTCCACGACCAGCGTCAATACCTTCCGCCAGAATCTGCAATTGGAGTATGTGAACCGATTGATCGCCATCGCTGGGCCTGACGGTAATTCCAAATACGACTACCCGGCTCGTTCGGCGGCGCTCTACAACCTGAATACCATTAAGAAAACCTTGATGGAAAGACCCGCAGGATTGGAGGAGACCACGGCCCATACCGAGCATGTGCTTTTTACCATCCGGCGAGCGCTGGAAGTAAAATCTTCCTGATTCGGTCAACCGACTACCAGCGGGTTCGCAGACGGGCCAACTCCCGGCCATCATTTCCTCTCACGATCTGGTGCAGCAGGCAGTCGCTCTCATCCTCTTCTTGTTTCTGGGACCGGCTTAAAACCTGATCCCCGTAGGCTGTCTCGGCCCGAAAGGCCACCTCGATTTCTTTGGGCCCCGAACTCTTCCCAAAATCATCGGGTAACACTTCCAAAGCCCATTGCACATAGACGGCATTGTTGACATGCCGGTTCAGGTCGAGGTCATTTAGCCTCACATGAAATGGTCGTTCGAGGTAGGGGCGATCCAATTTTATTTTCGGCATCGGTCCGAGTGGATCCTCGAAAACACGCACGGGGTGGAGCGGAAACCCAGGTAGTGCTGTCTCAAAGTTAATCGGTTTTTTCTTCTCCGAATCCACCGTGATAAACGACGTTGTGGCCTGGGCGAGAACCTCACCATTTCCGTCGGTTAATTCGAACTCCCTCAGGGCGAAAATTTTCTTCCACCCAAAGGGCCAGGTTCGCAGTTCCACAATGTCTTCCCAATGTGGATAGCGATAAATTTTAACATGCAGCCGGGAAAGCACCCAGAGAATATTTTTCGCCATCAAATCCTTGCCACCGACACCGAGTAAATTCGCGCTCTCGCCGGCCGCATCTTCAAGATAGTTCAATAAACTGACCGCCTTGAGCGCGCCTGAGGGTCCAACTTCATAACTGCGCACCTTATAGCGTTGGAGATGGATGGGATTCATTGTGACCAATGGGGGACCGTTATTCGCCCTTTGAGTTAAATACCCAATCCCAGTAGGTTTTAGCCCTGCCGGATACATAATCGATATCTTCGGGTAAAAGGAAGCCCTCGGCGTTCAAAGTCTCGGCGGAGTTACGTAATTCGTCCAGATAGAATCTCCGGTCAGCATAAAGTGCCGAGATGGCCGGTCGGGGGTCATGCGACGCCTCTTTTTCAACAGAATTTCTGGGAAAAAACAGCAAATTTCCCCAAAAATCGATCATTTCATCTGCTCCGCCAACGTAGCCTTTGCGCAAGCTCCAGGGGGTGTAGGTTGCCAGTGGGACGCGAAGCTCGACATTGCGAATGCCTCCCAGTTCATTCCCAAAGGAATCCACCACAGGGACGAGAACCGGAAATGACGACCCCACTTGCGGCGGCTGATGGTCGATAACTCCCCTCTCCCACCGAGGCCCGTAATCCACGCGATAGGCATTGTGGGCATTTTTCGGAGGTTCGACACCGGGAATATCGGGGAAATTGAAACCTTCCAAATCGGTGAGAGTGGCATCCGACAGGCGTGGAAATGCACTCGCAGGTGGGGAAACATCTTTCGAGACCCATTCGGCCAAACGAACGAGAAGGGCCCGGTAGTTTACCTTGAATTCGAGAGAATTCCCCCGGAAAAATCTTCCGTTTTCAAACTCCGCCCTATCTGTGGGAGGAAACGAGGCCACAAAGTGCTGACCCCCGGCCAAATGGTATATGCGTTCATTGTCCAAGGGCTCCAAATCCTTTTTCCCGTCAACTGAAGTGTGGATCAATGCTGCCGCCCGCCCCCAGTATTCGTAACCGGTGTTGACATAGAAAATTTTGGGAATCGACCCTGGCGCCAGCGAATGCGCGAGCAATCCATCGGATCGCACGGTTGCGGGATCCGACTGTGTTCGGCTGGAAAAAGGAAAAATATCGGTCGGGTATAAAAAGGCCGAATATCGATGGCCGTCCCGTGAAGGTTGAGCAAACCGGTGGTTGAAACTGCCCCGCCCTGCCCCGGCGGTAATGACCATCAAGCCATCGTAGGCATTTCGCCCTTCCTCATCGGTATTGAATCCCTGATAGAGAAACATTCGCAAAAAACGACCCGTTTGGGAAACCCCCGCCGAGATTCCATGAGATACGGGAAAAAGACTCTTCTTGTCATATTTGGCATGGGAAACCATGTCGCGGATGGCCGCCAGGCCCAGGCCGATGACAGACGGATCCCGCGCTCGGTAAACCAGTTCGTAAATATTGCCAGCCAGGAAACCGTTTTCCAGGACTATGGTATCGTTCTCTTTTTCCTTTTTGGAGAAATGCCATTTTTCGCGCGGAATGGTCAATCGCACGGCATCCCGGCCATCGCGAACGGTGAGCACATTGGCCGAATCTTCGGGATCATACACCGTATAGGAAATATGCTCACGGTGGCTTAGAGGCAGGCTTTCAACAGGTTCGTCAACCGTCCAATCGCTCCGAACGAGGCCGGTAATTGTCTCTCCATTCATACCTTTCGCGATGGGCGCTTCCAGCCTGAGAAGCCCTTTGCCCCTCGGGACATCGGCCTGCCATCCCACCCAAATCACCGTAAAACCCTGCCGCATGAGCAGTCCATCTCCCAGCGATTCGGGGTTGTCCGCCGCCAACTCCTGATGGGTGGCCCGGTTGAAATAGTTGAGAGAAAACTTGCCCCCACGGTTGCTCACCTCGACCAGGGCAATCCCGTTTCCCCTGCCGGAATCCACCGGTTTCAGGACGACCAGATTTGCCCACGCCTCGACTTCACCTTCACTGTTACGCGGTGCAAGTTGCAGATCGACGATTCGGCTGTTGGCCGGAGAAGCGGGGTCGAATCCAAATAGCACCCGGCCCTTGAGAAGTTCGTAAGGCCCGCTGGAACCGAAATCCTTGCCCCCCAAAAGGCTTTCCCGCGATTCGATTTCCACCTTTCGCACAGCCCCATTGAGGGAACCGGCGAGGCAAATTCCGAATACCGCAAGACAGATATTTAAAATACGGGACATCTTAATCAAAGTCGAATTTCACCCCTTGAGCCAATGGCAACTCTCCGCTGAAGTTGATTGTGGCGGTTTGACGCCTCATATAGGCCTTCCACGAATCGCTTCCCGACTCGCGCCCGCCACCGGTATCTTTTTCGCCCCCAAATGCCCCCCCAATCTCCGCTCCCGAAGTGCCGATATTGACATTGGAAATCCCGCAATCGGAACCCCAGGGTGATAAAAATCGTTCCGCCTCCTCCATGCGATCAGTAAAAATCGCCGAGGCGAGCCCTTGGGGAACGGCATTATGCATTTCAACCGCCTCTTCGAGGTCATCGTAGGTCAGAATATAAAGAATCGGAGCGAAAGTTTCCTCATGGACGATGGACGCATCAGGCCCGATTTCCACCAGGGCGGGACGCACATAGAAACCACCATCCGGGACCCCTTCGAACACCCTCTCTCCGCCGGTAACTATTCCACCCTGTTCGCGGGCCGATTCCAACGCGGCCTGCATCTGTTTCCAGGAAGTTTCGTCGATAAGTGGACCCACTAGCACGCCATCTTCCCCCGGATCGCCGATGGGAAGAGTCGCATAAGTGGCTTTGAGGCGCTCGACCAATGAAACAGAAATTGACCGGTGGACAATGAGCCGACGCAGCGACGTGCAGCGCTGGCCACAAGTTCCCACGGCGGCAAAGACAATGGCCCGCAATGCCATTTCCAAATTTGCGGAGGGTGTCACGATCATACCGTTGTTGCCGCCCAATTCGAGTATTGAGCGCCCCAGACGACCGGCTACGGCTTGGCCAACAGCACGGCCCATGGGCACGGAACCTGTGGCGGAAATCAAAGGCAAATCGGGATGTGCTGCGAGGGCCTTGCCGGTATCGGCCAAGCCCACCGTTACGCTCAACAAATCCTGGGGAATATCCGGCATTCCAGCGAGCGCTTTGTTGGCTAACAGATGACAGGCCAAGGCACACAGCGGAGTTTTTTCAGAGGGTTTCCAGATGACCGGATCGCCGCATACAAGAGCCAGACAAGCATTCCAGGCCCAGACCGCCACGGGGAAATTAAATGCAGTAATCACCCCCACGGGGCCCATCGGATGCCATTGCTCCATGAGCCTGTGGCCGGGGCGCTCGCTGGCAATGGTAAGCCCATGCAACTGCCGGGAAAGACCCACCGCAAAATCACAGATATCGATCATCTCCTGGACTTCGCCACGGGCTTCCTGCACGATTTTTCCGGCCTCCAGTGTGACGACCTCGGCCAAGGCCTCTTTATTCTCGCGCAATTCCATACCGATTCGCCGGACCAATTCGCCGCGTCGGGGAGCGGGAATTCGACGAAATTTGAGAAAGGCATCCTGTGACCTACGGACCGATGCCCCGACATCCGCAGAGGTGCAGGTGCCAATTCGGGCGACAATTTTTCCGTCCACGGCGGACGCGACTTCAATTGATTCACCGCCTCCATCTCTGGATTCACCACCAATCAGAAGACCCGGAAGGCTTTCTCTTTCCCCGAGAGAGGCAAAACCAAGTTTTTCAAACCAATTGCTGCTCATGACGATATGATTTCCTTTACGGGTTCGATCGCTGCCTTCGACTCTTCGTTTGCAGATTCGGTGCGGTAATATTTACCAAACCGGTTGTTCAAAAAATCGGATAAAGGCACGGATTCCTGGCAAATAAATCCCGTGCCAGCCAATCGACCCTCGGCCTGCAAATCGACAACCGCACATATTCCGGCGGCGGTCGTTATCTGGATGGAACTCCATTGCTCGCCGTGGACTTTTTGGTTATAGATTTTACGCGCGTCGCTGACCTGCAATAGTTGGCCGTCCTTTTGTCCGCTGACGGTGCAAAAAGTCAGCACCACATCCTGCATCGTAATGGGGACGGCCTTTTCCAAAATGTCTTTGAGTATTTCGCGCCGCGCCCCCAGATTGAGGCTATTGATGAGAAAACGCATGAGATACTGGTGCCCCTGGTAACGAACGGTTTTATAATTAAGCTCCTTCACCTTGCCCTTGAGGGTTTCACACAGCGTTCCCAAGCCACCGGAGGTGTTGAAGGCCTCGTAATTGACTCCATCGAGCGAAAAGAGTTCCAACCCGCCAAGAGGCATCAATTGGGTCATTTTTCCGTCGGATATGGCCTCGCAGGGATTACAATATTCATTGATCAATCCGTCCGTGGACCACGTCAAGTTGTAGAGCATCATGTTGGATGGGTATTGGGGAAGGGCCCCCACCCTCATCTTGACTTTTTCCATGCTGTCAAACCCTGAGCAGAGATCATGGGCTAAAATACTGATGAATCCCGGTGCCAGACCGCATTGGGGCATGAATACCTGGCCCTCGCGGGCTTGACTGGCGAGATCCATAACCACCTGGGAGGTGGACACATCCTCGGTCAGGTCGAAGTAACTGACCCCGGCTTCGAGAGCCGCTCTCGAAATGATAGTATTAAGGAAATAAGGGCAGGCAGAAATTACCCGCTCCCGCCCCTGAAGACAATTTACCACTTGAGCTTCATTTGTAACATCAAGCTGGATCGTCTCAATCGGAAGGGTATCCTTGAGACGTTGCAGAGAAGCGGCATCCTGATCGGCAACCGCTACGGTGTAGTCGCCGCTATGAAAAAGCAGCTTGGCAATCGCTCCGCCAATCTTGCCGGAACCGAGTATAATTACGTTGCGCATGGCGATTAACCTTTCTCGGACACAACGAGGGCGTCCGTGGATTCAAATATCTTGTCTGCGCTGGCGGCCACGAAACCCTGATAGAGGTTTCCATCGGCATCCGCGTAGCGCAGGGCGAATTCGTAATAACAGGTGGGAATATCATGCATCTCACCCCCGGCAAACTCCACTGGCATACGGTCGGCCATTGAAGACCCCTGCTCCAAGAGCACCTCGGGTGATCCCTTGACTCGTCCACCCGATTCATTAACCGGAATACCCTCGGCTTCAACAACTTGTAGAACCTCTTCAACCCCACGGGTATTTTTCAGATAATTGATGGCGATTGTAAAATGGTTGGCGTGGAGTCCCAAGGCCGCAAACCAGGCCGCATATTCACTTTCATTCAAGAGGGAATTATAGTTCTCCCAAGAAATAGGATCCCAAAGACGCCCGGACCAGAGAACCTCCGGTTTCTCAACCAGCGAGGAATCGATCTGGGCGCAAATATCTTCAAGGATTTTTTGTGCATCGGCGCTCAGGGCCGAGCAATCCAGTGCGCTCAAGAAAATTCTCGGCTGGAAGGGATCCGGGTGGAGGAAGCCCCAGGCGTTTAATTTTTTCTCTGTGAAGACATAGGGGGCCAATGGTTCATAGCCAAGCGCAAGAATATGCCCTTGCAGTGATTCCAGGCGAATCGGATCCAGATCAAGGGTCCGAAAGGCTATATGATCGTTAAGCACCCGCTCTCCTCTGCCCTCGAAGACAGATTTGAGCCGGGCGGCCCGGGGGGCCATCCTTATGTAGTCCTCCCAGAGATTCAGGAAGAAGGTTTGAGTATTCATGGGCGTAACCTTCTACAAATATTTCCAGGATTCAATCTCTATATTTTGAAAATTTTTTGAACTTCGTCAGGCCAGAACCAACCCCAAATAACGATAGATTAAGGTTTCCAATTAATTTTTCTCCAAACTGGCCGACTTTTGTAAAACTTCCCTTCGTTTCAATAGTACCAAACCGTTCCAGAGGGCCAAAATATTGCAGTTTGGCCGTTTGATAAATTGCCCATTAAATAGGCACCGGTGAGATACATTGAATAGGGTGAATCCCATGTAGAATTTCATACCAAACACAATGGCTTCCTCTCAAAAACAGGCCGCTAGCACATTAGCGGAACTTTCCCCCAATGGCGAAAATGCGCCCATTGGCAGTATGGAGTTCTGCCCCATGCCCGCCTGGCTGTCGGATGCCTCGGGAAGCCGAATATATTTCAACCAGGCATGGTTTGACTTCACGGGACGGACCCCGGTCTGCGAGCTGGGCGATTCGTGGAAAGATGGCGTTCATCCCGATGACCTCGATGTTTACCTCGAAGCCTACACCAATGCACACACGCACGCGCATGAATACCCCAATCCTCTTTCTACGGAAAAGCGGGTGCTTGGCGCTGACAACGAATATCGCTGGATTTCAACAAAGGGATGTCCGCAGTACAATATTCGGGGTGAATTCACGGGTCTGGTCGGCTATTGTTTCGATATAACGGACCAAAAGAAGGTCGAGCAGAAATTGCGGAATAAGAAACAACGTTTTGAACTGGCTCTGGAAGCCACGGGGCTGGGGATCTGGGACTGGAATATTGTCACGGGTGAAATGGTATTTAATCGCCGTTTTACTGAAATCCTCGGTTTCGAGTATAACGAGATGGAGAGGAGGTTCGGCTGTCTGGATGATTTGATCCACCCGGAGGATAGTCCGATTGTCCGGGAAAAACTCCAGCGACATCTTGAAGGCAGATCTTCAATCTACGAATCCGAGCATCGTATTAAAACCAAATATGGTGATTGGGTATGGGTCCAAGATCGTGGCAAAGTAGTGCAAAGAGATAGTAGCGGAAAACCACTTCGCATGACGGGAACCCATCGGGACACAACCATGCGAAAGGAAATGGAAGACTCCATGCAACGCCTTTCACTGGTCGCCAGCCGTGCCAACATCGGCGTGGTCATCGCCAATGCGGAGGGTTGTGTGGAATGGGTAAATTACGCATTTGAAAGGATGTCCGGTTACGATCTGTTTGACCTCGAAGGGAAAAGGGCGGGCGTTTTGCTACAGGGACCGGGAAGCGATCCCGAGGTAATTTCGCAGATGCGGGAGTGTATTCGCCAAAAGAAGGAATTTCATACGGAAATCCTGAACTACCATAAAAGTGGCCAGCCCTATTGGGTGGAAATCGATGCCACTCCAATTTTCGACATGAAAGGCAAAGCCATACAGTATATCGCGATCGAATCCGATATCACTGCCCGCAAGGCGGCGGAGCAAGAAATGAAAAAGGCCAAGGAGGCGGCAGAATCGGCCAACCGGGCCAAAAGCGATTTTCTGGCCAATATGAGCCACGAAATTCGCACTCCGATGAATGCGGTCATGGGCATGACTACCCTTTTGCTCGATACCGATCTCAACGACGATCAACTCGATTTTGCAAAAACCATTCAGACAAGCAACGAATCCCTTCTGAATGTAATTAACGATATTCTTGATTTCTCCAAAATCGAGTCGGGCAAACTGGACCTAGAAGATGTCGCGTATTCTCTCACTAGTTGTGTTGAGGAGGCAATGGAGCTTTTCGGACCCAAAGCTGCCGAGACGGGCCTGGAACTCCTCAGCCATATCGACGATCATGTGCCGGAGTATGTGATTGGTGATCCCACCCGGCTACGCCAAATACTCATCAATCTGGTGGGCAATGCCATGAAATTTACCGCCCGTGGTGAAGTAGTGGCAACCGTTACTCTGGATGAAATGCAGGGCGAAGATTATCTATTGCGCTTTTCGGTTCGGGATACCGGGATCGGTATTCCAAAGGCGAGGCAAGACATCCTTTTCGAGGCTTTTAGCCAGGTGGATTCATCGACCACACGTCAATATGGCGGCACGGGCTTGGGGCTGGTTATCAGCAAACGGCTTTGCCAACTGATGGGTGGTGATATTGGTTTACAAAGCGAGGAAGGCAAGGGCTCCGAATTTTACTTCACAATAAAACTCAAACCCGACAAGTCTCCGCCTTCGTCAACCCTTCAAACGGGTCCGCTAAATGGAAAACGAGTCTTAATAATTGATGATAACGCCACCAACCGCCAGATTCTCACACTCCTTTTAAGCAATTGGGGTATATACTCAGAGGAGGCCCAATCTGGTCCCGAGGCATTGAGCTTACTTGATCAAAGAGAGCCCTTCGATGCGGCAATCCTGGATTATCAGATGCCAAAAATGGATGGCTTGACACTGGCCACAGAAATCCGCGAATCGGCGGCCCATTGCAAACTTCCCCTCATTATGCTCGCATCTTTGGCGCACCCCGATGCCGTAAAACTGCGTTCCCAGTTGGATTTTACGGCCTATCTGACCAAACCGGTAAGAAAGCAGTTTCTGATGAATGCCCTTAGACAGGCTTTTCAGGGGCCGAATAAAATTAATACCCGAGTAAATGGCCGATCGGAATCTCCTTTTCGAAATCTTCCCTCCGCCTCTACAAGCACCTTTAAACTGCTTCTTGCCGAAGACAATGTAGTTAATCAGAAAGTGGTTCTATTGCTCCTCAAACGTCTCGGATACCGCGCCGATGTTGTCGATGACGGTCAAAAGGCTTTGCAATACCTGGAAAATGAATCCTGCGATATGATCCTGATGGATATGCAGATGCCCAACATGGACGGTATTGAGGCCACACGCCGGATCCGTGAGAAATTCGCGAATAATCAGCAACCCTACATCATCGCCCTGACGGCGGCAGCGACGGTAAAAGACAAAAATAATTGCCTGGAATCCGGCATGAATACTTTCCTCACCAAGCCCATTAAGATCCAGGAACTGGCCGAAGCATTGAAAGTCGCCCAAGACTCAATGATTGCGAAAAGGCGAACCCTCGCTCTCCCGCAATAGCTGTCAGGATAATAGGCGCGACCCCAGGTATAAACTCTTCGGCCTCTTCATCTTCTTTGTCTTCGTCTACTTTTTCCAGTACACATCAATTCGCAGCAACACGCATCCAGTGCTCGCTACGTTCGGCCTTTTGCTGTCTGTCTCGACGTGGCATTTGATCGTTTTTCCTCTAACGCTGCGTTCACCGGCTCGTCGGGTGGAACGCTTTGCTAGCTGGGTTATTTGACTATGCCGGAAAGTTTTTCACTAATTTCCCAAAGCTGTAGGGCGGTCTCATCGCTGGTCGCCCATTCTTTAGGTTGTGTTTCCTGGCAGTGGCTAAAATAGCGACCGGTTACACCCTCCAACTCAGGCGATACACATGCATATATAGATGTTCTTGCGCCTTTTTCGGGAGACTGGAGAAAAGGCTTCATCAAAGGTTGAAGTAACTTTCCAACCCATCCGTTTTGCATTCCCAAACCCGTTGCGATGTTTCCTGGGTGGAGCGCGTTTACCGTCACGCCACAATCGTGCATCCGCTTTGCCAATTCCCGGTTAAACAGGATATTTGCAAGCTTGGAATGACCATAGACTTTCAACGTTCGAAAATTCTCATCGAAATTCAAATCGTCAAAATTAATTCCTTTGATAAGCATATGAGCTCCAGAAGCAACATTGACAATTCGCGAAGGTGCGCCGGCTCTGATTTGATCGAGCAACAAATTGGTCAGCAAGAAGTGGGCAAGGTGGTTGACTGCAAACATTTCCTCGTGGCCATCTACGGTGATCTGTTGTTTAAAATTCAAAACTCCTGCATTGTTCAACAATATATTTAAAGGTTTTTCGTGTTTAAGAAATGACTGTGCGATATGTCGGACCTCTGCGAGGGAAGCAAGATCTCCAATCAACAGGGTGATACGGTCATTGCCTGTACGATTCTTGATTTCTGCTGCGGTATGTTCTCCCTTGTCTCTATTGCGACATACAAGAAACAACTCAGCGCCCATTTCTGCGAGAGCATGAGCGGTGACCTGACCGATACCACTCGTAGCGCCTGTCACCATACATACTTTATCTGTGAGGTTGTTATTCTCTATTTCCATTACCTATACCCTGCTGATAGTCAAAATAGCTGCAATCCTTGAATGATGGAGCGCCCATTTTTCAAATATGTACTCCGTCCATTGTTTTACACTAGCACAGTGCTGGGCAGCCGTCTTACATTCCAAAATATCGGCTACAGTTATAGCTGTAAGGTTTTCAGGAGGCTCTAACTAAACAAACTTATTTTTATATTTCGTCGTTTCTGAAGTGTCAGGATAAACCTGTATATCGGGAGGGAAATCCCCAAATCGCGCGGGCATCTTCAATTATTTTTTTGAGAATCTCGGGGGTAACGCTTTGCACAGGGTCATCGCCGATACCACGTGAAGGCTCGATATGGGTTTCGATAATCAGGCCATCCGCCCCATAGGCCATACCCGCAAGGCAGCACGCCGGCACATACATCGCCCGGCCAACCGAATGGGAGGGGTCCACGATCACAGGAGCCCAGGTTTTCTGTTTTAGAAGGGGCGTGATGGACTCATCGGGATGATTTCGATAGCCATCCAGGCCCGGCATCGTTCCACGGGGGCAAAAGAATAAATTCGGGTTGCCGTTGGACACTATATACTCGCCCGCCGCTATATATTCATCGATGGGCCCCATGTGGCGACCCCGCTTGAGCAGTATCCCTATGCCGGTATCGGCGGTTTTCTTCCCGATTTGTTTCAATAGCGAATAATTGAGGGCGTTGCGGGTGCCGATTTGGATCATATCGATTTTCTCCTTCACGGCTATCTCTAGCTGCTCCTCATCCATAACCTCGGTCACAATCGGCAAACCGGTGCGTGATCTTGCTTCGAGCAGCGTGTCGAGAGTGCTCACATCGCCCTGATAAGAATGCGGCGTCGTTCTCGGTTTCCAAACACCGCCTCTCAAGGCATGGGCTCCGGCTTCCTTGATTGCAGCGGCTGTCTCGAACAAGTAATTGGCGTTATTGGGATCGATTGTGCAATGCCCGGCTATTATGAGCGGTTCGTCGCCCACCGTGACACCACCGAAGCGACAGCGATGCCCAGCCATCTCCGATCGGATATCCATCAATTTGTAGATGGACTCCATGCGATCAACCCGGTCGATAAATGGCAGGCCGACCAGGCGGTTGACCATCAATTCGCTGCGTTCATCGCCGATGATCGCGTAGATGTTTCGGTGGGCTCCGTAGATGACCTGTATCGCGCAGCCGAATTCCCCAACAATGGATTCGACTTCCTTTAATTGCTTTTCGGTTAGCTTGTTTTCTTTGGAAATAATCATGGCTATGGCGTCACATGGAAATTTGGATAATTGGCCGGTTATACCGGGGGAGAGAAATTTAACAACTCCATAAATTCTTTTGGAAGGGCAGATTTCACCTCGAAGGAGATATTCCTCCCCTTCCAGCTAAAATCAAAGGCTATTTGGCTGGAGTGGAGAAATAATCGCTTGCTGCCGGTGTTCCGCGCCCATGCCCGGTTGAAGCGAAAATCGCCATAGGTACCATCTCCGACCATTGGAAACCCTCGGGCCGCGCATTGCACGCGGAGTTGGTGGGTTCGCCCGGTTCGCGGTTCCAGTTCGAGCAAAGAGCATTGCTGAGGATTCCGGCCTTTTTGAACCTTGAGAAGCACCGTTTCCGCAATCATGCCGGACGTTTTTGATGCCTGAACTTTGATTCGTCCTCCTGTTCGATCGAACTGCAAACGGTCACGCCAAATCCGTGCCCCTTTGCCAACATGGTCCTTAACCAGGGCGTTATAGCGTTTTTTTACCCCGCGTTTTGTGAATAGTTCCTTTAGTTGAATCGAGAAATATTCGTCCGTTGTTCCCAGAATAATTCCCGAAGCGGGGGCATCAATACGGTTGAGAAGATAAAAGCTACCCGTTTCACCATCGGACTGAGACCATTGGTAGCTCTCATTTTCAGCGTCGTAGGAAGCCAGCAACAAGGCCCCGCGATCCAGGCCCGGACGGTTTGGGTGCGAGCGCAGGCCGCAGGGCTTTTCAAAGGCCACCAACCCGGAGGCATGAGTCTGCAAAACTCGAACGCCGGGTGCCAGCGGCAGTCCCTCCAAAACCTCTGAAAGCGGGTGGCTCACTGGTAAATAAAGGTGGCTCGGATCGCCTCTTTTTCCTTGAGAATTGCCACCATTTCCTCAGTCCATTCCCAATAGGGAGTCGGCAGCAGGATCGCATCCTGTCCCAATCGAGTCGCTACCCTGCCCGCAGTAGAATAGGCGACTATCATATCAACCACCTCGCCGTCACGGGTGAGGCTAAACTCCACAATTACCCTGGTGTTCACCTCGGTCTGGACAGCCTCGTTGTGGGCCGTGAGATTTTGGAATTGTGCTCCAATCGCTTCGTAGACGCGGGCTAAATACCCGCCAAATTCGCTGAAATTTGCGCTTACAGCCAAGGATTCCATGACCGGCGCCCGCCCGGAGGATCGCCGGATCGGCCCCGGCACCGTTCGTGTCGTCAATCGCGGGCGTGGGCGCGGCTGTTGAGGCTGTACCGCCTGTGTCGGCTGAGGGCTCGGTTGCTCGATGTTGGCCTCGATTGGGGGCTCATTATTGTCTAAAGTTAGTGGTACATCCCGGGAATTCAAAGTGTCCTCGACATATTCCTCCCCTTTATCGGGCGGATCAAGCATACTGGCGATCCCTTCATCTTCGACTACTTGATCCTGCTCCAGAAAATCCGGGGCTTTTGGTTTGGGTGGAGAAAAAACCGGCACAAAAGGGTTTTGCTGCTGTTGCTCTATCGATTCCTGTTGTGCGGTGGCCTCCGGCAGAGGCTGGGATTCATTTAAATCACCGTCGACAATCTTGGTCGATTCCTCCTCCTCACCATCGACTTGCGGGGCATCTTCCGAGCCTAGTTCGGATTTTTCCTTCTGTTGCGCCTGTTGGTCACGGTTTGAAAAATTAGTTGTCTCATCCGGCTTATTGGTGGGGACATCGGGATTTGTCTCCGTAAATTGCTGTTCTTCGGGTTCGGGAGGTGTCTCTTCGTAAACGTATTCCACCTCGCGTTCGATGCTTCGATCAGTGGTCGGAGTTGCCTCCATTTCCCACGGAATAATCCAGAATAGACCGAGATGAAATAATAGTGAAATGGCCAAAGCCCATGCCACGCGGTAGAAATCCCACTCCTCCCGACCATCCGCGGTCAAATACCGTGAAAGATCATTTCGGCGGCTTCTCGATCGTCTTTTGATTATGCCTCTCATGGGTTCAGGTCGGGATACACTATAGGGACATACAAACCGACTTTACGGCATTTTGCCAGTTTTCCGTTGTCAACGCTAGGCCAACTTCAGCGCCTCGAAAATTCCGTGTTTTTGCAGCAATCCAGCGGTCGCCTCGACCGGCAGACCCATCACATTGCTCAATGAACCATTCAATCGTGCCAAAATTATCTCTCTACCCTCCTGAATGCCGTAGGCGCCAGCCTTGTCGAGTGTGTTTACGATGCTCAGGTAGTGGCTGATCTGCTCCTCATCGAGTGCCTTGAAAGTAACCTCGCTTGAAACGCAGAGGGCCTCATCGATACTACGGTCGGCGAATAGTAAACAGAGACCGGTAAACACTGTATGAGTGCGCCCAGATAATTTGCGTAACATTCCACGGGCTTCGATCAGATCTCGGGGTTTGTTCAATACCTCTCCATCTATAGCCACTGTCGTATCTGCGGCGAGTATGGGTCCCGTATGCGAATGCTCGGTGGCCACATATTCCGCTTTTAGTCGGCTATTGTGCAAAACCAGGGCTTCCGGGTCGGCGCTTGAATCGCTCCACTCCTCCACATCTGCCGGAACAACCGCGAAGCGCAACCCCATTTCAGCCAGGAGATGACTCCTACGGGGAGAAACGGAGGCCAGAACCAATTGCAGATGTAAATGTGACTTCAATCGAAAATATTATCCAAATATGATACCAAAGTCGAAATGAAGTAAAAGAAATCAATTCACACAAGCCTCATTTCGGCACGAATAAGGTGAACAGGCAGTCCACAACAAAATTCACCAGCCTCCTTTCACCTTAATCAACAATGATAACCCTTTCTCAATGAAAATCATTAAGCCTGCCTCCACCGAGAAGGCGTAGACACCAAGAAACGAGGATTTGAGCGGCTAATTGGGCAGGTTTAATTTGGCAAATTCGGCGGAATGCTGAATAGGGTACCATCGTCTGCTCTTTGGAAAAAACGCCGATCAGGAGAATTGTCGCCGAAAGACCAAATCCAGCCCATATTGTCTCCAAAAAGAAACATCCAGCGATAGGTGCTCTCATTGAAAAACAACCACTGGGATAAACCTAAATCCCATAGAATAATTCCTCCTTCTGTGCTGCCTGTGTAAACATACTGCCAACCATGTTCGTCGTGAAAAATCCAGGGCCAGGAATCCACATTGTAGTTCAAAAACCAGGGCGAAGCGTTCCACCCCGGACTGCCATCGATGGGGACTCCGCCGAATACATCCAAAGTCGCCTCTTCAAACGGTAAGGCTTTATACCTTACAGATTTGTCATCGTAACCCGTTCCGCTACCGAGACCAAAACTATTCGGTCGCGTATTGCGAAAATTGACCGGGAGAGTCCCGCAGCCTGAGGTGGGTTCGGAACAGGGTGTCAGGTAGAAGTGAAGGTGTGGGAATCCTCCCGTATTTCCGGTGTTGCCGCTAAGTCCCAGTAAATGCCCCGCTTCAACCACTTGCCCTGTTGTTACCAAAATACCGGGTGAAAGATGGGAGTAAGCAGATATTTTGCCATCTTCATGGATGATTTTAACGAAATTCTCTTGACCGGGAATTGTTTGGCCATTTTGAAAAAGATCTCTTACTTGAAATATTGTGCCGACGCGCGAGGCAGTTATTTCTGATCCCAAAGGCATCGCAAAATCGTATCCGTGTTTATGATGATTGCTATGTCCAAATCCCGAACAATTTCCCTGAACGACCGCGTAAATTGCGCCAACCGGATAAGGCAAAACATATTCCGATGTTTCCCAATCTGGAAACGGCCCACATACCTCAGAACGCAACGTAGTCTCTCCGAAAAACAACAATAGGGTACCCAGAGGTGCGGCCCAAACAACCAAGCTCCGGCCAATCATTTTGAACTTTTCAATTCCCATACCAATCAATCCCGCAGTAATATGTTAAGAAATAGGGGTCAGACGAAATTCTAAAAAAATCCCATCTCAAGTTAGGAACTCTCACCACAACAAATTATTCCAAATAATCTGACAGTTTACAGGATGATACCTTGATGTCGTTCAGCAACATTACTCAATCGACAAATGGCAAACTCGCCGGGACGCCGAGCAGACTCCTACCATCAGCTCTCTGGAAAAAACGCCAGTCCACCTTAGGGTATTTTAGATCGGAATTTCAAAAATCATTCAATTGTCTGCATCGATGGGCGGAGGAGGGAACGTGTCGGTGAGTTTATTGACTCTTATGCGATGCGAACCGGGGCGGCTTGGGGGCTGAATAATAAGAATTACTCGCTGCTCAGGATGGAAGTCAAAGGTGTTTGTAAAAGCGATTTGAGGGCCTTCTTTTGTCACTCGCGCAAATCCGACAGGCACACGAATAAGGTCTTCCTCCGCGATATAATAATCCCGAATGTCGAATACCTTCGAATACCCCGGGGCGAAACGGGTGTTCTCCTCCCCCACTCTTCCAATTAACTCCACCGATGTTGCATTGAAAACAATCAGTCTATTGGACGAGAAAGACGTAATACTGTCATCCAGCGGAAAAACAGTGAACTCTCCCTGGTCTTGCATTGAGGAAGTCGTCGGCACAAAAATCAACAGACTCTCTGCCATGCCATCGGACGCATTAACGGTCGCGATTGGGTATCGAGTTATTACGTTATCCAAGCCAATGGTTTCACGGAAAAATACCAGCGGCTGTAAGCCACGATATTCGTAAGCAACGGATCGTCTGTAACTTTGAAACTCGATGGTTTCAACTTTATCCGGGCCTGTTTCGACTTTGATGCCCCCCGGTTTCACATTACTCAATGCAAATACCCGAAAGACTAACGCAGATTCCTTTTCAGCGTCGGCAGCAAAACCGGTTTGACAAACCAGCAGCAAAAGCAGACCGCCTATTAGTACTAAATATCTGTAGAATCCAGCCATCGAAAATGTATAATTTGAAACCGTCGCCCGAATGGACCCGGTGGGTTAATGTGATCTTCAACAATTTTCTCTTCATCAGTGGTATCACGAAAATCCACGGGAGTGGGCACACGTTGGACAAGGGCTTCGCACCAAGCCCTCCCCCGAATACGTTTCGTAAGTGGATTATAGGCGTCTCCATAGGCACGGATTAAGAAAGTATCGGAGCGTGTTTGAATAAAGGGCGCAATGTTTGAAAAAATATCCGCCTGAGTGAGAAACGATGGGGCGTAGCGAGGTATGCGATTAGCATTAGTGGCCGATTCGTAATCTGCGCCATTTACCGAGTTAATTGTCGTAGAGTCTATCGCCTCCTGCACGAGACCAGAATTTACAAATTGCTCTATCGAAGAAAAAGGCTCTCCTCCTTCCCGTAGCAAACGCACAATCGCCCGGGCAAGGTCATCAACCTCCTGTTCGGTCAATTCCCGCATCCCGGTTCGGAAGGCGTTTTTCCAATCCTGCTGAGGCCTTTTATACCAATCCTTTTTTTCCTGTGGCGAGATTTCAGGGTAATCCGGATACATTTCGGAGGGAAGAGAAAAATGCCGATCGGCTCCATTGGGTAAATGAAATATTCCGTTTTTCACCCTCGGACGAGTGATTGGAGGAAGCGGCTCGGTGAAAGTAAAATCATCGAAACGATAGGTCCAGTCGTAAAGTTCGAGCCCCGATAGAACCGATTTCCAGGCCTTGATCGATGTCGAGTTGATATTAAATGTCCCCTCTACCAAAAAGTCTATCGAGGAATACTGGTTCCTCAGGTTCTCCGTTGTAACAGATGCGTAACGGGTTTCATGAGTCGCCAAATGTGTATTTAGTAGTCGTTCCGAGGGATTCCATGAGGCATCATTTTGCGGAACGGTTGAAAAGAAAAATCGGTCGAAAACGGCATTTCGCTGACCACCCCACGGATTACCAATGCTAAAGGGACGACCTTGCAAGACCTGTAAATGCTGCAACGACCCGATTGAAACAGGATCCAATGACGGATAATCATAAAACCGATAAAATTTTCCCGCTCCATCATCAAGCATATCAGTATCGTCGAAAAAAACCTCGAAATGCAGCGCCGAGGGATCTCCCGTTAACCAAAGTAGTGAGGCATGAAGGGGGTTGCTCTCCACGTCTAAAATCAATGAACGAAAATCGGTTTCAGAAAGCCACTTTTCCATATCAGATTTTTGCCCCTCGACCAGCAGAAAGGGGTTGTCCAACATCTTGTAGTGGTAAGCGAACTGGAAATGCTTGGGGTTTGTTCTCGAAGGCGAAGCGTCGCGACTCAAACCGTATTCGGATGTGGTAAACGCATCGAAAGGCAAGTTTCTCACCTCTCTCAGCAATTGGCCAGAAGCGTTGAAAAATCGTACCGTCAATTTGCTGGCGGGAGCGGAAAGTGTGACGAAATTTTTAGCCGGATTATTTACCGTGCCCGCAGGGAGCGACTGTTCCAGCACATGGCGAACTCGCGCGATTCGGGTTTTTACCTCCCCCTCCGCAAGAGGAATGCCAAAATTGATGGTAAACTCATCTTGAAAATCTTCCAGTTTGAGCGAAAAAGAACCAATCTGATTATTCGACTGGCCACGGGCGGATTCCCATCGAACCTCAATTTCGGGAAGCCCGCTAATTCTAACCGTAAGGTCGTTTTCGGTTTCAGGATCAAACGCCATCGGAAACGAATAGGGGTTCCACACTTCGGACCAAAGGCCAAATTCGAGCCGAAATTGGTCACTATCGACGCTGTTTTTAAAAATACCGACAAACAACGCGAATTCTGAAGCTAACGGGGATGGGGAGTTCAGATAATCCCCGGAATTCAGCGTGGGAGGAAATCCACTTCCAGGATATTCGACAAAACCATTCCCATTGATCCTCATTCCTGACGCACTTTTAAGCGACTCCAAAAAAGTGAACCCGCTATCTTGAACGGTTGACGCGCTCAGGTCTTTTTTTAATCCACCTGTGGCTGTATTGCTAAGAACACCATAGGAAAGATAAGTTGCGTCGAAAAAGGAATTTCGCAGTTGCTCTGATGCAACTCCCGGTAAATGCGAGATTTGGCCAATAGATTCAGTTTTAAGTAAACCTTCTCGAATTTCATTCCGATCTTCGTTCACAAGTTCCGGAAAAAATTCTTCTCGGCCAAATCGCATCGGGGTCAATTGCCTCAACCGCTTACGATCCAGTTCATCGTAGCGTTCGGCATCAAGATCGAAAATGCCATCGGTCTTGGCCAAGCTGGATTTGATTCCCTCATCACTCACCCAATAGGCATAATGGCCTTGTCTGTTTGAAACTGCAACCGAGGAACTATCAGGTGGATTTTCTGGATGCACGGTAACGGTCGGGGCAAAAACACCCGGTTGACCAGCAATCCCCTTCGCCAACCGGACGCCCGTAACCGGGTTAGCCGGATCTGAATCGACCCCCGATACCAACCAAAAAGGCTGCCCATTTTCCTCTCCCTCTGACCAAACGCCGGTCCAATAGGGATTTGCTGAGTCATCGCCCAAAACATCGGCTCTGGCAGTCGCACATTGGTCACGTCCCGCCATTTTTTGCAAATCTCCCAATGCAATTTTCAACCCAAGCATGGCGTTTTGACGGGCCGTAAATCTATCCAGCCGGGATCCGCTAATTCCGGTTTCAACACGACTCAGGGTTGATAAAGCCAAAATAAGAATCAAAAGAAAGGCTGTCAGACCCAGGGCGAGAGCCAAAGCAAATCCCTCATTCTTCCGCCTTTTGGAAACTGCATAATCTGGTAAATGGACAATAATCCGCCGGTGCACGGGACTCTTTTACACCGGTTATGCTTTTTTCCGCAACCGCAATTCTTCAAAAAACAACTCGCACGGGGTGGCGAATTACGGCTTCACAATAAGACCAACACATTTCTCTGGAGCCAGCCTGCTGCGGGCGAACACTGCCAGATCATGCACATCGATTGAGTCGATACGTTTGTCATAGTCCTCCCAATCGTTGACTTTTAGGCCATAAAGCGTGTTTAATGCCGCTCTCATACCTCTTGCTCCGATCGTTTGTAACCCCATTCGTTTGGCCGCCTTAAGGCGAGTCTGGCAGCGCAACAATTCTTCTTCACCCACTTCACCTGCGACAACCCTCGAAATCTCGGCATCAAATTCCGAATTCATCTCCGGGCAACAGTCGGGGCGAGTTCCTGCGCAAAGGTAAAACATACCATTGTGAATTCCCGTAATACGGTTAGCTCCAACAAAATAGGCCATACCACGCTCATCTCGAACTCGGGTAAACAACCGGCCAGACATTTCGCTGAATAGCTCCGATAGTAATTCGCCATGATAAAAATCTTTGCCCTTTACTCCAGAGTCGGGATAAGCCTGAAAAACAACGGCCTGCTGTCTAGGCAGTATTTCCTCGAAACAATCCGATTTTTTCGGTTCATCGAAAACTATTTTACTTGGGGCAAACGGCCCCGATGGAAGTTTTTCCAAAACTTCTTCGATGGAGGGAAGAAGGAGATCGGGTTGAAAATCACCGACCACACTTACCACAACATTGGAACCGACAAGCAATTTGCTTCGCAATCTTTCTAACTCTGATAAGCCTATGGTATTCAGGGTTTTTTCGACGCCATACGCGTCAATATGGAATGGATGGTCTCCAAAGAATAGTTGACGGAGTCTTTTTTTACCGAAACTGACAATTTCATCTTCATCTTCCTTGATTGAGGCAATTTGTGCTTCCCTTTCAAGTTCGAAAGTCTCCTGCTGGAAATTTGATGCAAGGAGTGCCTGCTCAAACAGATCGAGCAGGATTTCGGTGTCACCAGACATTGTCTCAAATCCTAATCCGAAGGAGTTATTACCGGCGAATTCACTCATCGAACCGCCAACCCCTTCGATTAACTCGGCTACCTCGGAAGCGCATCTTTTTATGGAATCCCGTATCAAAAGTGTTGCCAACAAAGCGGTTATTCCACGAAGATGGGGCTCCTCATACAATGGCCCACCCAACGCTACCAAGCGAAGGTTGATCTTGGGATGGCGGCTGTCTCTTTGGAATATTAATCGCGCTCCATTGCCAAGAGTTCGTTCCTGAAAATTTTCATTCTCTCGGGAAATTCCTTTCAGACGCGTGGAGGTCGGAGTCGGTGGGGTAGAATTAAGGGAGACTGCCGTTAGCCCATCAGCCACCAGATAGCGTCCGGCTAGTTCTTCCAGTATCCTGGGCTCGACGTTATTCAGGCGGGAAAAATACCTGCGGGGATAACCCAAATCACCCACCACGACTTCGGCTAAACCGAGACGGGAAGCCTGGCCGCTCATAGTTTTTCGAGTGTTGATTTCACCAGCTAAGGCCTGGCGGCGAGCCTTTCGCAATTGATTTTCGCCAATGCCTTCGCGGGCAGCTTTTTGAACTTCGATGAGGATTGCCTCATGCACCGCTGCGCGTTTTTCCGGGTCACACACGTAGGATACCCAAAAAAGACCGCCACTACCGGGATTCCAGCAGGAGGTATCGATATGGTGAACCAGCTTTTTCTCATCACGTAACTGTCGCCAAAATATGGAACTGTGCCCCACCCCGAGAATTGACGCCAATAGATCGAGACCGGGCGCGTCGACATGTTCAAGACCAGGTATTTTAAAAGCGAGCCCTCCCCTGCAAATATTCACGTCACCATAGCGATTGTCCTCCCTCATGGCCAATTGCCTCGGCTCTACGGGAACAAAAGGATTTACGCCACCACCCCGTGATGCGGGTCCAAAATGCTTTTCAATAGCCTCTCGAAGAGCGGGAGTGTCAATATGCCCCACCACGACCAAGGTCATATTATCAGGCACATATCGAATTTTGTAATAATCGAAAAGCTGTTCACGGGTAACCTTTTCAAATAATTCCCGGTGACCGATGACTGGCTGGCGGTAGGGGTGTTCTCTGTAGGCGGCCTCAAATAAAGCTCTGGAAACCTGACGATCAGGGTCGTCAAGGCCCATGTCGATTTCCCGAAGAATTACATCTCGCTCTTTGGCCGTATCCTCTTCAGAAAGTACCGAGTTGAAGGCCGCATCGGCCAACAGTTCGACAGCCAATTCCGTCTGCTCACTCAATCCGTCGATATAATAAACCGTGCGGTCGAAAGTAGTATAGGCATTGACGCCGCCGCCTGCCGCCTGCACCTGACGGCTCATCTCGCCGCCGGGGCGCGTCGGAGTGCCTTTGAATAACATGTGCTCCAGAAAATGGGAGAGCCCTGAACCGAGCATGGGGCCTTCGTGCAGGCTTCCCGTTTTTACCCAAAGCTGCACCGAGGACAGTTTGTTTGAAAAATCCTCCTTCAAAATGACGGTGAGGCCGTTCGGGAGAGTAAATCGCTCGATGGGTTCATCAAAGAGACGATCGAGCAAGGCGGGTAAACGCCCGTCGTTAGGGGAAATCGAATCCATAAAAAAATGAGGTTGCCTGAAGTCCGATCAACGAGAATTCCCTCAATTGCTCTCTCCAGGGTTTTCTTCCTTTAATCCATCGGAAATCTCGCCATTGAAATCCGAATCGCCTTTTTTTCGGCCTTTGGGGATAAAGGGATTCAGGAATGCGTCGCGGAAATCATATACTTCCTTAAAATCTTTGATATCATCGTGCTCCGTTTTGCCAAAAATTCCATATTCCACCAGATTGAATACGATTTCTCCAAAATCGGTAGTCTTCCTCAAACTCCAGTTCTCAAAAACGGTAAAGGTCATCGGACCGTATTGATCGAGGGCGTAATCGCGAATGCCTTCGAGTAATTCCCGCCCGGACACATGATTGCCTTTCTCATCGGAAGGTAGCTTGTTCATACCTTTCAGGGTATGGTCCAACGCCTTTCTGACAAAATAATAGGCAGGCTTGGGGTAACGGGTATCCTCTCTGACGATAAGATCGATTACCTCGGAAAAATCTTTGCCGCTCATGTCGTTTTGCCCGCCATATGTAAGTGTCAATTTGCTTTTCGAGGCAGTCAATTCCTTTAAGTGGGTCAGGCCAGCAATTTTCGCAGGAGTTTATCCACCATTGCGGGGTTTGCTTTGCCTCGGGTCGCTTTCATAACACCACCCTTGAGCGCATTGATCGCCTTTTCGTTGCCAGCCCGAAATTCCCCGACCGGTTTCGGGTTCTCCGCAATAATTCGGGCGCAGACACCTTCGATTTCGGCCATATCGGTTGTTTGCCGGAGTCCCTTTTTTTCGACAATGGTTGATGGACTCTCGCCAGTCTGAAACATCTGCGGGAAGATATCCTGCGCGATTTGCCGAGAAATAACGCCCTCTTCCACCAATTTCACCAATTCGGCAACATGGCCGGACTTAATCGGAAGCAACACAAGTCCTTGCGACTCTGCATCCTTACCCGCAGACAACTCCCGCAAGAGGTCATTGGCCACCAGATTCCCGATTTCCAGTGGTTTATTGCATTTAGTTACCGCCTCCTCGAAAAAATTCCCCAACTCGCTATTTTGGCAAAGCACCGAGGCCATCGTAAAGGGTAAGCCAAAATCTTTGAGATAGCGGCGCTGGCGGTCAAAAGGCCGTTCAGGAAGTTTGGCGTGCAAGCAATCCACCCATTCGCGACTTACTCTAACGGGCATTAGATCCGGGTCGGGAAAATATCGGTAATCGTGGGCCTCCTCCTTGGAGCGAAGCGCCACAGTGTATCCCTGTTCGGCATTCCACCGCCGGGTTTCCTGGAAAATCTCTCCGCCTTTTTCGAGCACCTTGCTCTGACGGCGAATTTCATAATTTACGGAATCCCGGACCCCGGATATGCTATTGAGGTTTTTCATCTCGGTGCGGATGCCCAGCTTTTCGCTGCCAACGGGCCGCACGCTGACATTGGCATCGCAGCGCATCTGCCCTTTCTCCATATCACAATCGGAGAGACCGGCATAAATCATGTTCAATCGGATGGCATTTAGAAATGCAGCCGCTTCTTCGGCGGAAAAAAGGTCAGGCTCTGACACTATTTCAATGAGTGGCGTTCCGGCACGGTTGAAATCCACGAGACTTCCATTTTCATAGTGGGTCAACTTCCCCACATCCTCTTCGAGATGAATTCGCGTCAATTTCACCTCCCTGTGCTCTCCCATCACATTGCGGGCTGGACCCGGCAGCTCGATTTCGACCACTCCTCCAATGCAGATGGGCTGGTCGAATTGGGAAATTTGATAGTTCTTCGGCTGGTCCGGGTAGAAATAATTTTTTCGGTCCCATTTACAGACTTCAGCGATGTGGCAGCCGAACATCAGCCCGGTCTGAATACTCAACTCGATCGCCCTTTTATTCAGGACCGGCAAGGTGCCGGGCAAGCCCATCACCACCGGATTTGTCAGGGTATTCGGCGGCTCGCCAAACCGATAGGCGGCACGTGTAAACATCTTCGTGTCGCATTTTAGCTGAACGTGGACCTCGAGTCCGATGACTGCCTCGTAATCTTTCACAGTTCAGGATGCTCCATCCCGAAGCGGTGGGTGGAATCATAGAGGTTGGCGATGGAGAGCATTTCGGCCTCCTTGAAAGGTTGCCCGATAATCTGCACCCCCACAGGAAGTTTTTTGGAGGTAAATCCGCAGGGAACCGATATCGCCGGCAGGCCGGCCAAATTGATGGACAAGGTGTAAATATCACTCAGATACATGGAAAGTGGATCGTCCAACCTTTCTCCGATTTTAAAGGCCGCCGTCGGTGAAACCGGCGTGATAAGGGCATCGACCTTTTTAAAGGCATCCATGAAATCGTTTCGGATAAGGGTGCGGATTTTTTGGGCGCGAAGGTAGTAGGCATCGTAATAACCGCTGCTGAGAACATAGGCTCCCAGAATGATCCGGCGCTTCACCTCTTGGCCAAAGCCCTCCCCCCGGGATTTGAAATAGAGGTCAACATGGTCCTCGGCCCGCTCGCTTCGGTGGGTGTAGCGGACACCATCGTAACGAGCCAGATTTGAGGAAGCCTCAGCCGGAGCCAGGATATAATAAACGGGTAAGGCCAATTCCGTATGGGGAAGGGAAATTTCGACGATTTCGCAACCTTCGTTTTTATAAAAATCGACCGCTTTTTCTACCGCCTGCCGAATTTCCGGGTCAAGACCCTCGGCAAAATATTCACGGGGCAGCCCCAACTTCCATCGTCTCGGAGGAGCCTTCAAGGCAGCTTGGTAGTCGGGTATGTGGGCTTTAAAGGAGGTCGAGTCTCTGGCGTCGTGCCCGGCGATGGCTTGCAAAATAAGGGCGCTATCCTCGACCGTTCGGGTAATCGGCCCAATCTGATCGAGCGAGGAGGCAAAGGCGGCCAAACCATAACGGGAAACAAGCCCGTAGGATGGTTTCAAACCCACCACACCACAGAGTGAAGCGGGTTGCCGGATCGAGCCCCCGGTATCACTACCAAGAGCGGCGATAGTTTCTCCGGCCGCCACCGCGGCGGTGCTTCCTCCACTGCTTCCACCGGGAATGCATTCGGTATTCCAGGGGTTGCAAGTCGTCTGAAATGCCGAATTTTCAGTGGAGGAACCCATGGCAAACTCGTCCATATTCAAACGCCCCCAAAGGATGGCGCCCCGTTCCTTGAGCCTCGCCGCGCAGGTGGCGTCGTAGGGGGAAACATAATTTTCCAGAATCCGACTCCCGCAGGTCAGGCCCTGCCCCGACACACAGATCAAATCTTTCAGCCCAATCGGTATTCCATCGAGCGAACCAAGCGATTTCCCCGCCGCTCTTCTTTGATCGCTTTTTTCGGCTTCAACCAAAGCCTCATCGGGGTCAAACCGCAAAAAAGCGTGAATTTTTTCCTCGACGCTGTGGGTTCGGTCGATGACGGACTGCATCAACTGCCGGGCGCTGATTTCCCCTTTTTCGAGCAATCGGGCTAGTTCAGCAGCGCTTTGGTAATAAAGATCGGACATCAACCGGATTTTACGAGGTAGAGATGGAAGGATTTAAGATCAGGCATCTTCGACAACCTTGGGAACGACTATCTGGTTACCACGCTGTTCGGGGGCATTGAGCAACGCCTCATCGGGTGAAAGTCCTGGCTCGGGCACATCCTCTTCCCATACATTGTAGATGGGAAACGCGTGGGCCGTTGGTTCTATCCCGGCAACATCGACGGCCTTGATCCGCTCGAAATAATCCAGAATATCCTCCAGTTGAGAGGAAAATTGCTCCCGCTCTTCATCCGTCAATTCGATCCGGGCCAGTGTGGCCACATAATCGATATCAATTGAGGTTTCTTCGGACATGGACTCTGCGCCTACCTGCTGTGCCGGATTCCCCTATTCGCGAACGGCGTATCCGCTGGCGGCGATGGCTTTCTGTATCGTTTCAAAGGCAAGGTTGACCTCTGCATCGGTCAGTGTGCGTTCCATCGAGCGGAATACCAGGCTAAATGCGAGGCTCTTTTTCCCCTCCGGCAATCCCTTCCCCCGATAAACATCGAATACGCCCACCGACTCGACACCAAAAGCGCCCCCTGCAGCCTCAACCGCTACGTTTTCAAGCTCGCGCCTCACATCGTCGGCCATTAAATTTTCCTCAACGACGAGTGCCAAATCCTTGATTATGGGTGGATATTGACTGATCGGACGATATGTTTTGCGCTTCGAGGAATTTCTTAAAAAAGATGGCAACAAATAAACTACTCCACCCAAAACGGTTCCTTCAATATCCCATTGTTTGAGCAGAAAAAGATTCATCATACCCGCCTTGCCCTGCCAGCCGGTCTTGAAGTCGCCAATGGCGCCCGCCTGCCCCTCCTGCCAGGAATCCTCGTGATCGATGGGCGCAAATGGAACATCACCGGAATCGTCGCCAGCCAATCGAAGGAGGTTTCTGACAACACCGGCAACATGGAAAAAATCTGGCGGTTGGCGCTCGATCCACTGGCCGCCGGTCGATTCCTTTAACATGAGAAAAGCAACCGAATATAGCTCCCAAATGCGACCATCCCATTCTCTCCAGACATTTCCGATCTCAAATAGACGCCGGGGCGCGTTTCCACGGTTTAGGTTGAGCCGCAAACTGTCCAGCAAGCCGGGAAACAATGAGGGGCGTAAATGCGATTGATCGCTGGCCAGGGGGTTGGCCAATCGCAAACTGGAAGCGGCCGCATGGCTATACCATTGACCAATCTCCTCGGTGCTTCGCATGGAATAACTGACACATTCATTGAAGTGCCGCCCGCAGAGATAGGCGGAGGCTTTTCGTTTAAATACATCGACCGCATCATCCTTCTGAACAAGGCCGGGCGTACTCACCCGAGCCGTGGGAATTTTGTCGGTGCCATAGATACGGAGAAATTCCTCGACCAAATCAATGGGGCGTTCGAGATCGAGTCGATAGCTCGGTATGCCAACCGACCAGTAGCGGGAACCTCCCGTTCTTTCTCGTAAATTTACGTCGAAACCCAGCGCAGTGAAAACATCGCTTATTTGAGATTCTTCGACATCGAATCCCAATTTGTCGCGGATAAATCGTGGGCCGATCTCGATCTCCCGTTCCATCAGTGGCGGCTCGCCGACCATAAATGGAGGCCCCGACAGCTCGCCACCGGCAACTTCGAGGATTGTGTCGATTGCTCGCAATGCCGAATACTCGGAGCCCTTGGCGTCCACCCCACGGGCAAAGCGATAGGAACTATCGGATACCAGACCCAATCGCCGCGAAGTCCAGCGGATATTCGATGGCTTGAAATAGGCGGCCTCCAGAACAATATCCGTGGTATTTTCATCGACTTCGGCATCGATACTGCCCATGATTCCGGCAATCACAAGGGCTCGCTCGGCATCCGCAATTACCGTCATGCTGGAGGTCAGGGTGCGTTTGCGGTCGTCGAGAGTGACTATTTCCTCGCCTTGACCAGCCGGTCGAATAATGAGCTTGCCGCCCCGGATTTTTGAGGCGTCGAAAGCGTGCAGGGGTTGACCCAACTCGAGAAGGACAAAATTGGTGGCATCGACCACATTATTAATGGGCCGCAAACCGGCAGCTTTCAATAATTGCTGCATCCACATTGGACTCGGGCCAATTTTGACTCCGCGAATACAATAGGCACGGTAATGGGGACAATTCTCGGTGGCATCCACCTCGACCTTGTTGAGAAGAGGGGGCAATTCTCCAGTCGAGAAGGCCTGCGGGTTTACCTTGATTTGAGGATATTCCACAGCCAACCCAAAACGGGCCGCCAATTCGCGGGCCACTCCGATATGGCTGAGGCAGTCGGGTCGATTTGGCGTCACCTCGATATCAAATACGGTATCCCGGTAGGGAAAAACTTCATTTATGGGAGTCCCCACCGCCGGGCGATCCTGAAGAATCAACAGGCCTTCGTGGTCTTCACCAAGTTGCAATTCCCTGGCGCTGCACATCATGCCATCGGATTCAACTCCACGCAGCTTGCTCTTTTTAATTTTAAAATTGCCCGGAAGCACCGCTCCCGAAAGCGCAACCGGAATGCGGTCACCAACGCTGTAATTGGAAGCGCCGCAAACAATTTTGCGGCTCTCGTCCTCCTGGTTGATGAGGACTTCACATACCGAGAGGCGGTCAGCGTTGGGGTGGGGTTCGCTGGAAAGGACTTCACCCACGATCACTTTATTCAAGGTCGGTAAACCCGTCTCCTCGACCCCCTCAACTTCAAATCCTATCAAGGTAAGCGCTTCCTCGATTTCTTTGGAGGAGCTATTGAGGTCGATGTGCCGCCTCAACCATTGCAGGCTGACTTTCATTTTGTATTAAATATTGTAACGGGAAAAATTATCTTACGGGCTGCGCCATTTCCAGATTTTCTCAATCGAACTGATGCAGAAAGCGTAAATCGTTTTGGTAAAAATATCGGATATCGTCCACTCCGTAGAGGATCATGGCGATGCGCTCGATCCCCATGCCGAAAGCATAGCCACTCCAAACCTCTGGATCGTAGCCCACAGCCTCGAACACCGACGGATCGACCATCCCGCAACCCATGATTTCAGTCCACTCCGTACCCACTTTAGCAAGATGCCCGGAGTGGAAATCGACTTCAAAACTCGGCTCGGTGTAGGGGAAAAAATGGGGTCGAAATCGCGTGTGGGCCTTTTTGCCGAGAAGGGACTTAAAACAATAATCAAGAGTTGCCTTGAGGTCCTTGACAGTCACATTTTTATCCACATAAAGACCCTCGATCTGGTGGAAATTGGCGCTGTGGGTGGCGTCGGGAGTATCGCGGCGAAAGCAGCGACCCGGAGAAATGATGCGCAGGGGGGGCGGTTGGTCGAGCATGGCCCGAATTTGCACGGTGGAGGTATGGGACCGCAGCAAATAGCGCTCTTCCCTGTATTGAGGTATATTCGAGAAACGCAAATCCTCAGGTAAATAGTAGGTGTCCTGCAGATCTCTGGCCGGATGGTCCGCCGGCGTGTTAAGAGCATCGAAGCAGAAAAACTCTGTCTCCACCTCGGGCCCTTCGGCCACAACAAATCCAATTTGCCGAAAGATTTCACATAGCTCTTCCCTCACCTGAGTAAGAGGATGCAGTGAACCGGGTTCTGCTTCGGGGCTGGGTAAGGTAGGATCGAGAGCGGGACCAAGACGGGAGGCGATTTCGGCCCTTTCGATTTTTCCAAGGGCTACCGCCAGCAGCGTTTCAAGTTGGGTTTTTACCTCGTTGAGGCTTTTTCCGAATGCGGGGCGGTCCTCTTTGGGAACTCTACCGATCTGTTTGCGAATTTGCGTGAAGGAACCCTTGGGACCCATCAAACGAGCTTTGTAGGCTTCAAAATCCGCCCTCATGGCCAATTCGCTTACCGCGTTTTTGGCTTCCTCTACTATGGCTTTGAGAGTTTGTTGCATGTTTGCCAAGGATACTGAGTGGAAGAGGGTCGCCAATCAATCAAACTTTGAGCCTCCCGACTCAGGATGAGACCGGAAACTTTCGGAGCGGGAAAAGGCGGACCACCGGTGTCCGGTCCTTCAGGCGGTGCTGGCGGCGGACTTTACCTTTTCCACCAAGGTATTAAAAGCCACTTCATCGTGGATTGCCAGTTCGGAAAGGGCTTTTCTATCAAGTTCGATACCGATATTTTTCACCCCGTTCATAAACCGGCTGTAGCTGATACCCTGTGCACGGCAGGCAGCATTTATGCGGACAATCCATAGCTGGCGCCATTGGGTTTTCTTTTTACGCCGATCGCGGTAGGCGTATTGACCGGCGTGATCGACGGCGTCTTTGGCAAAACGGTAGAGCCGAGACTTGTTTCCCCAGTAGCCGCGAGCCTGGCGGAGAACGCGCTTGCGTCGTTTGTGGGTTGCGGGTGTGTTGGATGCTCTAGGCATGTTTCGGATTCCTTATTTGAGGCGATGAGCCGCCAGATGGCCTATTGGGTATAGATTCCCATGGTCTTCTACCTGAACGGTTTAGCCGAGAAGGGCTTAAAATAAAGTTGGGGCGGCCACCCTCACTTGTCGGGCAAGTCCTTTGGCCACTGGTTTATCTATACTGGAGCGCCGCTTTTGCTTTTTGGTTAAATTGCGCAAAAAGTGGCGGTTCCCAGGGGTACGGCGCATCACTTTTCCGGTCCCGGTGACCTTGAAGCGTTTCGCCATTGATTTACGAGTCTTATGCATGACAGTGATTAGAAAAGGGAGAAAGAAAAGGTTTTCTGTGCATCTTGTAAAGCGTCAAATCAAAAAATTTACAACGTATTTTTTTGCAGAACAGGTATGTAGGGCAACTTCAAACCCTGCGGGCTATTTCAAGCTCCGTCCAGCCGACAAAAGCTTGACAGGACAAACCAGCCCCCCAAGGTGATTCGTTTCAATACAAATATTTCCCCTTTCCCGCTTTAAATAGCCGTGCTGGGGTATAACCGGAAAGTCCACAATCCCACTTTTTTTACTTTTGATAAAGGCGATTTTTTTATTTGAAAACGAGGATGCATTTGGCAAAACTCTGATAATACTTCAGGGAAATGCACCGCTCAATTCCTGAAATGACACCCACTTGGGTCAAAACGAATAGAGCGGCTCAATCAAAAGTAAATTTTTCGCAATAAATCAACATAGCCAACCAGCCGAGTGTTTAACGGAATGACTAAACAATTATTGAAAATTTCACGTATCGCCAAAATTGCTTTCTTGAGCGTGGTTTTATGCCCGCTCTCAAGCGGTTTCGCTCAGAATGATGAAGCCAAAATCGATGAACCTCGAACAAACATCGAAAAATGGGTGGAAGCCCGGCAGCTCTTGTCCAAAGAGGCCAGCGATTGGAGGGAACAACATGAAACCATGACCTTCAGGGTCAATCTGCTTAAAGAGGAAATCGAGGCCCTCGAAAAACAGATCGAAGATTCTCGAAAGGACGTCAGTCTGGCCGATGCCAAGCGTTCTGAAATGAAAGCCGAGGAAAACAGGCTGCGCGCAGCGGTGAAGGTCGTCCAAGACATTGTTCCTCGCTATGAACAAATCATCTTGAATCTATCGCGCGTTTTTCCCCAACCGCTTTTGGAAAGAACCAAATCCTTGCTGGCGCAAATTCCCAAAGATCCGCAGAATACCACACTTTCCACCAGCGATCGGATAATATTAATTTTGGGGATTCTCAACGAGGTGGACAAATTTAATGGAAATATAACCGTCGCCAGCGAATTGCGGGAAATCGACACCGGTGACACCGTGGAGGTAAAAACCCTATATCTAGGTCTGGCCCAAGCCTATTTCGTGGATTCCAATCAACAATACGCCAAATCCGGCAGTCTGGTTGGTGGCGAATGGGTGTGGGTCGAGCAAAACGATCATGCGCATGATATCTGGACAGCCATCGCCATGTATGAAAATGTTATCAAACCGGCCCTCTTCATCAATCTACCCGTCACCATCAATTGATCGCCCGGCTATCCGAAATTACAATTTTTTCCCCCAAATGAAAAAAATAATCATTCTCCTCTTCTTCTTTTGCTCGATCTCGCTGAGCGGGCAAAATCTTGATCCCGCTGAGGTTACGGCGGCCAAGGACCTCGATCTTGTGCTTCAAAACCTCTCGGATCTCAGGGCGAAAATAGAGCGGGAGCGCATTCCTTTAGCTAAGGAACTCAACGCTCTGGAAAGTGACGCTCTGGCGAAACGACAGGAAGCCGACCGCAACAAGAGGGTGCGCGAAAATCGGGAAGTAAATCTCGGCACGATGGAGCAGAGCATCAAGAGCCTGAAGGATAGCAACAGCTACATGACGAGCCAGTTGGGAGATTATATTCGTCGTTTCGAGACCAATATACATATTGGCGAACAACAGATTTACCGGGAAAAAATCAATGAGGCTGCCATAGCTTCGGAAAACACCGCACTTGAGGAAACGCAGCGGTTTGTGGTCCAACTTCAGGCGATCGATGCGGCTTTCGAACGGCTGGAAAACATCGTCGGCGGGCATATCTTCGAAGGCAACGCGGTGACCCCTGCGGGCAATTATGAAAAAGGCAAATTTATCATTGTTGGACCCGTAAGTTTTTTTTCCAGCAACACCTCTGGCACGGGTTTGGCCCAGCGAGAAATCAACGCCGCTAATGCGGTGGTCAAGGATATCGGTGAAAAACATGCTGCCAGCATAGATGCTTTGGCCTCAAGCAGAACCGGTTTCATACCGGTGGACACCACTTTGGGAGACGCTCTTAAACTTGCCGCGACCCAGGAAACTATCGTCGAGCATATCAAAAACGGGGGCATAGTGATGTATCCTATCCTCGGTCTTGCTACATTTGCCTTCATTGTAGCCATATTCAAATGGTTCGAAATCGGGTCGGTAACTCGGGCCCGCCCAAGGGATCTCGGTATCATCCTGGACTTCCTGCGAGCGGGGGAAAAGGAAAAGGCCCTGGGGCACGCCAAATCAGTTAAGGGGCCCGTTGGTAAAATGCTCACCGCAGCCGTTGATAATTCCGATAGCGATAACGAATTTATCGAGGAGGTTCTCTACGAAAAAATTATCTCAACCCAACCTCATCTCGAGCGAATGCTCCCGCTGATTGCCGTAACAGCCGCAACCGCGCCTCTCCTCGGGCTTCTCGGTACTGTTACCGGTATGATTAAAACCTTTAAACTCATTACCGTATTTGGCACCGGGGACGCCGGTAATCTGGCCTCTGGTATATCCGAAGCTCTCATCACGACCAAATTTGGCCTCATCATCGCTATTCCATCGCTCATTTTACATGCCCTGCTTAGCCGAAAGGCCAAAGGCGTGATCGCAAGCATGGAACAGACCGCGGTTGGCTTCGTCAACGGATTGAGCGAAATCAAGAAAAAATAGCAGCCACCCAACCATATGAAAAACAAAAGTATCCTAGCTGGCGGAGAGCCAGAATTGAGCGAAATCAATATATCGCCCATGATCGACATGGTGTTCATCCTCCTGATCTTTTTTATCGTTACAACCGTGTTTGTCGAGGAACCGGGCGTCGAGGTGGACAAACCGCCCGCTGTAATGTCGTATCACTTGCAGAAAAACAGCATCCTTATCGCCATCACAAACACCAATCAGATTATTTACGGTGGCCGAGAGATTGGTATCGCCGGTGTCAGGCCCATTGTTAAGCGACTCAACCAAAGAGACAAGATGCCCGTCATTTTACAGGTGGACGAAGCGTCATCCGCCGGTCTGGTGGTAAGAGCCATCGACGAGGCGAAATTAGGCGGCGCCGATATTGTGAGTGTTGCCACGGAACTGTGAGTCCCATACAATGGCCCCGAAGAAACAGACCGCAGTTTCCTCTCGCCTGGATTTCGAGCAAATGCCCCGATTGAGCAAGCATCCGGGAATAGCCGGTTTTTATTCAATTTTTTCAGTTCATTAATTTGTCTTCTACTGCCGCCGATTTTTGCGGGCGGAACAACAGCGTAAAAAAAGCTGTCCTCCTCTACGGGAGGGTTGAGGAACTGGACGACAACATTTAATTTCAGGTCAGGTATTGATAATTGAGCGCCATTATTATGAAAAGCAAAATTCCCGTATATTCCATCCGTCGCAAGGACGGATTTTCTCTAATTGAAATTCTCCTCGTGCTTGGTCTTATCGGTCTGCTCACGGGTGCAGTGGTAGTGAATTTCGACAAGATATTTGGCGGAGGAGAAGAGCAAATCGCAAAAATATTTGTAAACTCATCTCTGGACGCCGCTCTGCTAAAATATCGTATAGATACTGGAGGCTATCCTTCAACCGCTGAGGGACTCAAGGCGCTCATCACAGCACCCGGTAACAAGGCGGCAAAATGGAAAGGGCCATATATTAAAGAACTTAGCAACGATCCTTGGGGAAACCCCTACCGCTATCGCTATCCCGGCACCAAAAACACGAATGAATTCGATCTATACTCGCTGGGGGCAGACGGAACTGAGAGCGCTGACGACATCGGCAATTGGGAAAAATAATAACCCAAAAGCGAATGTACCAAGGACTCCCGGCCTAATGCAGCTTATCCGGGCTCGGCATGGCTCATTTCCCAATCAAACTGCGATTTGCAACAATTCAGCCGTTTATTGGTTTATAAACTTACAAATCCCTTTCAAATTGGTGGAAAAGATTCTGCAAAGATTTTCCAGGATATTGCTTTGGAATGGTCCTCCCTTAAAAAATGAAACCATTCATGCTGTTTGATTCGATAGAAGTGAAACATGTGAAAAATTCATCGGGGTTTTCACTGATAGAAATCCTCCTCGTCCTTGGCCTGATTGCCCTTTCCACCGGATTGGTGGTAATCAATGCCGATGTAATTTTCAGTGGATTCGAGGAACGCCCCCTGTCCGAAATCTTGCATAAGGTGGTCAGGGAGGCCCGATTTTTGGCCGCTAAAAATCGCGAACCGGTTTATGTGTCCTTTGACCCCGAAGGTAGCAATTTTCTCATCACAAACCGCGAAAACAGTGTCCTCGAATCAATTTCATCCGGCTATCCGGGTGATGATTCGGACTTGGAAATTATTTTATACCGACTCCTGCCGGAGAAAGGCTTAAGCTCATTTCGGGGTCTTTCCACCAACCGAAAACCGGTTGACCGTCTGGTGTTTCATCCCGACCGCTCCTCCACCCCCTTCGAGGTGGGGCTTCGTTACGGAGAAGAACAATCCCTCCACCGCTATGATCCTTTTTCCGACTCGGAAATCGAAAATTCCAACCCCTGAATGAATCGGTGAAACACCCAAGAAAATACGGCTTTACCCTTCTGGAAATCACTGTGTCCATTGCGTTGTTCGGCCTTACTATGGTGGTGCTGACAGAGGCATTTGTAAACACCTTGGTCAGCTTGCACTCGATAGAAAGTGAAGCCGACTTGCAATCGGATATCCGGTTCGTCCGCTCCCTCGCACTGGAGGAATCGGACAGGGATGTATTCGAGGAGGGCGGAAATGTGGAAACCCTTTCCTCGGGAACCGCCGCCTGGCGTGCCACCGTGGAAAATACCGAGGTGAGCGATCTCTTTCGAGTAGAACTGGTTATCGAACTAAACCCTCCCGAGGGAAAAGGCACGGAAGTTTATACGCAGAATCTTGTCATCCTGCGCCCAACCTGGTCGGACCCCGTCGAGCGCAGTGAGTTGATCGCTGAGGCGCGCAAACGGTTGTTGGAGAGCCGCCAACAATATAACTGATTATGAATCAGGCGGGTAAAAACAAAAATTCAGGTTTCACCCTCATTGAGGTTCTCCTGGCCCTGGCTCTCGGAGGAATGCTACTGACGGCCGTCCTTGTCCATGTATTTTCTCTTTCCAATATCTGGACGAACAGCACTGGGGATGACTTTTTTAAGCAGCATGTGGATGGGGTTACGCTTTTCTTGAACAATGCCCTGGCTCTTTCCGAGGGTCTCAATAACGAGGAACAGGCCGCTCCCGTAAATTGGGATCGTCCCCCCGGCTATAGCGATTTTGACGAGCCCCTGCTGACTTTTCGCCTCAAGGAATCCCCCGCTCTCTATGCCTGGGAGGGCTCGGCGCGACCGGCGGTGACCAGTCACATTTATTTCCGCCAAAGGGATGGCCTCTCTTTGCTCTGGTATTCACGGCTGGACAAAGTGGAGGACATGAATGATGTGCATCTGACCCGTGTTTCACCCTACATCACCCAAGTCACCTACTGTTATTACGACAAGGAATCCGACAATTGGGATCTGCAGGAAAAACCGGAAAAGGATAGCGACGATCAATACCTGCTTCCCGATTTCATCAAACTTCGTTTCGAATACGAAGGGGAACTCAAGGAAGTGCCTTTCTATCTGCCACAAAGGAGCCAGGATGTCCCCATTTTTTAAGGAAATGATCCCGCGAATTCACAGCAAAAAGGGTGGAAAACTCCCAACAAACTCACCCCGGAAAGGGAGTGTCCTCATCGCCGTATTGGCAATGACGGCGCTCGTTTCCTTTATCCTTCTCGAATTCATGGAGGAGGCCACCGCGAAAATCAAGTATTACGGCCTCTTTTACAACAGGGACGATTTGCGGACCGAAGCCTACTCCGTCCTCGAAACGACTTTGGCCGTCATTGATGAAATCAGGGAAATCGACAACGCCCTGCACTCGCCGGTTCAAGGCTGGGGTAATCCCCTGCAATACTCGAAGCTTCAATTCGATCCGAGCCTGAAAATCGATGTTCGGATATCCGATGAAACCGCAAAGTTTTCCCTCACACGGGCCGACCCTCTCATTCTCAATACCATTTTTGACGAAATGGGCATCTCCCTGCAGGATGCCGAAACCCTCACCGACTCAATTCTTGACTGGATCGATGAGGATGACCTGGAACGCCTCAACGGGGCCGAAATCGATTATTATGAAAATATCGGCAACGGTTACAACCCTGCCAACGCCGAATTGCAAAGCTGGGAGGAATTGCGGCTTATCAAGGGATTCGACACTCTTTTTTTTGACGAAACGGGCCACCCCACGGATTACTTCAATCAGTTTAAAAGCGCCGTCTCCCTTTATAGCTCCAGCCCGGTAAACCTCAATTCGGCGGGGAGCTTTGTTCTCGCCGTACTGGCCCGTTTGTCGGGTTTCGACAAGGAGGCGCTCGACACTTATATTTCGGGACTGGATGGAGAGAGAGATACGCCCGACGACCGACTGATCAACTCCCGCAACCATCCATTTTTCCCCACCGGCATCACCTCTAGCGGCGGCATTGCCGACCTACAGTCTCAGGTGCTCAAAGTGGAGGTTGACGTGGAACGGGGAGAATCGAATTTCCTGCTTTCGACGATTGTTTCCTGGACGGGGGCCAACCCGAGCGCAAACACCGGGAGAACGAATGTCGAAACGGTGTATTCAGACGATGGGAAAATTATCGGTGGAAAACCACAGCGAGGCGGAACGAAAACCAAGGGCAATGCGAGAGCGGAACTGGGGTATCCTTTTCAGGTCAAACGCATTACCGAGAATTTCAAAATATGATCGACAAGACAGCCCTTGAAAGGGTATTAATATTTCAATATTAATGATTAAGGTACTTTCTAAAATTGAGGAAGGAATAAAAAGGAAACTCCCGCAGCGCAGCATAATGCTACTGCCGGGAGAGTATTTTTTTACCCAATTGATAGAGCTGCCGGAGGTCATTGAGAGCAAAGACATCGAGCAATTCGCCGAGTTTTCCCTCGAAAGCATCTCACCATTTCCCCTCGAGCATCTATATTGGGGCTTCCTTTATGATGAGGAATCGCACCATATTTTGACCTATGCAGCCTACCGGGAACGGCTTCGTAAAAACGGATTCGTTAATCTGGATGCCCATGAGCATGTCTTTCCCGATTTTGTGGCCGGCTTGCAAAATCCACCGGATAGAGAGCAAATCTCACTAATTTGTCACCAACGCACTTTGAATGCCCTATTTCTCACAAAGGGAAGTCGAATCCCTGTCAAAGTGCGCTCCATCGCGATCCCGGAAGTAGGTATGGATGATGAATCCTTGCCGAAACATCGGGATTCCTTTTTGAAGTCTTTGGATAAAAGCGGTTTCGAGATTTCCGAGGGTCTGCGAATACTTTCACTGGCCGATGGCAAGGCAGGCGCCAAACCCAAATTATATTATAGGGAGGCTAATGAGCCCGAATCGGTGCTACAACGTCGTGAATCTTTTCCCGATTTGACGGAGACGGGCTGCTGGCAAGCCGATGTCCGCGATAAGGAGTTTCTCCGAAAGGAACGCAAGGCATTGGCCAATTCCAAAAAAGTCTGGGGCGGTGCAATGGGGGCTGGGATTGCCGCCGGGCTGCTCCTTCTCCTGCAATTGGGAATTGTGGCTGGGGGCATCTGGATTAAAAACCGAGAGCAAACAATCGAATCACAATCGGTGGAGTTCAACTATGTTGATGAGCGGCTAAATTTCCTCGAAAAAATAGATCAAATTGTGCAACAGGAATTGAAGCCTTTTGAAATGCTCGAATTGACGAATGTGGGGCGGCCCAAAATCATCCACTTTACAGAAGCAGCCGCAAACTCCTACAACCAGATTCTTATCGAAGGCATCGGCAGCAATGTGGAAGCGGTCAATACTTATACGCAAACCCTTCGCAATTCACCACGGGTCGCAACCGTGGATACCCGAGTTCGCTCCAGTGGCGGGAAAGCGCCCTTCACTCTTCAAATTACGTTCAATGAGGAACCCATCAAAGCAGGGCAAGTCGTCGCCGGTGTAGAAAACAACCAGTAAATTTTACTAGCCTAATTATTTAATGCTTAAAAACCTCTTCCAGGCCATGTCTCTCAGAGAGCGATTTCTGCTCACCGTATTTATATGGTGCTGCCTTTTTGTGTGGGCAGGCTCTGTCATTCAGGGTGGAAAGAATTTTCGCCTACAATTCATAAAGACCAAAAATGAATTAGCCACACAGGAGGATATGATAGACAACAAAGAAGCCATCGAAACGCGCCTGCAAGATGAGTTGACACGTCTTGATCCACAAAAAACCTATACAAGTTCCCAATTGGTCGGGAAACTGGATTCTTTTGCGCGTGGATCCAATTTGAATTTTGACACCAACTCACCGAACACCAAACCGGGAGACATTTTCAACATCCATACCGTCCGCATTCAGGTCAGACGCGCCGAAATCGGGGATCTCATCAATTTTGACAAGCAGGTAAAAAAGGAATCGCCCTATCTCGGGCTGGAACGGGTAAAGTTAACGGCGGTCAAATCGGATCCCCGCTACCTCAATGCACAATTCGTAGTCTCCTCTTTCGAGTTGAAGGAGAGCGCTCTATAGGCAGGGATGTTTGCCATACAACATACCGACGGGAATATGAAAATTCACATGCCAATTATGCGGAAAATATTTTACAGGACCCACCGGCACCTTTTGTTGGTGCTCGCAGCAATGTTATGCCTCTCCACCACTGGATTAAAGGCCCAACAAACCGATGTGCCCAATCCAGATGAGGTGGTGGGAGTAATCAGAATGAGCGATTTGGGAGCCAACGAAGTGCTCGATATGCTGGAAAACTTTACCGGCAAACCAGTTCTTCGCCAACAAAGTCTCCCCGCAGTAAAAATAAATTTCTCGAGCCAGGGATCTATGACCAAGGCCGAGGCTGTTCTCGCCATTGAGAGCCTGCTTAGCCTCAATGGTGTCGCTATAACAGACGTGGGGGAAAAATTTCTCAAGGCCGTCCCCTCTGCCTCCGTGGGCACACAGGTTCCGCCCATGATTGATACGACCACCCTGGATGCCATTCCCAGTCAGAAAATTTACGCAAAGTTTTTTCGGCTCAATTTCCTTCAGGTAGCCGAAGCCCTCCCGCTTCTGCAGCCGTTGCTCACTCAGGGGGCTCCAATCGCCTTCGAAAAAAGCAACTCCCTGATGGTCGTCGATGCCCTGATTAACCTGCAAAGGGTGGAGAATGTGCTGGCCAAAGTAGATGTCCCCTCGCCTATGGATACTTCCATATTCTTCTTTACGATGGAGCATGTGACCGCCTCGGAGATCGTCAAAAGGCTGCAAACCATGCAACAGGGCAGCCTGAAGCGCTACTTTGAGAATAATACCACCTTCGATGCCGACGATCGCACCAATCAGGTTATCGTGGTTACCCACCCGAGCAACGAAACGATCATCGCCGACCTTATAAAAAAATTCGATATCGATGTCGCGCCCATTACCCTGACCGAGGTCTACCGTTTGAAGCACGCCGACGCCACCGAAGTCGTCAGTTTGGTGGAACAGGTAATTACAGGACAACAGCAGGCCCGTGAAAACCAGGGCGGCGCTGGCCCTCCCCAAGCCACCAGGCGTCAACCCGTCCAGCAGCAGACACCGGCCAACGCAGCCGCAGCCGCAGCCTTGTCAGCGGCCAGTGACGAAAATCTCCAATTCAGTGAATATATGCGAATCGTGGCCGACCCCAGGGGCAACGCAATCGTCGCCTACGGCACCCACAGCGATCTGGAATCCCTCGAGGAGTTGGTGGATAAAATTGATGTTTTACTCGCCCAAGTCCGAATCGAGGTAGTTATCGCCGAGGTCACATTGTCGAAAGACCAGGTTCGGGGCATCGACTCCTTCGGCCTGGATTACAACATCGTATCAAGCGGTGACTCGTCTTCAACTCCGGGTGACTCCGATCAGGTCAGATTCGTTTCAAGTGCGCCCACTACCAGCCTGGGATCTACATCTCTATTCAGCGTAAGCGGCACTTTAAAACCATTCTCCATTTCCGGTGTTATCAACAAGGCGCGGCAAAACAGTCTCGTCAAAGTCCTTTCCGCTCCAACCATTTTGACCACACATAACCAGGAAGCTACAATCAATGTTGGTGAGGCCCGCCCCGTAATCACCAGTTCACAATCGGACCTCAGCGGTGGCTCCTTTGCTCGCAGCACAGTGCAATTTCGCGACATCGGCATCGAGTTGAAGGTTAAACCCCTCATAGGCTCCAATGGTGTTGTGCAAATGGAAATCGAGCAAAAAGTGGAAAGTGTAGTGGGAACGGTGGATGTAGATGAAAACGAACAACCGATCATCGGCACCCGCACGGCAAACTCATTTATCAGCGTGCAGGACGGGGAAATGGTAGTGCTTGGTGGATTGCAGTCCCTCGAAGATACGGAAAGCAAATCAAGATTGGCCCTTTTTGGAGCGCTTCCTTTGTTCGGGCCTCTATTCGGTTCCAAATCCACCGTGCAAAAAAAGACGGAACTATTGATGTTTATTCAGCCACACGTGGTCACGACGACAGAACAGGCTATGGAAGACGCCCAGAGTCAAATCGATCTTCTTGAAAGCAAGGAAGAGGTCCAACAATTTATTGAAAAGGGAAGATTCGATTCTGATGAGGATGAGGACGGCAAAAAGAAGAAAAAAAGGAAAAAAACTAAAATAAAAGATATTTAATGACCGGAAAAAATTATATCGGCCAACTATATGTAGCCTGTCAGCAATTCGCCATTGTTGGGGTCGTGGTAGTTCTGTGGTCTATTCCGGCCAATACTCTGCGCGGGGATAACCTGGAAAGCAATTCGCCTTTTATTCCAGACAATTTCAATGCACGCCAGCAATCAAATAGACCGGCTACCACACAGCCTTCCTCATCGGTTTCAGATATCGAGTTTCGTGGCGTTTATTCTCTAGGTGGAAAATTTCAGTTCAGTATTTACAGTAAAAAATCTCAGAGAGGGGAATGGGTCGGACTCGGGGATAGCGGCTCTTCTTATCAGGTAACCGATTTCGATGAGGCTACCAATAGCATCGAATTAACTATCGACGGGAAAGCCGAGAACCTATTCCTGCGCTCACCCGATAACAAACCTTTGCCTGTGCAAACCGCCTCTGCGACCCCCAAAATTACCAGTGCAAAACAGGCTGCGGCCAACCGCGCAGCGAAGGCTGGAAACAGGAGACCTGTTGTTCGCCGCCGGGTGATAGTTCCCAACCGCACGGCTTCCCCCTCCAGTCAAAATCCTTCACAGACTCCCCAATCCAGGCGAGTGCCTACTGCGAGGACTCCGCAAAATACCAAAACCCAGCAGGATGCCGAAGAACTTCTTCGGGAATTGCAAAAACGGAAAAATCCTTCCTGAAAATTTGTTCGAATTAAAGAATAAGAAATCATGGTCGCCGACTTAAAAAATGGTCCACTTAAAGAGCTGACTCGTAAATTAGACGAGGATCAGCGGGCTATGTTGTCGGAAACACAGCGGCAGGATCGCCTGCCATTGCTCGCTCAATTTCTGCGCTCAAACGAAATGGAAACCGTCCGCCAGATTGGCGATGCCTGCAAGATTCCAGTTCTCGATGATTTCGAGCTTTTGCCCAAAGCAACCGAGCATATTCCGCTTCGCCTCATTCACGAATACCAGTGTCTTCCCTTCTTGGGGGAAAATGACGACGAGTTGGAGTTGATTACACTGTGGCCGCCGGAAGAGCGCATGGATGAGTGGATTTTCGCCGTCTGTGGAAAATTACCACGCTGGCATCTTGGTCCGGCTAAAGCGGTTACCAATTGTATTACCCAAAATTTCGGCGTGGGTTCCGATAGCCTCGGTGATTCCGTAATCGCGGATGCCGACAACACGGGGCGTGAAATTGAAGAAAGTGAAGATGAAAACGCCGCCCTCATCCGGTTTGTCAATGAGGTCATTCACAAAGCAGTGCAAGACCGCGCCACCGATATTCATTTCGAGCCGCTCAAGGAATCGCTCCAAATCCGCTACCGCATCGATGGTGAGCTGGTGCCAATACGTTTGCCCGACAACCTGATCCAGTTTCAGGGTGCCATCATTTCCCGGCTCAAGATAATGGCCAAACTCAATATTTCGGAAAAACGCCGCCCGCAGGATGGCCGTATCAATTACGGGACAGGTAACAGTGAGCTCGATATTCGCATATCCACCATGCCCACCATGTATGGGGAGAGCATCAGCCTTCGCCTGCTCAACCAAAAAAACCAGCCGCTAAATTTCGAGGAACTCGGCCTTCTTGCTCCCGATCAGGCAAAAATTCAAAAGGTTCTCGATCTTCCCCACGGAATCATCCTCGTAACCGGCCCGACCGGTTCAGGTAAATCGACCTCGTTGACTGCATTTATTCGCGATATCAATACGCCGGGCAAACGTATCATCACAATCGAGGACCCGGTGGAATACGAAGTGCCCGGCGTCAATCAGACGCAGGTGCGCCCGGAAATCGGTTTTACTTTTGCAGGAGCGCTGCGGCATGTTTTGAGGCAGGATCCCGATGTAATAATGGTCGGCGAAATCCGCGATATGGAGACTGCCGATATCGCCATTCGCGCTGCTCTCACGGGGCACCTTGTCTTTAGCACCATCCACACCAATGATGCTCCCGGAGCCCTCACACGGCTAATCGATATGGAGATCGAGCCCTTCCTCATCGCCTCGGCGGTCGAGTTGATTATCGCCCAGCGGCTTGTTCGACGCCTTTGCAACCACTGCAAAATTCCGGATAAAAACGAAAAGGGATACCTGGAAGAATGCCTTAAAGCCCTCCAGATTAATTACACTGAAGAAGATCTCAATTCCACGGTTTACGTTCCAAATGGCTGTGAGCAATGCCGCAATCTGGGTTTTCGTGGCCGTGTCGGCCTATACGAGATTCTGCGAATCAACGACGAAATCCACGAAATGATCATTCAAAAGCTTTCCGCCCGACAAATCAGGATTCAGGCGATCAAATCAGGTATGGTCACCCTTCAGGAGTCGGGTTGGAACCAGGTCAAACTCGGACGCACCTCTCTTAACGAAGTTATGCGCTTTTCCAAAATCGGGGACGAAAGTTGAAGCTGCTTTCTTTTTATATCGCTGATAAAAGACGAGCCGTAATTTCAACTATTAATTTGAGTTCCTCCGTGGTTGAAAAAATTTGAGAAGCCCCACCTATGCCATCCTTTGCTTACAAAGCTATCGCACAAAATGGCGAGTCGGTGACCGGCACCATTGAGGCGGCCGATCGTAAACAGGTCATCAACCAGCTTTTCGCTCAAAATTTTAAGCCCGTCGCGATTAACCAGCGAGATCAGGAGCAAACCGAAATTTCGGAAATTTCCTATGATTTCTTTAAAAGCGACCGCAAAGCCAAACCCAGAATAAAGCTTCCCGGCGGGCTTGCCAAAAAGAGCCTTTCTCTCAATTTTTCCAGAAAACTGCTCGAATTGCTGACCAGCGGAATGCCACTTGGGGATGCCGTTAAGTTACTGAGCCTGCGATTGAGCGAACTGGAACAAAAGGGATTGGCGGAGGCTCTTTGGCGGGATTTGAGTGAGGGACGCACTTTAGCCGCCTCGATGGCGAGACATAAAACCATTTTCGATGAATCGAGCGTCCACCTTGTCGAAGCTGGCGAGGCAACGGGAAATCTGGTCCCCATTTTGGAGAGAATCGTCTCTTACAAGGAGGAAGCGGCGGAACTGCGCTCACGTATTCTGACGAGCCTCGCCTACCCGGCGTTCATCTGCGTGGTGGCATTCGGGGTGGTGGCATTCTTTCTGTTTTTCCTCCTGCCCAAAATCGAGAATATGCTCAACACCCTGGGCGGAGAAATGCAATTAATGGCCAAACTACTTATCGGTGGCTCCAATCTCACCGTTAATTTCGGGCCGTTTGTGGTCATCGCTTTGATACTGGGATTCCTAGCTCTCGCACAATGGCGTAAGACGCCAATCGGAAGAGAAAAAACGGATTTCTGGCTCCTGAGGCTTCCATTTGTGGGTAAAATTTTTCTTTATTCGGAAATTTACCAGGCCACCAGTCTCATGGCCACACTGATGGAAAGCGGAATCAATACCACGGAAACTCTACGTTTGGCCGAGCGAACACTCAATAATACACAATTGAAGGCAAAATTTCGTATTTGCCGCCGGCAGATCCAGGAAGGCGCTTCCTTGGCCTCGGTCTTTCGGCAAACCTACTTCATGCCGGATATCGCAATTGACATCCTTACGGTTGGCGAAAACACAGGAAACATTGTCAACAGCCTGCGCGAAATCACCAAAATGAACCGCCGCGATCTCACCAAAACACTCTCAATACTGACCGGTTTCATCTCCTCAGCAGCCCTCATATTCGCGTTTATGCTGGTGGCAATGATCGCCCTGAGCATCATCTTCAGCGTCTTCGGAGTCAGTAAAACCCTGACCATGTAGGATGTAGATGACACCGTGGTGTCCATCGACCTTCTCTTCTCATAAAACAAAAACGCTCCGAATCAATCGGAGCGTTTTAGATAAATTTCTTGTTTAGGCGCTAGAGGCTTTGTTCATCAAACCCAAAGCTCTACTTCAAGCAAGTTAGTTAGTTAGTTAGGCACCAAAGGATATAAAACTAAACCCTCCTCTTCCGGCCATAACCAAAAACCAAAGCTAAACCCCCAAGCATCATCAAAGCATAAGTAGAAGGCTCCGGAATAACCTCAAGAATAAAAATATCACTACTATCAGTGAAAGAACCGGCAAAAGAGGTAAAGGTGGCTGTGCTACTTAAATCCCTAATATCCGTATTTAAGCTTGAACTGCCACTAATCCATGCAAATTCTCCTGTCGTAACTATATCACTCCACAATCCGAATTCGGAACCCCCAAGATTTGCAAATAGATATAGATCTTCGCCGAAGTTTGTAGTGAAATTTAAACTTGTCATTCCTATAGTTCCGGCCCTTCCATTTATCACACTTGATATAGTATCACCTGAAACGAAGGTTGTCGTAATATTACTCATAATATCAGACAATCCAGTATTTCCAGCAATTGGAGTAAAACCAGAACCTTCAAATGAAACTAGACTTACTGTAATTCCATTAGTTGGTGTTTCAGCGGAATCGCTAAAAAACCCAATTGTTGCACCAGTCCCAAAATTTAAAACAAACGCATTAAGTGAGGAAACCGTAAACAGTAAAGAGAACAGGAAAATTATTATTTTTTTCATCAGTTAATTTTAATTATTTATTATGCAATTTATATTAAAATGACAATTAAATGGTTGCAGACATTAGAAAGTTGGATTCTGAAACCAATTTATACTGCTATTTCTTCTGGTAATAATAAAAGAAGATCCAGCTTCAATAACAACATCGCCTGCTAAAGCAGAACCATCGAACCAAGTATTGTTTTGTTGATCAACAAGATAGTAGGATTTTAAAACACCTTGATCATTAAAAAAGCGTACTACATCCGCTTCAGTTATTGAATCTCCTGCCAATAATCCAGTCCCGCCATCTCCTGTGTTCAATCCTGAATTTGCTAACGTGACATTAACAGGAAAGACATTTGAAATTAGATTAAATCCATTTTCGATCGTAAGCGCAGTCCTATCAGTTTTAACAGATCCTAATAGTTTTCTGCTAGCCGTATTCACCCCAAGCCTTCGTAGAAAAACACCTTGATCGGGATAAATGATAAAAGTATTAGCGATTGCTTGCCCATTGAACCAAAGATTAGTTGGAGAAGGGAGATAATATATAATGTCAACGCTTCCATCGGCATTAAAAAGATTTATTGTATCAGATTCTGTAGCACTGTCTCCTCCTAGAAGGCCAAAGTCATTATTTGCCCCAAAAACAGATTCTATTGTATGGTGCTTACGGATTTTGATGACATTATTTACGGCAATCATCATCGAAATATCCTCGGCTAAAGTAATCGAGCCTGACGCCGTGCTAACAATATCCACCATTAAACCGGAATTGGTTCCGCTTGCGATTTGCACAAAATACATACCATCGAATTGGCTAGCCTGGATTCCACTGACTCCAATTACAGCGTTACTTATTGAGCTAATTGGCCCTTGAAATTCAACCGCATTAAAAAGGCCAAGCCCTACAAAGGTTGGTTTTTTAGTTTGGCCATCACCAGGGTCTGCTGTCAGGGTGATGAACCCGACCGGGTCGGTGCAAGCGGCCCCGGCGGGCTCGCAGTCGATTGCTTGGGCTGTGGATGTTGAGAATAGCAGAGTGAGGCCTGCTGCGAGAGTGGAGAAATAGGGGATTTTTAATGTTTTCATAGGAATCCTCGTTTCAAGGTGTTTTTAATATAGCTGAACAGTGGGCAGGATGTCAACAACATGTTTCGATATATTGTATTAATATTGCGTTAATTGGTTAGTTGTCAACGGGCAGCCTTATTTTATCTCCAATTTTTTCGGCAGCGAGCGTTCAGGAGCGTGCTTTGGATGTGTATTCTATCGGGAAATTACCGCGATTCTTAAATAAATTGCGTTGATTGTCAACAATTTATGTATGGAGATTTTCTCAAAGCTAGTGGACGGAGTGAACTCCGATTCCGAGTAACAAATTTAGTCGCTACCCACCCTTTAAATGGGCTAATCCGCCCGATAAGAGGTAATTTCCGATGCCTTTTCCGGACATAGCCTCCACAAGCTCTAGCCAACGCCGCCAGCCTAGCCAACATAATCCTTTTGGGGTTCTCGAAAAATTTTGCGCCCTTACCCGATTTTGACAGGACTCAGGCCTCTTTTCTTTTGCCAAATGTGGGTTGCCCCATTTTTTTGATGTGGTGATGGAATCGGAGCGAGAGGAAATTCTGCGTATTTTTCGCGAAACGGGAGCGCTTTTGCGTGGGCATTTCGTTTTGAGATCGGGATTACACAGCGGTCATTTTTTTCAATGCGCACGGCTTGGCGAGCATCTCGACAAAGTCACACGTTTGGCCGAGTTGTTATTGCAACACATTGATATCGAGGATTTTGACACAGTTCTTGCCCCAGCGATGGGCGGCCTTGTATTCGGTCAAGAAGTGGCTCGTTTGGCAAATAAGCGCTACATTTTTGTAGAAAAAGTAGATGATAGGCTGGCGTTGAGGCGAGGATTTCACATTGCCACCGGGGAGCGGATTTTGGTCGTCGAAGATGTAATCACCCGAGGGGGAAGGGTTCGCGAGGCTCTGGAAATCATCGCTGCCGAGGGCGGAATTGCAGCAGGAATAGCCGTGATAGTGGACCGGAGCGAGGGGAAGGCGAGTTTCGACGTTCCGCTCACGACTTTGGTGGAAATGAGTTTTCCCACCTACTCTGCCGATGACCTGCCGGTCGAGTTGAAATCGATTCCCGTTAATAAACCGGGTAGTTGACAGGGCTTTTAATCGACGCGGATTACCTGATAGCCGAACGAGCCTCGATCATAGGTCCAGAGTTTGTTGGCTCCTTTTCGCAGGGCGGCAGCGGCAGCGGCGAGGTCTCTTACCGGATGGTCGTTGATTTCTACGATCACCATCCCTTCACGAATGGATCTGATATGCGGGGAGCGGCCATTGACATCCGTCACGACGAGACCCTCAACCCTGCCGGGAAGTTTATATTCATCCTGATACCGCGAGCTAATCGGTTCCAGGACAACACCTTCGAGCAGTTCACCGGAATCTCCAGAGGTAAGACTGTAGGGGTTCTTCATATCGCTGAGGATGACCTCGAATTCGAGTTTTTTACCGTCGCGCATGAGGGTAACTGTGACGGGGGTGCCGGGTTGCATTGAGGCCACCGTGAGGCGCAGGTCGTTGGCTACTTCGATTTTTCTACCCCCGATATCCACCACGATATCGCCCCGCTGGATGCCCGCATTGGAGGCGGGCAAGCCCTCCTCGACAGATTGGACGAGGGCGCCGCTCGTGCCAGTGTGACCAAAAGCCTCGGAAAGTTCCGGTGTCAAATTGGCAATACGGACTCCCAGGAGGCCCCGCTGCACGGTACCGGAATCAACAAGACTCAACATAATGTTGCGGCCAAGGGTGATCGGAATGGCGAAACCGATGCCGATGTTGCCACCGGTCCTCGAAATAATGGCCGTATTGATGCCGACAAGGCGCCCCTCGGCATCAACCAGAGCGCCCCCGGAGTTGCCGGGGTTGATGGAGGCATCGGTTTGAATAAAATTTTCGTAGCCCTCCTGCCCTAAAATACCCAAACCGGAGCGGCCGGTGGCCGACACGATTCCCATTGTCACGGTGAGACCGACGCTGAGGGGGTTGCCCACTGCAAATACAATATCGCCGACATGCAGGTTGTCGCTATCGGCCATTTTGAGGGAGGGCAGATCCTCGGCAGCAACCTTGAGCACGGCGATATCCGTAGGCTCATCATGGCCGACGATTTCAGCGGTAAACTGGCGTCCGTCGTTGAGCCGCACCTCGATTTCATCGGCCACATTTCCACGATCGTCGGATATTACATGATTATTGGTGAGAATATAGCCATCGGAGGAAATAATGACGCCCGACCCCATTCCCTGTGGGAGTTTGCGTTCTTCGGGCTCCTCGCCATCATTCTGCCGGGGGGTGGGAAGGCCATAATAGCGGCGCAGCATTTCCTCGAGCGGATTAGATCGGCGACCATCGCGAACTTTAACAATCCGGGAGGGATAGACACCGACAACAGCGGGGGTGACATCATCAAGAACGTCGGAAAAGCTGACAATTTTGTTTTTATTTTCCCTGTTGACGGGCTGTGTTTCGAGAGGGAAATCGGCCGATACCTTTATGTATTGACCAGAGCCAGATTCGCTGGAAGCGGCACGATCATCGTTTTTACCCGTTATGGAGGTCAGGGCGTAGAGGCCCACAGCCAGCATCAAGAAAATAGAAAGTATGGATTTTCGCATCATGTTAGGCAGAGACAAGGAGCCAAGCGGCGAGGTTCCCCGATTTTTTACCGGGAAATATTACTATCAAAACCCTTTGATTGTGAAAAGGCTGGTTATGCTCTCATGGCTATTGATGCGGAGGATGGCCTGCCCGAGCAGATTGGCGACACTGAGCACGGTCACAGGCAGTCCACGGGATTCGACGGGAATCGTGTTGGTGGTGATGAGTTCGTCGATAGGGCCGTCTTTCAGGCGTTCGTAGGCGAGATCGTTGAGTACGCCGTGGGTTACGGCGGCACGCACTTTGGCGGCGCCGTGTGCCCTCACCAATTCCGCCGCGGCCACCAGAGTTCCAGCGGTTTCGGTAATATCATCGAGAATGAGCACCTCTTTCCCCTCGACATCTCCCACGAGATTGGAGGCTTCGACGGTTGTGGCGTCGGTTCTTTTTTTAGCCACAAACCCCAGACCGGAACCAAGCATGTTGGCATAGGCGGCGGCCATTTTCATCCCACCGACATCGGGAGAAATCACGACGAGATCCTCATGCCGAAATTGATGTAGATAATCGTAAAAAATCGGGGAGGCGTAGAGATGATCCACCGGAATATCGAAAAATCCCTGTATTTGCTGGGCATGAAGATCCATCGTCAGCACCCGGTTGGCGCCGGCGGTGACGAGGAGGTTGGCGACCAGCTTTGCCGTAATGGGCACGCGGGGCTGGTCTTTGCGATCCTGCCGCGAATAGCCGTAAAATGGAAGCACTGCGGTGATACGCTGGGCCGAGGAGCGCCGGGCTGCATCTATCATGATGAGCATTTCCATGAGATGGTCATTGGCGGGCGGAGAGGTCGATTGGAGGATAAAAACATCCTTCCCGCGTATATTTTCCTCGATTTTGACGAAGGTTTCTCCGTCAGGAAATTTTGTAACGGTGGCAGCCCCCAAAGATGTCCCGATGAAATCGCAAATGGAATTGGCGAGAGCGGGATTGGACCTGCCGGAAAATATTTTGAGTTCTCCTAGCTGCATGGTCGTTTATGATCAGTCATTGAATGCGCTATTGGGCATCTACCAATTCTTCGAGATTGGCAACTCTTTTAAAGAGGTCGGGCAGGCGTCTTTTTAAAACTTCAATCTTTCGGGCCTGAATGTAGGAATACGCGGGGGTGTCGGTGACATAGCTGCCGGGTTCGATGTCACAGTTGACCCCGGCCTGGGCTCCGATCCGGCTACCGCTTCCAATTTTTATATGCCCTACCATACCGACCTGCCCCCCCACTATGACGTGATCTCCCAAGGTCGTGCTGCCAGAAATACCTGCCTGCGATACAATCAGGCAATGCCGACCAGTGACGACATTGTGGCCGATCTGCACCAAATTATCGATCTTCGTGCCCTCCCCGATCCGGGTCTCGGAAAACCGCGCCCTGTCCAGACAACAATTGGCTCCAATTTCCACATCATTTTCGATGACGACGCGCCCAATCTGGGGCTCCTTCAAATGTTTGCCCTCTATGGTGGAATAACCAAAACCATCGGAACCGACCACTACTCCGCTATGCAGTCTCACCCGATCTCCAATCAAACAATGGGAGGCCACCGTAACATGGGGCTTCAACCAGCAGTCCCGACCCAATTGCGTCGCGTGACCAATGAAAACCTGAGCCTCCAACACCGTTCCTGGGCCGATATTCGTGTCTGCTTCAACCACGCAAAGCGGTCCAATACTTGCACTGGGATCAATCGTTGCGGAAGGATCGACAACGGCAGAGTCGTGAATGCCGACTGCCGGGCCATGCCAAGTCTTTTCTTCGATGTATTCGCAAATCCTGGCGAGGGCGTGGGAGGGACTGCTTATGCGCAAAAAAATTTGGTTCTCCCGGGGAGAGCCGACAAAATCATCAGGAAGAAGGACAACTGAGGCTTTTGTCAGGGAAACCTCCTTGCGATATTTTCTATTGCCCAAAAATGAAAGGTCTCCCGGCAGCGCCTCGTCGAGCGACGCTATACCCACAACCTTTTCTTCGGTATTACCTTCGGTTTGCCCTTCCCCGAGTATTTCGAGGATTTCCTCAGGGGTGAAAGCAAATTGCATTCAGGAAGAGCCCTATTTTTGATTGGTTCACTTACAACAATCCACGCAGGAACGGTGAAATTAGTGGTTTCGCTGAACCGGCAACTCCCTTGATTCAGAATCCGTTACCAATCATTCACCACTCACTCTTGCTCTTCCACGGGAGCCTCGGCATTGATCCGCTCCAACACCAAATCGGTGATATCCCAGGAGGGATCGGAGAAAATTACTGCGGAGATACCGAGCGCCGTCGGTCCGGTAGTGTCGAGAATAAGGTCGCCATTCCGTTCACGGGATACCTCCAGGACAACGCCTTTGATTTCATCCAAAAACAGGTCGCGGTAGCTTTGTTGCCGCTGCTGGATGGAGCGCTGGGTGTTTTGGCGAAATTGCTGAATATCACCCTGCTTTTCCTGCAGTTGCTGGGCCATAGCTTCGGCATCGGTACCCGCCTTTATTCGCGCCTCTTCGGTTAAGGCGTCATTTTGCGTCATTTCGGAGATCGATTTATAATCCTCCAGCAAGGTTTGGCCCTCTTTGACCATCTCCTCGACTTGGACCTGGGCTTTTTCGAGGATCCCCTTTATTTTCTCATTGGCCTCCAGGGTCTTGTAGTATTCATTGTAGAGTCGTGTCATATCGACTGTCACAATGTTCAGGCTCTGCCCTTGCAGGCCCATGGTCAGGAGGCCGGTTGTTAAAAATGTGAGAAGGATTTTTTTCATAGGTCTCATTATTAAATAAACATGGATTGGTTAGAAAATTCGGCAAAGGCAGACAGAATTAGAATCGAGTGCCGAAAGAAAAATTGAACTGATTGCCGTCGTCTTTATTTATTTCACTTGTGGTAATAGGGATTCCGAGATCCAGCCTCAGGGGATTGTTGAGCACCATCAGGCGCACGCCGACCCCCCAATTGGAATTGGCATCGGTAAAACTGAAATCGGCAGTGCCATTGTTGATAAAGCCCCAGTCGTAGAAAGCAGCCACGCGCAATGGTCCGGCGATTTTGAAAGTATATTCGACACTGAAAAATCCCATAGTGTTCCCTCCCGCCGGTTCAAACCCGCCTTGGCTATCAGCAATTTGGGGGCCGACTTCCCGGAAATCAAACCCGCGCAGGTCATCGGGGCCTCCGAGGAAAAAGCGATCAAAAAACGGCACATCCCCATCTCCGGTTTCAACCAGTATGCCAAAACTAGAAATGAAGGAGACGACCTGCTCTCCGAGTTCGAATGTGGGGATATATTTCGCAGCCCTGATTTGCATGCGCAGGTAGTCAGTATCGCCACCGAGACCTGCGAATTGGGTATTGGCCGCGATACGGCTGCCCTTTGAGGTAAATATGAGGTCGTTACGGGTATCGCGAATCATGTTAAGACCAATTTTGGAAACCGTCCTTTCTCCCGCCTCTTGCAGAATGAAGGTGGGGGCAAAAGGGCTGACATCGAAAATGTCGACAATCTCCCATCGATAGGAGAGCCGTGCCACCCAAAGGCCGATCAAACGTTTCCTTAAAAATACTTCGACGCCTGAACGTTTTTCATTGAAGACGGCGCTATTGAAATCGGTTTCAGTGCGAAATAACTCGAACCCAACGGCCAGCCGCTGCTCGAATAGCCAAGGTTCCTCAAAAGCCAGAATGAAGCTATTGGATCGAGAGCCGATCTGGAATCTTAGGCGAAACTTTTGACCGTCTCCCTGAAAAAATGATTTCCAATTGAACAGGTCGAAGTTGCTCTGGCTGAGTTCCGCAAAAAATGAACCATTTTCAAGAGAGCTGAATCCTGCCCCGAATTGAAACTGCCCCGTGCGGCCTTCTCTCACAGTGATTTTCAGATTGCGCCTTCCGGGGATGTTGGTGGCTTCAGGGGTAAGATCTACAGCCTCGAAAAAACGTGTGTTTTCAAGCCGGGCCTTACTGTTCTTCATCCTTACCATGTTGAAAATCTGACCGGGTGCCAAGGCGAGTTCTCGCAATATAACCACACTTTTGGTTTTGGTATTTCCCTCGATATTGATCGACTCCAGGTAAACGCGATCCCCTTCGCGGATATGGTAGGCAAGGTCAATGCCTCCGGTCTCGATATTGGGTTTACGATCAACGCGAACAAAAGTGTCCAAGTAGCCTACAAGGCCGTAAAAGTCAGTGAGCGCTTCGCGGTCTTCATCCAGCTTTTCCGGTGAAAATATATCCCCCGTTCTGAGGCGCAGTCCCCGCATGAGCCGCTCCGATAAAAACAGCGTATTCCCGTCGATGGTGATTTCTCCAACCTTGTACTGTTTGCCTTCGTCGACATTGATGGTTATGGCAATGGTTTTCGATGTCGGGTAGTCCAGAGTTACATCGGAATCGGAAATCTTGATATCCAGATAACCTCGTTCCTTATAATAATCGCGAAGCTTATCGAGGTCTTCCTGAAAAGTGACATCGCTAAAACGGCCACTTCCCACGAGCCACGAGAATGGCCCCCATTTTTTGGTTTTTACCGTTTTCCCCAGCTTTTTCGATTTGACGGCCTCGTTTCCCACAAAAGCAATCGACTTGATTTTAAGTTTGGCGCCTTCATCGACGATAAACGTCACCACACCAAATCCGGTCAGCTCATCTCGTTCGATACGGTAGTCAACCTCGACATTCGTATAGCCTTTATCGAGATAATAAGTGTAGATCTCATCCCTGTCTTCAGCCACTTGGCGCTCATCCAATATGCCGCTGTTTCTGCTTTTGACTTTATCTTCCAGGCGCGAGGTCTTTACCTTGCGGTTGCCCACGATCCGAATCTGGGAGACTCGGAACTTGGGTTGAATGAGAAACACAACACGGACTTGGTTGTCATCCATCAGTTCGACCTTGGCCTCTATAAACTCGAAAAGGCGAGTATTGTAAAGAGAGCGAATCGAGCGGTCCACCAGGTTTTGGTCATAATCCATGCCCTCGCGTATTTGCAGGTGCACCATCACCGCATCGTCGCTGACATTTTTAACGCCTTTGAATTCGAGTTTGATTTCACCGACCTTGGGTGGGGCCGGGGGCGCACCCTGCCCTAGCAGACCGGTTGCGGAAAACACAAGGGCGAGAAAAAAGAAGAGAGAAGGCAGAGGTCGAAACATGATGTTATCGGGCTGATCGAGTATGGTTTTCAAATCGGGTCAGCTCAGGTATAAATGTTAGCGGGATATCTCCTACTGGCCCATTACGCTGTTTGGCAATAATTAAATCAACTGTTTGGCCTGAACGCACTTCCTCGGAAGCCTCATCTTCCCTTTCCGCCCTTCTTGAGAGCAGCAGCACGACATCGGCATCTTGCTCGATCGAGCCGGACTCCCGTAAATCGGAGAGCCGAGGGCGCCGTTTTTCACGCTCGGATTCACGGTTGAGCTGACTGAGCACGAGCACGGGAACTTTCAATTCTTTGGCCATTGCCTTGATCCCTCGCGAAATTTCCGATATTTGCTGCTCGCGGGGGGTGCGGTTGTCAGTTCCGCTGACCAACTGCAAATAATCGATAACGACAAGGCCAAGGTTTTTCACTTTTGCCGCCATTCGACGGGATTTGGCCCGCAATTCGAGGATGGTCAGGTGGCCGGATTCGTCGATCCACAGAGGCGCTTCTTTGATTTCGTTGGCACAACGGGCCAATTTTTTCATCTCTTCTTTTCCAGCGAAGCCGTCCTTGATCTTTTGCATGCTGACCTTTGAATAACTGCACAAAAGACGAAATGCGAGTTGCTCAGCGCTCATTTCGAGACTGAAAAAAAGAGTCGGCACCGGTTGGTTGCCACTGCTGCGGGGCAGTGTAGCCGCCTCGGCCATATTCAGGGCAAGGGAAGTTTTCCCCATCGAGGGTCGGGCCGCCAATACAATCATTTCCTGGGGGTGGAGGCCAAACGTCATCCGATCAAGATCGATAAACCCGGAGGTGACTCCGGAAATTTCTCCTTTTCCCTGGAGCAACTTATGCACCAGATTTACGGCCGTATCCATGCTCTCCTTGATCGGACTGGCCGTTTCGGATACCCTCTCCTCACTGATGCGAAAAATAGCCTGTTCCACATTTTCGAGCAGCTCCTCGGATCTCATGCCGCCCTGGTAGCAAAGGTCTATGCTTTCGGTGGAGGTTTTGATCAGGCGGCGGTAAACACATTTTTCCTTAACGATTTCCATCCAGTGGCGGGAGTGGGCCGTCGTTTCGATGCGGTTGGTTAATCGAACGATGGCTTGATACCCGCCGATCTCCTCCAACCTGCCCATTCCCTGCAGCTCTTCACTCAAAATTATTTCATCTGCCGGAGCCCCTTTTTCATAAAGCTTGCAGAGCGCCTCATAAATTACCTGATGGGCGGGCTTGAAAAAATAATCGGGCTTTATCTTCGACTCCAGACAATAAGCCATAATTTCCTGACCGCCATCCAGCAGACAACAGCCCAAGAGCCCTTCCTCGGCATCGATATTGCAGGGTGCGCTCCGCTCAAGCGGTGGTGGCGGAGGCGAGGGCGAGTCGCCAGCGGTGCCGACCGACCCTCCGGCGGGAAATTGTTGGGCGGACTTTATTCCTTGTTGGGCGGGCATGGCGCCGTCACTCTATGAGAAATTCTGCCTCAGGATTCCTCTTCGATGGGGTTTTCGGATACCACATCAAATTCAAAATCGACCGAAACCTCGGAATGCAGCTTTATTCGGGTGGTATGCTTTCCGAGAGATTTTACCGGGTTGTAAAGGTGGAATTGCTTGCGTTCCAGTTCGACGCCCTCCTCCAAAAGACGTTTTTGCAGGTCCATACTCGAAACTGAACCAAAAAGCCGACCACCGGGACCCGTTTTTACCGGGATCGCGATGTGGGCCTTGCCGATGCGTTCGGCGATCTCCTGAGCAGCGGCCAATTCATTGGTCAACCGAAGCTCGCGGGCTTTTTGCAGGGCCTCGATTTGCTTTCGGTTAGCCGTGGTTAGAGGTATGGCCATTTTCCGGGGCAGGAGGTAATTCCGGGCATACCCGGCCTTTACCTTTACCTGTTCACCCTCGTTGCCAAGCCCTTCAATAGGTTCGAGCAGTAATATGTTTTGCGTAGACATAAAGTTTTATTCTCCTGAGACGTATTGTGTTTCTGTTTGCTTAAATGAATTTTAAAATGGCACATCGTCATCATCAAATGAGTCGTCCGGTGGGGCGGGCGTTGGTGACCGGGGGGCGGGCGCTTTTCTGGGTGGTGGAGAGTTTTCTTCGTAGCCTCCGCGAGAACCCCTGCCGCCACCGTGGCCCCCTTCCGAATCGCCTCCGCGACTCAAAAACTGAAAATTTTCCAATACCACGTTCAATTTGCTTCTTTTCTCCCCGGTGTTGGACTCCCAGGTATCAAAACGCAGGCGTCCATCCAGCATAATCGGGTCACCCCGTTTCATATATTGGGATATTAGCTCGGCTTGCTTGCCAAAGGAATCCACATCCACAAACGTGGTCTCTTCTACCTTTGACCCATCCTGCTTGGTATATTTTCGGTTGACGGCCAGGCCCAGCTTGCAGATGGAAAGTCCCCCGGGGGTGACTCGATGCTCGGGATCCCGTGTCAGGTTTCCCATCAAAATTACTTTATTGTAAGAGGCCATGGCTTATTGAATTGGCTGGATTGATTAACGTGTGAATAGAAAATAAATGATCCAGACTCAGCTACGACCTTCGACGAAAATCCTCTTAACCGTTTTGTCCAATCGAAGATTTTCTTGTAATTTCGCAACCGAATCCGGCGGACCGTCAAAGTAAATTTGCAGATAGAAATCTCCGGGATGATCTTTATCCGTAATGCGGACAAAATCCTGGCGGCCCAGATTTTCCACCCGCTCGGCAACCCCGCCAACGGCGGAGAGAGCCTCGGTGAGTTTCTCGATTAAAGATTCCACAGGAATTTCCGTTTCCCGGGTATCCAGGATGAAGGAGGCTCTGTATTTACGATTCGTCTGCGTCGCGGTCATTTATTTTTTCTCTTTGATTTAATTGATTCATGGCCAGGAGTGGTCCTCTGTCAACAAGGAGCTTCAAGCCACCCACAAATTCGGGCATTTTTTTACTAACAAAGGATTGTTGGTAATTTGTGAATTTTCCCAACACGAAATCTTTTAAATCCATTTCCGGTGGGATTTTTGGCCCTATGCCAATGCGATAGCGAATAAAACCTTCTTCCATTTGGGCCAATATATCTTCCAGCCCATTGTGCCCTCCGGATCCGCCGCCAACCGATATTTTGACACTTCCAAGCTCAAGCTGCAATTCGTCGTAAACGACCACAAGTTTTTCCACCGGTATCTTAAAATACCGGCATACGGATCTCAGCGAGCTGCCACTATCGTTCATATAAGTTTCCGGAATCACGAGCAGAAGGGGGTGTTCAGCTATTTTGCATCGGGCCACGCGAGCCTTCCATTGGCTCTCGTCCTTGAAAGTCGCCCCAAGACGCTCGGCCAATGCTTCCACCACGGCACGGCCGATGTTGTGCCTTGTATGCCGGTAAACCGAACCAGGATTCCCCAATCCCGCTATAACTGATACTGACATGAAAATATTTCATTTAGGGTGTGTAACACTTCCTTACGGCCTATCTGTCTATCTATCTATAGGTGATTGGAAAATTGATTTCAACAAATAAGACAAAACCCCGCCTCGATGTGCCAGGAGCGGCTACCTGTTTGCACCTTGCTGTCGGCGACCCAAAAAATTCCTTTAATTCTGACCTGCTACTTTCGATTTGGATTGGGGCTCTATTAACCGACTCATGATTCTGCTTCAGCTTCCTCCGGTTCACCCTCGGCTGCGATCTCGGTTTCTTCCACCTCCTCCTCGTCGTCGGGTGCCAAGGCAGGAAGAACACAAGCGATAATCGCCATATCGGAATCATCCGTGAAGGCTACATTTTCAACAGCCGTTAAATCGCTCACACGAATCGAACCCCCTGCGTGAAGGTCCGTCACATCGACTTCAACAAACCGCGGCAGATCACGAGGAAAACATTTCACACCGATTTCGTGGAGATGGATATCTAGCAATCCAAGCTCGCTTTTTACGCCTATGGCCTCCCCTACGACATGGACGCGCACCCGAGCCTGCATCTCCACCCCGGCGGGAATTTCCTTGAAATCGATGTGCTCGAATATGTCCGTAATCGGATTTCGCTGATAATCCTGCACGAGTCCCCGAACCTCTTCGCCACTTTCCTCTACCAATTGAATCAAGGAGGTGGAACCCCTTACCTCATTCCAGAGATCGAGGAACTCGGTCCGATCCAACGACAGACTCTTGTTGCCCGACCGCCCATAAAGGACGGCAGGAATTTGTCCGGATTTTCGTAAACGACGGGCCGGCCCACGACCGGTTTGCTCCCGCAAACTCACTTTCAACGTGTAATCTTTCATAAAATCAAATCTTTCTAAATTAGGATACGTGAATAAATACCCGGAATCAAGCGGCGATATTCATCCCAAATCTCCGAAAAATGCCCAAAATGCTCTGCAAAAACGTCCCTTAAAAAGGATAGAGCAGGAAAATAGCAACAAAAAGTTAATAAAATCCCCATAAAGCCGAAAAGAAACCAATTGGCCAAACTTTCATTTAAGGCATTTTCAAGGACAAAATCCCAGCAAAGGATTGACAACCCGCCCGGAACCACTCTTTTCATACCAGAACCAAGGGCGCAATAGAGATTCTATTGGTCAAAGATAGAGTAAGAGTAAAAAGATTTATGCTCGGTAGCTCAGCGGTAGAGCAGGTGGCTGTTAACCACTTTGTCGCAGGTTCGAATCCTGCCCGAGCAGCCAATTTGATCAAAATGCGAACTAAGTTCGCCGTTTTTGCAAATACCTGATAGTAAATCACTTGCAAAAAATGAAATGTTAACCACATACCAAAAAGTTCGCATTTTAGTAAAAAATACGGTTTCGCCATCAGGCAGGCGGTCTTTTTCAGGATCAAAGTGGTTAACAGAAATCTCCCTGATGAGTAGGCCAAGTAGCTCTTTCTTCTTTTCATAAGGAAGCGCTTCAAAGACCTCCTCCAGACTTAAAAGTGATTCCGCCACCAGTTTTTCGTCGATAATCACCTGTTCCTTGTGCCCGATATCAATCTTCACTTTCTCGCGTTCTAACTCCAGCAGGTGTTTTTCTTCG
>JAJFLU010000044.1 GCA_021772515.1 Opitutales bacterium
GAACAAGAATCGCCTCACGACCGAACCACGGGTTTACCGTACATGCAGGTATCAAGCGTTCGGCATAACAGTCGGCTTCACGCAGTATGCGCTGATTTCCCAATCGATTAAGGCAGGCAATTTCCCTGTCTTGCGGAGCAATAACCGCTTTTTCGATTCCAGCAGAATCAAGTTCCCTTATAAGCTCCGACGCTTTCGAATTACAATCCCGTTCATCGCCTAATGTGCAATAGCCATCAATAATCATAAAACAAAATTAACATTCACAATATGCTATAAATAAATGAGTTATAGTTCTTCTACAGGTCATGCATTCCTCTCGTAAAGTATGTAATCGGAAATAATAGATAATCTACTCTAAGCGTTTATAGTTTTACTGTTAATTGTCAACTGATAATTTGAAAACCTATTCGACTATCACGATTTCTCTTGTGTAGGTGATGCCTTTAGTAACTGCCGGTCAACGTATGATTCTACGATTCCCCGGTTTTTCCGAAATTTCAAGATTAGGACAAAGCACAGGCCCCTAGTGCACGTTCATAGAACCTGGCCAATATCGGGATTGCACGTTAGGTTCCCCATATTGCTGCAGCCGAGAGAGTCGGTCTAAGCTTTGGGGATATTGTAGATTATTCTTGCCGGGCTCGGCATCAGGCAGGGAAATGGTTATGAAATCGGTTGGAGGACGTTTTAATCCTCTGCAGGGCGCGGTGCGTTTCGGATGCGTGATACCAGGATCGCCTCCTGTTCACGAAACTCGACACCGCCTGGGCGATAATTGTGAGGAGACAGACCTGAATTTTGGCCGTAGCTGCGGAAAATCCGGAGATATAAATTTCTTTGTAAAAGATGCCTGCAAGGTGATAACCTGAGAGCGTTATTCAGCCAACGGGGTCTCTCGGGCTGAGAGAATTACGTGTATTGACGCGGGCGCCTTTCGGTTTGGGCACGGGGCCGAAGAGCAGCGGGTCGCAGGTTTCACGCATCCATGTTTCGAGTCTGGTTGTGAGTTCTTCGAGGATGGGCTGGTGGGCCAGTAAATTTGCCAGATTGTTTCCTTCGTTGGGGTCCAAAACAAGATCGTAGAGCTGGATGGCCTCGCGGGGACTGTCGAGCAGTCCGGCAGTGACCAAGCAGGACTTGCTGGGGGAGTCGTCCATGTTGGCGGGCACAGGGCTGAGGTTATCGTCAAAAATCTTGATCAGCTTGTAACGCTCGGTGCGGATACAACGCATAGGTTCATAAGCGGCGTGGTAAGTGACTTCGGCAAATACATCGTCGCGTATTTTCTCCGATGTCCCATCGAGCAATGAGACCATGGAATGACCCTGCAGCCACTCGGGTGGGTCGAGCCCAAGGAAATCACAGATTGTCGGATAGAGATCGAGGTGGGATACCAAGGCGTCGCTAGCCCGGCCTGCCGTGGGATTACCGGGGTATTTGATGATGAGAGAGACTCCGATACCAGTGTCGTGGAGGTTGCACTTCATGCGGGGGAAGGCGATGCCGTGATCGACAGTGAATATGACTAACGTATCCCGTTCATGGCCGCTTTCTTTCAGCGCATCGAGCACCTGACCGGCGCAACGGTCCATGATCTCTACGGTCGCCATATAGTTGGCCATGTCCTGCCGGGTTTGTGCGTTGTCGGGAAGCGGAGCGGGTGGCTTGACATAAGCCGGATTGACGTCACCTTCCGCGCTGACGAATTCACGATGAGGGAAGAAAAATCCGGTGGAGAGAAAAAATGGACGATCTTTGGGTTGATTTAAGTAATCCGCCGCAAGTTGTGCGGTTTTCTCATCGAAATTGAGTTGGGGTTTCTCATATATTGAGTAAGGAAGGCTGTTCCTGTCCGAATTGAATTCGTGCTGGACGCCAAAGAGTGCGGTTTCGAAGTCGTTGCGCCCAAGGAAAGCAGCGAGATGGCGCTCCGGATTGCTCAGCTCAAAACCGCGATGGGCCAGTCCGAGCATTCCGCTCTGGTGAGGTGTGACGCCGGTGAGAAGCGCGGCCCGACTGGGGGAGCAAGTGGGCGCGGCGCAATAAGCTTGACGGAAGAGAGTGCCCTCACGGGCGAGGTTCATGAGGTGAGGGGTGGGTACGTTATGGCCAAAAGGGCTGATGTAGCGACCCGCGTCGTGTGCATGCAGATAGAGGAGGTTCATGGATTTATTTGGAATACAGACGAGTTCAAGGCAAGCCGAACCTTAAAAACCGCATTGATGCGTGGATCAAAGAACGGGTGCTGGAAATGACTTTGTAGTATCCGGCTCTAGGGCAATTCCTCGGATGCCTGGGGTCTGTCGAGGTGGCAGGCGGTTTGGCGTCCTTCTTCCGTGCGGATCAATTCGGGGGATTCGATTTTGCACGGCGCAAAGCATTCGGGGCAGCGGGGATGAAAACTGCAACCGGGCGGCAGTTTTCCAGGATCGGCTACTTCGCCACCGATTGAAAAATCTAGTTTGATGTCTGGATCGGGGTTGGGAACGGCCGAAATAAGTGCTTTGGTATAAGGATGCCGGGGGGTTTCGAATAGGTCTCGCGTAGGCGCTATCTCTACAATTTTTCCAGCATACATAACGGCCACCCGGTCGCATACGTGCCGCACCACGCTGAGGTCGTGGGCCACGAAAATGTAGGTCAGGTTGAACTCGTTTTGCAGGTCTTTGAGCAGATTGATGACCTGCGCTTGCACCGATACGTCGAGTGCCGACACCGCTTCGTCTGCGATCACCAGAGATGGCTGCATGATAAGTGCGCGGGCGATCCCGATGCGCTGGCGCTGGCCACCGCTGAAAGCGTGTGGATACCTCTGGCGGTGCTCGGGTTTCAGCCCAACCTTACGCAGCATTTCCACAATGCGATCTTCCCATTCCGAACCTTTAGCCAAACGGTGGATGGTCAGCGGCTCGCCCACGATAGCGCCCACCGTCATGCGGGGATTCAAAGACGAAAAGGGGTCCTGAAAGATCATTTGCATCTTCGTTCTCAAAGCTTTCAGGTCGCGCTCCGGGACCTTGGCCAGATCAATAGACTTGCCGTTCGCCCGAAACAGAACTTCTCCTGCCGTCGGTTGCAAAGCCCGCAGAATAGTTCGTGCGCAGGTAGTTTTTCCAGAACCGCTTTCTCCCACCAGACCAAGGATTTCTCCACGCTTCAAATCAAAAGAAACCTGGTCCACAGCCTTGATGGTAGCGATTTGTTTTTTCAAGAACCCACGACTGAAAACGGGAAAAAATTTACACAGATTACGAACACTCAAAAGAAGATCCGTTTCGGTTGTCTCGCGCTCTGTTTCGGTGGGTGAATTGATTTCCAATGGTATCATGATTTTTGCCTCGCCAATGGTTAGGAATGAGCCTGTGCTATTTCTTCTGCGCGCAAACAGGCAACTAGGCGACCGTTATTGAGTGCTTCGAGATTGGGCGGTCCTCCAACATCGCAGACACCCGCCTCGGCGTGCGAACAGCGGGGATGAAAGGGACACCCGGCCGGTATTTCCGTCAATGAAGGAACGCTTCCGGTTATAGCTGGCAAATGTTCTTGGAGACTGTCCATGCAGGGAAGCGATTCGAGCAAGGCAGCGGTATAGGGATGCAGTGGAGATTTCAACACCTCCCGCACCGAGGCCCTTTCCACCACGCGGCCCAAATACATCACCGCCACATCATCGGCCACCTGCGCAACCACACCAAGATCATGGGTAATAAAGATAACCGAGGTACCGATCTCCTTCTGTAAGTTTTTAATCAATCTCAAAATCTGTGCCTGAATAGTCACGTCTAGGGCCGTCGTCGGTTCGTCCGCAATGAGCACTTCCGGCCGACAGACCAGAGCCATGGCAATCATGGCACGCTGGCGCATGCCCCCACTCATCTCGTGCGAGTATTGGTTGAGGCGTTCGCTGGGGTTAGGAATACCGACCTTCTCCAGCATCTCCGCCGCCAACCGCCGCGCTTCGGTTTTGGTAACCTCCTGGTGCAATAAAATGGCCTCGCAAATCTGGCTACCTATTGTGTGCACCGGACTCAGCGCCGTCATCGGTTCCTGGAATATCATGCTGATACATCCGCCTCGCACGTGATAAAGCCGATCGTCCTTCTCATCTAAAGCAACCATGTCGATCACCTCTCCACCCTTCGGAAAAAATTTTATCTTTCCTCCCAAAATCTTGCCCGGCTTCTGGATGAGTCGAAGAATCGAAAAAGCGGTGACGCTCTTACCGCACCCACTCTCACCCACGATGGCCAAGGTCTTCCCCCTTTCCAAAGTTAAATCCACACCATCAACCGCCGGAATCTCCCCCTCCTCCGTGTAAAAATAAGTTTTCAGGCCCTCGATTCGCAACACCACATCGCGATCCTCAATTCCGGCCTCGCCATCTGCGGTTAATGTCGTTTTTTCAGTTAACATATTAAATTTTGACCATGTCGGCGTAACAAATGCAAGCTCAACTTCAATCTTGGCAATTCTCGTCGAACATTACCCTCAAATCACGCATTTATGGAGAATTAAACCGGCTTATATGTGAATTCAAATCTTTTTCCAGGCGATTTTGATAATTCAGTAAATCAATATGTTTGGGAAAAATTCTTCATTGACTGACCAATGCGAACGGTATTCACCCCGTCCATTTCCAACAGGATGTCGGTGTTTCGGACAAGAATCTATTGTGTAACCTCATTAACGTTTACAAAAAAGACCGGAACGGGCGGCAAAAGGAACGCCGATCCGGTGTCCTGATGATAAATTTATAAAGCTCATTCTCGATTTTTTCATGCATATAGGGCTCAATCCTGTCGGAATGAGCCTCTACGCCGGTATCGGTCATGGCATTCATTTGATACCCGGAAAGTTTTACTCATTCATTAGCCGCATCGGGAATTGGTCTATCAAATCCGTCTTTATCGATAGAAGAAGGGTTTCGTAACCGGAAACTAACGCCTGTAAATTGCTCAATCTTGTATCTGGAAGGAGAAAGGTTCATGATATTTCGTCTTCTAATTTTCATTTTCTATATGAAAAAAGCGGCGATTCAAATCATAATATAATTTTGAAGAAAACTTCTCGTTTATGTCTTCGATGGATGACCCGATTAGCTTTAGTGGATTTTTATACCCGACAGTGATCAATTCATCTATAGATAGGAAATCAAGACCGGCCAGGTGGTTGATGCATTGAAGCATGGTTGCCGACGAGCCGACGAGGCATTGTTTTTCGAAGTTATAAATGCGGCCGGACGGTTCTAAAACAACGTTATTTCCCATAGTATTATATTTCCCCGGTGGAAGCCCGGCAATGGGAGAGGCATCGCTGACTACAATGATGCGGCCCACTGTTTTTGCTCGAATAATAGATTTGAGAATGGGTGGCGGCAGGTGATGGCCATCAGCAATAACCATTGCGGTATAGTTATCGTCGGCCAATACATTCCAGATAAAATTCTCATGCCGTGGCAATAAATTGGGCAGACCATTGCCGAGGTGGGTTACAACGTTTGCTCCTGCTCTGCCCAACCTCTCAATATCCTCCGGCGCAGCCAGGGAATGCCCGATGGAAACCGTAATGCCTGCGGCTTTGGCCTGCCTGGCCACGGCATCGGCTCCTGGAAGTTCGGCAGCCAATGTAATAAGCTTTATGCACCCGTTTGCCCATTCCAACATTTTCTCTAATAATCTGGAGTCGGGCAGGCGGACTTCTACAGGCGGATGTGCGCCCACCGCGCCCGATTGCGGTGAGATAAATGGCCCCTCAATATGGATTCCCAAAAGCCGCCCCCTGAATTCATCGGTTTGAATTACATGGGCGATCATGGGAAGATTTCGTTCATACATTTCCACAGGACCCGTTATCAGCGTTGGCAGAAATGCCGATGTGCCCCGTGAGAGCAGACCCCGCGAAGCCTCTACAAAAGCTTCTTCAGTTAGATTTGGATCAGAAAAATTGACCCCGAGGAAACCGTTAACCTGTAGATCGACAAATCCCGGAATTGACAGTGTTGGATGGGACATGAAACCTAACAGTTAATTTAGGAGTGAGGCAGCCGATTCATCCAGTAGAAAGTGACAATCCGGGTGCTCTCGCAGAATTGAAGCGGGAACATCGGGGCAAATTTCACCTTCGATGACATTGCGAACCGCTTCGGCTTTCCTGCGATCCGGAACGAAGCAAACTATCGTTTCACTTTTTAGAATCTGCTGGATGCTCAT